>NZ_BAKW01000001.1 GCF_000614545.1 Asaia platycodi JCM 25414 | reverse complement strand
CTCCATCGGCGCAGCGAGCTGCACACCGCCAGAGCGACGGGCCGTCTCAGCGGCCTCGAGCGGGGCGCGGCGTGCCGCTTCCTCGCGCTCACGCTCGGCGACACGAATCTTGCGTTGTTCTTCGAGAGCCTCCTGCTTCGCCTGATCTTCGGCAGCAGCGGCCATCTGGCGCTCATGCTCTTCCGCCTCGCGAGCCATCTCGGCCTCACGCGCCACGGCCTCGGCACGCGCCTCTTCTTCACGCTTCGCTTCTTCAGCGGCGGAAAGAATGCGGATCTTTTCTTCTTCGATACGCGCCGCTTCGCGAGCGGCTTCCTTGCGCTGCTCTTCAAGCACGCGCTGGCGAATCGCGAGTTCGGCGGGCGTCAGGGCGCGACCGGCACCGGCGCGGCCACCACGGCCACCCGCTGCCCCACGACCATCCTTGCGCTCATTCGTCTCGCGCTTCTTGCGCACTTCCACCTGGACCACTTTCGAGCGGCCATGGCTGAAGCTCTGACGCACTGATCCTGCGTCTACCGTCCGCCCGAGTTCCATGCGCCCGCCCGGACGCAGGGACAGACGTCCCTTACCCTGGTCACCCTGAGCCTGGCGCCCTGATCCTGGACATTCTGGCCTTCTGTCTGGCCGCCCTGAGCCTGAGTGCCCTGGTTCCGTTCGTTGCCTTCGCTCATATACCTGCCTGTTCCCGTGCGAGCCGCTCAGTAGGCGGCTCAGGAACCAACCCATCGGTCAGCCCCAAAAATCGTTCATGCTCAGCCATCAGACGCTGCGCGAGCGCCCCTGGCGCTATCACAACATAGACCGCATGTTCCCGCCCGAATGCCGTCGCGAGCATCTGGGCCGGTAACGTCAGTACCGGAAGTTTATTATTTCCCGATATCAGACGCCGCAACTCATCCGGGCTTCCGCCCGATCCCTGGATCACCAGACCGGCTTTACCGCCAGCAATCCATTCGCGACACTTAACAAACCCACAGAGAGCCTGACCGGCCCGACGCGCGAGGCCAAGCCCCTGCACCAGCCGCGCTTCTATTCCTGAAACCAGTACCTGCGCAATATCCTCAGATACCTTTACCGGCTGACGCGCGGCTCTGGAGAAGAGATTGCGCGTCCGCGCCGTATCTAGCACATCCCGCCCGGCACTCAACCAGATTCCCCGCCCTGGCAGCTTTGCTGCCAGATCGGGGACCACCATGCCATCAGGCGAGATGACAAAACGCAGCATGACATCGGGGTTTCCACTCTTTCGAGTGACGATGCAGCGCCGCTGCGGGCCTTTCTCGTCATCTAGCTCGATCGGATCGAGCTCGTCTGACGATAGGGTGGCCTGTGCCTCTGTTTCGTGAAATTCAGACGTCGGAAGCCTCCCCTTCCTCGGGGGACTCGACTTCCGGCTCACCATCGAACCAGTGAGCACGCGCTGCCATGATGATCTCATTGGCAGCATCTTCGTCTATATTGTCATCCCCGAGCATTTCGACAAGCTCGTCACCGGCAAGATCAGCCAGATCGTCGAGGGTTTTCACCCCCTTCTCACCCAGCGTCACCAGCATGGCGTTGGTGAACACGCCCAGTTCGGCAATTGCGTCCTCAACGCCGAGTCCACGACGCTTGTCGTCAAGCTCCTGCTCCTTCTGCACGAGGAATTCTTCGGCACGGCGCATAAGCTCTTCGGCTACGCTTTCATCAAAACCTTCGATCGCGTGCAGCTCATCAGGATCGGCATACGCCAGCTCCTCGATGGTGTGGAAGCCCTCTGTCACCAGAAGGCCGGCAATCACATCATCGACATCCAGCGCATCGACGAAGAGCTGGGTGCGCTTGCGGAACTCTTCCTGTCGACGCTCCGATTCTTCCGCTTCGGTCAGGATATCGATATCCCAACGCGTGAGCTGGCTAGCCAGACGCACATTCTGGCCCCGACGACCGATCGCCAGCGAGAGCTGTTCGTTCGGTACCACCACTTCGACGCGACCGGCTTCCTCATCCATGACCACCTTGGTCACTTCGGCGGGGGCCAGTGCGTTCACCACGAAAGTCGCCGCCTGCGGGCTCCAAGGAATGATGTCGATCTTTTCGCCCTGCAATTCAGCAACTACCGCCTGCACGCGCGAACCGCGCATACCGACGCAGGCGCCCACCGGGTCAATCGATGCATCCTTGGAGACGACGGCCATCTTGGCGCGTGAGCCAGGGTCGCGGGCAACAGCCTTGATCTCGATGATACCGTCATAGATCTCGGGCACTTCCTGCGCAAAAAGCTTGGCTAGAAAGGCCGGATGGGTACGGCTCAGGAAGATCTGCGGACCACGCGTCTCGTCGCGCACGTCATAAATATACGCCCGCACACGATCGGAATTACGGAACGACTCGCGGGGGATCAGCTCATCGCGACGCAGCAGAGCCTCGGTATGGCCGATCTCGACCATGAGATTGCCGTATTCGGTGCGCTTGACCGTACCGTTGACGATCTCGCCGACGCGGTCCTTGAACTCGTTATACTGCTTTTTGCGCTCATATTCGCGCACGCGCTGCACGATGACCTGCTTGGCAGTCTGGGCTGCGATACGCCCGAAATCGATCGGCGGCAGCGGATCGACCAGATGCTCGCCAATCTTGATCTCAGGCTGGAATTTCAGCGCGATTGCATGTGGGATCTGCGTGTCTTCGTTTTCAACGGTCTCGACCACTTCGGTCCAGCGAGACAGTCGCACTTCGCCAGAGCGACGGTCGATCGTCGCTCGGATATCCTTTTCGTGGCCGTATTTGGCGCGCCCGGCCTTCTGGATGGCCTGCTCCATCGCCTCCAGCACTTCTTCACGATCGATGTTCTTTTCACGCGAAACGGCGTCTGCCACCAAAAGCAGCTCAGGACGGGTAACGGAGGTGTCCATCAGACGAAATCCTCAAATACGGAGCGCGAAACCGCGCAGAACGGCAAAAACGGGATAAGCGGAAAACTCAGTGTGTCTTGCGTCCGGGCTTGGATCCCTTGCCCGGCTTGGCAGGATTGAGCTTTGGCGTCTTGCGGCGCGTAGCCTCTTCTTCTTCTGCCCCTTCGTCTTCCGATGCAATGCCCAGCATGGCGGCACTCGCCTCGATCAGCGCATCGGTTAGCACGAGACGCGCCTTGCGAATGGTGTCGATCGGCAGAACGGCCTCTTCCCCGTCATCGAGACGGATGACAGCGGCATTCTCACGCGTTCCGGTGATGATGCCGGAGAAGCGCTTGCGACCATTGAGCGGCAGATCGAGTTCGGCCTTGACCAGGTGACCGGCAAAACGGTCCCAGTCCTTAAGGCGCGTCAAGGGGCGATCGATACCGGCAGAAGACACTTCGAGCGTCCAGGCGCCGGGGATCGGATCGTCAACATCGAGCACAGCGCCAACGGCATGGCTGATCTGCTCACAATCTTCGATGCCGATCAGCGAGCCATCGGCGCGATCTGCCATGATCTGGATGGTCGGGGTCTCACGCCCCAGGACGCTCAGACGCACGATCTCATAGCCGAGATCGGTCAGAGTCGGCTCGATCTGCTGCGCGATACGCGCCTCAAGACCGTTCAGGCTGGGAATTTCATTGGCCAAGACAAAAAAAGGCGGCCCGTCAAGGCCACCCCCCGATAAGACGAAAGATGAAAGGAATGGAGACTGTTTAGGCCAACATGTGGAAAGAAGCAAGACTCGCGTCCTAGATACCCAGAGCTGGAAGTCGTCACCAACAAACGTAACTTTTGATTACACTCCTTATGTAACACAGCTCTTGCCCAGACGCTGCGTCTCCTGCCAGACTTGGCGGGATGAATGACACTCCCGAGCCTCAACTCAAGCCGCTCCTCGACCGGTCGGGCAACCCTCTCCGGCAGTCCGGGAACGAACGCATGGGTCTGACACCCAAGCTTGTGATGGCAACAGCTATCATGGCCGCATGCATGGGTGGCGCGATGTGGCACAGATCAGCGCCCGGGACATCGTCTTCAGCCGCGGGAGCCCAGACAATCCAAACGGCCTCGCCCTCCCAAATCCGTTCAGATGCGGCCCATTTCGATGCACAGCTAGCGCTTATACCTACGGACAGGGCCGAGGCTGCGCTGGCAGAGACAGGATTCGACAAACAGCAGCGTACCGAGATCGTCGCGGCAGTCAGAAACAAGCGTATGCGTCTCGTGCGTATGCCGATTGCTCAGGTCTCTGGCGCTTTGGGACAGTCCGTCGCCATCACCTCCGGCAGTATGACGCAGAACCTTCTTCTCAAACCCGAACTGCAAACGGTCGTGGTACCCATCTACATGGCTGGAGAGATTGCGATCAATCCTTTGACCTCTCCCGCCGCAGGCGGTCTGGAATCAGGCATACTCACAACACTGGGGCCACTCATTCTGCCCCGCCTCACCAACATCAATCAGCAGATTGTTCTGGACGTTATCGTACAATGAAAGCTCTGCTGCCCGCCTTGAACCGTCTCATGCCCGTGATGATGGTGATCTTCCTGATACTCGCGAGCATTCAGGCCGCCGTCTCGCTTCATCTGTCCGGCGGGATGCTGCTTCGTTTCCTATCCTGGGCGAGAGACGCCTATCTTCCGGTCGCGGGTTTTGCGGCATTCCTCACTGTCTCCGGACTTCTCTATGAAGTTCGTTCTGCAAAACTGGCCCGCAAGGGACTTCGTCGTCGCAAAGGCTTCGTTATGGACATTCTTGCCCGCCTGACAAACCGTGTTGCCCTTGAGGAGCTTCTGGCCCAGGAGCAGAAGGAGGTCGCGATCAACGCCGAGGAACTCGCCGCAGGTCTGCGCGCCAAAGTTGTCGGGCAGGATCAGGTCTGTGAAGACATCGCCCAGCAACTTCGCCGACGCCTCGCATTGACGATACGAAACAAACCTGTCGGAATTTTTCTGCTTGCGGGTCCGCCAGGCACCGGCAAGACCTATCTCGCCAAGCAGATCGCCCGCCAGATGGAGCGCCCCCTTCTGCATTTCGACATGACCCAGATGTCGAGCCCCCACGCAGCCACGATGCTGTTCGGATCGCCCAAGGGCTATGTCGGCTCAGACAGCTTCGGCAAGCTCACCGGTGGGTTGCAGGAAAAACCTGACGCCATCGTCTTGCTCGACGAAATCGAAAAAGCCCATCCGGATGTGTTCAAGAAGTTCCTCACAGCCTGGAACGATGGCCATGTTACGGAAGCCTCAACCGGTGCGCAGATTTCCACCACGCGCGCGATCTTCATGCTCACCTCGAATATCGCCACCGAAGCCCTGACAGAAATTGCCGATCGTCTTCACGACGATGCTGACCGCATGCGCGCAGAATCGACGGAAGCGCTGCGCAAGGCAGGATTTGCACCTGAAGTACTCAACCGTCTCGACCGTATCTTCGTTTTCAGGCAGCTGCGGGATCTGGATCTCGCTCGTGTGGCCGCACTGGAAATCGAAGCCATGATCAAGGGCTATGGTCTCAATGTTGAGGCTGGCGGCATTGATGCCTATCTACTGTTCCAGCTCATGCAACGCCAGCAAAAACTGGGCGCCGGCGCTCGGCACGCGATCTTGTGCGCTCGATCGAGGATATGGTCAGCGAGAGTCTGATTCTCGCCCGCCAGAACGACGCCAAACTCGTTCGCCTGGTCATGGGAGAAGACGGCGTAAAGGCTGAAATTGCTGATGACAGCAAATCCCTGACAGCCCGACTTAGCCCCTGATCGCCACCAGGACGATAAATAGTGTCAGCTTTTCCTCGTTTATGGCGCCGAGCGCCTCTTTGGCGCTTCGCATTTTATGTGATGATCGTCTTCACAGTGTTGGGTCTGCTGTTCCCTATGCCCTGGATGCTTGCAAAGGCACCATGCTAAGCCGTATACCTGGCATGCAGCCTCCTGCTGGCACAGCACCATCCCGTACACAAAATTCGTCGGACCAAGAGGCTGCCTCACAAGACACTCAGGGACAGCAGAATACGCCCGATGACGGGACGAGCCGTTTGATCGCGCCGGACATCACTACCGCAATGGTCGGTTCTATCCCCTTCGGTGGTCATACGCTTCCACTTCCTGCCGGTGTCTGGCATCCCGTCGTAACCGGCCAGTACGGTGCCGGCGGACGGATGCTGATCAATATTCTTGTCAGAACAGACCGGGGAGTCGTTACGGGCGTCATCGTCGCCCGGACGGCGACCGAACAGCTTCCAATCGACATTGTGCAAGCAGCAACGAGCCACTGTCATGATGATCGCAATTACAGCGCGCAGATATTCGCAGATCGGCCAGATGGACGTAATGAATGTGCGTTTGTTGCCAACGCGGTCATGGGGCCCAACGGAGTAATCTCCTCTGACGAACTGATTCAGCTCGCTTTCAAACGTCTCTCAGCCCTCGGCTTTCCAATGCCATCGCTCTTCATCGTCGCGAACTGGATTCAGAGCAGCGGTGCAACGGATGCCAGCAAGGGCACGTCAGCGGTCACCTATCTCCTTTCCCCAACCAAGACGGGGACAGTTCAGCTTCTTGCTCCCCTGCCCTATTGGGACAAGGCGGCGCTTGCACAGGTGCCTGCTGCAGAGAGTTTCATACGCAAGTCCGACCGCTGGTTTACGCAATGGATTCCGCTGCTGCGTCGTTACATGACACATGACACCTCGACCGAGCCTGTACCGACAGAACTTTCGCGTGATCCAGCAGCGCCGCCACAATAAGGCAGCGATCATTGACCGAGATAGTGCACGTGGCGCGTTCTCATAGGTGTCTTTTGTCGAATATGTTTAATGGTTCGCGCGGGACAAGGCATTTACTTGGAAATCCCGCCAGAATTCCGGCGTTCCACCTACTTTAAACACCCGTCTTCTTTCCCGACGTTATTGTAGCCGAAATTCTGAAGCTTTCATGCTTGAAAGAAACGTTATCGGTGAAATCGTCGGTGCTCCCTCCAAGAAGCAGATGATCCTTCGAAGTCATCCTCCCGCGCCGCGCTATACCAAGGGGCTTACCCGCCCCGACGCAGCAGGATCACGCAGGCAGCCATCGCCACTCTTGTGGTACCAAGCTATTCCTATGCGATTACAGATACAAAAAACTCGCCGACGGGCATAGCGGCGTCATGAAATGACCCAGTGCTCTGCCTACCGGGTAGAAACACCCTCATCAGAGACAGCCCGTCACTTTGTAACAATACGGATCAGTGATGACCCGAGCGCATGAGGCTACGGCCGAGTCTTCGTTCGACGTGACGGGCAAAACGAACAAAGGGGAGGCCGAGCAGGAGATAGGCAGCACCGATCAGGAGACCTGTGCCAATATAGTCGTAATAAGTCGAAGAGAGGCGGATATAGGTCTTGGTCAGCTCGGTCAGCGTAATCACGCTGACGAGCGATGAATCCTTCAGCAGGGCGATGAAATCGTTGGTCATCACCGGCAGCACCGTGCGGAAGGCTTGTGGAATGATGACGAGGCGCAGCGCCTGACGCTGGGTCATGTTCAGCGCAATGGCGGCTTCCATTTGGCCACGCGGCACTGAAGACAGGCCTGCGCGATAATTCTCGGCTTCGTAGGCCGCGTAATTGAGACCAAGCGCAATCACACCGGCGAAGAACGGCGAGAGCTTTATGCCCATTCCCGGCAGGCCATAGAAAATAAACAAGATCTGGATGAGCAGCGGCGTACCGCGCACGATCTCGATATAGAGGCCGGTACCCCAGCGCAGCCAGGATGGCCCATAATGGCGTCCCAGAGCCAGCGTCAGCCCCAGACTGACGGCAATGACCATCGACAGCGCCGAGACCACCAGGGTCAATAGCGCCGCTTCGCCGATATCAGGCAGAAAGCCTATATAGCGCTTGAGCTGCCCTACCCAGCCGGTCTGGGCGCGCATCGCATCCCGATATCGTAGCCACTCCACAGGCTTTACGTCACGAACGACATGATCGCCCGTCATCTGGGCCATTTCCGGCGTCCAGAGATTCCAGCGCGCCAGAATGATCTGCAACGTACCGTCCTGCATCATCGCGCCCAACG
Organism: Asaia platycodi JCM 25414; assembly: GCF_000614545.1. Classification (GTDB taxonomy): domain Bacteria; phylum Pseudomonadota; class Alphaproteobacteria; order Acetobacterales; family Acetobacteraceae; genus Asaia; species Asaia platycodi. Next base: position 444,825 of record NZ_BAKW01000001.1, on the reverse strand, counting down.
CGCGATCGACCTCGTCATGCAGGGCCGTATTACCCTGCTTGAACGCGATGCCGTAACGGGTCTGGCCTACGGGGGGGCCGACAATCTCCAGATCGTCGGTGATACCGGCATAATATAGCGCGATCGGACCATCGAGCAGGAGCGCGTCGAGTCTGCCATTGCGCAAATCGGAAAACGCGTAGGTCTCCTCCTCATACGAACGCACCGTGATGCTTGATTCCCGCTGAAGCAGACGCTCTGCCAGGGTCTCCTTGATCGTCCCCACCACATGGCCGCGCAACGCCGCGAAACTGTTCAGATCCATGCGGTCGCGACGCACGACGATACGATCGCCTGTCACGTAATAAGGGCGTGAGAACAACGCCGCCTGAAGATGGTCCGGCGTCATCTCGATGCCATCGACCACCATCTGATACATGCCGCGTTGCAGGCCCGGAATCAGCCCGTCCCAGTCATTCTGGACAAATCTGGCCTTACGGTTCAGACGGCGGGCGATCTCCTGCACCATGTCATATTCGAACCCCTCAAGATGATTGAGGTCCGCAGGATCATGGAACACGTAAGGCACATTGGCCTCGCCATCCGACGCCCAGCTTAGCTCGGGCTGAGCCCTGTTCTGGTCTGAACCCGCAACAGCGGCCGTGGCCGCGCCGGGAGTCGCGGCGTCGGAGGCATAAGCGGGACGGCAGAACGCAGCCAGACACAGCGCCACGAGAAGAAACAGGGCGGCCCCAGACAGGCGACACCGCGCCTCAGTCGCTGCGGAGAGGCAGAGAGTCACAGCAACGTCCTCAGAAAGCGGCGTGTTCTTGGGTCTTCAGGAGCTGCAAAAAAGTTCTTCCGGGTCGCCACTCTCCACGATATGGCCGCCCTCGACATACAGAACCCGGTCGGATGCGGCCCGGGCAAAGCGCATGTCATGGGTCACGACGATCTGGGTCATGCCCTCGTCATCGAGCCTGCGCATGACCTGGAGCACCTCCTCAGCGAGTTCCGGGTCGAGCGCCGAAGTCGGCTCGTCATAGAGCATGACGCAGGCTTCATCGCCAATGCTCGCGCAATGGCAGCACGCTGCTGCTGCCCGCCGGACAAGGTCGAGGGATAGCGATCCGCCATGCCCTCCAGCCCGACCTTGGCAAGAAGCGAACGCGCCAGGGGCTCGATCTCGCCGAGTGGCTGGCCCTTCACCGCACGCGGCGCCATCATCACGTTATCCAGAACGGTGCGATGGGCGAACAGGTTGAAGGACTGAAAGACCATGCCGACATGCGCGCGCAGCGCATGGGCGCGCCGCTCCTGCGCACGACTCCAGCCGTGACCGGTCTGTTTATCGATTTCGACATCTTCGATGCGTAGCAGGCCGGAATCGGGAATTTCCAGAAAATTGAGGCAGCGGAGAAAAGTCGATTTTCCGCAGCCTGAAGGCCCGATGATCGAGACCAGCTCCCCTCGCTCAACGCAAAGCGACATGTCGTGAAGCACGACATGTCGCCCAAAGCTCTTGGTGATGTTTCTGGCGTCGAGAACGGACTCGGCGTTGTCAGTCAGTGTCAGTCATCCCACGCAGGACATAAGGGAGGATCCCTCCATGCCTGTAATAGGCAACTTCATCAAGCGTATCGATTCTGCAAAGAAGCTCGACCTGCTCGATTTCACCAGACTGACGCATAATCTTCATCAAAACGGTCATGCGTGGGGTGATTGCTTCGAGACCAACCAGCGAAATCGTCTCGGAGCCATCGAGCCCAAGCGTCTTGCGCGACGTGCCCTCCTGGAAGGTCAGAGGCAGAACGCCCATGCCGACAAGATTGGAACGATGGATGCGCTCGAAGCTTTCGGCGATCACGGCCTTGATGCCCAGAAGCCTCGTGCCCTTTGCTGCCCAGTCACGCGACGAACCCATACCGTATTCGCGCCCACCGAACACCACAAGCGGCGTGCCGTTCTGCTGATAGCGATGCGCCACATCATAAATCGAGGCCACCGTGCCATCGGGCAGGTATTTCGACATGCCACCTTCAACACCCGGCAGCATCTCGTTGCGAATGCGGATATTGGCGAATGTTCCGCGCACCATCACACGGTCATTCCCGCGGCGTGAGCGTAGGAATTATAGTCCGAAACGGAGACCTGATGCTCGCTCAGGAACTTGCCTGCCGGCGAAGAAGGCTTGATGGCACCCGCCGGGGAGATATGGTCGGTGGTGATGTTATCGCCCAGAAGCGCGAGGATACGCGCATTCTCGATGTCATGTGTCTCGCCCGGCTCCTTGGTCAGCCCTTCGAAATAGGGCGGCTTCTGGATATAGGTCGAGCTGTCAGACCAGGCGAACGTACGGGCGTCGCTGGCCACAGCGAGAGCCTGCCACTGCTTCGTACCTTTGGAAATGCTGCCATAGCGCTCAACGAAGCTCTCACGCGTGACCGAGGATTTGATGAGAGTGGCGATCTCTTCATTGCTCGGCCAGATATCGCGCAGGAAGATCTCCTTCCCGTCCTTCGAGATGCCGAGAGGCTCCTTCGTGATGTCCTTGCGCAGCGTTCCGAGCAGCGCATAGGCCACGACCAGCGGCGGGCTGGCGAGGTAATTGGCACGCACGTTGGGCGAGATACGCCCTTCGAAATTACGATTACCTGAAAGCACCGAGGTCGCCACCAGACCATTTCCCTCGATCGCATCCACGATCGGCTGGGCGATGGGGCCGGAATTGCCGATGCAGGTGGTGCATCCATAACCGACCGTCTCGAAGCCGAGCGCGTCGAGATCGGCACTCAGACCAGCCTTGTCGAGATAATCCGTCACGACCTGAGAGCCCGGCGCGAGCGAGGTCTTGACCCAGGGTTTCGGCTTGAGGCCAAGCGCGCGTGCCTTGCGCGCCACCAGACCGGCCGCGACGAGAACAGCCGGATTGGACGTGTTGGTGCAAGACGTGATGGCCGCAATCACCACGTCACCATGACCGATATCGTAATCCGATCCGGCCACGATGGCGCGTTTACGCACGTCGTCGGGCTTCACGCCGAGCGAGGCTGTCAGCGCCTTTTCAAAAGCCGAAGTCGCGTCGGTCAGAGCCACACGATCCTGCGGGCGCTTGGGCCCTGCCAGCGAGGGGATGATGGTCGACAGATCGAGCGAGAGCACCTTCGAAAAAACGGGCTCGGGGGTATCGGCGTCACGGAACATGCCCTGAGCACGCAGATAGGCCTCGGTCAGGTGAATACGATGTTCGTCGCGACCTGTCTGGTGCAGATAGTCCAGCGTCAGCGCGTCAACCGGGAAGAAGCCGCAGGTAGCGCCGTATTCCGGCGCCATATTGGCGATGGTCGAACGGTCGGCCACCGGCAGATGATCGAGAGCCGGGCCAAAGAACTCGACAAATTTACCAACCACGCCTTCAGCGCGCAGCATTTCGGTGATAGTCAGAACCAGATCGGTCGCCGTCGCGCCTTCAGGCAGCATGCCGTCGAGACGCACACCGATCACGTCAGGGATGAGCATGGCGATGGGCTGGCCGAGCATGGCAGCCTCGGCCTCGATCCCGCCAACACCCCAGCAGGACGCCCATGCCATTCACCATCGTGGTGTGGCTATCGGTGCCATAGAGCGTATCCGGATAGGCGTATTCCTTGCCATCGACCATGCCGGTCCAGACGGCCTGCGCCAGATATTCCAGATTCACCTGATGGCAGATGCCCGCACCCGGCGGCACGACGCGGAAATTTTCGAACGCAGTCTGGCCCCAGCGCAGGAAAGCATAACGCTCACCATTGCGCTCGAACTCGATCTCGACATTGCGTTCGAGCGCGTCGGCGCTGCCCGCCACATCGACCATGACCGAGTGATCGATCACAAGATCGACCGGAACGAGCGGGTTCACCTTCTCCGGGTCACCATCAAGCGCGATGATGCCATCACGCATCGCGGCCAGATCGACCACGGCGGGAACGCCCGTGAAATCCTGCATGAGGATACGCGCCGGTTTGAACGGCACTTCCTGATCGGAATGACCTTTTGCGGTCCAATCGACGATCGCCTGCGCATCTTCAGTGCGGTAGCTCAGCCCGTCTTCGAAACGCAGGACGTTTTCGAGCAGAACCTTGAGGCTGACAGGCAGGCGGGACAGATTGCCCAGCTTGGCCGCCGCATCCGGCAGAGAGAATATGTGGTACTTTCGGCCATCAACCTCCAGATCCCGCATCACGCCCAGGGAATCCCGTCCGACGGTTCTCATGGCTTGTCCTCCTGCCTTGTCATCTGGCCCCTTGGGGCTGGCCCTTCTATACAGTCTCGACCCTTATTCGCACAGAGTCGAATGAAACTCTCTCAGGAAGATGTTATTTCCGCACAATGTCAGGTTTTCCCTCGCCTCCAGCGTCTTGGCTGCATGTTCATGACGTAACCGTGATACGCGGCGGCAGGCTCGTGCTCGATCAGATCAGCCTCTCACTGAACCGGGGGGAGGCACTTTTGCTGACCGGGCCGAACGGCGCGGGCAAATCGACCCTGCTTCGCGTGCTTGCCGGACTCTGCCCCGTGCAGGCGGGCAGCTTCAGCTTCAATGGGCTGAGAGGCGGCACACCGGAGCAGGCTCTGGATATTGCCTATCTCGGGCATCTCGATGCGCTCAAGCCGGGCCTGACCCTGCGCGAAAATCTTGCGCTCGAGGCTGGCATCGGCGGCGGGCAGTGCGACGAGGCTCTCGAGGCTCTCGACCTGCTGACACTGGCCGATCTGCCACGCGGCTTCTCTCCGCAGGACAGAAACGGCGCGGTGCCTTCGCGCGCGTATTGCTGCGCCAGGCCCCGCTCTGGCTGCTCGACGAACCCAGCCTGGGGCTCGATGACAAGGCCATCGCAACACTCGGCGCCCTGATGGTGGCCCATCGCACGGCTGGCGGCATGATTATCGCAACCACCCATGTCACGCTCCCTCTGCCAGAGGCGCGCCGCCTCGTGCTGACACCGCAGGAAGCGTCACCATGGATCTGAGTATCTTTCTCGCTCTCATCGGGCGCGAATTACGCCTCGCGCTGCGCCATGGTGCCGATACCCTGGCCGTGCTGCTGTTTTTCGTGCTGTGTGGCAGTCTTTTCCCCCTCGCGCTCGGTCCCTCACCCGCCTTGCTGCACCGCATGGCGCCGGGCATCATCTGGGTCTGCGCCCTGCTAGCCAGCCTTCTGCCGCTTGACCGACTTTTCAGCGCCGAGCTTGAAGATGGCGGGCTCGACCATCTTCTTCTTCTTGGTCTCTCCCCCGCTTTCGTCGCTCTGGCCAAGATCATCTCCCATTGGCTGACCACAGGGCTACCGCTGCTGATAGCAGCAATACCGCTCAGCCTCATGCTCGGCAGCGCGCCGGACGATATCCCGCCGCTCCTCGCGGGGCTCGCTCTCGGCACGCCGCTTCTGTCGCTTCTGGGGGGCATGGCCGCATCCCTCGTGCTCGGCGCCCGCCGCGGTGGCGTATTGCTGCCTCTGCTCGTGCTTCCCCTGGCCACCCCTGTTCTAATCTTCGGCGCGGCTTCTGCCGATGCCGCAACGAACGGCCGCAGCTTTGGTCCCGAACTCGACTTTCTCGGTGCGTTTCTTGCACTCGCGCTCGTGCTCTGCCCTCTCGCTGCCGGGAGCGGCCTGAAAGCGGCGAGTTCATGAGGGGATGAGGACTTGAATTTTCAGCCCGATCACGTTCTCTAGCGAGGCTCCCACTCGTCCCGGAAGGTGTTCATGCGTTTTTCCCCGCTTCTCGCCAGCGTTGCCCTGCTGAGCCTCGCACCTTTCTTCGCTCACGCTGCGCCGGGCTATCTGCGTGACCCTGCCCTTGCCGGAACGACGCTCGTCTTTGATGATGAGCAGTCTCTCTGGCAGGTGCCGCTGAAAGGCGGGAGCGCAAGCCGGTTAACCGCTCCCATCGGCACGGATCCTCACCCTATCCTGTCGCCCGATGGCAGACAGGTCGCGTTTCTCGCCGATTATGACGGCCCGACAGAAATCTATGTCATGCCTATCGAGGGAGGGACGCCCCGACGCGTAACGTTCGAAAACCAGACTGTGATGCCTATCGGCTGGGACAAGAAAGCAGGCATTCTCTACAGCACGGCTCCTGCTACAGGCCCGGGTCTGAGCCGTATCGTCGTCGCCATTCATCCGGTCAGCGGGACGCGGCGCGTTTATCCTCTGGCAGATGCCAATGACGCGGCGCTGAGTGCCGACGGGCAGTGGCTCTATTTTACCCGCTTCGGCACCGCTGTCAGCCACGACCATCTGCGGCTCTATCGTGGGGGCGCCATGGCGCAGCTTTGGCGCTATCGCCTCAAGGGCGGCGCCGAAGCGAAGCGTATCGGCCCTCAAGACGCCAATCTACGCCGCCCCATGCTCTGGAACGACCGCCTGATCGTCGTGAGCGACAAGAATGGCCGCGACAATCTCTGGAGTTTCGCGCTTGATGGCAGTGACGGCCATCAGCTTACCCATCATGACGATTTCAGCGTCAGGCAAGCCAGCCTGAGCGGCAATGATGTGGTTTATCAGCTTGGTGCCGATCTCTATCATTTCGATCTGCAAAGCAGCAGCGACACGATCGTGCCGATCGACATCGCCAGCGGCCGCGCAGCGAGACGCCCGCTCTGGCTCGATAATCCCTTCGCCTATCTCACCGAGGTCAGCCTCGCGCCGAACGGCAAGCAGGTTGCCCTGACCCTGCGCGGCCATGTCGCTCTGGCCTCACCCGGCCCGCTGCGGCGCGTCACCCTGGCCAGCGCCGCCGCAACGCGGCTGCGTCATGCCACGCTCTCTCCCGATGGCAAAACGCTCTATGCGTTCAGTGACAAGGGCGGCGAGTCCGAACTCTGGGCATTTCCGAACTCGGGGAGCATCGAGGGCACGCAACTCACCCATGGCTCGAAAAGCGAACCAATGGGTCTGTGGATTTCACCCGATGGCGCCCACCTCGCCCATACCGATATCGCCGGGCGGCTCTTTCTCTATGATGTGGCGGCCCGTACAGACAAGATGATTGACGATGCCCGTCTAGACGGGCGCAGCGAATACGACTCCCTTACCTGGTCGAAAGACGGGCGGGCGCTGGCGTTTGCAAGAGCCCGCGGCGAGACCATACGGCGGCAGATCGCGCTCTATCCTCTCGATACGGGCGAGATCATCTGGGCAACCACCTCCGATTACGAATCCTACGCGCCGTGTTTCAGCCCGGATGGCAAGTTTCTATGGTTTTTGTCGGATCGCCTCTTCACCCTCAATAACGGCGGCCCCTGGGGTGACCGCAACCCGGCACCGGTCTACGCGCCGCGCACCGGCGTCTTCGCGCTCGCCTTGCAGAAGGACGGGCACTTCCCCTTCGCGCCGCGCACTGAACTCGACCAGCCTGCGCCAGCCCAGCCCGCCGATAAAGCTGCGGCCGCCCCGCCGAAAAAGCGTCCGGCACTGGACGCTGCGGGCCTCTCCACCCGCCTGTATCAGCTTCCGATCCCAGCGGGTGATTTCAGCAAAATAGAGATCGGGCCGGAATTTCTCTATCTCCTTGCCCACAAATCCGATCAGCCCGCCAGTAAGGACGACGATCTCGTCCTGAAGGTGCTAAAGATCGGCTCTGGCGAAGCCAAGCCCACCGATTTCGCTTCCGGTCTGCGCGACGTCGCCCTCACCCCCGACGGCAAGACGCTCATGCTCGTTTCGGGCAACGAAAAGCGCGCCCCCAAGATCCAGCTCTTGCCTGCCGCAGCCAGCCTTTCCGGCGTGAACGGCACCGACACGACAATTGCGCTCGATGGTTTTCGCCTTCGCGTCGATCCTGGCGCGGAGTGGCAGGGTCTGTTCAACGATGCCTGGCGTCTGCATCGCGATCATTTCTACGATCCTGCCCTGCATGGCGTTGACTGGGCAGCCATGCGCGAACGTTACCGCCCGCTTCTTTCACGGCTGGGCGACCGTTCGGATCTGGACGATCTTCTGGGTCAGATGATCGGCGAACTCAACGCCCTGCACTCTCAGTTCCGCCCGCCGGAGCCGCTCGCGCGTGATAATGCCGTGCTGATTGCAAGCCTTGGCGCCCATCTCACACGCCAGCCCGGCGGGTTTCTGATCGATCGACTCTATGAGGGCGACCCCAACCTGCCTGAAGACCGTTCGCCACTCGCAGCCCCTAATCTCGACGTGAAGCCCGGCGACCTGATTACCGCCCTCAACGGGCAGAACCTCGCCGATCAGCCCGATCTTTCCGCGCTTCTGGCCAATCAGCCAACCGGCAGGTTCTGCTGACCCTCAAGCGCAAGGACCGGGTTTTCCAGATCGTCGTCACCCCCATCGGCGCCAAACAGGACGCGGCGCTTCGCCTGCGTGCCTGGGAGGGCGACCGCGCCCGGTATGTCGCGACCGCCAGCCACGGCCATATCGGCTATGTGCATCTGCGCGCCATGGGCAAAGATGACATGGAACGTTTCACGCGCGACTTTTTCACCCAGACAGAGAAAGACGGTCTCGTGATCGATGTACGCCGCAATCTGGGCGGCAATATTGATTCCTGGGTGCTCTCCGAGTTGCTCCGAAAGGTCTGGATGTTCTGGTCCGATCACGGCAGAACCCCGCAAGGCAACATGCAGCAGACATTTCGCGGCCATATCGTCGTGCTCTGCGACGAATTCACCTATTCTGACGGCGAAACTTTCTCTCAGGGTGTGAAATCTCTCGGCATAGGCCCGCTTATCGGTGCACGCACCGCAGGCGCTGGCGTATGGCTGTCTGACGGCGACCGCCTTGCCGATAACGGCCTGCCTCGCACCGCAGAGCGTCCCTATTACGACATGAAAGGCCATTGGCTGGTCGAAAACCACGGTGTCGAGCCCGACATCACCGTCGAAAACATGCCGGTCGCAACCTTCAATGGCCAGGACCAGCAACTCGACAAGGCTCTGGAGACGCTTCAAACCCTGCTTGAAAAACAGCCCGTCGCCCCGATGGTGCCGCAGCCCTTTACGGGACAGGCTGAAGCCAGACCCGACTGAGGCGCGCTTGAAGCGGGGTTCGATGGGGCCCTGCTTCAAGCCCCGGAAAGGCGTTTGCCCCTCTCATCTTGTCAAATAGGGTTCCGGCAAGCAACGGCCCGTTAGCGGGAGACCGGCAGGAGTCCCGTCGGACGGGGCCTAGGTACTCGGCGAATAAGCAACAGGCGTCAGGATTGCGTTACGCATCGTTCCGAGCAGAGGGAGAATGCCTTTCGGCGGCCATGCGCCTGAGGCGACGGCTGCTTTCCTTTTCTCGGCACGATCGGCAAGATCGCCATATGGCCAGAAATGGGCGAGGCGTGCAGGACCGTCATTGGACATCATCACGGCATAAGCCGGCGAAATAGCGGCGCGCGCGGGAACGGCGGCTGCCATCAACGCGGCAACGTCAGCCTCACAACCTGGGAGGATGTCGTAGATGCGTGATTCATAAACGCCGCCATAAGTGCCGGGGGACGGCTTGGTATCGGCAATCAGTGTCCAGACCTGACGATCGATGCGTTCCACACCGGCTTCACTACCGGGCCAGACCAGATCAGCCGGGGTGGGGCTGAACATCACGACCACTTCGTTCAGATTGCCGAGTTCGGTCGTCCAGCACCCGAGAAAACCGGCGCGCCCAACGAGATGCGCTTCAAGCGCCGCTACGACATGGGGCACGCTGCCCGAGCGGCAGGTGAGAACGAAGGTTTCAACACAGACCGACATCGGGACTTTTCCTTGTTATTTTTGCTTATTTCTTAAGCGAGTCGACGAATTTTTCCAGCCAATGAATCGTGTAGTCACCCTTCTGGAACTGTGGGTCGGCCAGAATCTTGCGATGAAGCGGAATGACCGTCTTCACGCCATCCACCACGCATTCATCCAACGCACGCTGCATGCGCGCAATGGCTTCGGCGCGCGTCGGGGCGTGAACGATCAGCTTGGCAATCATGCTGTCGTAATAAGGCGGCACGCGATAACCGGCATAGATAGCGCTATCGATACGCACACCGAGCCCGCCCGGCGCGTGGAAAACCTTGATCGTGCCGGGGTTCGGCATGAAGGTCTCGGGATCTTCGGCGTTGATACGGCACTCGATGGCATGACCGCTGAAGGTCACGTCCGACTGCTCGTAGCCGAGAGCCTGCCCAGCAGCCACGCGGATCTGCTCACGCACCAGATCGACGTCGCAGACCATTTCGGTCACGGGATGCTCGACCTGAAGGCGCGTATTCATCTCAATGAAGCAGAACTGACCATCCTGATACAGGAATTCCAGCGTGCCGGCATTGCGATAGCCCATCTTCTTGAGCGCGGCGGTCGCCGTCTCGCCGATGGCATCACGCTCTTCTGCGGTCAGCACGGGCGAGCCAGCCTCTTCGAGCAGCTTCTGGTGACGACGCTGAAGCGAGCAGTCGCGCTCACCGAAATGCACGACATTACCATGCGTGTCGGCCATGATCTGAAGCTCGATATGACGTGGTTTGTCGAGATATTTCTCGAGATACACCTCGTCATTGCCGAAGGCAGCACGCGCCTCGGTGCGCGCCACCGACCAGGCTTCTTCGATCTCGGCTTCGCTCTGCGCCACCTTCATGCCACGACCGCCGCCACCGGCGGCTGCCTTGATCAAGACAGGATAGCCGACCTGGGCAGCCACTTCGCGGGCAGCAGCGAGATCACGCAAGGCGCCATCGGAACCCGGCACAAGCGGCACGCCAAGCTCACGCATGGTCGTCTTGGCCATGATCTTGTCGCCCATTGTACGGATGTGATGAGCCGTCGGCCCGATGAACACGAAGCCGTGCTCTTCGACCGTTTCAGCGAAATCGGCATTTTCCGACAGGAAGCCATAACCTGGATGGATGGCTTCGGCGCCGGTGATCGTGGCGGCCGAGAGAATAGCCGCAACGTTCAGGTAGGACTCACGCGAGGATGGCGGCCCGATGCAGACCGCCTCATCCGCCAGTCGGACATGCATGGCGTCGGCATCTGCCGTGGAATGCACGGCAACCGTTGCAATGCCCAGTTCACGGCAGGCGCGCAGGATGCGAAGCGCGATTTCGCCGCGATTGGCGATCAGGATCTTGGAAAACATCTGGCCCCAGACTCAGTCAATGATGCTTATTCAATGATGGCGAGAGCTTCGCCAAACTCAACCGGGTCGCCGCTGGCCACCAGGAAGCGCGTCAGCGTGCCGCTGCGGGGCGCCTTGATCTGATTGAAGGTCTTCATGGCCTCGATCAGCATGATGGTCTGACCGGCGGTCACGCTCTGGCCTTCGTGCACGAAAGGCGGTGCGGCCGGATCGGGCGTCAGATAGGCGATGCCGACCATCGGGCTGCTCACAGCGCCGGATGATTGGCGGCATCGACAGGTGCCGGGGCCGCAGCCGCTACAGGAGCCGCCACTGCAGGCGCCGGGGCCGCAGCATGAACGATCTGGCCGCCAGCACTACGCACCACGCGGATGCGGTTGTCCTTTTCGGCAACCTCGATTTCGGTCAGACCGGTTTCGGTCAGGATGTCAGCCAATGCCCGGATGGCATCTGCGTCCACGAGCATACGGCTCATCGTTCGTCCTCGTCTTCGATCATGTCATAAAGTGCACGCAATGCCATGGCATAGCCACGCACGCCAAACCCGCAGATTACGCCAATGGCGGCCTGAGAGGTATAGGTATGATGGCGAAAGGCATCGCGGCGATGGATATTGGAGATATGGACCTCGACCGTCGGCAGCCCCGTCGCGAGCAACGCGTCCAGAAGTGCGATGGACGTATGGCCGTAAGCCGCCGGGTTGATCACGATACCACGCGCCCGCCCTCGACACTCCTGAATCCAGGAAACGAGTTCGCCTTCGATGTTCGTCTGACGAAAATCGATGGCGACGTCGAGCTGCTCGGCAGCCTGAATGCAGACCTGTTCAAGGTCGTCCAAGGTCGCATGGCCGTATATTTCCGGCTGGCGCATACCGAGCATGTTGAGGTTGGGGCCGTTGAGCACGGCAATCATCGGGCGAATCATGAGTGCAGCCCGTAGCACTTTCGCTTGGGCCGTAAAAGCCTTCCCGCTTCAGAGGGCGAGATTACGCCTCATTCCTGCCGCGTTTCTCCGTTTTTGTGGTGGACAGGAAACAGACGGCACTCTCTTTCTAACGGGTGTGGTTTCATAAAAAGACCCGGATACACATCACGATTTCGCGTTCCGGGCCGATCGTGTTAGGGTCGCTCCTCGCCGTCCCGGCTTGTCGGGGCATTCGATCGTTCGGAGTTACTGAGCAAAAGGCTGTTAGCTGTCGTGAAATCCTCCAAAAGCAGAACGCGTACTTTCAGATCCACGGAACGCAGAAAAATGCGTCTCCGCGCCCGAATCGGAGGTTTGGCTCTGCTTTGCACGGCTTTTGCGCCGAAGCATAGCGCGCATGCGACTGGCAAGACCGATGTCACCACGATTACAGGCCCCTCTGCGGAACACGCTCCTTGGGCTTCTTCCGTCAAGCTGGCTCTTGCTCGTCGCGCCCATCGCATCGCCCTTGCCAGTCATAATGTACTCGCGTGGTCAGAGCACGGGGTCGCAAGCTGGTACGGCAAGCGTCTGGTAGGACATCGCACCAGCAGTGGCGAGAGGCTCGACAGCCATGCCCTGACAGCAGCCCACCCGACCCTGCCGATGGGCTCGAAGGTTCTGGTGCAGAACGAGGATACGGGCCAGTCCGTCATCGTAACTGTCAATGATCGTGGTCCCTTCAACAGCCGCATCATCGATCTGTCTCATGCAGCAGCCGCAGAGATCGGCATGTTGGGAAGCGGCACTGCGCATGTGAAGCTGGCGCCCATTCCGTCGGATACGACGATTGCGGAAGATCAGCCGCTCGAAGTGGCCGAAGCCGAGGCTGAGGATACCAACGAGCAGGCTCTAGATGCCGTCACGCCGGTTGTAACCCCTCATGCCAGCAAGGCGCCGGCCGCGCACCACTCACGCCGTCACAAGTAAAAAACGAGGCTGCCTCTCAGAAGAGAGCCCCCCTCTTGTTTCGCCATTGAAAAGGGCGTGGACCTCTCGGTTCACGCCCTTTTTCCATTCCAGACAATGTTGCGTTGCTCCGCTCCAGCTCAGACCTCGGAGGCCGCCGCTTCCGACGGCTCAGCTGTTGCCTGAACGCGGGTAAGCCCGGGGACTTTGGGGTTGAAGCCTTTCATACGGTCTTCAAGACCAGCATTCAGCTCAGCCCCGAAAAGCACGACATAGGTGCCCACGAAGAACCACATCATGATGGCGGCGACAGCACCGAGGGGGCCATAGGTGGATCCGTAGCTCGCGAAGTGACTGACGTAATAGGAGAAAGCAAGCGATGTCAGCACCCATAGCAGGGTCGAAACGAGCGAACCCGGCACGATCCAGCGCCAGTCGGGCTTGTCGCGGCAGGGGCCGTATCGGAACAGCAGCGTGACCGCGATGAATACGAAGAGCAGCATCAAGGCAGGGGCGCCGAAATGCACGATATAACGGGTGCTGTAGCTCATCAGATAATCGGTGAGATACAGGATCTCGGGTGGGAGATTGCGCAAGCCGAAGCGATTGAGCAGATCGGGCAGGTAATCGACCAGAGCCGGGAAGGCGACCATCAGTGCTAGCGTAAGGCACGCGCCGATTACCGCCCCGAATGTGACCCCTAGCGCGAGAAACTGGAACCGGAAAAAACCGCGTGTCTCCAGAACATCATAGGCAAGGTTCAGCGCCGACAGCACTGATTTGGTGCTGGCAGAAGCCGACCAGAGCGCAATCGAGATAGAAAAGATCAGCCCATGGTCAGAGAGGCATGAGGTTGACCGATCAGGGTGTGGATCTGCGAGGCGATCAGCTCGAAGGCCGTCGGGGGTAACAGACTGCGCAACACGTTGAGTTGCGGTTCAACGGTCTGCAGATCGAAAACCAGCCCATAGACCGAGATCAGCGACGTGATAGCCGGAAAGAGAGAGAGCGTCGCGTAAAATGCGCAGCCTGCCGCCGAGAGACTCGTCTGGCTGGACCCGAGATTGCTCAGCGTCTGGCGCAAAACGAGCTTCCAGCCACCAAACGGCATGTGGATAGGACTTTTCGCCCCTGTGCCCGGCGCTTCGCGACCGAGCGCCTCGACAGTGTCCCCTTCCGATAGGCCCGACGCAGCTTCACCATGCGCCGCATGGTCGCCAGAGACTTTCCGTGCTTCGACCGCGCCGCCCGATTCTGCCGCTTCCTGTGACATCTGGCTTCGTAGGGTGGGGGTTTCGTCCACGCAGTATTCCTTCCTCTGGTTGGCTCGATCCCTGCCCCCGCTATGCATCATTGATGCACCCCGGGACACATGATCTGTCGCTGCCTCTCTATAGTTACGCAAGGCGCATGATACCAGCATGACGCGGTGGCGGCGGAAACGTTGCACCGCGTTTCGCGTTACGGCGGCGTGACCATGCGTCCAGTGCAGAAAAAAGAATTGGGGTCCATTTTTTAGTTGCATGAGGGGGGGTTTGGTCCCATATGCGCCCCACGCAGCAACGCACGTGCCACTGGCCCTCTGTAGGTTACGCAACGACGTCAAGCGTTCTGGCAATCGGGCTGATCCTGCTCTTTCTTGAGCAACCAGCCTCGTCCTGATCGCCGGTCCGTTCGACCGTTTCGCAACAATTCCGCCCGTGGAGATTCGGGCGGATTTCGGGAGGAGTGACTCATGACTCCGAAAATTGTCCGCTATCTTGCCGAGCAGCAGCCGGCTACCCCTTGCCTGGTCGTTGATGTCGACCACGTCGAAGAGCGTTATCACGCCCTGCGTGATGCCCTGCCTCTGGCACATATCTATTATGCCGTGAAAGCCAATCCGGCCGCGCCCATCCTGGAGCGTCTGGTGCGCTTGGGCTCGTCTTTCGACGCAGCCTCCATCGGCGAAATTCATCAATGCATGGCTGCCGGTGCGCAGGCCAGCCAGATCTCGTTCGGCAATACCGTCAAGAAGGTCTCTTCCATTCGTGAAGCCTTCGGTCTGGGCGTCGATCTCTTCGTTTTTGACAGCGAAGAAGAGCTGGCCAAACTCGCCGAGCATGCGCCCGGCTCGCGCGTGTTCTGCCGTCTGGCCGTTGAGAATGAAGGCGCCGACTGGCCGCTTTCGCGCAAATTCGGCACGACAATTGCCCACGCGAAAGACCTCCTGCTTCAGGCCGTTGATCTCGGGCTGGAGCCCTATGGTCTCTCCTTCCATGTCGGCAGCCAGCAGACCAGCACGGCCGCTTATGAAGCGGCCATTGCCAAGGTCGCCATGCTGTTCACGGATTTGTCGGCAGCAGGCATCGACCTGAAAATGGTCAATCTCGGCGGCGGCTTCCCGGTACGTTATCGCGACGACATTCCCGAGATCGAGCAGTTCGGTCTCGCCATCGGCCGCGCCATGACCGAGCATTTCGGCAATGCGCTGCCGCAAATGCTGATCGAGCCGGGCCGCTTCATGGTGGCAGAAGCAGGCGTTGTCTCGACCGAAGTCGTACTCGTCAGCCGCCGTGGCGGCAAAGAGAGCGACCCACGCTGGGTCTATCTCGATATCGGTCGCTTTGGCGGTCTGGCAGAGACCGAAGGCGAGGCGATCCGCTATCGTTTCCGCACGCCACATGATGGCCTGCCCACTGGTGAAACCGTCGTGGCCGGTCCGAGCTGCGATGGCGTGGACATCATGTATGAGAAGAACCGCGTGCTGTTGCCGCATGCGCTGACGTCAGGCGACCGCATCGAATTGCTGACAACCGGCGCCTATGTCACCACCTATTGCTCGACCGGCTTCAATGGTTTCGCTCCGCTGAGCGAGCATTACATCTAAGCCCGAAAGGGCTGCCTCTTCCCGAGGCGTTGCGATCGGAACACGAAGCGCCCGCGACCGGAACATTCCGCCGCGAGGCGCCTTTGCTGTTTTCGGCGCGGCCGCGCCATTCAACGGCCTCTACAGACCCGAAAACCGCGAGTTCCCTCACCGGGAAGGATGCCCTAGTTTCGGGCTCCCTCTTCCTGTTGTTGTCGGTTGTCTCATGAAGCGTCGTGATTTCCTGCTCTCCAGCCTCGTGACCGGTCTCGTTCTTTCCGATGCGACACGAGCCGCCCCGACAGCTCACGGCGAGGGTCATGTCGGCGCCTCAAACAGCCTGACCGATGTTGAGGGGCTGACCGTCGGACAGGCCCAGAGTGCAGAAACACGCACCGGCGTGACGGTCATTCTGCCCGATAATCCTGCCCCCTGCGCGGTTGACGTGCGCGGCGGCGGCCCCGGCACACGCGAGACCGATGCCTTGAATGGCTGGAATCTGGTGCATCGAATCGATGCCCTCACCCTCTCTGGCGGCTCGGTCTACGGGCTGGCCGCCGCCGATGGGGTGGCGGCATGGCTCGGCGCCAGAGGGCGCGGTTTTGCCATGAAGCGGGTTGAGGGCGTGCCTGTCTCACCGATCGTCCCGGCGGCTATTCTCTATGATCTCGATAATGGTGGCGATAAATCCTGGGGCGAGACACCCCCTTATCGGGCCCTCGGTATGGAAGCCGTGCGCCATGCCGGGCGTAGTGTAACGCTCGGGACGGTCGGCGCGGGGTATGGCGCCATGGCCGGTCGGCTCAAGGGCGGTATCGGTACGGCCTCCTGGGTGAGCCGTGACGGCTATACAATCGGCGCCATCGTGGCGACCAATAGTCTGGGTTCTGTCACCCTGCCGCATGAAAAACATTTCTGGGCGGCCCCTTTCGAACAGGAAAGCGAGTTCGGCGGTCTTGGCGTATCGCCGTCGCGAATTGCGCCGGAAGACTTGAGCGGCACCAAACTAGACCCGCAGCCACGGGCAAATACCACGCTGGCCTGCATCGCGACCGATGCCAGGCTTACGCAGGATGAGCTCAAGCGGATTGCCATGATGGCGCAGGACGGACTGGCGCGCGCCATTCATCCCGTTCATTCGCCCTTCGACGGCGACACGATCTTTGCGCTCACGACAGGCCTCAGGAAGGTGCCCGAAGAAGGGCGTGCCCTGCTTGTCGCGCGACTTGGCAGCATCGCTGCCGATGTGCTCGCCCGCGCGTGGCGCGTGGCGTCTATAGCGCGACACAGCCCCCCGGCATGAAATCGACCCTGTGGTCCAGCCTGCCCGGCTGATGCTCTCCAAGCAAGTCACGCGTCGGTGACGCAACGGCGCTGCGTCCTGCGCCTTTTCTCTTCATGCCATGGCGATACGCGCCATGCTGAATCTGGCGCGATCGTGTCCTGGCAGAGCGCCTTGCGCTGACTGACCTTTGCAGGCGGCCTGCGTACATCGTGTTCCCCGTGAAGCTTCGGCAGACGTCGCGCATACGGAGCCTGCAGCTGATCACGTTAGGTTCAGGGGATCTCGCATCGTTGGGAGGCATGTGGTTCACTTCCCGGCCAGCGGTTTCCCGTGAAACCACAAGCTTCATGTCTGGAGACAGGCCCATGACCAAAACGCTCTCCATTGCCCTTTCGGGGCAGGATCTGCTCGATCACCCCTTTCTGAACAAGGGTCTGGCCTTCAGCCGGATGAGCGCGATGCCTTCGAGCTGCATGGGCATTTGCCGCATGCCGTCCAATCTCTGGATGAGCAGGTCGAGGCGGCGCTGAAATTTCTCGATGCCCTGCCCTCGCCTTTCGCCCGCCATGTGCATCTGCGCGAGTTGCAGGACACGAACGAAACGCTGTTCTATGCGCTACTCACCCGCAAGATCGATACAATGCTGCCGCTGGTCTATACGCCAACGGTTGGCGAAGCCTGTCAGCGTTTTTCGGAAATCTGGCAGCGCCGCGCGGGCTTTTCCTCAGCTATCCCGAGCGCGAGTCGATGGAGGATATCCTCTCGAACCCCGCCTATGACGATGTGCGCGTGATTGTTGTCACCGATGGCGAGCGCATTCTGGGCCTTGGCGATCAAGGTGCAGGCGGCATGGGCATCCCCATCGGCAAGCTCTCACTCTATACCACCTGCGCCGGCATCTCGCCTGACCAGACCCTGCCGATCCTGCTCGACACCGGCACCAATAACGAGGACCTGCTGCAAAACCCGGCCTATATCGGCTGGCGCCATGAGCGTATTCGGGGCGCGGAATACGACGCCTTCATCGAACGTTTCGTAACCGCCGTTCAGACACGCTGGCCGCATGTTGTTCTACATTGGGAAGATTTCAGCGGCGTCAACGCGGCCCCTCTTCTCGAACGCTATCGCGACCGGCTGTGCACCTTCAATGACGACATCCAGGGTACGGCAGCCGTCACCACCGCGGCCATTCTGAGCGCTAATGCCGCGCATGACGGCAAGCTGAAAGACGAAACCATTGTCATGCTCGGCGCCGGTTCGGCAGGTGTCGGCATTGCCAACCTGCTGCTTCAGGTCATGCGTGACGAAGGCGCAACGGAAGAAGAAGCGCTGGCGCGTTTCTATATGCTCGACCGCAAGGGCCTGCTGACGGAAGGGCGCAAGGGCAGCAACTCCGGGCAGGAGCTTTATTCGCGCAAGGATTGGGGCGATCGTGGCACCGATCTGGAAACCGTCATTCGGGAAACGAAGGCCAGCATTCTGATTGGCGTGTCGGGCGTCAAAGGACTCTTCACCGAGGCTCTGGTGCGCGAGATGGCCGAAAACTGCAAACGCCCGATCATTTTCCCCCTTTCGAACCCGACCTCGCATTCGGAAGCCACGCCGGAAGACATCATGCTTGGTCGGAGGAACGCGCGCTGGTCAGCACCGGCAGCCCCTTTCCGCCGCTCGATCTGCATGGCCGCACACATCGTGTCGACCAGACGAATAATGCCTATATCTTTCCCGGTCTCGGGCTCTGCCTACTGGCAACCGGTGCCACACGCGTGACGGATGCCATGTTCATGGCTGCGGCACGGGGGCTTGCTTCGCTTTCCCCACTGCGCAGCAACCCGGACGGCAATCTGCTGCCGCCAGTCACGCAAATGCGAAAGGTCGCACTGGCTGTTGCCGAAGCTTCCGCCAGACAGGCGCGTGAAGATGGCGTATGTCCTCATTTCAGTGACGAGGAACTGCATGACCGCATCCAGTCTCTCGTCTGGACGCCCGAATATTGTGTTTATGAGAAGATCTGACATGACCGACACACGGATCGAGAGCGACGGCCTCGGCGAAATCGCCATTCAGGCCGACAAACTCTGGGGCGCGCAAACGCAGCGCTCGCTTCATTATTTCAGCATCGGCCGCGAGCTGATGCCACGCGAGATGATCGAGGCCTATGCCATCGTCAAGCGCGCCTGCGCGAGTGCCAACCATCAGAGCGGTCGTCTGGGCGAGACGCAATGTAGGCTGATCACTACGGTCTGTGATGAAATCCTGGCCGGTCAGCACGCCGACATGTTCCCGCTTCATGTATGGATGACCGGCTCAGGCACCCAGTTCAACATGAACATCAACGAGGTCATTTCGAACCGCGCCTGCCAGCTTTCCGGCGAGGCTTTGGGCAGCAAGCGCCCGGTTCACCCCAATGACCACGTCAACATGTCGCAATCGTCCAACGACAATTTCCCGACTGCCATGCATGTGGCTGTGGTTCTGGGCAGCCGTCGCAGACTGGTTCCGGCCCTGACCCGCCTGGCGGAATCCATCGAGGCCAAGGCCGAAGAGTGGAAGGATATCGTCAAGATTGGCCGCACCCATATGCAGGATGCCGTGCCGGTCACGCTGGGTCAGGAATTCCACGGCTATGCCGGTATGCTGCGCGAAAACATCGCCCGCATTCAGGAAGCCGAGAAAGGTCTCTACCTCTCGCTCTTGGCGGCACCGCACTCGGCACCGGCATCAATACCGATGCCCCCTTTGCTGGTCGCGCCTGCGCTGAGATCGCGCGCCTGAGCGATGCGGCCTTCATCAGCGGCGAAAACAAATTTGCCCTGCAAGGCGCGCATGATGCGCTCGTACATTTTTCGGGTGCGCTCCGCACCACGGCAGGCGCGCTCTACAAGATCGCGAACGACATCCGCCTTCTCTCCTGCGGCCCGCGCGCCGGCTTTGCCGAGCTTCATCTGCCCGAAAACGAGCCTGGCTCGTCCATCATGCCGGGCAAAGTCAACCCGACCCAGGCCGAGGCTCTGGCCATGCTGGCTGTGCAGGTCATGGCCAATGACGTGGCGGTCGGTTTCGGTGGTGCCGGTGGTCTGCTGGAAATGAACGTCTACAAGCCGCTCATTATCCAGAATATCATGCAGAGCATCACCCTGCTGCATGACGGCAGCGAGAATTTCCGCACCTTCCTGATTGAAGGCACCAAGCCGAATCTCGCTCGCATCGAGCGCTATGTGGCAGAGTCCGTCATGCTGGTGACAGCCCTTGCCCCCACCATCGGCTACGACACGGCCTCAAAAGTCGCGCATCACGCTATGGACCATGACTGCACGCTGAAAGAGGCTGCCCTGGCCCTGAACGCGGTAAGCGAGGCCGACTTCGACCGTCTGGTCGATCCGCGCACCATGCTGGCACCGAACTTGAAGGGGAAGTAAGGGAAAGCGGGGCTCTGCCCCGCATCCCGGAAAGGGGCAGAAGCCCCTTTCATCCCGTTTTTATTTAACCGTAGTGTTTGTGCTGATGAACTCTGTAAACCGCTACTGCCCGTTTCTCAGATACTCCTTGGGCTAGAAAGCGGCTGACCGGGTCAGTAAACCTTGGAAGCAAAACACCGCCACGCAATCGGTGACGGAAAATATCGTCAACTACCTCATGTGAAGCTTCTCAAGGCACTGGCACATCGCGTTACGTCTTCTGTGACCGAGGCAACACCTCAGGCCGCTTTCAAAAAGAACTTCGAGACAGAAGCTTGCGGCCAGTCATACCGCCTGAACGCTACGAGATGGCGGACACCAGTCCATGGCGGGCGTATCGCCACGGGTATCTTGTTAGGAACACCTTGGCACTTTGCAGGAACTCTGGACCTGACAAGTGCTAGAATTCTGCATCGATAATTGCCTGATCCAGATAAGGCATAATTTTCGAGAGGTAGGAATACGTCTCGCAGTATTTTTTCTCAGCCATATACGGCCTATCGAAAACGTCAGTCACGACTTTTCCCAGTTGTTCATCACTACCGGATAGTAAGACGTGCGCGTCAGAACCTCCATATGAAACACCTGGATGAATTCGGTAGCAATCAGCGAGTTGGTCAATCCACAATTGACTTCTGATTGAAGCCAACTTCATAGGCTCGAGCTTATGCTTGCGAAACAATTCGTTGTAAACGACCGTTGCGTTTTCAGCAGATCGCCTCTTAATCGCATCAAGATATCCATCAGGAAAAGACCCATCGATGCGCTGACTACTGTGATCACTGGTTTTCGAGAGAGCTTCGCGAATATAGGCGCCCAAACCCGATACTGACAGTGGAAGATCGATGTGCATTACGGGCGTATCAGGATCACTAGTCGATGTGTCAGCAGCCCATTGAATGCTAATGAAACACTTCTTCGTCCTTTTTAGTTGAATGCTCCGCCGCCTATCTATCTTTTTCCACGTCTCAAATTGATTAAGCATCGCACTCTCTTTTGGTCTGGCAACGAGCTCAAATTGATCAAAATTGACTGACCATCCATGTTCAAACCACTTCCCGTTTTTCCGTCTATAAGCAACCTGTCCTCCCTGGCGCCCGGAGCCAGGGTCGCCGCAATCCAGTATCAATGCAGGTCGGCCACGCATGAAATCAGGCCCCAAAATCCATCTCTGTTCGTCCGCTGTTGCCTGTTCGGCCACCGACCTCTTTGGCCTGACAAGATCCCCGATCAAAAAATTATCGCTCAAATCCAGCCTCCAAACTCTATTGCCTTGCACTATCACCGCACCACGAAACGGCGTTCAAAAACCTTTTTTTACCGACAAAGCGCTGTATTATCACTAATTACTACAATACTCACACATTCAATAAAAGAGACGGCTGGCTCGCCTTGAAACGGTATAGCTGGGCGCGTCATATGCACATTCCAATTGGATCGCTTCGCGCATTGCACCCCCTTCCGAGATTGTTATACTGTTCCAAACTCGAAAGGACTTTGCATGTCGCGCAAGACACTTGTTGCGGCGTTGCTGGCTTCGGCCTACTTCGCCCTTCCCCTTCTCCCCGCTGCTCATGCGGCTGAGCCCGCCAAGAGCGAGGCGCCGAAGGAGGGATTGGCGGCGCTGCTGCCTGCGGATTCCATCACCAAGCATCATCTGACCGCAGGCGGCCAGAGCATTGCCTATACTGCCCATGCGGGCACGGTCACGCTGCGTGACAAGGAGGGCAAACCCTCCGCCAAGGACTTCTACGTGGCCTGTACTAGGGACGATGCGAATGCCCAGACGCGCCCGGTCTCATTCTTCTTCAATGACTCAGTTAATTAATAGCCTCTTAGCCTTACTTTGGTCGCTTTGCGCCGAAGCGCAGCGCGCCTTTCTCAGGGGCTCAGGCGATTTTCCAAGGCATCCTGCTCCTCATGCAGCGCTCTGGAACGCGCGCGCCCAAACCAGCCAGATAATCCCTGTTCGCTTCTGCCTCCTTCCGCCACGCTTCACGATCAATCGTCATGAGGGGGGCCAGATCGTCTTCGTGTATGGCCAGACCATCCAGATCGAGCTGCCTTCAGCGGGTACGTTGCCAACCGGCGTGGCGACCGCTTCTGCTGAGCCTTCCAATCTTTCGACAATCCATTTCAGCACACGAATATTGTCGCCAAAGCCAGGCCAGATAAACCGGCCGTTTTCATCGGTTCTGAACCAGTTGACCATGAAGAAGCGCGGCATATGGGCTTTGTCGACCTGCTCGTTCTGCGCGAAGCTCAGCCAGTGCGCGAAATAATCGCCCATGTTGTATCCACAGAACGGATTCATCGCGAACGGATCGCGGCGCAGGCTTCCGAGATCGTGCTCTGAGGCCGCCGTGCTCTCCGAGGCGAGGGTCGCGCCCATATACACGCCATGTTCCCAGCTGAAGGCTTCAGTCACCAGCGGCACAGCGCTCGCCCTGCGTCCGCCCACCAGAATGGCTGAGAGTCTGACGCCTTCGGGGCGGCACCATTCCTCAGCGAGGGACGGGCATTGCTCGATAGGCGCCGTGAAACGGGCATTCGGATGCATGGCGGGGCCGGAATCCGGATCCCATGGGCGACCACGCCAGTCTGTCAGACCCTGAGGCGGTGTATCGGTCATGCCTTTCCACCATACCGTGCCCTCTTCGGTCAGGGCTGCATTGGTGAAAATGCTGTTGGCCCGCATGGTCTGCATGGCATTGCGATTGGTTTTTTCGCTCGTGCCGGGGGCCACACCGAAAAATCCGGTTTCCGGGTTGGAGGCGTAGAAATACCCATCGGCCCCGACGCGCATCCAGCAGATATCATCACCCAGTGTCTCGACTTTCCATCCCGGCAAGGTGGAATCGAGCATGGCGAGATTTGTCTTGCCACAGGCACTCGGAAAGGCACCCGCGATGTAATGAACCTTGTTTTCCGGCGATGTGACCTTGAGAATGAGCATATGCTCGGCAAGCCAGCCTGATCGCGCGCCATGACGGAGGCAATACGCAGCGCAAGGCATTTCTTACCCAAGAGGGCATTGCCGCCATAACCTGAACCGTATGACCAGATCTCACGGCTTTCCGGAAAATGGAGGATCCATTTTTCATCGTTGCACGGCCAGCCTGTATCCGGCTCGCCCTTGCTGCGCGGCGCGCCGACAGAATGGATACAACGGGCAAAAAACTCGTTCTCACCGAGGGTTTCAAGCACGTCACGGCCAATACGCGTCATGATGCGCATGGAGAGAACCGCATAGGCGCTGTCAGTCACCTGCACGCCAATAACCCGGTTTTCTGCCTCGATCGGTCCCATGCAGAACGGCACGACATAGAGCGTGCGCCCGCGCATACAGCCTTTAAAAATTGCCTGCATCTTAGCGCGGCCTTCTTCGGGCGCTATCCAGTTATTGGTTGGCCCGGCCTCTTCCTTCGAAGCAGCGCAGATAAACGTCCGGCCTTCAGTGCGCGCCACGTCATTGGGGGCGGAGCGCGCCAGATAGGAATTGGGATAATGCTCGGGATTGAGCGCCACCATCGAACCGCGCGCGACCTGTTCGGTGGCAATCCGGTCCCATTCAGTTTGCGTTCCGTCGCACCAATATATTCGGTCGGGCTCGCAAAGGGCGGCAATTTCTTCAACCCAGAGACGCACATGCGCAGGAATGTGCAGCGTATTTTCCCGCGTATTTCCTCGACGCTTACCATCAATATGCATTGATTTTCTCCCTGTATGAAGAAAATCAAGCCGATATTGACAAAGAAACCTAATTCGAATTTCTGATGCGATATAAGATTTTGTTTTCCATCGCACCGTCTTCTCTCAGTCTTTAGAGCGGGGTACATGGCAGATCACCCTTCAGGGACAGATTCCGTTCACCGTGTCGTGACGAGCAGTCAGGCCGTGCCCGAGCTGAATTTGCGCCATATCCGCGCCGTGATTATCGCCGCGCAGGAAAACAGTCTGAGCGCTGCCGCATCGGCGGTCGATCTCTCACAGCCCGCCCTCACCCAAGGCATAGCCAGCATTGAGACAAAACTCGCTGTCCGGATTTTCGAACGCCTGCCTCACGGGCTGAGACTCACGCGGGAGGGAGAGAAAATTGTCATCCGCTTTCGCCGTGCGCTCGATTATCTCGGCGATGGCTTAAAAAGCAGCAGCGTTGGTCCTCGCCGCCCAAACCGGCCGGAGAATCATCTGACCCTCGTGCAGGTCAAGGCGCTCCTCCTGCTCTCCGAGACAGGCGGCATCGCGGCGGCAGCCGTATGGGCGATCTGTCGAAACCCGCCATTCTCCGCCCTCTGAAAGCGCTCGAGATGCTGAGCCAGATCGAGCTTATGGAGAAAAACGGACGTATTCTTACCCTGTCCCGCGCCGGTCATCTTATGGCCAGAAAATTCAGGCTCGGCATCAATGAACTCGTCATTGCGTGCGTGAGGCGACGCGCCAGGCAGATCACATTTCAATCGGTGCCATGGCGCTTGCGCGCTCCATGCTGCTACCGGTCGCATTGGCGGAACTGGCGCGCACTGCGCCTCTTGCACGAATGAATGTCGTCGACGGCTCGGCCCGAGAGTTATTCTCCGCCCTGCGCAACGGCGTGCTCGATCTTGTTATCGGTGCCCTGCGCGAAGAGCCCCCTCCCGAACTGCGTCAGGAGCTTCTCCTGCGCGATCGTATCGCCGTGATCGGCAGAGTTGATCACCCTCTCGCAGGACGCAGGCCCAGCCTTGAAGACCTCGCCCAATACCCATGGATCGTCGGGCCGCACACATCCTATCTTCTCGAACGGTGGCAGCAGATTTTTGACCGCGCCAGTATCGAGCGCCCCAAGGCACCAATACAATGCGCGTCGGTTACAACCATACGTGGCGTTCTGACACGTAGCGATTTTCTGACCCTGCTTTCCCGCGATCAGATCGCCATCGAAATGGCGGCAGGATTGCTCACCCCTATCGAATCCGAGATCCCCGACACCATACGCACGATCGGTGTCTTTACGCGCAAGGGCTGGTTGCCCAGCGCGTTGCAGGAACGATTCCTGACCCAGCTCCGCAACATAGCGAAAACGCTGCATACAGAACGCGCGTGACAGAAACGTACATCTCGACGCGAATAGATCAGCAGGCTCACGAGGGTGCGGAAATATCCTCCGGCGCATTTCAAGACATGGCTGATAGCAGGACGATGGTCAGCGCAAAGCGCGAAAACCATCGTCCCAACCGGGTTGTTACTCCCCAACCTCTGACGTCAGGATACGGGCAGCTTCGTCTGATCGAAGCGCCCGGACTAGGCCGATCATGTAGAACGTCAGCACAATGGAGAAGGGCAAGCCACAAAGAACGACAGCCATCTGCATGGCGTCGAAATTGCCGGCGATCAGAAGCCCGAGACTGATCACTGCGATAGCGGCAACCCAGACGAGACGCATCCAGACCGGCGCATCCTCATCCGGCGCACTATCGCGCATCGACAGGCTGGCGATCATGAAGGCGCCTGAATTCACCGGGGTCAGAAACAGCACGAAGCTCGCGAATACCGCGACCGTGGCAATAACATCGCTCAGAGGCAGGGTTTCGAGCAGACGATAAAGCGCCATCGGAGGATCGTTCTGGACAGCATCGACCAGCACGGCACCCGCGCCACTCCTGACGAGATCGATCGCTGTATTGCCGAAAATCGCGAGCCACACGAGGGTGAAACCAAGCGGGATGAAGGTGACACCAAGCACAAGCTGCCTGATTGTGCGCCCCTTGGAAATACGCGCGATAAACAGGCCGACAAAGGGTGTCCAGGCAATCCACCACGCCCAGAAAAAAAGCGTCCAGGCCGCCATCCATTTCTCAGCATGACCATAGAGATACATATTGAACGTCGATGGAATAAAGGAGGCCAAATAATCGCCCGTGTTCTGCACAATCCCCTGAAAAATATGCTCCGTGGGACCGGTGCTCAGAACGAAAAGCAGGATACCACACAGAATAGCCAGATTGACGTTTGAAAGCAGGGCGATCCCCTTATCCACTCCCGCCACAACCGTCACCGCAACGGCCATCATCATGACGATTGTAATGGTGATCTGGACCGGCATGGTCATCGGGATGCCAAACAGGTGATGAAGCCCGAATGCACCAGAAGCGCACCGATGCGACATTGGTCACCATTGACACCATGGTGGCGAGCACACCCAGACAATCGACCAGATCGCCGAGGCTGCCATTAATGCGATCACCAAAGATCGCCACCAGCGGTGAGCGCAAGGCAAGCGGCAGACCCTTGCAATAGGCAAAATAGGCAAGGGTCGTCGCGACCATTGCATAGAGCGTCCAGCCATGCAGCCCCCAATGAAGGAAGGTCAGGGCCATAGCCCCATGCGCGGCCTCCACCGTGGCTGCAGGCCCTTGCGGCGGCTTCAGATAATGATCGAGCGGCTCATACGCACCATAATAGATGAGCGCGATGCCTATCCCTGCTGAAAACAGCATCGTCGACCATGAAAGCGTCGAGATCGCCGGTTTCGACCCCGGTTCCCCCAAGAGCACATCGCCATAACGTGAAAAGGCGAGCCAGCAGACAAGACCCATGCAAACGGCAATGAGCACCATATAGAACCAGCCGAACGCGCCCACGACAACAGACTGGGTCAGATCGAGCGCGGTCCGGCTCTGTGACGGCCAGAGCATGCACGCCAGCCCTGCCAGCGTCGTGATAACCGCCGAAATAAAAAATACCGGCCTGTTAACACTCATTTTTTTCGATCTCATACATGACGCAACTTGGGACGTCATCTGAGTGCTCCATCTCTATTCTGCTCAGATCAAGCTGCCAGTCCCCTGACTGGATACAGACCGCCATACCGAGTGTCCCTCTCAACGCTCCTGTTATTCTCATCACGCCAGTTGTGACCGGGCAGACTCGAACGCAGGGTTGAATTACATCTTGGTTATCTTTATTGAACGCTCAATCAAATTAAATCTTTCGGGAGGTGGAGCTTACATGCCGAAAGTTGGAATGCAGCCTGTCAGACACCAGCAGCTAATCGACGCCACATTCAAGGTAATCGAGGATAGCGGCCTTAGTGACGTCACACTTTCCTCCGTCGCAACGGAAGCCGGTCTGTCAGCAGGTATTGTTTCACACTATTTCGGCAACAAGGATGGATTACTTGAGGCAGCCATGCGTCAGATTCTCAGGGATTTGCGCGAGGCCGTTCTTTTCCATTGCATCCACGCGCGGGATCAAACGCCGCGAACTCAGCTCAGGGCCATCGTTCACGGCAATTTCGCCCCGAGCCAGACAAGTCCAACAGCCATGCGCAGCTGGCTCGCCTTCTGGTCGGCCAGCCTGAACAACCCTCAATTCAAAAGATTACAGCGTGCCAATGACAGGCGTCTGCACTCTAATCTCGCCTATCAGTTCGGGCGAGAGATGGACCGGAAAAGCGCACGCAATGCCGCAACCGGCCTTGCAGCCTGATCGATGGCCTCTGGCTTCGTGGCACGCTCGCCGGAGGGCAGTTCGATACGGAGCAGGCTCTCAGCCTCGCTTTCGATTTCATCGACCAGCACTTCCCCTCACCCGATCGCGGCCCATCCGCAAACCTCACTAAACGGAAAAAATCATGACCACGCAGAGCGAGCCGCTTTTCATAAACGGCACACATGCCCAAACGAGCACCGGGCGCACAATCGAAACGGTCAACCCTGCGACAGGTGACGTTATCGCCAGCGTGCAGGTGGCAGGCGCAGAGGAAATAAATGCGGCAATAACCAGCGCGGAAAAAGGACAGAAGATCTGGGCTGCAATGACAGCCGTCGAACGGTCGCGTATTCTCAACAAGGCTGTCGCCATTCTGCGCGAGCGCAACGATGAGCTTGCCCGACTGGAAAGTCTCGATACGGGAAAGCCGTTCTCGGAAACCAGCACGGTCGATATCGTCACCGGCGCGGATGTTCTCGAATATTATGCGGGTCTGGCCCCTGCCATTGAGGGCATTCAGGCGCCCCTGCGTGAGACGAGCTTCTTCTACACCAGACGTGAGCCGCTCGGCATTGTCGCCGCAATCGGGGCCTGGAATTATCCCATCCAGATCGCGCTCTGGAAATCGGCGCCCGCGCTCGCTGCTGGCAATGCGGTTATTTTCAAGCCGAGCGAAGTGACCCCTCTCACCGCGCTGAAACTCGCAGAAATCTATACTGAAGCCGGTCTCCCCGATGGTGTTTTCAACGTCGTCGTCGGGTCAGGCAGAGAAGTGGGCAGCCTGCTGACTTCAGACCCCCGTATCGACAAGGTGTCTTTCACGGGCAGCGTCCAGACCGGCAAAAAAGTTATGGCCGATGCGGCGTCCTCAAGCCTCAAGGACGTGACGATGGAGCTTGGCGGCAAATCGGCGCTGGTTATTCTGGAAGATGCCGATATCGCCCGTGCTGCCGATATAGCAATGATGGCGAATTTCTACAGTTCGGGTCAGGTGTGCACGAACGGAACGCGTGTCTTCGTTCCTGCGTCGCTTAAAAAGGCGTTCGAGGCTGCGGTCGTTGAGCGCGTTGCGCGCATTCGCGCAGGCGATCCAATGGATCCCGCAACCAATTTCGGCCCGCTAACGAGCTTTGCCATATGGACTCCGTCCTGAGGCATATCGAAGCAGGCAAAGTCGAAGGGGCCACGGTTCTGGCTGGGGGTCATCGACTGACGGGCGCAACATTCGACCGTGGTGCCTATGTTGCTCCAACGGTCTTTACCGATTGCACCGACACCATGCAGATCGTCCAGGAGGAAATCTTCGGGCCGGTAATGAGCATCCTCACCTATGAGACCGAAGACGAGGTCATCGCCCGTGCAAATGCCACGAGTTTCGGGCTCGCTGCGGGTGTCGTCACCCAGGATATCGCTACGGCCCATCGCGTCATCCACGCCATGCAGGCGGGTATATGCTGGATCAACACATGGGGTGAGAGTCCGGCCCAGATGCCTGTCGGTGGCTACAAGCAATCCGGCATCGGACGTGAAAACGGTATTCAGACCCTGCTCGCCTATACCCAGGTGAAATCGATACAGGTCGAGCTCGCTCCCTTTGTCTCGGTATTCTGATCGCAGATCACGCCGACACTTGCAAAACTGAAATAAAACCAAGACGAGTACGAAGATTATGGCCAAGGAATACGACTACATCATCGTAGGCGCCGGTTCTGCCGGTAATGTGCTGGCTACGCGCCTGACCGAAGATGCCCATGTGAGCGTGCTGCTCCTTGAGGCTGGCGGCCCGGATTACCGCTTCGATTTCCGCACGCAGATGCCCGCAGCGCTCGCCTATCCGCTGCAGGGTCGACGCTACAACTGGGCCTATCTCACAGACCCCGAGCCGCATATGAACCATCGGCGCATGGAATGCGGTCGCGGCAAGGGACTTGGAGGATCCTCCCTCATCAACGGCATGTGCTACATTCGCGGCAATGCCATGGATTACGATAACTGGGCGTCGCTCCCCGGTCTGTCGGACTGGAGCTATCTCGACTGCCTGCCCTATTTCAAGAAGGCAGAGAGCCGCGATATCGGCGGCAATGACTATCATGGCGATAGCGGCCCGGTGCAGGTAACGACCCCCAGCCACGACAATAATATTCTGTTCCGCGCCATGATCGAGGCTGGCGTGCAGGCAGGATATAACCGCACGGACGATCTGAATGGCTATCGTCAGGAAGGCTTCGGCCCGATGGATCGTACGGTCACACGAAAAGGGCGTCGTTCCAGCACGGCACGCGGCTATCTCGATCAGGCACGCTCGAGACCCAATCTGACCATTGTGACCCATGCGGTCGCTGACCGTATCCTGTTCTCCAATAACCGTGCTGTCGGTGTAACCTGGCTGCGCAAGGGCGAAAGAGAAAGCGCCAATGCCGGGCGCGAAGTCGTCGTGTGCAGCGGCGCCATCGCCTCACCCCAGCTATTGCAGCGTTCAGGCGTTGGCCCCGCCGCAATTCTGCGCGCCCTCGGCATTCCGGTGGTTAAGGATTTGCCCGGCGTCGGGCAGAACCTGCAGGACCACCTGGAAATGTATATCCAGTATGCCTGCTCCCAGCCTGTCTCACTGGCTCCCGCTCTGAAAACCATCAACCAGCCCGCGATCGGCGCGGAATGGCTCTTCCTCGGGACCGGCATCGGTGCCAGCAACCAGTTCGAGGGCGGTGGCTTTATCCGGTCGGAGCCAAGCTTCGAATGGCCCAATCTCCAATACCACTTCCTGCCGGTTGCAATCAGCTATAACGGCACCGGTGGTGTGACCGAACATAGCTTCCAGATGCATGTGGGCTCGATGCGGTCACCGAGCCGGGGCCGCATTCAGGTCACCTCACAAGACCCGAACCAACACCCCAGCATTCTGTTCAACTACATGGCGCATGAGCAGGATTGGCGGGAATTCCGTTCTGCCGTTCGAATCACCCGCGAGATCTTTGCTCAGTCCGCCCTCGATCCCTATCGCGGCCGGGAAATTTCTCCGGGACAGCATCTGCAATCGGATGACGATATCGATGCCTTCGTCCGGGCTCATGCAGAGACGGCTTATCATCCATCCTGCTCCAACAAGATGGGCACCGACCCCATGGCGGTCGTCGATCATCAGGGACGGGTTCACGAAATGGAAGGCCTTCGTGTGGTGGATGCTTCCATCATGCCGATCATTCCCACGGGCAATCTGAATGCGCCCACGATCATGATCGCGGAGAAAATCGCCGATCTCATGCGCGGAAAAGCACCGCTGCCCCGCTCGACCGCGCCCTATTACATAGCCTCCGAACACGAGAACTGATCCGGCGTGTGTCGTGAGCGTCAATCGCACGATGAGACGATGGTCGGGAGTATCCCTGCTTGCAGGGATACTCCTCCTTCCGGAGATAAGCTGGGCTGAGTCCCCCTCCTCCGGCAAAGACGAAACACCCGGCACCGCCGGCTTTTCCCGAAGGAGCTCGCGCGACGAAAAACAGGTTGCATCAACACCCTCAAATGCCGAGTTGGCACCCATCCACCCTTTGTCGGGGTCAGAAAGACAGGCGCCCCCGACCACGCCCTCTGGTTCGAAAGCCGATTATTGGGACGGCCTGGTTGCCCATATGACCGTAGAGGCCGGAATTGCCGCAAATCCCTGGACAAAATCCGGCAGGAATTTCGCGCAATTCTATACGGATCGGGCCAATACGGTCGTTTTGAACCAGATCGTCGGCTCTGTTTCTCACCCGGTAACCAGCGTTGGATCCGGCTATGGCATCGGCTTCATGGTCGAACTGATGTATGGTTCAGATTCCCGTTTCATACCGACAATTGGCATGGCCGACGGCATACTGACGGGCCTCTACCAGCTGGTGCCCCTGCAATCGCATATCGATGTCCATACTCCATGGATCATACCGCGCGGTATCGATTTTCAGCTGGGGCAGATGTTCGGCATGCTCGGAACGGAAGGGACTTCCGCTCTCACCCGGCCATTTTACACGTACAGCTATGCCGCCGACTATATCGTGCCCTTTGAAACAGTCGGTGTGATGTCCACGACCCATCTGAGTGATAAAATCGACTTGTTTCTCGGTATCGACGCGGGCAATTCCACGACCTTCGGCAATGCAGGCAATAATAACAGACCCAAAGGCACAGTCGGCTTTTCTTTTTCCCATCTCATGAACGGCAAGCTGGACGGGCATCTCATCGGACATTTCGGGCCACAGGGAAACAACAGCCGTCCTGTCACCTCCCCGGAAGGTTGGGTAAGCGCCGGTATGGGCCGGGTTGCCAACAACCTGATGCAATATAACGGCGATTTTCTGCTCACCTATCATTTCAACGACAGGCTGAGTGTCATGCTCGACACGATCTATATGCATGACAATGCCAATCGCGACGATCTCTACGGGTTCATTACCTATATGTCGTGGGACCTCAATCCATCGCTAAGGATCAATCTCCGGGGTGAGGTCTTTCGTGACAATACGGGAGCCGTCATCGCTTCCTATGAGGGCACGACGTCGAACCTCAACGCGATAAGAAATCGTCCTTATGCCTATTACATTGCGCCCCCCACCACTTACGGCGCTCTAACTGCCGGAGTGACCTACAGGCCGGATTTCGTGAACAAACGCCTTAGACTGGGACAATTCACGATCAGGCCTGAAATCCGCCTCGATAAATCGCTCAACGGCACACGTCCTTTCAATCGCTCGGCAACAGTGGCCGACCCGGTAGTACGCAACGGCACCAACAATATGTTCTGGTTCTCTTGCGATGCGATCTGGTCGTTCTGATGAATAACGACGCGCCCCTGCCTGTCCCGATGCTAAAGAACTTGAGGCGGGACAGGCAAACGCGCCCGCCATTTCTGACAACACCATGAAACGCTCGACTGAAAATCCCGGTTTCCGGCGGTGTTTGCAGAGTAACGGTGTCACCGAATACCCGAGAGGCAATTGATCCGGTATGGCCGTCGCAGCAAGCCTTCTGCTTTTTGCCGATCTGACACGCCTTTCGCTGCAGGACCTGCCCGCAGGAGCTCTGATACGACAATCAGGATCGGTAGAATATCTCTCTGTTGCGAAGACCAGCAACCCGGTCTCGCTGCGCCAGGGCAGCAGGCAAGTAAAAACACCTTCGCGTTCGACCGAAAAGCAGCACGGCGCCCTGTCACTAGGGGTCGCTATCCGGGGACGTTACGATTTGCGATTCAATGATCGTGGAAAGCGAGGTCAGGATCGCACGTCTAGTCACCTGTCTTATGACACGCTTATACTGACTGCCGATTACGATACGCCGGTTATTTTCGGTGCTGCCCAATACAGACTTTATGGGGGCAGCTTTCTTTACGGCAAAAACGCGGGTTACCAGAACTACCCTGGAGAGATCAGCTTTCCTTTATATGGCTATGTCGGGGCCAACATTACCCGTTCGACCAAAATCAGCGTCGGCCTTGCTCCGGTTCCCTTCGACGACCGCTGGTGGGGATCGTCATTCCTGAACAGCATTGGATTCATCTACGGGCTTGAGGAGGTCTATAATCCTGGTCTCGTCGCAAGCCACACTGCCGGCAAATGGTCATTCGACGCCGGTTTTTTCCCTACAATTGCCCCCAATGCGGTCGGGCGCAGTGCTGGCAGTGCCCGCTATTCCGTCAACATCGCCAAAAATGGCGCCTCGATCGATAACGGGTCGGATAATACGGAGCGCAACATGACAGTCGGACGCGTGCGCTATCAAACGGCTTCTGGCACAGACAGAAATTTCACGCTTACCGGGTCAATCTGGCTCTCCACGATCCGTAATCATGACACGCGCAGAAGCGGACAGCGCCGCGCTTTCTCCCTTAGTCTGAAACGTGAGACCGGACCATGGCGTTTCAAGCTTCAGGGGGTGCGTCAGGATATGAGCCTCAACAACCCCTACTCGAATGGATTTGTGACAGTTGGCGATTATGACTCACTTTATAACATCGCGAGCCGCACTACTATTCTATTTGCAGAAGTTGCGAGATCGCTCGATACAGGGAAACTCCCGGTTAAACTCAATCTTTTCGTCAATTATGCAGATGTCTGGAAAGATATCACCCCTCACGCGCCCAACACTCAAAGACTGAGCCTGGGCGCTTACTGGTCAGACAAGGCGACCAACCGGTTCCGGGTGTGGTCCGAATTCTATCTGAGCCGCAACGATCCCTATATTGGAGCTGGCCAGTTCACCAATGGAGCGGGCTCGGGTGGCGACAACCGATACAAATCTGCCTTCCTGATCGTTTTCGGTTATTATCTCTAGCATCGGCAAAAAGGCCGAAGATCCGGCGAGTGCATCAAGGGAGCATGCCGTATCCCTCTGATTGGCTGCTAAGCAATACGCTCGCATCATACTCAACGTCATCGTTCAATCCTCCGGCGCTTGTAAGCTCTTCTGGGCTCCTTACTGTGTCGTCCTGTGCTCGGTAAGGCCTCATCGACCTTCCCGCATTGCACCGCCTTTCGAGACTGTTATACTGTTCCAAACTCGAAAGGACTTTGCATGTCGCGCAAGACTCTTGCTGCGGCGTTGCTGGCTTCTGCCTGCTTCGCCCTTCCCCTTATCCCCGCCGCACACGCGGCTGAGCCTGCCAAGAGCGAGGCGCCCAAGGAGGGATTGGCGGCCCTGTTGCCGGCAGATTCCATCACCAAGCATCACCTGACCGCAGGCGGCCAAAGCATTGCCTATACCGCCCATGCAGGCACGGTCACGCTGCGTGACAAGGAGGGCAAGCCCTCCGCCAAGGTCTTTTACGTGGCCTATACGAAGGATGGGGCAAATGCCCAGACGCGCCCGGTCTCGTTCTTCTTCAATGGCGGGCCCGGCGCGGGCACGGCCTATCTGAATCTCGGTGCCGCTGGCCCACGCGTGCTGCAATTCCCGGCAGATCACCCGGAAGATGGCGCGCGTGCCCATCTGGCCGATAACCCCGATAGCTGGCTGCCTGCCACCGATATGGTGTTCATCGATGCCGTGGGCACGGGCTACTCCCAGCCGACAGACCCGAAAAAAGCCGCTGAGCAATTCTACAGCGTGACCAAGGATGGCGAGGCTTTTGCCAAGGCCATTGCGCTCTGGGTTGGCGAAAACGGGCGTCAGGGTTCACCGCATTATCTGGTGGGCGAGAGCTACGGTGGCATTCGCTCGGCACAGGTGGCCGATGCGTTGCAGCAACAGCAGAACCTCATCGTCAATGGCATTGTGATGATCTCACCCGCCATCCAGATGCAGTTTCTGGACAACACGAACAACCCGATGGCCTCGGCCATGGCGCTACCCACTTTCATCGCTTCGCATCTGTCGCAAACCGGCAAGCTGACGCCGCAGGCGGTGGATGAAGCCTATCACTATGCGCTCGGCCCGTATCTGACCACCATCGCCAATGCCCCGCCCAAGGGAGATGACGCGAAGAAATTCTACGCCGATCTCGCCGCTCGCACCGGCCTGCCGGTAGAAACTATCACCAAGGAAATGGGCGAGCCCAACCCGTTTGCGCATGACGTGCGCAGCCGCGATGGCCGCCTGTACGGCATTTACGATTTCACCCAGTCGATCCCCGATCCCTATGCCGATGGCATCGAGAATGGCCAGAGCCCGGAAATGACGCTGTCCGGCTTCGGGCGCGCCTATGGCAATGCCTATAGCGGCTATCTGGCCAATGAGCTCGGCTACAAGACAGATCTCACCTATGATCTGCTGAGCATGGACGTGAATGGTGCTTGGAAATTTACCAGCTCCGGCTCACAGCTGACCGATCAGGTCGGTATTATGCGCAAGATGTTGGCGCTTGACCCCAGCCTGCATATCTTCATTGCCAATGGCTATTTCGATATGGCCTGCCCGTTTGGCACGACGCGCTGGACCAAGGACCATATCCCGGTCGGTGCTGACCGTATCGCGCTACATCTCTATGAAGGCGGCCATATGCTTTACACCCGCCCTGCCAGCCGCGCCGCGCTAACGCGTGATGTCAGCACGTTTTACAGCGATACGTCGAAATAAGACCCTCCCCCATCACGGTGACAAAGAGCACCGTGATGGGAGACGCAGCCTGGATACCCTCCATGCGACGGTCTCGCGCTGAGGAGACGTCACGCATCAGGCTTCAATGATACTCAAGCCTGATGCGTTTCCTTCCCTCCATCGGCGAAAACAGCAATGGCTTCCTCAACATATTTTTTCTGGGGGAACGCGCCGAGCCAGGCCAAACCGCTTTCGAGCTGCATCTCGTCCATGGTGTCGTAGGAGGACTGCACGTCAATGTAGCCCTTGGCCAGGTTTAGTGCGTAGGACGGGATAATGCCCCAGCCGCCACTATGAACGAAAAGATCTCGCAAACCGCCATAGGAGTTGTATTCGATCAACTGCGGCGGTGGCTCCAGATCACGGGAATAGAGTAGAGCATCAAACCTGTCGCGCATGGCGATTCCCTTCTGCGGCAGTATCCAGAGATCCTCTCGATATACCCCCCAGTTTTCCACAATTTCTCGCACAGACCTTGCTCCGTGCTGCGATACGGCAACGCAACCGGCATGCAGCATGGGCAGAAACGAAACATGGCTATGACGGTCCATCTGGAAGGAATCGATGAAAATCATATCGAGTTCGCGCCGGTTGAGCATCTCGATCAGCGTGTTGCGCTCGCGATGAGTGATGCGAATGGTCCGATCCGGGCTGGCTTTCTTGATGGCCGACACACCACTCATGATGCGCGCCTCCAGACCCATGGCCTGTACGCCAATCGTCAGCGTGCCCATTTCAACTTCCCTGTATTCATTGACCATTTTGACAAGCTTATCGAGCTCATGACCGATCGACCGGCTCGATTCCACGACCAGCGTGCAGATATCGGTCGGTTGCATGCCGTGATGCGAGCGGATGAAAAGCTGTACACCGAGAATGCGCTCGATTTCCAGGCAGGATTTGGACAGTGCTGCAGGTGTCACATTCAGTTTCGCCGCTGCCGCCACAAGCGACTGCGTCTCACAGATAACATCGATAAAATGTAGATATCTGAGTTTGATTTTCCTGATGATCTGCTCATTCAAACTCTTCATTAAAACTTTTCCCCACCATCCAGTTCATGCACCTCTCGAGGCAGCCCAAAATCCGATCCTTCACGTCCATTCAGACCCGTCCACGTTCTTCACGAGGGCCAGATCCTCTGACTTTGCTCAGACCAAACCACACGCATCTGTGATCAACGCAGGTCAATTGTCTGTGATCGCAAGAATTTTCCAGTTTTTTGCACCTGTGACTCCGCAAAAACAGAATGAGACCGTCTGATTCTCAGCAAAGGGCGACGCACGCGCCGACGTCCTTGCCAACCTGGCACCAGGCAAAAAAGCTTCATTTTCAGTCTGTAATTGAAGTTTCATCACTTCGAGAGGACGAATGGAATACCCGCTTTACCTCGTCTGAACAGAGCAAAATAGCGTTCGGACGCGCTTGTCTCGGCCCAACCAAGTCGTGGCGCAGTATGACACTGCATTGCACCATGCATGAACCACCACAACTTTAACTTTTAGTTGAACACCATGAACCAGAATTCGGTTTCTTGGCATCTGTTTTTCTTCCAGAGGAAGAGCTCTTGGTTATCAGATAGAAAACTAGACAATAGATCAGGATAAATATCAGAGCATATCGTGCTTATGACGGTTAATACTGGAACTACTTGATCGATCTTCTGTCGACTCCAAGCGACTTACTATCGATCGACCGGTATATGGGCCATGCCTTTGAATATCGTCGACGCACCGCGCCCAAATTGCAGGAAGGGAGAGACAGCATGCAGGTCGATACGACGAAGGAGGCCAGCGACACGCTCGCCAGCACCGAAACAGGAAAGAATATCGGAATTTGGGACGGCTACCTTTCCTCCGGACCAACGGATCTCGCAACAAGCGGCACGACATCAGGCTCTTTGTTCAGTGGCGATAAGGGGCGCCTGACGGTCAATTATGATGATCGCAGTTTCACCTATCAGGCTGCCGACGGAACCATCACGACGCTCAATCGACAAGACGTTCTCGCTGCCCGGCATTTCGAACACAGCCTTGGGGGGCGGCACACTTGCCTTTACCGATGAGCAGGGAAAGCTCTGGATCTTCTCGCAAAATGCCGCTGCGGCCAATTCACGTTGGACTTATTATGCCACGAGCGGCGGCATATTGAATGTTGTCGTAACCAATCCGGGTGGCGGCGCCATACAGACAAATGGCGCAGCCTCGTCAGATCTTTGGTTAAGTGAACAGAAATACGCCATTCAATCACCCCCAGTACATATCATGAAATGGACAGGCTATCTCAGCGGGGATCCAACGAAACTGGGCACATCTCAGCAAAGCGGCTCACTGGTCAATCCCGCACAGGGGGAGCTCTTCGTCGATTATACCAATCGCAGCTTCACCTACCAATCCGCTGATGGCACCCAGACGACGGGAAAAATCGTCGCGACCTTTCCGATATCCGGCGGGTATGGCCTGACTCTCGGCGCAGGTATTCTGGCGTTCACGGACGAGCAAGGACAGCTCTGGATCTTCTCCCAAAATCCTGCAGGTGCCAACGCCAGATGGACCTATTATCCTACAACCGGGGGAGGCCTGCTCAATATTGTGACAAAGGGGCCGAACGGCAGCGGGGCTGTACAATCGGCAGGTAATGCCTCCACAGATCTTTGGTATGACGAGCGCGAATACGGCACAGCCGTGCCCGAAATCTGCTATCTTCCCGGCACACTCATCGCTACACCGCAGGGCCATAGGCCGATCGAAACCCTGAGCGCAGGCGACGAGGTTTTCGTTCTTCGCGGCAGCGCAATCGTGTCTGAAAAGATTATCTGGGCGGGTTCAGGGCTCTGCACGACGCGCACAACCCGTTATAGGGATCTCGCAGGTTACCCTGTGCGCATCCGTGCCGGTGCGCTCGGCGATGCGCTGCCTCACAAAGACCTGTTTGTGACCCCCGAGCATTGCCTCTTTCTCGACGGTGGCCTCATTCCTGCGCGCATGCTGGTCAATGGGCACTCGATCACCTACGAAGAAACGCTCTCCACTTACAGCTATCATCACATTGAACTGGCACGTCACGGCCTGATTTTCGCTAACGGCGCCCTGAGCGAAAGCTACCTCGATACCGGCAACCGTTTCATTTTCGGATTCCAGACAAAGATATCGCCAACTGTTGAACCCGGAAAATCGCGCTCCTGGCAGAAAGACGCCGCAGCGCCGCTCATGACGGATCAGGACTTCGTCGAGCCGGTCTGGCGCCGATTAGCCGCACTTTGCGGTGCACCCACATGCAGCGCTCGTCCTTCCTGCCCCTCTGAGGAAATCGCTCTCGAAACGCTAGACGGACAGACTATCCTGCCCCTACGCACGCGCGATGATGGCTATGTGTTCCGTTTTCATCCGAAGGGGCAGGCTGTTTATCTCAAAGCGCCGACGCGCAGACCCTGCGACACAATCGGTCCATTTCTGGATGATCGTCGTGAACTGGGGGTGCTGGTGCAAGGCATCCAGATCTTCACACCGGAAGACTGTTTCGATATCCACCCGAACAGCATATCCGGGGCCAGAACCGGCTGGAACGATATCGAAGCCCAGACCCAACGCTGGACAAAGAGCAAAGCGCTCATTCCGCTGGGAAAGGCCGAACTCAATGAGCCCGTGGTCCTATTCATTTCCGCCGTGACCAGCACGAACATTCAGAAAGAGCGGCACGCGCTCTAGATTTTCTATGTTGAGAGGGACACCTCCCTCTCAACACGCATTCTGCATGCATTCGCAGCAGCTTACTTCGAACTCAGAGCGTTTATCATCCCCCGCTCCATATTGGTCGCTTGGGGGGCGATCTCACCGTTCTGTATTGCTCATCAGAAGAAGCCAAGCTTTTCTTCGCTGTAGCTCACCAGAAGATTTTTTGTCTGCTGATAATGGTCGAGCAGCATTTTGTGGGTTTCGCGACCGATACCCGATTTCTTGTAGCCGCCAAAGGCCGCATGAGCCGGATAGGCGTGATAGCAATTGATCCAGACACGGCCGGCCTGAATGCCGCGCCCCATGCGATAACAAGTATTAGAATCCCGGCTCCAGACGCCAGCGCCAAGACCGAACTCAGTATCGTTGGCGATGGCAAGCGCTTCTGCTTCCGTCCTGAACGTCGTCACAGCCAGAACAGGACCAAAGATTTCCTCCTGGAAAA
Source organism: Asaia platycodi JCM 25414 (assembly GCF_000614545.1). Lineage (GTDB taxonomy): Bacteria > Pseudomonadota > Alphaproteobacteria > Acetobacterales > Acetobacteraceae > Asaia > Asaia platycodi. The sequence goes on along the minus strand of NZ_BAKW01000001.1, from coordinate 404,545 downwards.
TCCGCATCTTGTTATGGCCCTTGAAGACTGTTGGTTCGATATAAAAACCGTTTTCCAGGCCTTCACCCAGTTTTGCAGCGCTACCACCCGTCAGCACCTTGGCGCCTTCCTCCTTGCCGATCTGGATATAGGACAGGATTTTATCCTGCTGCATCTGCGAATTCTGCGCCCCCATCATTGTCTGGGGATCAAGTGGGTCACCCTGTCTGATCGCCCGAACGCGCGGAAGCACTTTTTCCATAAAGCGGTCGAAAATGGATTCATGTACCAGAGCGCGGCTCGGACAGGAGCAGATCTGCCCCTGATTGAGCGCGAACATGGCAAAGCCTTCTATCGCCTTGTCGAGATAGGCATCATCGCTATCCATGATATCAGCAAAAAAGACGTTGGGCGATTTGCCGCCTAGTTCGAGCGTCGCCGGAATGAGGCTTTCTGCCGCCGCATGCGCGATGGTCTTGCCCACGCCCGTCGAACCCGTGAATGCCACCTTGGCGATGCGCGAACTCTTGGCGAGATAATCGCCCACGTCACGCCCCGTGCCGTTGACGATATTCAGCACACCGGGCGGGAACAGATCGCCGATGATGTCGAGCACGACCAGAATGCTGGCGGGCGTCGTCTGGGCAGGTTTCATCACCACGCAATTTCCCGCCGCCAGCGCCGGGGCAAGTTTCCATGCTGCCATCAGGATAGGAAAATTCCACGGGATGATCTGTGCAACGACACCGAGCGGCTCATGAAAATGATAGGCCACCGTCGTGTCGTTGATCTCACCAAGACTGCCTTCCTGCGCCCGAATACAGCCCGCAAAATAGCGGAAATGATCGATGGCGAGCGGAATATCGGCGTTGAGCGTTTCACGGATGGGCTTGCCGTTATCCCAGGTTTCAGCGCGGGCTATAAGGTCAAGATTGGCCTCCATCCGGTCGGCAGCCTTGAGCAACAGCAAAGCGCGATCAGCAACTGAAGTCTTGCCCCAGGCGGCACGCGCCTGTTCGGCGGCGTCCAAGGCAAGATCGATATCTGCCGGGGTCGACTGAGGCACCTGACAAAGCACACGACCATCTACGGGAGAATGGTTGTCGACATAATGGCCGGAAACCGGCTCGCGCCATTGCCCCCCGATGAAATTGCCATAGCGTTCGCGGAACGGGGGAGCAGCCTTCAAGCCGGACATGACGACGATCCTCTTGCTGATGGCGACGCAAGTTCAGGTGCATTTCGCACCGCAGGAAGACCGGAAAAGCCTCCGCGAGCACCGCCTCGAAACAAAATTGACGTTACAGTTAACATCGATAGTGAGAGAACCACGAATTGCCGGACAGGGTTACTCACCCTCGCGCGAGGTCACCGCTTCGTGAAAATCGGGAAGCCCGACGAAGGTGACACGCATGCAGGGCAAGCCTTATCGGTGACGTCATTCCAGACCTGTAGTTCATCTTCAAAGCGCTGTGTCTCGCGCAGAACGAAAAATTACCCCACATCGGTGTTTCAGCGCCTGATATCAGGGCGCATCCATCAATTTCGGTGCGGCAAAGCGGCGGTTTTGCAGGACTGGCAGGTCACGTCGCGCTTTTTGCAACTGGGCCAGGTCGAGTGTCTCGATCACCAGCCCGGTGACACACTGCGAGCCGCGATGACGACACCCAGCGGATCGATGATCATGCTGTTACCGATATTCTGCGGGCCGCATTCTCCTGCTCCCAGCACGAAGCAGGTATTTTCGAGCGCACGCGCCGCCAGCATCAATTCCCAATGACGCTCCTTCCCCGGCCCGCGCAGCCAGGCAGCCGGAACAACCAGGATCTCGGCACCTGCAAGCGCCAGGTAACGCGCGATTTCAGGAAAGCGCACGTCGTAGCAGGTCATGAATCCGATCTTCATGCCGTCCAGCGTCAAAACGGGTGGCAACTCATGACCGGGCGCGATCAGCCGGGATTCCTGCATGGCGAAAGCGTCGTAAAGATGCAGCTTCTGATAGCGCGCAATGAGTGTGCCATCGTGCATGACCACCAGCGTGTTATGGAAACGTCCTGCACCGTCTGGCACATTGACGCAAAAGGCGAGCATGATGCCCTCGCTCGCAGGAAGCAGTCCGGAGACGAAAGGGCCATCCAGTGGCTGTGCGGTGCGCAAAACATGGTCCGGGTCTGACGGATCGCGCGCCAGTATCCCCTCCGGCAGGACGACAAGTCGAGCACCGCCCGCTTTAGCATCGGCAATCTGCGAAAGGCACCGCTCGAGATTCGTCTCCCATGAGGTCGACACTACCAACTGCCCTAGCGCCACACGCATGAGTACCCTCCACCAATCGCCTCGTCAGTGATGCTAGACGTTATGCCATTAGGGTCCAATTGTTTTTTGTAGGGAACAAATATTCAACGGGATTCATACCGAAGCGTGGTCGGAAAATAGAAAACTCAGTATATATTCAATGAATAGATATGATATAGAAAAATTATCGTGAGGATAGAAACCTTATCATCTTTATTATCTATAGAAATATCAGGTTGGTCAGCGACTCTCTTCTTTACCCAGCTCCAGGGAATACGGGGGGATCTGGCTTGACGAGCTGCAAGAGCCTTTTATTTCTCGCAGTACCTCAGGAGAAGAAGATCATGTCATCGCGTTTGAAGGCGGGCTTGCTCGCAACTACGCTCTGTGCCCTCCCCCTTTCAAGCTATGCTGAAGCCAGATCCGCTCTCGACGCGCGGGTCGATGTCACGCTCGCCAAGCTTGGTCGCCCCCAACTCGAGGCGCTGATTGTCACCCATATTCCCGAACTGATGCAAAACCCTGCCGATGCAGGCGACGCTCAGCATTCTGCAGCCTGGTCGCCCGCCATGCCCGAACAAGGCATCGCCGCCATTACCGAAACCGATGGCACGATCGGCGTCGCGCCCGCGTTCAGGATGCGCGCTATGAGAGCACGGCCTATCCTGCGGCGCTCGCGAGCGCCGCATCATGGAACCCGGCCCTGCTCGAAGCCCTCGGCCGTTCGGTCGGGCGCGATGCGCACGATCGCGGTTTCAACATCCTCCTCTCTGGAGGCACCAATCTGACACGCGACCCGCGGGGCGGCCGCAACTTCGAGTATTTTGGCGAAGATCCCCTTCTGGTTGGCCGCCTTGCCGGTTTTTATGCGAAAGGCGCGCAGTCGAACCATATCGTCGCGACCATCAAGCATTTTGCTCTCAACGATTACGAAACCGGTCGCACGCAATATGACGTCTCTATTCCACGCGACGCCGCGATGGAATCCGACCTGCTCGCCTTCAATATTGCCCTGCGCCTTGGCAAGCCCGGCGCAGTCATGTGCGCCTATAACATGGTCTGGGGCTCCTATAGTTGCGAGAGCAAGCCGCTCCTGAACGACATCCTGCGCCGCCAGTGGCGCTATCCCGGCTATGTCATGTCAGATTGGGGCGCCGTCCACAGCACGAAGAACTCTGCCGAAGCCGGACTGAACCAGGAATCTGGCGCCGAGATAGACACGGCGATCGGGCTTGGCGGGACCGGCATGTTGCAGGATTCCCCGATGTCGGCAGCGACGAAAAAACGCATCGCCGATGCCGTCAAGGATGGCACGTTATTCGGCCTGGCGTTTTACGCCCCTCGACAACTGGATTCCGTGGTCTCTGACGATGCATTGCGAGCCATGGCGCGCCCAATTCTCTACGGTCTTTTCGCCACCGGAGCAGAGCAACCCATCGAAAAGAGGCCGGTCGACCGGGCCGCAGGATACAAGACGGCACTCGAAGCCGCACAACAAGGCATCGTTCTGCTCAAGAACGACAAGACAGCTCTTCCTCTGGCCAAAACGACCAGATCGATCGCGGTGATCGGTGGGCATGCTGATAAGGGGGTGATTTCGGGGGGCGGCTCACCCACGGTCCTGCCCTTCGGTGGCAATGCGATCCCGCAGCAGGGATCGGAGATCATGTCGCAGCGGGTCTGGGATCCGTCTCCGCCGCTCACTTTCATGCGCCGTCTGGCACCCCAGGCAGCCATCTCCTTTACCGAAGAGACCGATCTGAGGGAAGCTGCGCGGGCGGCGAAGCGGGCCGATGCGGTGGTGCTATTCATTGCCCAGTGGTCGACCGAAGGGCGTGACCGCGCCAGTCTCTCACTGACTGACGCTCAGAACAAGCTGATCACGCAATTGCCCGTGCCAACCCGAATGTGACAGTCGTGCTCGAAACCGAAGGGCCGGTGCTGATGCCCTGGCTGGGTCAGGTACGTGCCGTGGTTCAGGCCTGGTATCCCGGCATTGCCGGTGGCGAGGCCATCGCCCAGATCCTGTTCGGCGATGTCAATCCTTCGGGCCATCTGCCTCTCAGCTTCCCGCTCTCGGAAAACGACCTGCCTCGTCCCGCCCTGCCAGTGGCTCCACCTCTCACGGAGGGACGTCCAACCACCTTCACGATCGCTTATGATGAAGGCGCCGATGTCGGCTATCGCTGGTTTGCCCGCGCAGGAAAGAAGGTCCTGTTCCCGTTCGGCCACGGCCTGTCTTACGCCCGCTTCACCTATGATCATTTTGTCGTAAAGGCGGATCGCACGCCCCTCGCCACGCTGACGGTACGTAATGACAGCAATCGCGATGGAAGCGATGTGGTTCAGCTTTATGCTGAAGGACAGGGCATCGGGAGGCGTCTGGTTGGCTGGCAGCGCGTGACCGTCCCGGCACATCAAAGCCGTGACGTCGCGATTCCTGTCGACCTACAGACGATCGCCCGTTTCTCTCAGAGGGATAATCGCTGGCACGTCACGCCTGGCAGCTATCAGCTTCGTGTCGCACACTCAGCCACCGATGAAGCCTGATCAGCCCGACACTGATTAGGGACACCACGATCGCAGGCACCGAACCTTTATCGGAATAACCTCTCGGAGCGGGCTCTACCGGCCATTTCAGCTGGTGGAGCCCGCTGAAAGAACACTCCCGCATAGACGCACGGACACGCCTGAAGCCAGCCGACAGTCCTCAGCTCAGCCCTGCAGTTTCGAGCGACGCTGCAAGCTGCGCGATGAAATGCGAGTCAACTTTCCAGCCAGCAAGGTCCGCCGCCACAAGTATGGCCCCACCAATTGGAGGCAGACCCGGCGCCTGAGGGGCGCCGCACTCCCGAGCCAGAGCCTCGCGCAACATTGCATTGCGCATGGTGCCACCCGCATAGCTCCACGGCAGAGTCTGCCCGTTCAGCCTGTGACGCAGGGCGTGCACATGGCGTGCGAGAGCCTGTGCCGCCCGGGTGACAATATCTTGAGAGACCTCGCAGCCTTGTTCAGCGAAGCGCCCAATCTCTACAGCCAGAGCTGCAACGCTGGGACGCACCTCACCGAGATTGGCATACCATTCCTGAAGAGCGGCACTGCAGAGCGCTGTTTCCTCCGGCCATCCCTGAAGGCAGAAAAGCGCGACACGAAGCCGCTCTCATTTTCCACCCGCCCATCCAGACAGTGCGAAAACCGGGCTAATGCCAGACGACCAATCCAGTAGGCACTCCCCTCATCGCCGAACAAGCTACCCCAGCCACCGACACGGGCTGTCTCGCCATCCTCGCCCACGCCCCAGGCCATCGATCCAGTGCCTGAGAGCAGCAGAATGCCCGGCCGGTTCAGAAAAGCCCCTCGACAGGCCATATCGACGTCATTGTGAATACTGTGGGGGGACGGACATAACGAGGCCAGGGTCTCTTCGAGCTCGCGACTCAGACGGCCACTTTCGCCAAAACCTGCCATGCCGAAGGCTGCGGCGGCGAGATTTGCCTGCTGGTCCGCCATCAACCCGGCCACCACACTGCGCCAATCCGGCACATCGAAAGGGTTCGATCCGCCTGCCTTGCGGCAAAGGGCGATCGTTGCATCCGGGCGCACGCGCAAGAGCAGTGTTTTCGTACCGCCACCGTCAATGGCGATTATCTCGGTTTTCCGCACGTTGGTTCCGTTTTTAAACCGTTGAAACGCGCCCGGAACTTCTCCGGCGCGCGCATCGAGTCAAGCGTGGTCTCTCGACCTTCACGCCAGTGTCAGAACCCTGTCGAGAGTGAGACGAGCGCCGCGAAATTACCGCCGACGAGATAGATCGGCGAACCCGCCTTGGTCGTATTACCGTAAATTCCCGTTCGTGATTTGGCGCTGGTCACGAAACTTGCTGGCGCGGAGCGATAGAGATTATTGCCGACATTCACCAGATTGAGCTGAATCTTCGGTCCGCTCAGGTGAGGCACATGCGGCAATCTGTAGCCCAGAGTAATATCAGACAGCACATAGGCCGGCATGCGCTGATCATTCATGAAGCTGGAGAATTGCGAGCTGATATAGCGCAGGCTGAAATTGCCAAAAAACCGCTTGTTATCGTCATAGGCCAACCCGACCGACGCCGTGACATGGGGCGTCGCCACCATGGTCTTACCCGCAGTCGGCAGATAATCGATGACCGATTGCCCCGCTGCGTTGGTTGCCGAGACCGGCAGATTGTTATCGGTTGTCGCGTGCAGATACTGTGCCGATACGTAAGGGCTGAGGTGATGCCAGGGCGTGAGGCCGAGCTCTCCCTGAATGCCGCGTATGGTCTCACCACCGACATTGATAGGCGTCGAAACCAGCGTGTTCGTGCCCGGAATATAAGACGTCGAGCTGACCTGGTGATTGGTCAGATTCATGTTGAAGGCGGAGACCTGAAAATGGATCAAGGTGCCGTTGTGACGATAGCCGATTTCCTCGCCAATGCCGTATTCCCCTTTCAGATTTCCGGGCTGCGACGTCGCCCCAACGGAATTCGGATCGAAGATCTGACTATAGGCCTGCACCGAGGCAGGCGCGCGAAAGGAGGTCGTGCCATTGACGTAAATCTGGTCCCTGGAGGTCAGAGAATAGCTGATCGCTACCTGCGGCAGCGGGGCAAAATAGTTACGTGCAGTCTTGTACGGGTCGGCTCCCGGCACATCATTCGTGCCCTGACGCGACACCATAACGGTACGGAACCCTGCGCTGAGTGTCAGCTTGTCATCCACAAGCTTGAGCGTATCGGCGATAAAAAGCGCATTGGTCTGCTGCATGAAGTTCAGATTATACCCGCTCAGCAGCGCTCCACCCGGCACCCTGATGCCATAAGCGCCATAGGAGTTAGCTGCCTTGCCCGAGAAATCGACCGTCGCAAATGTCGAGTGCTCCTCATGCGTGGCGTAGGAGTACCAGTAGCCGCCCGATAAGGTGTTGTGCCCTGAGGTCCAGTCAAGCGACGTGTTGACCGCACCCACCTTCTGGTTCCAGGGATCCACGGCAACCGTCGTGACTTTGCCACCGGTGACGTAGGGCTGGTTCAGATTACCATACACCTGCGTGCCGAATGTGCCGCCCGAAGCAGGAATATTCTCCCCTCCCACGGCCGGACCGTGCTGATGCACAAAATAGGGTGTGACGCTGAGCTTCAGACCGCGGGCCAGAGTGAAATGGGTTGGCACCACAACATCGAGCGAATTCAGATTGCTCAATTGCAGTTTGTAATAACTGGCATCGCCCGGCGTATAGTGATCGCTGTAGCTCAGCCCCTCACCCCATTGCTTCCACTGGGCCGCTGTGGGTGAGCGAAAAGGTGTCTGTTCCTGGCGGTTAAAACCGAACACAGCTGTAACCGAATTACCCTCGCCCCACTCTTTCAGAAATTTCGCATCGACGTGGTAGCGCTTCAGCCCACCCGGGCCGCGCCAGTTGTTATTGGATTGATGAGAAAGTGACACGAAGCCCCGAATGCCCGAACGGCCGATATCACCCGTATCGAGACGCAGAAACTCCTTGTTGGCGCTCTTGTTGCCGCCCATCAGATTGATGAACCCGCCATATTTATGAGACGGGTTCAGCGCTGTTGCTGAAATTTGGCCGCCCACCGCGTTGAATGTCGGCGCGTTCAGATCTGGCGAGCCTTGAGAGACCGTGACCGATCCGAGATTTTCAGTATCGACCAGCATGGCCGTGTACGGTTCGTAATTGATAGGATCGGCCAGAGGCGCCCCTTCGAACAAATAGCCGATCTGGCTCTGGTTCATGCCGCGCATGGTAATGTTGTCGCCTGCCGTCGCAAGAGGGCTCTGATTGGCGTAAACCACGCCCGGGAGATTGGCGATCATTGAGGAGATATTGCCCGTTGGGGCCTGCTTGGCGATGAAGTCGCGCGTCACGCCGCTCTGCGAGCGCGGCGCAGTCTGCCTTGGCATGAGACCACCACCCGGTGTCGTGTTGCTGGTGCCATCGGCGTGCCGCCCCGCTGCCTTGACGGAAATTTCCTCCGCCTGCGGATTAGCCCCCAAAACGGATCCCTCGGTGGCGTTGCCGGATCTGTGCCGGACGAGACAGGCTTATGATCGCCCTCCGCCGGCGACGCAGCGAGCGCCGACAGAGTGCCCGTCATATAATTCATTGCGAATGCGGAACAAAATAGAAAGAGATCACGTCTCATATGTCGCATGGTCAACTCCCGCCGGTTGGGCTTCAATTTGGTTGAGACGTAGAGTCAGCGGAAGATGTTGTTTTTCACCGCCTTATTCCACCGTATTGAGAGACGTTAAACGGCACGTTTCGCTATCGCAATTGTTTATTCGTGAAATTAAATGATTTCTTCCAAATTTGGCTTTCTTCCATCAAATATCCCAATACCAGTCACGATCCGGTGTTCAACAGAGGTGTTTTATTTAATTTAACTCGATAAACTAATTGAGGTTTTTTAGATGGGAGAGAACGCTCTTCCTCACCTGAGGTTTTCCTCCGTCCCTTTGACAGGATCATGCCTTTTCATGCGCCTTATCATCATGCCAGACCCGCATTCCGCCACACGATTCGCCGCAAATGAAATAGCCTCCCTGATGACCGCGGGCAGCCATCCTGTTCTGGGTTTGGCTACAGGGCGCACAATGGAAGGGGTTTATCGCGATCTCTGCATGATGCACCGTGAGGAAGGCCTCGATTTTTCGACCACGACCAGCTTCAACCTCGATGAATATGTCGGGCTGAGTGCTGCCGACCCGCGCTCTTATCATGACTACATGAATTCACTGCTTTTCAGCCATGTGAACATCAGGCCGGGCGCCGGACACCTCCCTGCCGGTGATGCGTCCGACCTCGATGCCGAGTGCCTGGCTTATGAAAACGCGATCGCGGCCAGCGGAGGCATAGACCTGCAACTGCTCGGCATCGGCGATACCGGGCATATCGGCTTCAATGAGCCCCCCTCGCCTTTCGACAGTCGCACACGTTGCGTCACCCTCAACGAGAAGACGCGCATCCAGAACGCGGGCATGTTCGGCGGCAATCCCGACAATGTTCCGACACGCGCACTCACCATGGAGTCGGCACCATTCTCGAAGCGCGCCACCTCATGCTTCTGGCTCTGGGGAAATCAAAGGCTGCGATTATTGCCAAGCGCTTGAAGGCGCGGTCGGGCCTGAGGTCAGCGCCTCGGCCATTCGGCTCCACGCGCAGTGTACGGTAATTCTCGATGGGGACAGCGCTTCCGCACTCAGCGCCAAGACACGCAGTCTGGCCCTTTATCAGGAAGGCTAATACTCGCCCCTTCGGGCTATATGCGAGAACAATACCGAAGCGACATCGGAGAGAAAATCACTCCGATGCCGTCTTGTTATTTCGCGACTGAGACCAGCGACCGGATACCGGGAACGATCGCGATGAGCAGTCCACCGGGCGCTGCGCCACATGATTCGAGCTTCATGATCGGCACTCGCCGCATAGGCCTTGTCCTGCTCCGCTAGGAGGGAATTAGCATGATCCTGCCATGCGCGCCCTTTCTCACCCGACTGCAGCGCTTCGAGGCCGAGCTTTGACAGAGCGGCAATCTGGCTCGAAATCGGCTTGACTTCATTCACGCAATCAGGCCCCGGCAGTGCCTGAAAGGCCCTATCATTGGCTTCATAACGCGCGAGTTTTTCCTTCAATACGCCCGCGACACCCCGGTCACCCGCTGCATAGCGTGCTGCCAGCGCATTGAACGCATTACCTTCGAAACTATCTGCAGAGGCGATGGCCGCTGGTGAGATGAGAATGGCCTCGCCCTTGCGATCGGCAAGACGGTTGATGGCGTAATTGCGCACTGGCACGGTCAACGCGACAAGCTGAGTCAGAGGTACGATGTTCTGCGGCGTCAAACGAGCAATCATGCGGGCCTGATGATCCGAAGCCTGAAGACCGAAATGCTCGAGCGTGTTCAATATCTCAGGCAAGCGGCGATTGAGCGCATCTGCATCGGCAACCGACTGAGGCGACCAGAATCGCTCCGCGATAGCGGCTGAGCGCGGCCAGAGCCTCTCATCGACCATTTCATCCGAAACGATTTCGGTCCAGAGTGGGGCCTCACCCCCGAGCACGAGTTTTTTCTGAGCCTCATCGAGAGCCGGCGCATTCGGATCGAGCATGAACGCCGCGTTCACCGGCTTCTCACCCTTTCCAGGCACCCTGAAGGCAAGACCATCTGCACGTGTGTCGTAAGGATCGACCGCATAATGCTTCGATGAAGGTGTCAACAGATCGAGGTAATAGCCCGAGGACACCACAACCGGGTGACCAAGCCTTGTGGCCGTTCCGACCCATTTGGAACCACGCCAGGCCTCGACCACCACATTTTTCGGAATAGGCGCCTCGCTGACCTCATCCCACCCCATCATTATCTTGCCATCGGCGCTCAGGATCTTTTCGATCTCTGCAGTGAACGCTGCCTGGAGCGCGGGCGCATCGGCAAAACCATGAGATTTCATATAGGCGGCAATCTGCGGATTATCGCTCCACTGCCGTGCCACGACCTCGTCACCGCCAGTGTGGAAATAGCGATCAGGAAAGAGCGCCGCCATCTCGCCAAAAAGCGTTCGGGCAAAGCCGAGCACCTTGTCGTTTGTCGGGTCCATGGCCGCCATATTGAGGTCGGGGTGTTTCGTGCAATGGGTCGTCACGTCGTCATTGCTTGAGGCCACCCGACAATCCTGCTGCCAGTCCTGAACCGTCGGTACAGGGTGCTGTGCCGCAAGATCAGGATAAGCGGTCAGGATAGCCAGGGTGTGACCAGGCACATCGAACTCAGGCACGATCCGTATGCCGCGATCGGCGGCATACGCGATGATCTCTTTCACCTGAGCCTGCGTATAATATCTGCTGTGCCCGCCAACCTGCTGCAGGAGCGGCAGGCGTTTGCTCTCGACGCGAAAACCCGTACCGTCGCTCAGATGCCAATGCATCACATTGAGCTTGGTCAACTCCATGGCATCGAGCTGGCGCTTGAGCGTATCGAGCGACTGAAAATGGCGCGACACGTCGATCATCAGCCCGCGCCACTTGAATCTCGGCGCATCATCAACATGCCCTTGCGCCAGAACCGGCACAGCGCCATGCGTATCGATCATCTGCAAAAGCGTGGCGAAACCGTAGATTACCCCTGTGGGCCCCCCGGCCGTCAGAACGATTTCTTTCGAGGACACATCGAGCGCATATCCTTCACGAGCATCGAGCGAAAGATAGGCCGGGTCTTTTCCTACCTTGATCCTGAGCACGACGCCGCCTTTCGTAGCCTCTGCGCCCGGAACGACACCTATCTGCTCCAGTCTTGCCTCGAAACGGGCCAGAGCCGTTTGAGCAGGGGGGATGGTGCGTGCGCCCATACCACTTTGGGCAGTGCTGCAAGTCCTGTCGTCTGTCCGCTCAATGTCGATTGCGCGGGCTGTGGCATGAAGACCGGCGTCAAAGGGGTCGCTTGCGCCCTTCCGGTGGCGGCACAGGCGAGCAGCAAAGCACTCAGTGCAAAACCGGAACGAATTGATACATGCGAAAGGAACATGGGGTTCGATCCTCTTTGTCCTGAAACGGTTCTCAGCCTTGGGCTGCGCAGGCGGCCTCGTGCAGAAGCCTGATCTCCACAGGCGATGTCACGGCGTGATCCACTGCGAATCCGAAATGAAGCAGACGCTCATCCTGCACCGCTGATTTTTCGCGGCAAGAGGCATGGAAGGATTTCACCCCAGATATTTTAGAAACTGTAGTAACTTTATCAGGACGAACAAAGCCCCCTGCCATGATATCGATACGCCCTGCCGCTCGCTCGCGCAGGCGCGCAGCATTTCGACACCATCCGGCGCTTTCGGAGTCAGTCCTGAGGTAAGAATACGCTCGAAGCCCAGCGCGATCGCCTCCTCAAGCGCCTCGAACGGATCGGGCACAAGGTCGAAAACCCGATGCAACTGGCGACGCAGAGGGCCGCAGGCCTGGGAAAGACGGCCCAGCATCGCCACATCGAGCCGCGAATCAGGGAGAGCCGCCCCGAGAACGACACCCGCGAGCCCAGCCTCACGCAGAGCCGCGATGTCGCAGAGCATCTGCTTCTCCTCATCGGGAGAAAAAACGAAATTCCCGGCGCGTGGCCTGACCATCGCAAATACCGGGACGCGCGGCGTTCTGGCCAGGGCAATCAGTCCGGGTGACGGGGTCAGCCCCCCCAGAGCAAGTGCTGCACAAAGCTCGATGCGCGCTACGCAATCGAGCTGGGCAGCAAAAAGCCCCTGCGCCTCATCGACACAGATTTCCAGACTGACATCGTCGGGCGATCGGAGCATTCCGCTGCGGCTCATCAATCCAGCTTCTGATTTCAGAGACTGGTATTGCCAAACAGGAAGCGCTGCGCTGCAAGACTTGCCGCTCCCGTCGCAAAATCATTCGGATGCAAGGGGCCGAGCACCAGCTCGGTCTCGTAGCTTTCACGGCGCAGCACATGCGCCTCTACCGCCTGCCTGAGCGCCCTCGCAAAAACGCTTTCCACAAGATGTGGATCCAATCTGACGACTATTCGTAATGGATCGATGAGCTGGATAATCTGAGAGAGCGAAACGCCAAGCGCCGTTCCCGCCCGATGAAGTATGGCCAGAGCCTCCGGCTGGCCATCTGTGGCGAGATCGACAATCTGCTCTATCTCATCCGGCAAACCTGCCCGTCGCGCCGCTCCCAGAATTGCGGGAAGGGCAGCGACTGTCTCCAGACAGCCGCGATTGCCGCAACGGCACGGCAGAGCCTCACGATCAATTGCGATGGGGGAATGCGAAATCTCACCTGCTCCCCATGATGACCTCGGTGCAGACGCCGATTGATGATGTGGCGCCGCCTATACCCTCGCTGACAAAAACGAGACTGAAATCCTTGAATTCGCCGGAATTGCCGAAAAGCTGTTCACCGATGACCAGCGCATTGGCGTCGTTTTCAACGAAAACCGGCAAACCGGTCATCGCTGCGAGCCGCTTACCGATATCGATATCCTTCCAGCCAAGTGTCGCAGAAGCCACACAGACCTGACTGTTACCCGACACAATCCCCGCGATCACAACACCGATCCCGGCAAGTTCACCGATTCCCTCAGGATAATCGTTGCGAATTTCCTTCACCGCTCCAGCCATGGCCGCAAGACAGGCCTCGACATCGGTAACGAGAGGCATCGTGAAGCTTCTATGTACGCCGCCGTGCGGATCGGTCAGCACTACATGTGCCGGATCCGCTTGCAGGGAAATTCCTATGAAACTGGCGGCGTCCTGACGCAGCCCCAGCATGATGGCCGGGCGACCAAAGCCGAAGACACGCTCGCGCTCGTCGAGGATATTCTTTTCGATCAGCTCCCTCACCAGCGCCGTGACGCTGGCCTTGCTGAGATTAAGAATCCGGGCAAGGTCGGTACGGCTTTGCGGGCCAGAACGGCTGAGCACACTCAATATTCGATGGTGGCCTGTCGAGAACATAACTTATTTCATTTGCTAAATTAAGTAGAACAACTCTACGGTCTCATCCTGCGCCCGAAAAGCGCACTACCCGAAGCAATCCTGCAGTGTTTTGGCTCAGGAGTCAGATTTCATACTAGCGACACGAGCGTTAATCTGTCCATAAGCCCAAGTGAGAAAAGCGAATGCTGCATGACCCTATACAGTCAACGAACGCAATATGTTCAGGGAAGATTATGAAATAATTAAATTAACTTACCTGAATTAAGTATCCGACCCAGAATCAAGAACGAAATACAATCGAAGGTACACGATGCCAACGAGGAAAAATCTCACTGCTCCGGCGCTGCTCTGCGCCGATATCGGCGGATCCCATATGCGCCTTGCCTGGTCGATAACGATCTCAACCTTGTAGAGCGCAGACAGATATCAACGCCTAGTCACGATCTGGACCGCTTTGTTGAGGCATTTTCGGAACTCCTCCGTGAATCGCGCAGTCCTGTTACGGCTGTCCATCTTTCACTTGCCGGTTTGCAGGACCCCATAACGGCTCGATGCACTGCCGCGAATATACCCTGCATTAACGACGTTTCTCTCGCCCCGCTGATGAGCAGAAAGCTCGGTTTACCGGTGCGCATCGCGAACGACGCCGATTGCTTTACGCTTGCCGAGGCAGAACCGGAGCAGCCAAAGGACAGGATAACGTGTTCGGCATCATACTCGGAACGGGCGTGGGTGGCGGACTCGTCCAGCAAGGCAATCTTGTCGTCGGGAGACAGGGGCTTACCGGTGAATGGGGGCATGGCCCTTTTCTGCGCCGCAGTGATCGGGATTATCCTTATCTTCCTTGCGGATGCGGGCAATCGGGCTGCCTTGATACGATCGGTGGGGCCAGAGGACTCGAGAAACTTCATCTCTGGCTTTGCGGGGAGGCCTGCTCCAGTCGCGAGATTATCAACGGCTGGTTATCAGGGAAACCTTCATATCAAACCACCGTGACACGCTATATCGACCTTCTTTCAGACGCTTTGGCAATCGTGATCAATATTACCGGCGCGAGCTGTGTTCCTGCAGGTGGCGGATTAAGTACGGTCGGAGAACTGATCACGGCGCTGGACCAGGCTGTCCGAAAGAAGTGCCTCTATAAAACAGATACTCCGATTATTGTGAGAGCGAAGCTGGGCGATGATGCTGGCCTGATTGGAGCGTCCTACCTATAATATACATAGTTTATTTTCTAAAATAATAAACCTTGTCTGTTTGAGGACTTGCACATCATGATTAAGGTCCGCAGTACCCAAAACAAATTAGTTGGCCCCTATGGTTATTCTGCGTTGGCTGTCGCCGCGCTGATCTTTTTTGCCATGGGCTTTGTCACCTGGCTGAACGGCCCGCTCATTTCATTCGTGCGTGTTGCTTTTTCATTGAGCGAATTCAGCGCCTTCTTCATTCCGCTTGCGTTTTATTTCTCCTTTTTCCTCTTTTCCATTCCGACCTCGCTGATTGCGAGCAGGCTCGGTCTGAAAAAAGGCCTTACCCTTTCCGTGCTCGTCTCTGCACTGGCGTTGCCGTTTTCGGCCAGTTCGTTTCCTGGCGCATCTATCCCGGAGCGTTGACGGGCTTGCTGATTCTCGGTGCCGGTATTTCTCTCATGCAGGTCGTGATCAATCCGCTTGTCAGCCTTCTCGGCCCACCGGAGCGGGCCGCACAGCGCATTTCGATCATGGGCATCTGCAACAAGACAGCAGGTATTCTCGCGCCGATCGTGCTTGGGCTGCTCGTAATGCGCAATATCGGCGCCGTTGCCGAGAAAGCGCAATCAGCGACTGACCCTGCCGTGCGCGAGGCGCTGCTCAATAATTTCGTTCAGGCGCTCTATGCCCCCTATCTCGGGATGGCAGGGATACTGGTCCTGATCGCCATCGTCGTCGCCTTCGCCCCCCTGCCCAATCTCGAAGCGCCTGTCATCACCTCCGGCGAAGGCTCTCAGCATCGCTTCTTCAAACCGCATCTCGTTTTCGGCTTCATCGCCATGTTCCTCTATGTCGGTATCGAGGTCATGGCAGGCGACGCCATCGGTACCTACGGTCAGGGCTTCGGCCTGCCGCTGGACGAGACGAAGTTTTTCACTGCCCTCACCCTGACCGGCATGCTCTTGGGCTATATCATGGGGTTCATCATCGTGCCGCGCTTCATCAGGCAGGAAGTCTATATGCAGCTTTCCTGTGCTGTAGGCTGTGTCCTGACCATTCTGGCAGTTCTGACCCAAGGTTATCACTCAGTGTTCTGCGTGGCCCTTCTCGGCGTCACCAACGCCATGATCATGCCGACCATTTTTCCCATCGCCATTCGCGGCGCCGGTCACATGACGGCCATGGCCTCTGCCGTCATGGTCATGTCCTATAGTGGTGGCGCGATCGTGCCGCAGTTCTACGTATGGCTGAAACCCGTCTTCGGGTTTCAGGGCATGTTCGCCATGATCGTTATCCCTGCCTATCTGATCATCATGGCCTATTCGCGTCGCTACGGCCGCGTCGGGCTGGCCGAACAGGACTGATTTCATGACACAGACTCTGACAGGCCAGATCGTTCTGGCCGATCGCCTTCTGCCGGGCACCGTTCATTTCGACAGCCATATTCGCGAGATCGAAGCGGGAGATACCTCCGGGCGTGACTATATTCTACCCGGCTTTATCGACGGCCATGTGCATGGCGGCGATGGCGCGGACACGATGGACGGCGCCGAGGCAATAAGGTGTCTCGCGCAGTATCATATGCGTCATGGCACAACGACCATCCTGCCAACCACCATCACCCGCCCCTGGGAAGATGTCATCGTCGCCCTCAAAGCGGTGGCCGAGGTGATGAAAACCCCCAGCGCCGGGGGGCCGCGTATTCATGGGGCTCATCTCGAAGGCCCCTTTGTCAGCCCTCACAAGCTCGGTGCCCAACCCCCCTTCGCTATCGCCCCCTCTCCTGAAAAAATTGCAGAAATCGTCGCTCTCGATTGTGTCAGGGTCGTTACCCTCGCCCCGGAACTCGACCATGCCGATACTGCCATTGCGAGCCTGGCAAGAGCCGATGTGCGTATCAGCATCGGTCACACCATAGCCGATTACGAAACGACGATGGGGGCGATTGCCAGCATCTGCACCTGCGGCGGCATTGCAGGTGGTACGCATTTGTTCAACGCGATGTCTCCCATAGAAGGGCGCAAACCCGGCCCCGTCACAGCGCTGATGTGCCATGACGCGAGCTATGCCGAGATGATTTTCGACGCACATCACGTCCACCCTGCCAGCTTCCGCCTCGCATCCCGTCTCATGCGCAACCGATTGCTTTTCGTCACCGATGCCATGCGCGGTGCGGGTCAACCTGACGGCCCCAGCACATTGGTGGACAGGAAGTCCTGATCGAAGGCGGGGTCGTGCGCTTGCCCAATGGTTCTCTCGCCGGGAGCGTGCTGAGCCTAGACCAGGCCCTGCGCAACGCTGTGACCCATGGAGCGTCTCTTCCCGAAGCAAGTCGTCTCGTAAGCACCAACGCGGCGGCTTATCTGGGACTTTCCGATCGGGGCGCTATCGAAACTGGCAAGCTGGCCGATATGGTGGTTCTCGATCACACCCTCACCGTGAAAGAAGTCTGGGTGGGAGGGCGAAAAACCTTCGCTCGCGACTGATCTCGTTATAATACGCTCAACTCTATCATCGTTTTTGTAACAACGTAACACGGAATTTTGTAGTCTTTATCCGTGTCCTTTCATCATGTCTTTCTGTTAATGCCATCACCATTATCGGCGCCCCTTTCGGCAGATCTGCCAGAGAGGCGTCGACCCGATGATTATTTCGCCCGATGGTTATTTGGATTGAGAAACGTGACGACCAAACCTGACTTGATGCCCATCAGAGACGGCGCCCTTCCCTCTGCGCGCCCTGTTGAAGCGCGCCGAAAGACACGACGTGGCTTGGGCGTTGCTTTCACGACGGCACTACTGGCGACGATTCAGGCACCCTCTGCCCGGGCACAGTCGGAAACCGCCAAGACGCTCGACAGTAGTGGATACACCGCAATCGGCTTCCCGATCGCAGGACAGGGCGCCGTACCGATCGGGCCGCTTGTGCCTTCCCTATATGGCAATCCGCATCTTTTCGGCGATTGGGGCGGGGCGCAGAGCTGGATGCAAAAGCGCGGCATCTTTCTCAATATCGCGCTGAATGAAGAATATATGGGCAACGTGACCGGCGGCCGCACGCGTGACAACGTGCTGGCCGGTCAGGTTGCCGCCGAACTCGATATCGACTGGCAGAAGCTCGCGGGTTTTCAGGGCTTCTGGACCCATCTTCTGGTGGTCAACGGTCATGGGCGCAATTTCAGTTCGACGCTGGGCGATTACGTCTCCAACCCCGAGCAGATCTACGGTTCACGCGGCAATGTCGTGGCCCATCTCGTCTCGATGTATGCCGACAAGACCTTTCTGCATGACCGGGTCATTCTTTCGGCCGGTGTGATCCCGACCGGAACGTTTTTCGATTTCGATGCGCTGGCCTGCAACTTCATGAATGTCAGCGTCTGCGGAAATTTCGCACCAGGCAAATATGCGCCCGGCGGTCGTGACTGGCCTTCAGCCAATATCGGCGCCGTGCTGCGCGTGCGACCGACCGAGCGGACCTATATCATGGGAGGCTTTTCGCCGTCAGCCCACACGCCTTCAATGGCGGCGTGTCAGGCTGGGCACTGGCCCAGGATGGGCTTGGCAAACTCAGCTCGCAATTCGAAACCGGCTGGGATCCTGCCTTTGGCAAGGACAAGTTGCTCGGCCATTACAAGATCGGTTTCTACTACGACAATTCGCGCTATCCGAATCTCTACGAAGACCGGTATGGCGGGTCGTATCAGGCCAGCGGGCTGGGTGCCCGCAAGGAATCCGGCATGTGGTCGAGCTGGGTAATGTTCGATCAGATGCTGGTGCGGAGCGGCAAGGGCATTGCCGACGGTCTGATCGTGATCGGTGGCGTCGGCTATGCCCAGGCAACGTCGTGGCCATGCGCGATCATGAATGGATCGGCCTGCTGCAAAGCGGTACCCCCTGGCACCGCCCACTCGATCAGGTCGGCATCATGTTCCAGCACATGAACATGAGCCGCTCGATCCGTCTGCAGCAGCAATCTTCAGTGGCGCTGGGTCTGCCGTTTGTCTCCAACCAATGGGGCAATGTCTATGGGGTGCAGAACTGGGAGCAGGTTTACGAAGCCTTCTACAGCGTGCACCTCCTGCCCGCGACCGCGCTGCAATTCGACTTTCAGTATCTGCAGCACCCCGGTGCCACGACCACTTTCAAGGATGCCGCCATTCTGGGTGGCCAGTTGACGACAAATTTCTGACCCCTGTTCCGCCCCGGTCAAACCGGGGTGGGACCATGCGCTCAGGGCACCAATGTCATGGTGTCGACATCGATCAATCCCAGATCGGTGATCTTGAGATGAGGAATAACGGGCAAAGGCAGAAAAGCCAGTTGCAGGAATGGCTCTTCAAGCGTGCCACCCATACCGCCAACTGCCCGACGCAGGGCTTCAAGATTGTCACGCACGGTCTCGAAAGGCTGATCACTCATCAGCCCCGCAATCGGCAGGCTCAACTCTGCAATCACCTTGCCGCCATCGACAGCCACAAAACCGCCGCCCAGCTCTGTCAGCCGCGACACGGCCAACGCCATATCGGCATCGCTCATGCCAACGACGCAGAGATTATGGCTGTCATGACCGACTGAGGAGGCCAAGGCCCCTTCCTTCAGACCGAAGCCCTGCACGAAACCGCGCCCGATATTCGCGTTCTTGCCATGACGGGCAATGACACAGATCTTTGCGATATCCTGCGTCTCGTCTGGCAAGACGCGGCCATCGGCAGTCGGCAAATCGAAACGTCTGAACGCAGTGATGATCTGCCCCGGAATAATACCGATTACAGCACGATGATCGCCTGCGCCTTTCACGACCAGATCCTGCTCGGTGATTGGCGCGGCCAGTCTGATGGAGCCATATCCGGTAGGAGGGATGATGTCACGGCTATCGAACAGCGCATCATCAACAAGCCGCCCTGCCGAGAAGACCTGAGCCACCTGGCAGGTCTCCAGATCGTCAAGCAGCACGATATCGGCGCGCATACCTGGCGCGATCTGACCGCGGTCGCGCAGACCAAAAGCACGCGCCGCCGAGAGCGAAGCGGCACGATAGGCGGCAAGCGGCTTTACCCCAAGGTCGATCGCCTTGCGGATAAGGAAATCGATATGACCCTCATGAGCGATTTCGAGCGGATTGCGATCGTCGGTGCAAAAGGCGAAAAACTGTGACGTCTCCGGCGTCAGAAGCGGGGCAAGCGCTTCAAGATCCTTGCAGACAGAGCCTTCGCGAATGAGGATGGTCATGCCCTTGCGGATTTTTTCCAACGCTTCCTCTGCTGCGGTCGCTTCATGATCCGTTGAAATACCCGCGCAGAGATAACCGTTGAGTTTCTTGCCACGCAGCAACGGCGCATGACCGTCGATATGCCCGCCGGCAAAGGCCACGAGCTTGTCGAGACAATCAGGCTGGCCGGTGAGCACACCCGGAAAATTCATGAACTCGGCCAGCCCGATGACCTTGGGGTGATCGCGATAGGCGACGAGCGACGCCGCATCGAGAATGGCCCCGGAAGTTTCGACAGGTGTCGCAGGGACGCAGCTCGACAGATTGATCCGCAGGTCCATGATCGTGCGCGTGGCACAGTTCAGAAAATAATCGAACGCGGCGCCGCCCAGAACATTGGCCATTTCATGCGGGTCGCAGATGGCGGTGGTCACGCCATGCGGCAGCACGCAGCGATCAAACTCGAAAGGCGTGATGAGAGAGGATTCAACGTGCAGATGGGTGTCGATAAAGCCCGGCACCGCAATTTTGCCGGTACCATCTATCTCACGTTTGCCTTCGTAACGGTCGAGCGTACCGACAATACGATCGCCACAGATAGCGATATCGCCAGGCAGAATCTCTCCTGTCACAAGATCGAACAGCCCGACATTACGTATGACGAGATCGGCAGGCGCCTTGCCACCACCCTGCTGAATTCGCTGTTCGATAAGATGGCGCATCATATACTCCCGGCCGGATCAAACCCAGAATATAGGACGTGCCAACACGCCTTACAAACCGACTGCCGGAGCTGCAGCGGAGATCAGACGCAGCCGGTCAGGCTGCATTCAGGCGTTGCCCCATCTGAGAGAAGTTTTCATCGAATTTTCTGGAATGCATGATGGAGTCAGCCAACTCCCTCAGAATGATCATGTTCTGGTCGAGCCGCTCGCGGATACAATCATCTGAGGCATCCGGACTTATGATCGTCCGGTTTGCAAAATCCTGGACCGTGCCCGCCAGATTGATGAATTCCGGGAGGCGATAATCGCTCGAGACCGCTCCGTCCTGCCTGAGAAAATCCATAACTTCGTGATGCAACGCGTAAAAAGCGCTGATCTTCTCATGGATCGACTGAATGAACGCGATGTCCTCGAACTTTCTATTCATGAACAGAACACACATGAACAGGAAATAAAAGCTCGCGTCCCAGTTCGTCTTGACGAAAACGTAGTTCCAGTCGTTGAAGAAACGATACGAGTCACGGTGCGTGTCAACAAAGCCAGCATAGGCCTCACTGAGAACGTAATTCATCTGCTCGATCATTTTGACGCCGTCAGGTTTTGTGATGGCGTTCGTGATCATCGTATTGGCAAGACCGATCATGTCGGTGCCATTCGAATACATCGGATCGACGAAACCGGCAGCTTCGCCCGTCAGGGCCCAGCCATCCTCGGAGAGAAACTGCTCCGATAAATAGGAATAATTGCGCAGCATGACAAAATCGATAACGCCGAAATCGCGCTCCAGCAGATAGTCATGAAAGCGTGGCTCGTTTCGCTGCAGCCATCCCATCGCCAGCGGGTGCGAACTCAGTTCCGAAAGCTTGAAGATGGCATTGTCAAACACGATGCCTATGCTGGTCGTCTGCTCACTGATAGGAATAATCCAGACCCAGTACCCCTTCCCGATGATATGCGTTGTGCTTCGCGCACGCTCGCCAGCATGAGCGAACGAATTTTCCGCATCGGAAGAAGCCAGGAAGTCATTGATATCGACCTTGCCTTCAACGCGAAACCAGACTGCCGAGTGGTTGATATTCGCGCTTTTCTGCAAACCGAATTTTTTCATCAGCACGCGACCGCGACCGGACGCATCGACAACCCAGCGTTGATCGCGTTGAAATGGCCCCGTCGTGATCCCGGATAGAGACCGTACTCACGCCATCATTTCTATCGAAATCCAGCACACGGCCATTCTCGATGAGAGTGACCGACGCGCCGAGTGTGTTCCGAATGTGATTTTCGAGCTTGCCACGATCAATCTGATAGGTCGCCTGATACGGATAATAGCTCAGACCGATTTCGCGATAAGGATCTTCTTGTGTCGTGCCCTGGGTCTGAATAAAGCGCAATCCCATCTTGCGAAGATGCTCGGTCTGCAGATGTGCCGCGCAACCGACGATCTCAGCCAGGTAGAATGCACCGATCTCAACGGTGGACTCACCGACCTTGTGGATACGCTCGGGATTTGGAAACCGGCGATTATGCACAAGACAGATATCGAGCGCAGGGTCAGCATCAAGCAATTGCCGGGCCAGCGTAAGCCCGGCAAGGCCAGCGCCTATGATCAGCACATCGTGGGATGTATTCGATACGTTATCAGACAAGACACCGCCCTCGGCTGAGGTCATGATTTTGGAAAGAACTGCCCATATGGTCAACAAGCAGAAGCCGGTTACCTATTATCACGATTCAGCATATGCAAGCACACATTCATGTTATTTTTTATTACATCAAAAAATTACCTGAAAATAATATCAGCGGTAACATCTACGAAAAATTACGTCATGTAATGAGAAACAAGATACGATACCTGCCATCTCCTCCTTAACTTGATCGTATGCTGTCGGCATACCCTGTCACAGGAGCCTTGCCTGCATGCCTTTTCACGAAACGGAACGTAAACTCCTTCTCTCAGCCCGCGGAATCGGCCCCACTGTTCTGCAACGCCTCGAAGAATGCGGCATCCAAAGCCTCAAAGAGCTGGCCCCGCAAACAGCGCAGGCCTTATGCCAGCGCATCGCGACCCAGCTTGGCGCTACTTGCTGGCAGAACAGCCCCCAGGCACGAGCGGCAATCGTCACCGCCATAGAGATCGCTTGCACCTATGAGAAAGACCCTAGCCATCGCAAAAGCCGGTAACACAGGTCCTTCCTGCAAAGGTTTCATACGCGTCCCTCTTCCCTAAGAATTCGTGAAGGCCTATCTAGGCAACTGAGAAGCGTTCTCATGGAACGCCACGATCTTGCTCAGGTGGGCCTACCCATGACACTCGACACCCTGCCTAAAGGGGCTCACGCGATCATCAGTCAGGTCATCGCACGCATGAAGGACGATCCAATCGCGACGCGCCTCAGTGAGCTGGGTTTCATACCCGGTGCGCCGGTCGAAATCGTCGCGACGGGGCCGGTCGGCCATGACCCTATCGCAGTGCGTCTGGGATCTACCTGTTTTGCCCTTCGCCGCGGCGAAGCTTCGCGCATAACACTCAAGCATGATCTTTAACGCAGTATGCATGCTGTCGCCCCGCCGGAAACGGCCACAAAACCGTTAAGGGCTGCCCTCGTCGGCAATCCCAATTGCGGCAAAACCTCGCTCTTCAACCAGTTGACCGGCAGCAGGCAGAAAGTCGCCAACTATGCCGGTGTCACGGTCGAGCGCAAGGAGGGGCGTTTCACCACTCCGCTGGGCCGCTCCATCAGACTGCTCGACCTGCCCGGCGCCTATAGCCTGAGCGCCACGAGCCCCGATGAAGACGTTACTCGCGATGTCTGCATGGGGCGCCATGCGGTCGAGAAGCAACCCGATCTGATCATCTGCGTCGTTTCGGCCAGCAATCTGCGCCTTCATCTGCGTTTTCTGCTTGAACTGATCCAGCTCGGCCGACCCATGCTGGTCGTGCTGAACATGATGGATGAAGCCGCCCGTATAGGTCTCAAGATCGACGTACCCGGCCTCGCTGCTACCATTGGCGTGCCGATCATACCGACCATCAGCCTGCGCAAGAGCGGTGTGACCCATCTGCTCGACGCGCTCGAAAAGCCCGAATTTCCGCTCCCCCCCGCATTGCCGGAAGGGGTCGATCTGCATACTCAGGTCGGCGCGCTGATATTACGGTTCACCAATGAATCGGTGCTCAAGAACGACCGAATGGCCGACCGGCTCGACCGCTGGTTTCTACACCCGGTCTGGGGCCCGATCATTCTTTTGGTTGTGCTGTTCTTCATGTTCCAGACGGTCTTCGCCTGGGCACAGCCGATCATGGACGCACTCGAGGCGGGGATCGCCTCTCTGGGTCAGCTGATCGTCTCGCCCCTGCCTGAGGGGCTGCTGCGCAGCCTGCTGGCAGACGGTGTGATCGCAGGCGCCGGCACGGTCATTGTCTTCCTGCCGCAGATCCTGATCCTGTTTCTCTGGATCCTGACGCTTGAAGAAACCGGCTATCTGCACGCGCAGCCTTTCTGCTGGACAGGATCATGGCGCTTGCCGGGTTGAGCGGGCGCTCCTTCATTCCCCTGCTCTCGAGCTTTGCCTGTGCCATTCCAGGCATCATGGCGGCACGCACCATCCAGAATCCGCGCGACCGTCTGGTGACGATCCTGATCGCACCGCTCATGACCTGCTCAGCGCGACTCCCTGTCTACACGCTGCTGATCGCGGCCTTCGTGCCGCATCGTACCGTGCTGGGCTTTCTGGGGTTACAGGGGCTGGTTCTGTTCGGTCTCTATTTCGTGGCCATCGTCAGCGGCATCATCGCAGCACGCCTCATGACGCGTGGCGTGGAATCAGACGAACATCCGCTGATGCTGGAGCTGCCTCCCTACCGCAGGCCGAACCTGAAAAGCGTGGCGCTGGGTCTGTGGCAGCGCGCCGTCATGTTCCTTTCGCGCGTCGGCACCATCATCGTCTCGCTGAACGTTCTGCTCTGGGCGCTGTCGAGCTTCCCCTCGCCGCCAGCCAACGCGACAGGGGCTGCTATCGATTACAGTCTGGCGGGCATGATCGGCCACTGGATGCTGCCGATCTTTGCGCCGATCGGTTTCAACTGGCAGATCTGCGTCTCGCTTATCCCGGGCCTTGCGGCGCGAGAGGTCGCGGTCAGCGCGCTCGCCACCGTCTATGCGCTGGGCGCCAATGACGACACGGCGGCTAGCCAGCTCATGCCCCTGCTCAGCGCGCATTGGAGCATGGCAACGGCTTTCTCGCTGCTCGCCTGGTATGTGTACGCGCCGCAATGCATCTCGACCCTTGCCGTGATGCGCCGCGAGACACGCTCACTCAAGGTCGTTCTGGGTGCTGCCGCGTATCTGTTTGGCCTTGCCTATGTGGCGGCGCTGCTTACCTATCATGTGACACGCGCCCTTACAGGAACCCCATCATGATCCAGAGCCTGATCGTCATCACCCTCGTTGTGATTGCCCTGCTCTTCTGGCTGAACAGGCTCTTCCCCATTCACGCGGCGCGCCTCAAGGCCCGGCTCGGGATCGCCCGACAAACCGCACCCGACAGCGCCTCGAAGAAAGGCTGCGATGGCTGTAACGGCTGCAAAGGTGGGGGCTGTCACTAGCCCCATTGACGGCGCTAAGCAGGTTACGAGGAGCACTTCAGGGACAGACTCTTTATCCGGCATGTGGAGAAAGCCGTGCAGAGCAACCGGCCGGTACCGCGCCGGTCAGGCCGCGCTATCGGCGCGTTCGATGAAGTCGCGCACTTCATGAAGGTCGTCCATGATCGCATGCGCTTTGCCGATGATTTCCTCATTTGGAGCCATGAGATCAGGCACGACGATTACCCTGATACCAGCAGCATGAGCGGCGCGGGCCCCGTTATGGGAATCCTCCACCGCCAGACAATAGGCCGGATCGATACCGATCGCAGCGGCGGCCCGCAGATAAGGCTCGGGGTCAGGCTTGCCACGTGTCACATCGTCACGCGTGACGATCGCATCGAAACGCTCATAGATGCCGACATGACGCAGATGGCGTCGGTGCGCGCGCGGCTCGATGAGGTTGCAATGGCCCGCTTCAGCTTGCGCGCATCGAGATAATCGAGAAGCGGCACTACGCCCTGCTTCATGATCAGCCACCCGCTTCGACCAGTTCATGCATATGGCGGTCCTGCGCACGAAACAGCGCCCCGAGATCGACTTCAGGCCCATATGTCTCGACCACAAGACGCGCACAGGCATCGCCGGGGAGACCGATCATCTGACGGGCAAACCCGATGGGCATGTCGTGCCCCAGATCCCGCGCCGCCAAGACAAACGCATCGAGCGAGAGCGTTTCGCTATCGAGCAGTACGCCATCCATATCGAACAGGATGCCGCGTATCGGGCCGGGTCCGGTCATGAAATTCCTCCTTATGCCGTCGGGCTGTCGCCGCAGAAACGCAACCGAACCCTCACCGCTCCTCACCTTGCCCTATTCGGGCCGACAGACCAACCGGGCGGCCAGCTCTGCCGCGACAAAGGCGGCGATGATCTGGGGACGCTTGTCACGCAGGCCCTGCGCCCCGATGGGACAGACCAGCGCGTCAATCTGCGCCTGGCTGAGCCCGATATCCCGAAACCCGGCCTCGAAACGCCGCCTCTTGCTGCGTGAGCCGATCAGCCCGACATAGGCGAGATCGCTTCGCTCAAGAGCGGCGGCAACGATCAGCGCATCGAGCGTATGGCTGGGCGTCATGATCAGCGCCCCGTCTCCGGGTTTCAGGCTGGCGATTTCACGCTCCCATTGATCGGTCACGCAGACCCGCACCCCTTCGGGCACTGCGCCGAATTCCTCTGCCCGCGGATCGATCCAGCGCAGGGACAGCGGCAGCAACGACGCCGCCTGCATCAGCGCGCGCGCCACATGACCTGCCCCGAACACCGCCAGAACCGGCCAGGACAGACGCTGCGCCCTGATAGCCCGCAATTCGGCATCGAGATCGAAAACCGGCTCGTAGCGGACCACCACCACGCCGCCGCAGCACTGATTGGCCTGCGGTCCCAGAACGAAGCGGCTTTCCTCGCGCCCGGCCTCGCCACGCAGGATCTGGCGCGCGCGGGCCAGAGACTCCCATTCGAGCTGACCACCGCCAATGGTGCCTGTCTGCGCCGTCTCGGTAACAAGCATGAAGGCACCCGCCTCGCGCGGAGTCGAGCCTCTGGCATCAGCCACGACCACGCGCAGAACGGCCACAGCCTGACGCTGCCAGGCATGAATGAGATCGAAATCGATCAGGCGGAGGCTCCATCGGCACGCTGCGCCTGAACACGCATGATCGTACGCAGCAGCGTTTCAGGCGTTGCGGGCGCATCGAGCGATGGGCAGGACCGGTAGGCATCGAGGCTCGCAATCGCGTCAGACAGCGCGTGCAGCACGGCCACGCCATGGCACAGGGGCGGCTCACCGACAGCTTTCGAGCGGTAGATCGTTGCCTCACGATTAGGCGCATCTTCAAGCAGCGCCACATTGAAAATGCGCGGTCGATCCGAACAGGCGGGAATTTTATAGGTGCTCGGGGCGTGGGTGCGCAACCTACCCTGACCATCCCAGACCAGCTCTTCCGTCGTCAGCCAACCCGCCCCCTGCACGAAAGCGCCTTCGATCTGGCCGATATCGATCGATGGATTGAGCGACTCTCCGGCGTCATGAAGGATATCGACACGATCAATTGTGTTCTCGCCGGTCAGCAGATCGAGCGTTACCTCGGCACAGGCGGCGCCATAGGCGAAATAATAGAAGGGCCGCCCCCTTCCTGTCGCCGCATCCCACGAGATCTTGGGAGTCTTGTAGAACCCGCTGGCCGAGAGCGAGATGCGGGCAAAATAGACCTGCCAGACAAGATCACGAAAAGAGACGATCTCCTCTCCGATCCTGACCCCCTCTGGGGCAAAGACGATCCGTTCAGGCGCCACCTGCCATTTCTCTGCGGCAAAAGCGACCATGCGTCCCTTGATCTGGCTGACCGCATCGAGCACCGCCATGCCATTCAGATCGGCCCCCGAAGACGCTGCCGTGGCCGAGGTATTGGGCACCTTACCCGTGGTGGTGGCGGTAATGCGTACGCTTTCAGCAGGCAGGGCGAATTCGTGCCGCACGATCTGCACCATCTTGGTGTGCAGCCCCTGCCCCATCTCCGTACCGCCATGATTCACCTGCACCGAACCATCGGTATAGACATGTACCAGCGCCCCGGCCTGATTGTAATGGGTCGCGGTAAAGGAAATGCCGAATTTGGCCGGAACGAGGGCGATACCCTTTCGAAGATTCCGGCTCGCAAGGTTGAAGTCGCGCAAAGCCTGTCGGCGCGCACGATAATCGCAGCGTTCGGCCAGCTGGCTCATCACCAGATCGGTGATCGAGTCCTCGACCACCATGTGGTAGGGCGTCACATTACGCTCGCCCGTGCCGTACACATTACGCAGACGCACATCGAGCGGATCCATGCCCGTGGCAAAGGCAATTTCCTCGATCACACGCTCGGCGGCGATGATGCCCTGAGGCCCGCCGAAACCACGAAATGCGGTGTTGGACTGCGTGTTGGTCTTCAGAGCGAGCGAGCGAAACCGCACATCGGGGTAGAAATAGGCGTTATCGGCATGAAACAGGGCGCGGTCAGTCACCGGGCCTGAAAGATCGGCCGACCAGCCGCATCGCGCGGCGAGCTCCATATCCACAGCCAGAATATCGCCCTGATCGGTAAAGCCGACATCGTAAGCCACCTTGAAATCGTGGCGTTTGCCGGTGATGACCATGTCATCATCGCGATCGAGGCGCATCTTGGCGGCCTGCCCGGTCAGCTCGGCCGCCAGCGCGGCGAGACAGGCGCAGCCATTGGCCTGCGATTCCTTACCGCCGAATCCGCCCCCCATGCGCCTGATCTCTGTCGTGACCAGATGATGCGGCCGCCCCAGCACGCTGGCCACAAGATGCTGCGTTTCGGAGGGATGCTGCGTGGAGGACCACAGACGCATCTCGCCTGCTTCGCCGGGCTGGGCCAGCGCCACCTGCCCTTCGAGATAGAAATGCTCCTGGCCGCCAATGGTCAGATTGCCCTGAAGCCGTCTCGGCGCATTGTCGAGCGCGGGCTCCACATCGCCACGCGCCATGGTGAGCGGGCGCCAGACGACGGCACTGCCATTGGCTTTCGCGCTATCGATATCGAGAATGGCGGGCAGTTCTTCGTAAACGATACGCGCCAGCTTCACTGCCCGTCTGGCAATGGAGCGCTCTGTGGCCACGACCGCAAAGATTGGCTGGCCGACATGCTGAACCAGATCCTGCGCCAGAAGCGGTTCGTCATTGGCATGAACCGGGCTGGTCTGGTTCTCGCCGGGAATATCGCTCGCAGTCAGCACGCGCACCACGCCCGGCAGCGCACGTACGGCAGAAAGATCGATCGAGATCAGGCGTGCGTGAGCCTTCTCGCTCAAGCCCGGCACCACATGCAAAAGCCCCTTGGGCTCCGGGAGATCGTCAATATAGAGCGCCCTCCCGGTGACATGCAGCACGGCGCTTTCATGCTTCATGTCACGGTCGATTCAGGCACAGAAACGGAGGAAGGCAGCGCTTCCAAAGCGATCGGGTCAGACATGCACGAGCCTCCAGCTTTGGCGAGGCGCGTGGTCTCACCCTGACTTTCCTCGAAGAAACGCGTCAGCAGATTGGCGGCGACTGTCTGACGATACCAGGCGCTGGCACGCATATCGCTCAACGGAGTGAAGTCCTCTGTCAATGCCAGACGCGCTGCTTCGAGCGTGGCCTCGTTCCAAGGGGCGCCGACCAGAGCCGCCTCGGCGCGTGCGGCCCGAGAGGGGGTTGCCGCCATGCCTCCGAAAGCCAGGCGCGCCTCCAGCACGATCCCTTCCTCATCGAAACGCAGCGCGAAAGCGGCGAGTACTGCGGAGATGTCCTGATCGAAGCGCTTCGAGATCTTATAGCTTCGATAGAAGGTGCCCCCGGCGAGCGGTGGTATGCTGACGGCCTCGACGAACTCGCCTTTCCGCCGGTCCTGCCTGCCATAGGCCAAAAAATAGCGCTCAAGCGGGATCACGCGTTTTTCGACACCACACCGCAGATGCAGCATGGCCCCGGCGGCAATAAGCGCCGGTGGGCCGTCACCAATGGGCGAGCCATTGGCGATGTTACCGCAAAGCGTCGCGCTGTTACGGATGGGTGTCGAGCCAATACGCCCGATAAGCGCCCCGAAATCAGGCAGCAGGGCAGCCAGTGCTTCACGTGCAGCGTCATAGGTGACCGCCGCCCCGACATGGAGCCCTTCATCATCGCGCTCGAGCCGCATCAGATCGGGGCATTGTCCGATAAAGGCCACACGCGGCAGGGAACGCATGGCTTTGGTCACCCAGAGGCCAACATCGGTAGCCCCTGCCACGATCAGCGTTTCAGGATGGTCATGCAGATAAAGGGCCAGCGAGTCCGCGCTGGCAGGCAGGAAAATCGCGCCACGCGGCGTCTCTATCGACACATCTCCGCCGTCCTGCAGCGCCGCGAGCCTTGCCCCAAGGCCTGAAAGTGCTGTCTCGAAAGGACTGTCTGGAGCAGCGAGAGCCTGTTTCATGGCGCGCACGATCGGTGCATAGCCGGTGCAGCGGCAGAGATTGCCGGAAAGCGCCGAATCAATCGCGGCATCGTCATCCGATCGCCCGTCTGCATTGCGATACGCGACCATCGACATCACAAAACCCGGCGTGCAGAAGCCGCATTGCGCGCCATTGAGGTTGACCATCGCCTCCTGAACGGGATGCAGCGCGGCCGCATGGCCGACATCCTCAATGGTAAACAAGGCCGCACCGTCGAGCATTGGCATGAGCTGAATACAGGCGTTGGTGGCTTTGAGAACCAGGCGATTCTGGCTCAAACGCGCGATAATCACCGTGCAGGCGCCGCAATCGCCCTCGTTGCATCCCTCTTTCGTGCCTGTGCGGCCCTCATGACGTAGCCAGTCGAGCAGGGTCTGGTCGGGGGCGACGTCGGCCAGACTGACGAGGCGCTCCCCCATATAGAACCGTATCGACTGACGCATGAAGACCCCTTCAAAAAGCGGAAAGCGTAGGAATGAAAGGGGTCGACCCCTTCGCCATTTCCTTAAACTCTTGTATGATTGGGAGATTCGACGTCAGAGAACAATCAGGAATATTGCATTTCCTGCCTTGTTCTCGCTTCGAACTGCGCCTAAGGCTCCACGGCCATTCCAAACGCAAGAGGATCACAATGAAATCCACTGATCTGATCGACCGCATCGCCGCCGCTACCGGTGGCACCAAGGCCGACGCCAAGACCGCCCTCGACACGGTCTGGGCCAGCATCATCGACGCCGCCACCAAGGGTGACGAAGTGTCCATTCCGGGCTTCGGCAAGTTCCAGGTCCGCTCGACGGCAGCCCGCCAGGGCCGCAACCCGAAGACGGGCGAGACGATCGAGATCGCTGCTTCCAAGAAGCTCAGCTACTCCCCGGCCAAGAACGTCAAGGACGCGCTGACCGGCAAGTAAGCCGCTCAGGGCGTCGGTCGGTCGAGGGTGGTTTCCGCCCCGCCCTGACGCCCCGGATCAGGCCGGGCACCGGCTTCTCTCGAGAAGCGGGGCCGGCCTTTCCACCCGCCCCGGTACGGTTCGCTAGCCGACTGCGGCATAAACAATAAATACCAGTTAAAAGCGCTCTCATCCCCGCAGGGATGCTTGCAAAAGCGGACGGCTTTCGTCACGTTCCGCGATATGGTGCCCCGCTTTTTACCCGCTCTTCTCGTCGCTTTCCCGATCCTGTCTGCTCAGGCTGAAACGCCCGAGGCTCAGGCGACGGCGCGTGTTTTCGATCATATTCGCAGCGATCCGACCCGCCTGACCCTGTTCATGCGCAGCTTCCCGAAAGGGGGCGATCTGCATAATCATCTGGCAGGCGCCATCCCCGCCGAGAGCTTTCTCGACTGGGCCGGTGAAGACGGGCTCTGCGCGTCGCTTGCACAGGGGCGCATTCTCCCCACAAAATGCCGCCTCGCCACACCGGGCGACATCCCTGTCTCCCAGCTCAGGGCCCATGACGACGCACGGGCTGTCATGATCGATTCTCTCTCGATGCATGATTTCGTACCCTCCCCGACAGATCGCTCCGGTCACGATCACTTTTTCTCGACTTTTGGGCGCTTCGCTCCTGTGCTCGCCGCCCATCAGGGGCGATGCTGGCCCAGGCGCGCGATCAGGCCGCCGCCGATCATGTCGTCTATCTCGAACTCATGATCTCACCGGGACTGGGCGCCATGGTCAAAGCAGGCGACCAGCACCCGCTGCACGATCTCGACCTTGCTGCTGCCCATGAAGCCCTTGCGGAGGAGCGCCCCCGTCTGGTCGCGGAAGCGCGACACGATACGGATGAGATGGAGCATGATGCGCGCGACATCCTGCAATGCGACACGCCAGCCGCTCATCCCGGCTGCGCCGTCACCGTGCGCTATCTGTTTCAGGCCATACGCACCATGACACCCGCGCAGGTCTTCACCCAGCTCGATGCAGGCTATCAGCTTGTTCATGACGATGCGCGTTTCGTGGGCCTGAATTTCGTCGCACCCGAAGACAACCCCGTCGCGATGGCCGATTACAGCCTGCATATGCAGATGTTTGCCAAGCTGGGCACACTCTATCCGGATGTGCGGCTGAGCCTTCATGCAGGCGAGCTGACCCCGGCCCTCGTTCCGTCCAGCGGGTTGCAGAGTCACATACGCGACGCGGTTGAGATCGCAGGTGCCGAACGCATCGGCCATGGGGTGGACATCCTGTGGGAGAAAGATCCCATCCGCCTGCTCAACGAGATGGCCCAGCGCCGCGTTGCGGTCGAGATCAACCTCACCAGCAACGCGCAGATTCTCGGCGTCAGTGGCAGCGCCCATCCGCTGAACCTTTATCGCCGTGCCCATGTGCCTGTCGTGCTCTCGACCGATGACGAGGGTGTGTCACGCAGCAATCTGACCCTCGATTATCTCAAGGCTCTTTCCACCACCAACCTGAGCTATGCCGATCTCAAGACCCTGTCGCGCAACAGCCTGACCTACGCCTTTATTCCCGGTACCAGCCTGTGGAGGGTGATCATGTCACCACGCTCTGCAAGGCGCCCCAGAGCTTTGCCTGCGCCGATTTCCTAAAGAAGAGCGAGAAGGCCCGCTTGCAGCTTCAACTCGAGCAGAATTTCGCGACCTTCGAAAACACGATCAGCCACGAACCCCTCTTCCAGTGAAGTCTTCCATGATAAAACGCCTTCTCGCCCTCACCGCGCTCTCTTTCGCCGGCGGTGCTCTTACTGCCCCCGCCTTCGTTCTGGCTGCCGAAACCGCCCCGGCGGCAGCGAAGATTCCGGTACGGGTGGTCGTCGTGACGACCTTCGAAATCGGCAAGGACATAGGGGACACGCCGGGCGAATATCAGAACTGGATCGAGAAATTCCCCCTCGTCCAGACCCTGCCCGCCCCCGGCACAGACCATGGCGTGATGCATTACAACCCCGATCTGCAGGTGCTGGCCATCGCCAGCGGTGAAGGGCCGGAGCATATGGCGTCTGCCATGACCGCGCTCATTCTCGACCCGCGCTTCGATCTGCGGCACAGCTATTTCGTTCTTGCCGGCATTGCGGGTATCGACCCCAATTTCGGCACCATCGGCGCAGCGGTCTGGGCACCGCGCGTGATCAATGGCGGTCTCGCCCATCTGGTCGACCCGCGTGAAATCCCCAGGAACTGGCCCGACGGCTTCACCCCCGTTCAGCAGCCGCCCCGACGAAACGCCTCGCCCGCCGCTGCACTCGCTTTCTGGCGACATGATGTACACCCTTAATCCCGGCCTGACCCGCTGGGCCTTCGACCTTACCAGGACGATCTCTCTGCCCGATAGCGACGGGATGAAGCAGAGCCGCGCGCGCTATCATGGCTACGCTCCGGCCCAGAAGCCGCCCTCAGTCATGATGGGCGACACGATCTCGGGCGAGACTTTCTGGGTCGGCAAGCTCATGAATCGCTGGGCTGAACGCTGGGTGCGCTACTGGACAGATAATCAGGGCGTCATGGCCACGACGGCGGAGGAGGACGTTGCCTTCTGTCAGGCCCTTGCCCTTCAGGCCAAGGCCGGTCGCGTCGATCCCGAACGTGCCTCGTGCTTCGTACCTCGAGCAATTTCGACATGCCTCCACCGGGGCAGACCGCCGCACAGCTTCTTGCTGATGAAGCGAATGAAAAAGGCTATTCAGCCTTCATTCCATCGGTCAACGCTGCCTATCAGGTTGGTAGCGTCGTCGTGCGCGAACTTGCTTCGCATTGGGACCGGTATGAGAACGCCATCCCTGCTGCTGGCAAATAGAGCTCACTCAGCTTTACCCCATTCCCCCCTCAAAGGGCCGTAGCCCTTTGAGGCTTCCCTGCTGGATGCTTTAGCGTGACTGGCTGCAAAACCGGGCCGGGGAATGGCCTAGCAATCGGGTGAAAGCTTGGTGAATGCGCTTTGTGACGCATAGCCGCTTTCAGCGGCCACATGCGTCACACTCACACCCTGCGCCAGCAGCGTGGCTGCATGGAAAAGTCGGGCCTGCGTGATCCAGTGCTGCCAGCTCATACCCGTCTCCCTGTCGAAATACCGTCGAAAGCTGCGCTCCGACATCCCCGCTTCCGCCATGGCCCGTGCCAGTGAAGCCCGTCCTGGATCGCGCAACGCCGCATCCATGGCGCGCTGAAGAGACGGATGCGCTGCTTTCGGCAGCGTGAAATCCTGCTTGCCGGCATTCTGGATCGCCTCCTGCAACAACAGGATAAGGGTCTGAAAAAAGCTCTTCGCGACCGGATCGGCGTCGCACGTCCCTTTCGGCCAGCGAAGCGCGTAAAACAACATTTCCTGTATCATCGGAGATACCGGAAAGGCCCGGACGGACCGACAATCGCCGGCGACATCCTCTGGATCGAGGAAAAGCGAAAGACCGTCCAGATTGCGGATCATCGTACGGTGATGCGTCCGAGCCGGAATCCACAGTGCATGACCTGCCGGAAGAAGATGGCGGCTCTCTGCCCTCTCGACCTGGGTCGTTCCTTTCTTTGCAAAGAGAATCTGGTGATGCTCGTGCGCGTGCCACCCGTAGAACAGCGCGTCGCGCGACTCCCTTCGCACCAACCCGGTCCCCTGCACCTGATCGAGGCCAGTATCTTTCAGGACGACCTGCGTTTCCTCGACAGTCAGGATCTGCATCTGGCCGATATCCGCCTTTTTTTGACCGCACTGCGCCAGACGGCCATCTCATCTCCTTCTATCCTGCCTGAAACAGGAAAGGAATGACGATGTCGACGTCGCATGACACCAGAATCATCGACCAGTTCACACGCTGGGCCAAGAGCTTCGCCGCGCTGCCGATCCATGCCGAAGCCGAAAGCATGGCCCAGACCATCGCTGCCTGCGACGTCACGCAAGGGACGCGCGTGCTCGATGTTGCCTGTGGCCCCGGCATCGTCTCCTGCGCCCTGGCCGCTAAGGGCGCGGAAGTGACCGGCCTCGACCTGACTCCGGCCATGATCGATCAGGCGCGCGACCTGGCCGCCCGGCGCGGGCTTTCCATCGCCTTCGACTGTGGCAATGCGCTTCATCTGCCTTTCGAAGACGGACAGTTCGACAGGGTCGTCACACGATACAGCTTTCATCATATGCAGAATCCGCTGGATTGTCTGACAGAGATGATGCGCGTTTGCCGCCCGGATGGGCGCATCATTGTCATCGACGCCACGCCAGAGCCCGAGTGCCAGCCAAGTTATGATCAGGCCGAAAAGCTGCGTGACCCGTCCCACACCTCAGCTCTGACACAGGCCCAGCTTCTGTCTTTGGGCGCGCAGGCCGGTCTGACCCCGCTCCTCACCCACGCCTATCGCCTTGAATCAAGACTGGACGATCAGTCGCCCCCGAAGATTGGGCTGCCCTGCACGCCCTCTTCGCTGACGACATCGCCAACGGCACGAACCGCCTCGGCATGGGCGCCTTTCACGCCGAAGACGGCATACGCTTCTTCTTCCCGATCTCGATCATCGCCTGGCGCAGAAACCCTGTCTGAAGCAAAGCCAGGCTCATCTCCAGAGGCAGGGGCTGGCCTGCAATTGGAGCGCTGCCTCATTTCCCGCCCCCAAGACAGTCGCCAACGGGAAAGCCTGCGTGTTTCAGGCGTTCAGAAGAAGACTGACGAGCCTGGTCAGCAGAGCTTCTTCCTCAAGGCCGAAACGGGCAGGCTCAGGGCTGTCGATATCGAGCACGCCCAGAAGTTCACCGTCACGAATCAGGGGAAGAACGATTTCAGAAGCAGAGACCGCGTCACATGCAATATGGCCGGGAAAGCTGTGCACATCGTCAATGCGCTGGATGCTGCGCTCAGCCGCTGCCGTGCCGCATACGCCGCGCCCCATGGCAATGCGCGTGCAGGCCACACGCCCCTGAAACGGACCAAGAACCAGCTCGCCATTCCTGAAGAGATAGAACCCTGCCCAGTTGATGCGCGGCAGAGCTTCGAACAGCACTGCGGCGATATTGGCCATATTGGCAATCAGATCGCTTTCGGCAGCAACGAGGCCTTCGACGGCAGAAAGAATATCGTCCTGGGTCAACTTGAGGTCAGGGGCGCTCATGGGGCTTCACTTTCAGAGGTTCTGAAAAACGATATACCCTGCCACAACGAAAATGAGACCCGCAAAAACCAGTTTCAGCGTGGCGCCGGAGCCTTTGCCCAGCTTTCGTGCCAGATACGTACCGGCCAGTGAGCCGACAATGCCCCCAGCAATGAACCATCCGGCCAGCGGCCAGTCGACGAGACCCGACAGCGCATAGCTGACCGCGGTCGTCACGCCGAAAGCGGCGACCGCCACCAGCGAGGTACCAACCGCATTGAGCACGGGCATATGGGTGGCCGCCATCAGGCGGGTACGATCAGAAAACCGCCACCGATGCCGAAAAAACCGGACAGCCCGCCAGTGCACAGACCGAACAGCCCGACCTTCCAGACATTGTCCCGATTGCAGGCTGCCCCCGGAATGCCCTCATCATGGCGCCCCCTGATCATCGCCACGCCAACCAGGACCATCAGGAAAGCAAAGAGCAACAACAGGCGTTGCCCATCCACCGCCTTGCCAAATTGCGCCCCGAGGGCTGCGCCCAGCATACCGGCAGGGGCAAAGAACCCCGCGCAGCGCCATTTGACGGTATGTTCCTTCGCATGACTCACCAGACCGGCCAACGCATTCACCGCTACGGCGAAAGCACTGGTGCCGATAGCGATATGCGGGTTGCGCACCCCTACCGCATAGATCAGAAGTGGCACAGCGAGGATGGACCCCCCGCCGCCGATCAGACCCAGAACCAGCCCGACAAGGCTGCCTGACGCGAGGGCAGGCAGAAAAGGGGTCGCAACCATAAACCGTGATCAGCCTTCAGTTTTCTTGGCAGGACGCACAAACAGCTCGCGCCCGCGCAGCATGAAATCCCAGTACAGACGCGGCATGATCTTCTCTTTCAGAAACCAGGCCAGGCGTGTGGGCTTCTTGCCGTTCAGTATCCAGCCCGGCAGGTCGGCATCAGCTTGCCGCCATAACCGAACTCGGCAAGCACGATCTTGCCGCGCTCGACGGTGAGCGGGCAGCCGCCATAACCGTCATAGGCGTAATCGAGCTTGCGGCCCGAAAGCTGCGCGATGAGATTTTCAACCACCACTGGCGCCTGCTTGCGCGCGGCGGCGGCAGTCTTGGCATTGCTCGTACCAGCCACGTCGCCCACCGCGAAGACATTGGGGTATGTCGTATGCTGCATCGTATCGGGATGAACCGAGACGAAGCCGTCCTGCCCGGCCAAGGGGGAAGATTTGATGACATCCGGCGCTGTCTGGGGCGGCACGACATGCAGCATGTCAAATTTTCGCTCCACACGTTCGACACCCTTGTCGGTGCTGCGCTCGAATGTCGCGATTTTCTTCTCGCCATTGACAGCAACGAGACGCGACTTGAGCGTAAGATCGATGCTGTAGCCCTTGATGTAATCCATCAGGCAGGCACGAAATCGGCCACGCCGAACAGGCTGGGCGTTGCTGTGTCGAAGGCGACCTGAACGCGACCCAGAACACCCTTGCGACGCCATGCATCGCAGGCCAGATACATCGCCTTTTGCGGCGCACCCGCGCATTTGATGGGCATGGGTGGCTGGGTGAAGAGCGCCATTCCCTCTTCGAGCTGGCTCACCAGTTCCCAGGTATAGGGCGCCAGATCATAGCGGTAATTCGAGGTGACGCCGTTCTTGCCCAGTGTTTCGGTCAGACCGGGGATAGCCGCCCAGTCGAGTTTGAGACCAGTGGCAACAACAAGCGCGTCATAAAGAATTTCGCTGCCATCACCGAGTTCGACGCTGTTCTGCTCGGGCTTGAACCCCGTCACGGCCTGACGGATCCAGCTCGCCCGCGCAGGGATCAGCCCCACCTCTGAGCGACGCGTGTCCCTGGCCTTGAACACACCGCCACCGACCAGCGTCCAGCCGGGCTGATAATAATGCTCGGTCGAAGGCTCGATGACCGCCACAAGCAGCTCGGGCCGACGGCGCAGCAGACTTGCCGCACAGGCCAGACCGCCCGCGCCGCCTCCCACCACCACCACATCGAAGCGCTGGCTCTTGGGAGCAGGCTCTTCCGTCTGGGCCGAAGCCAGCTCGAACAGATCGGAGGCGCGGCGGCCCGAGCGGCAATAAGCCAGTACCTTGCCCGTGTTGTCCGGCCCGATCATCTCGGCCAGGGTGCGACGCATGACGGTCACGCTATGCGCGTCGGGCGTGGCGCCCATGCGCACCGGGATATAGGCGAAGGCCAGACCGCTTTTCTCGGCAGCAACACCAAGATCGGCAACTCGCGGCTGATCTTTTTCCTCCCCATCGGGGCGGGTGGAAATTATGGCGGTAAAGCCCTGCTCCTTGAAAGCGGGCAGGTCATCCACATTGATCTGGGGCGAGACGGCGAAATGCGCCGTGAGAAAACGAAGGGACATGAGCATGCCTTTCTCTTGTCAGACTGTCTTGTTTGCCAGGGGCTTGAGAGCTTAGAGCGTATCGAGCGGTATCTTGATGTAGCGCGTCCCGTTCTCTTCGGGTTCCGGCAGACGCCCACCGCGCATATTGATCTGGACCGACGGCATGATGAGATTGGGCAGAGACAATGTCGCATCACGTTTCGTACGCATCTCGACGAATTCGTCTTCGCTCACCCCGTCATGAACGTGCAGGTTGCTCTCGCGCTGGGCGCCGATCGTCGTTTCCCACGCGTAGAAATCGCGCCCAGGCGCCTTGTAGTCGTGACAGAGAAAGAGCCGCGTTTCGCAGGGGAGCGACAGCAGACGTCTGATCGAACGATAAAGCTGCCTTGCGTCCCCACCGGGAAAATCGGCGCGCGCGGTGCCGAAATCCGGCATGAACAACGTATCGCCAATAAAGGCCGCATCGCCGATCACGAAAGCCATATCGGCAGGGGTATGACCCGGCACATGCAAGGCCATCGCCTCGATTTCGCCAATTCTGAAACTGTCACCATCCTTGAACAGATGGTCAAACTGCGATCCATCACGCGCAAAACGCGTACCCGCGTTGAAGATCTTGCCGAAAACCTCCTGAACACGGGTGATTTCGGCACCAATGGCCAGCTTTCCGCCAAGCTGCTCCTGAAGCCAGGGCGCGGCCGAAAGGTGATCGGCATGGGCATGAGTCTCAAGCTGCCAGACGATTGTCAGGTTTTCACTTTTGATGAAATCGAGAACCGCCTGCGCGCTCTCGCTCGAGGTGCGGCCGGAAGCGGGATCGTAATTGAGCACGCTATCGATCACTGCGGCTTCGCGGGTTTTAGGATCGTACACCACGTGTGACGCGGTGAAAGTCGGCTCATCGAAGAAGCTTTTGACGGCAGGTCGGGGCAAAGCGCCCTCATGCGTCTCTCTCACAAGCTTCGTCGCGTGGGCGATCTGCGCGTCATTCATGGTGCCGCTCCTGTCTCTTACATATTTTATGAATATGATATTTCGTTGTTTTTGTAAATATGATAGGAGTCTGCGTCAAGAAACGCTTTCTTAAACATAGGAGAGGATATTCCGTGCAGGACGCGTCGCCCAGCTTTCCCCCTCAACTCGGATCGAAAGCCCCCAATTTTCGCGCCCGCACGACGCAGGGCATGGTGACGCTCGGCGATTATCGCGGACGCTGGGTGGTGCTCTTTTCACACCCGGCCGATTTCACCCCTGTCTGCACGAGTGAATTCATCGCCTTTGCCCAGGCTCAGGACGAATTCGATGCCCTCGACTGCCAGTTGCTTGGTCTGTCCGTCGACAGCCTGCCCTCGCATCTGGCCTGGCTGGACTCGATCAGGCGGGAATTACAGGTCGCGATTCGGTTCCCGGTGATCGAAGATCCCTCGATGGCTGTTGCCCGTGCCTATGGCATGCTCGACCAGACCGCAGAAAACAGCAGCACGGTCCGCTCCACCTTCATCATCGATCCAGAAGGGACCATACAGGCTGTTCTGACCTATCCACTCTCGGTCGGGCGCTCGGTCAGTGAGATCCTGCGGACGGTCAAAGCACTGCAAAGAACCACAACAACCAACGTGCTCACACCCGAAGGGTGGCAGCCTGGAGGAACCGTCTTTGAGCCGCCCGCCCTGACGACCCGGAGCGTAGCGACGCAGGACACGCCATTATGGTTTTACCAGATAAAGGACGATGAGGTATGAGTCATGAGACGAGAGAAAGCCTCGCCCCACTGCTCGAGAGGCTTCGCCTCTACAATCAGGTCCAGCGCCTTCTGATCCTTTCCTGGCTTTGTGAACGCCCGTGTCCTGTCTCGGAACTCGAACGTGAAACCGCGATCGGTCAGCCTGCCCTCTCCCAGCAGCTTGGCGAATTGCGTCGGGCCGGCATCATTGCAGCAAGACGCGAAGCCCGCGAAGTGACCTATGATTTCGCCACGCCGGCCGAAAAACTCCGGGCGCAGATCATTCTCTCCCTGCTGACGTACCAGCCGGACATCCAGAACGCGCCACCCCAGACGCTTGCCACAGGCCGGGCGCATATCGGCGCTCAGTTCGCCACGATCCTCGACGACTGACCCCAGCCATAGGGCTGAGGCAAGTGCCATAACAATACGGATCAATGCGGCGTCACTGCACAAATAAGGGCTGTCCCCCATTCGAGGCCTGCTATATCCGTTGTCGAACCGGATTGATTTTTCCGCCTTCAGACACCAGCGACGGAACGACACATGGCCTTCTCCCTCTGCCGCCTCGGTCTTGCCAACGCAGGCCTCCTGAGCCTGACTCTGCTTGCGGCCTGCTCAGACCAGACAATACAACCCGCCACACTCCCGGTTTTGCCAGATGAGCGTCTCTCTCTCGCCGCCCCGCCTGCACCGGGTAGCGAGGCGCAGGCGGAGGATGACCGTATCTTTGCGCAAACGCGCCGTCTGGTGGGAAGCCCGCGCTGGGCACTGGCAACGAGTGACGCCGATCTTCATCCGGAGCCGTTTCTGCGTCACTATTCCTGTGCGATCGGCTTCACCCTTGATCTCGCCAAGACGCCTCATCTGGCCCGGATCATGACCATCGTGGCCAAGGCAGAAACGCCTCGCACGTCAGAAGAGAAACATTACTGGAAACGCCAGCGCCCTTTTATCGGCAATGATGCCCCTATCTGCGTTGCACGCTCACCCGACCTGGCGAAAAGCCCGTCTTATCCATCAGCCATACGATCGCGGGGTATTCCACCGCGCTCGTCCTGTCTGCAATCATGCCGGAGCGTGCAGCGCAGATCCTGCAAAGAGGGCGCGTCATCGGGGAAAGCCGCATCATCTGCGGCGTCCACTGGGCGTCGGATGTCGCAGCGGGCTATCAGGCTGCAGGGGCATTCGCGGTGGCCCTGATTCAAGACCCCACCATACGCGCCTGATGCCTCAAGCCCGTCAGGAACTGCTGGCTTTGCAAGCCGACAGCATACAGCCAGACCCGAAAAGCTGCGCGGCTGAAGCCGACGCCGCTGCGCATTCGCCCTTTTCTGCGAACTGATAGCCGCAAAGCTGCGCCCAACGCGGCGGCTTTTCTGAACACCGCCTGAAGGGCGGAGAACAGGGCGGATCGTCGTCAGGTGAAAAAACAAAAAGCCGGTCACTGACCGGCTTTTTGTGTTCACCTAACCAGCTGCCGGAGTTCAGCTGGCGACGACCGTTCGGACAAAACTCCCGAAGCTGGAAATCGACAGATCGATGGCCTCAGACGTATCGAGACGAAATGCCGGTGCCGACGGCGCCTCATACGGTGCGCTCACCCCGGTAAATTGCTGGATCTTCCCAGCCCTTGCCGCCGCGTAAAGCCCCTTGGGGTCGCGCGTTTCGCAAAGCTCGAGCGACGCGTCCACGTGCACCTCATGAAAGGCGTCGCCAACGATCTGAGACGCGAAGGCGCGGTCTTCATCCAGAGGCGAGACAAGAGCCACAATCACAACCTGGCCAGTCTCGGCAAGGATACGCGCCACATGCGCGGCGCGGCGAATATTCTCGCGCCGATCTTCAGGAGAAAATCCGAGATCGCTGCACAGGCCAGCGCGCAGCGTGTCGCCATCCAGCACGGTCGCGCGCAGACCGGAGGCAACAAGATCACTCTCGACCGCGCGTGCGATCGTGCTCTTGCCGGAGCCCGGAAGCCCGGTCAGCCAGAAAACGCCTCCCTG
Source organism: Asaia platycodi JCM 25414 (assembly GCF_000614545.1). Classification (GTDB taxonomy): domain Bacteria; phylum Pseudomonadota; class Alphaproteobacteria; order Acetobacterales; family Acetobacteraceae; genus Asaia; species Asaia platycodi. Next base: position 361,893 of record NZ_BAKW01000001.1, on the reverse strand, counting down.
ATGACCGTGCAGGGCGTGACGCTGGGCGGCAGTAACCTTGCTCGCCGTCGGATGAATGGCATGCGCACCATCCGGCAGCTCCGCCGCACCGAGAAGCGGCGCACCACCCACAATACGCTGGAAGCGATCGACGAGCACGCCACGACCATCGTTGTAGCCCGGCGCGAACGCGTCAAACAGAATGGCATGAGACGTGGCGAGCGTGATCTCGGCAAAACCATCCGGCGGCACCTCGTCTCCCGGCGAGAGCGTCAGATCGTCCAGATCAACCACGGCGTCGATCGACGCGACGGTCACGTCATGCTCGGCTGTCGCGAGACGCAGGGTGAAGCTCTCGCCCACACGCAGAGGCTCGCCACGCAGCCAGAACAGGCGCGTGCGGATACGGGCAGAACGGATCGGCGCCTTGCCCGTCTCATGGGCATGGAAAAGCAGGTCACCACGATCTGGCACCAGATCGGGCTCCAGACGCAGGGCAATCGACTCACCGGCCCCGGCCACCGGGTTGACCGGCGCATGCCAGCGGCAGATTTCCGCCACTGTTGCCTGCTGTCCCTGCGACCCGATCATGATGCGATCGCCTGCGCGGATCACGCCACGCTCGACGCGGCCCGCAACATAACGCACATCGTCAAAGCGATAGACATCCTGCACTGGCATGCGGAAATCGAGCGCCAGACGCGAAGCCGGCGCAGGGACCGCTGCCAGCGCCTCGACGAGTGTCGGGCCGGTATACCAGGCGCGCGCTCGGAGCGAGTGGCGATGTTGTCGCCATCGCGCGCCGAAGCAGGAACGAAAGCCTCGACCGTGATTTCCAGACGACCGAGCAGATCGCGAACATCGATTTCGGCCTGAGCGATCTTTGCCTGATCGAATTCGAGCAGATCGGATTTGTTTAGCAGAACGATGACATGGCGAATGCCGATCAGGCGCAGCAGCATGGCATGACGACGCGTCTGCTCCTGCGCACCTTCCAGCGCATCGACCACCAGCACGGCGGCCTCGGCATCGGCCGCACCCGTGATCATGTTGCGCAGAAACTGGCGATGGCCCGGCGCATCGACGATCACGAATTCACGCCCGTCCAGATGGAAAGGAATACGCGTGGAATCGACAGTCACACCCTGATCGCGCTCGATCTGCAGGGAGTCGAGCAGGAAGCTCCATTCGACAGCGAGTCCGCGCTTGCGGCTGCTCTCGACGATCTGGGCCAGCTTGCCGTCCTGCAGACTGTCAGTGTCATAGAGCAGACGCCCGATCAGGGTGGATTTGCCGTGATCGACATGGCCGACAATGACGATCGGCGTAGCGGCAGCCCGCAACGAAGCGGGAAGGTCGTTGGTTGTCATGGTGTCGCCCATAGCTCAGAGGTAGCCCGCAACGCGCAAACGCTCGAAAGCGTCTTCGGATTCGTGGTCCATGGCGCGACCGGCGCGCTCGGAGGTCTTGCTGTTTTCCAGTTCGGCAATGACTTCGGCCAAGGTCGAGGCATTGCTGTCGATCGGGCTCGTGATGTCCTGATCGCCAAGCGAACGATAGCGTTTGCCGTTTTTGGCGAAATAGAGATCGACCAGAGGGATGTTCTCGCGCTCGATATAGCGCCAGATGTCGATCTCACGCCATGAGAGCAGCGGATGCACACGGATATGCATGCCGTCTTCATAAGGCGTCGCATACTGGTCCCAGAATTCGGGCGGCTGGTTGCGCACATCCCAACGGTGGCCTGCGCCACGAGGCTGAACACGCGCTCTTTGGCGCGCGTCGCCTGCTCATCGCGACGGATACCGGCAATCACGCCGCGCAGTTTGTGCTTCTCGATCAGGCTAGCAAGACCCGCCGTCTTGCGGGCAGCAGAGCGGGCCGCAGGCGGCAGAGAGGGATCGATCTCTTCAACCGGCGGGCAATCGCCCAGCATTAGATCGAGGTTCCACTTCCTGGCGTATTCCTCACGAAAGGCATACATCTCAGGAAATTTCTTGCCGGTATCGACATGCATGACCGGGAAAGGAACGCGGCCCATAAAGGCCTTGCGCGCCAGCCAGACCATGACATTGCTGTCCTTGCCCAGAGACCAGAGAAGCGAAAGCGGGCGAAGCTTGCGATAGGCTTCACGCAAAACGAAAATGCTCTGCGCCTCGAGCTGATCGAGATCGTCCATGGCGCGGGGGGCCGCCAAACTCATGTTATGCTCCGTTATCGCGCAGGCAGGTGAATGCCGCATTCGGTTTTGGTCTGACCGGCCCAGCGACCGGCTCTGGGATCCTCGCCTTCGGCCACAGCACGCGTGCAGGGTGCACAGCCGATGGAACGAAAGCCGAGGGCGGTCAAAGGATGGCGCGGCAAGGCACGGCGCGTCATTTCTGCCTCGATCTCGACGCCGGTCCAGGCGGCCAGCGGGTTGATCTTGGCACGTCCGTCATCGAGCGGCTCGAAGACGGGCATGGCGGCACGGGTTGCGGCCTGACCGCGCTTGCGCCCCGTAATCCACGCATCGAAATCGTTCAAAGCCGCATCCATCGGCTCGACCTTGCGCAGGGCACAGCAGGCATCAGGGTCAAAATCGGCCAGCATGTCCTGCGGGTCGCGATCATGCAGCGCTTTGTCGCTCGGTCCGACAGAACGCAGATTGGTCAATCCCAGAAATCCGGCCAGCTCGTCACGATAGGCCAGGGTCTCGGGGAAGTGACGACGCGTCTCAAGAAAGAAGACCGGAAAATCGGCGTCGATTTCGGCAATCATCGCCAGAAGCAGCGCGGATTCGGCACCGAAAGACGAGACGAGTGCCAAGCGCCCGTGGAGCAGGTCCATGGCTTGCGCCAGAATCCCGTCTCCAGAGGTCTTTTCGAGGATCTGCCGTTCTGTCTGGGTCAAGGCCATGACTGAATAAATCCACACCAATAAATCGCTTATTGCGACGACATGCTCGACATAATACCTCGGACACCGCCGTGCAATGGGTAATCTACGAACTTCACGCTTCTTGATGGTGAATTAAACGACGGTGATTGACCACCTCGCCCACCAGCGTGAGCGCCGGGCTCGCCACACGGCGCTCGAGTACCAACGCAGGCAAGCTGGCCAATGTTGCGATGTGCACCCGCTGGTCATGCCTGGTGCCGTGCTCAACGACCGCAGCAGGCCATTCGGGTGGCAGACCATGAGCCATCAACTGGGCGCAGAGATCGGCCATGGGGGCGAGGCCCATATAGATGGCGAGCGTCTGGCCTTTTTTCGCCAGACTGGCCCAGTCGAGATTGAGCGTGCCATCGGCGCGGGCATGGCCCGTCACGAAAATACAGCTCTGTGCGCAATCACGATGGGTCAGCGGAATACCGGCAGCCGCCCCGCAGCCACTGGCCGCTGTGACGCCAGGTATGACGCGCACCGTGACACCGGCATCGACCAGCGCCTCCATCTCCTCGCCGCCACGCCCGAAAATGAACGGATCACCGCCCTTGAGACGCAGCACCCGCTCGCCCGCTTTGGCGCGACGGACGAGTTCCTCATTGATCCCTTCCTGAGGCAGGCTGTGATTGCTGCGCTTCTTGCCGACAAAAACCCGCTCGGCATCCCGGCGCACGCGGTCCATGATCGCAGGAGGGATCAGTTGATCGTACAAGACGGAATCGGCATTCGACATGAGACGCAGGGCTGCCAGCGTCAACAGATCCGGGTCGCCAGGGCCTGCGCCCACAAGCCATACCTCGCCCTGCCGGGGCACACCGTCTAGCGCCTCTTCGAGACTGCGCCGTGCGGCCGCATCCTCCCCCCGCAACGCCTGCTCGGCACCGGGACCATCGACAAAATTTTCCCAGGCCCGACGACGTATGAGCGTGTCGGGCTGAGTCTGTTTGATCCATCCTCGCTGTGCCTGCATGAACCGGGAGAGACGGGATAGCCCCTCGGGCAGAAGCGCCTCGATCTGCGTGCGCAGACGGCGCGCCAGAACCGGAGCCGCTCCGTTGGTCGAGATCGCGATCTGGACCGGTGTCCGGTCGATGATGGCGGGCGTGATGAAGGTTGAGGGCTCGGGATCATCGACCACACAGATGGCCACGCGCAATTCTCTTGCCGTCGCGGCAATGGCGCGATTGAGAGCGAAATCATCGGTTGCGGCAAACACCAGTCGCATTTCCGGCAAAAGCGCAGGAAGAGCCTCAACTGCGATGGAATCGCCAAGATGGGCAACCCGCCCTGAAGCAATGGCCTGCGCGATCTCCGGGTCTTCGATCCGACCCAGAACAGCGATATCCGGGCAGCGGCCCAGCAGAAGGCGCAGCTTGTTGGCGGCCACCTGCCCGCCCCCGATCACGAGCGCGCGCGCGTCGTCGAGACGCAGGGCAATGGAGGTAAGTCGCTTCCTTGATCATCATCCCTGTATGGCGTGCGCCCGGACAATCGCCAAGATGCAGCGGCGCCAGCAAATCGGAGTGGCGCTCAGCCTTGTAAGAAACCACACGAAAATGTCGGCTGGGCAGGGTCGGCAAGCCTGTTAGCATACCCATAAGATGAGCCGCGACGTAAAGGATCCCGCGATGTCCGACCCTGTTCTGTTTTCTCTCAAGGGTCGACGCGCCCTGATTACCGGCGCCTCACGCGGGATCGGCTTCACACTCGCACGAGGTCTGGGCAGTTTCGGCGCCGAGATCATTCTCAACGGACGTCAGGCAGACGCGCTCGACACCGCCCGCGCCAAACTTGAACAGGAGGGCATCGCAACACGGGGCAGCGTGTTCGACGTGACCGATCAGGATCAGGTCGTGGCCGGGATCGAAGCTATCGAAAAGGAAGGGCCGATCGATATCCTGATCAATAATGCCGGCATTCAGTTCCGCTCGCCGCTCGATCAGTTTCCGCGCAATGAATGGGACCGCTTGATCTCGACCAATCTCAATTCGGTATTTTTTGTCGCTCAGGCTGTGTCACGGCACATGATTGCGCGCAATCGCGGCAAGATCATCAATATCTGCTCGGTACAGAGCGAGCTCGCCCGCCCCGGCATTGCGCCCTATACGGCCACCAAAGGCGCGGTCAAGATGCTGACCAAGGGCATGGCGACCGACTGGGCGCGCCACGGACTCCAGATTAACGGCCTTGCGCCGGGCTATTTTGAAACCGAGATGAATGCAGCTCTGGTTGCCGATGAAAAATTCTCGTCATGGCTCTGCCAGCGCACTCCCGCCGCGCGCTGGGGCAAGGCCGAAGAACTGGTCGGAGCTGCTGTCTTCCTGTCGTCGGATGCCTCCAGCTTCGTGAATGGGCATATTCTGACTGTTGACGGTGGTTTGACGGCCTCCGTCTGACCCTCTCTTAATTCTGTGTTTACGCATTCACGCTTCTAACGCTATGAGTCGTTCTGGTTGAGCGGGCCCATCGGCATTCCTTCCCGAGACGCCCTCCCTCCCCCTGAATGCCGGGGTGCCTGAAAGCGGGGGGCGATCATCATGATGCTTATGAAGCATGACGGGGCTGACCCACAGAGTGGCGAGAGCGGGTTCCACCATCATGCCCTTCAGCCTCTGCGCGAGGCTTTTCCCGACATCTGCTTTTCCCTGCTCCAGATCGGCGAGGGCCGCCCCTCTCATGCCGATCCCAACCGGCGTGGCTATCCCGATCTCTCGGCTGGCAAGAGCATGACTGGGCGCAAAGCGCACCCTCGGAAGGCGTAAGCTCTTTTTCCGGCTGGTCCTTTTATCCTTTCGGCGTGCCTGTTTCAGGGGCGATTGCAATCGACGTCCGACGCTCGCAGCTCGAACGCCGCCATGATCGCACGATTCACGCCCACGCGTTACTGCTCGGTGCCCTTTGCGCAGGTGAGCACACGAGATCTACCGGGACGTTTCCCCCAGCAGAAGTACAATCCGCCTCACACGAGGCGAAAAGCTCTCTCGCACAGCTCGGCTTTTTTCTGTGGAACAGCGAAACGGGCAAACTCACAGGCGACCCGCGCATGGCGTCCCTTTGTGGCTTGTCCCGCGAGGCGCTGCGACAGGGGCTGGACTGGCCCGATTTCGTCACCTGTATCCATGAAGACGATCGTCCACCTCCACAGCAGACCCCGGTCGAGTGGCTGTCCAGCGCCCCTCAGGCGGGCGTGCGCCTCTGCCGGGCAGTTGGAGAGACGCTTCGTGTTCATATCAGCGCCCAGCCCCATGGTCAGGATTGCACGGGCACTCTGATCGATATCGGCCTTGATGACAGGCTGGCTCTGAGAACAAGCCAGGCCTTCATCAATTCGATGCTGGTCAGCGCCAATGACTGCGTAAAAATCCTAGATCTCGACGGCGTCATCACGTTCGTCAATCACGGCGCCGTTCTCGTGCTCAATCTTTGTGCGCCGTCAGACATGGTGGGCGTTTACTGGCCTGATGTCTGGCAGGAGCGCGGGCGCGCTTTGGCGCTTGATGCCATCGAGGCGGCACGCGCAGGCCGGACAAGCCATTTTCAGGACTATGTTGAAACGACCGATGGGCGAAAGCGCCTGTGGGACGTGGTTGTGGCGCCCATACTGGGACCGGATGGCAGGCCCGAGCGCATTCTGGGCGTCTCCCGCGACATGACCGTCGCCAATCAGGAACATGAACGCCTCGAATTGGCTCTGGCGGCAGGAACGATCGTCGGCATGTGGCTCTGGGACGCCAGAAGAAGACTGGTGACGGGCGATCTGCGCATGGCCGAAACGCTTGGGTTGCCCCCGGTCGCGCTTGCCGAAGGCGTCCCGTTCGAGCGGCTTCTAGACTATGTCACCCCGGAGGATCGACCCGGGATCGAGACTGCGCTTGACGCGGCCCTGCGCGAAAACCGGCAGTTCCGCTGCGAATTCAGATTGCGCGACGACGGTACGCGCTCTGCGCGCTGGCTTGAAGCCAATGGATCGTGCACCTATGATCAGCACGGGAAGATCAGTCATTTTCCCGGCATTCTTCTCGATATCGATGCGCCCAAACGCCAGACCCTCAAGCGTGAGGCCCTGGTCACTTTCGGTGACGAATTACGCGCCCTGGCCAGTGAGGCCGACATTGTCGCGCTGACCTCACGTACGCTCGGCCTGACCATAGAGGCCGATCGCGCCGGATTTGCCGATGTCGATCGGGAGCGCGAACTGGCGCAGGTGACCGATAGCTGGCGACGGGATTCAACGTTTCCCGATGTTTCCGGTCTTTATGCCTTTCGGGCTTACGGCTCCTATATCGAATTGCTGAAGCGAGGCGAATGCGTTGCCATCGACGATGTGCACTTCGACCCCCTGACCGCTGAGCAGGCAGAATTTTTTGCCCCTCTCAGAATCTGCGCGCTGCTCAACGTCCCGATCATGGAAAACGGGGTACTTCAGGCCGTAGTAATCGTGCATTTCTCCCACCCTCATTGCTGGGACGAGATCACGCTCTCATTCGTGAGGACGGTCGCGGACCGAAGCTGGGCCGCCATCAAGCAGGTGCGCGCGCAGGAAGCCCTGCGGCGCATGAACGAAACGCTCGAAGAGCAGGTGCTGCGGCGAACCCGCGAGCGCGACCGACTTTGGGCGATCAGCGCCGATCTGCTGGCCCTGACCGATCGCGACGGCAAGCTGCGCTATCTCAACCCGAGCTGGCAACGCTGCTTTGGTGACAAGGCACGGAGCTGGCTTGGGAGCAAGGTCGAGCAGCTCGTGCATCCGGCCGATTTGGCACGCGCCGCAGAGGCACTGGCCATGCTGCGCGATGGGCAGCTCGACCACGGGATCGATCTACGCTTCCTGCATCAGGATGGTGAATGGCACACATTCAACTGGTCCGGCTCAATCGAAGGGGACGACATCTATCTGATCGGGCGTGACGTCAACGATCGCATCGCGCTTGAAGACCAGTTGCGCCAGTCACAGAAAATGGAGGCGGTGGGCCAGCTCACAGGAGGCCTCGCCCATGATTTCAACAATATTCTTGCAGGAATCGGTGGCGCTCTCGATCTGCTGAGCCGCAGGCTGGAACAGGGCCGCACCGATGGTCTCGAGCGCTATATTGTTGCCGCAAGAGGCGCGACCGACCGTGCCGCGGCCCTCACCCATCGCCTCCTCGCCTTCTCGCGCCGCCAGACGCTCGACCCGCAGCCCGCCGATATCAACGCGCTCATTCTTAGCATGCAGGATCTGATCGGCGGCACCATCGGGCCCGGTGCTGTTCTCGACCTGAAGCTGGATCAGTCGATCGGCCCCGCTCTGGTCGATACCAACCAGCTTGAAAACGCTTTGCTCAATCTGTCGATCAATGCCAGGGACGCCATGCCAGATGGCGGCACATTGCGTATCGCCACATCCCACGCCAAACTTGGCATTCTTCAGGCTGAGGAATGGGGACTGCGCCCGGGCCGCTACCTTGTCCTTTCGGTTACCGATACCGGTGTCGGCATGAACGCCGATGTCATGGCCCGTGCATTCGATCCGTTTTTCACGACCAAGCCGATCGGCAAAGGAACGGGACTAGGGCTGAGTATGATCTACGGCTTCGCCCGGCAATCGGGCGGACGTGTCAGCATCGCTTCCACACCAGATTCCGGCACATCTGTGCATATCTGGTTGCCCAGTCATGCTGCTACCCTCCCCGCAGCTACCAAACTGCCGGAGCATAAACGCGAAGGCGAAACCCTTCGCCACTTGCGGGTGCTGCTGGTCGACGACGAGGAGACACTGCGCTTTACCATGCGGGAAACGCTGGAAGACTGGGGCGCCGTCGTGCAGGAAGCCGCAGATGGAACGGCGGCCCTGGCCCTGCTCAACGATCATGAGCGTTTGTTCGATGTTCTTATTACCGATGTCGGTCTGCCCGGGGGGCTCAATGGCCGACAGATCGCCGATGCGGCGCGCGTGCTACGGCCAGGCCTCGCGGTGCTCTTCATCACGGGCTATGCCGAACAGGCGATCTTCAACCGGCACACGGCTGATGAGAAGATCCACATCCTTCCCAAGCCCTTTACTTCTGCAATGCTCGAAGAAAAACTCAGGAGCGCGTTACGCGCCACCTGAGGCAGAAACGACAAACTCACAGCGAAACGCGGCAACCTGCCGCCGACACCTCTTGCCGTTCCAGAGAGCCAGGCGGCGCGTCTAGGCGCCCGTCTCAGGCACAATCTGCTTCTGTGAAGGCTCGGGGGGCTCGCTTTTCTGCTGCAACGCGCCGAGGCCGGTGACCTCAACAAACCGGGTCGGATAAGGCAGATGGATGCCATGCGCTTCGAAGGTTTTTTTCATACGGCGGTAGAATTCACGCTGAACAGGCCAACGACCGGCCGTCGTAGTCGGCAATGTACCGCGTACGGTAACGGACGTCTGGTTGAGCGCGTCCACGCCCCACATCTGGAAATCGTCGATGATAAGAGAACCGAAACGCTCATCCGCGCGCATTTCCGCAGTGATTTCCTTGATGGCGGCAACGACATCGTCCGTATCGGTTTCATAGCCGGTTTCCGCAACGATGATCGCTCTGGCAAAATCACGATTGTAGTTGATGATCTGCCCCAATGAGCTGAACGGAAAAATGTTCATCGACCCGTCATTGGCGCGCACATGTACCGTGCGCAGCGACAAATGCTCGACCACACCATAGGTGCCATTGAGGGTGACGGCATCGCCAACGGTCAGGGCGTTTTCCATCAGCAGGAAAATACCATTTATGAAATCCTGCACCAGCTTTTGCGACCCGAAACCGAGCGCCACGCCGAAAATCGAGGCGCCTGCCAGGAGAGGCGCCACATTCACGCCAATTTCGCTCAGAACTGTCAAGCCGATAACGGCGACTAGCACGACCAGCAGCACGATACGGATCATCGGCTGAAGTGTGCGTACACGGGCCAGACGCGCGGCCCCCTCTTCAAGTGCCCCGACCTTGCGGGCATAGCGCTCGAGCGTGAGGTTGGTCGCCTCCCATACAAGTACCCCCAGAAACAACACGATGAGAACGGTCATGGACGACGAGATGAGCCTGTAGCCGAGCCCCCCGACGCCGAACAGCGCCTTGACGGGAGCCCCCCAGGCACTGGCGAGCGCCAGAACCGTAAGCACGACGATGACAACCGACGTCACACGCTGGGCCGGCGCATAATAGCGGCTGAACCGGGTCTGGGTGTCTTCGCTGAGTGCTACCCAGCCTGGCGCGGTGCGGAACACGCGCTCAAGCACGCCATAAAGCACGATACTGACAAAGCGCATGAGAACCAGCGCTGCAGCACTGCGCAAAAAAAGCTTCCAGATTGCCGCATAGCCGTGATGGATCTCGGCAGCCCAGACCAGCCACAGCCCCATATCAAAGAACAGCGCCACGACCCACCAGATACGGCCGAAGAGATGAAGTGCGTTGGCGCCCATGCCTCGCTTGTCGCCACGGTCGCAAAACCGCATCACGCGAGGACGGCTTCGCATGATCATGACCGCGACCATCAGATGCAGCACCAGCGTCACGATCTTGAGCAGCGCCTCGACAACACGGTCTGGCAGACCGCAATCATCAAGCGTTTCGAGCGCCGCTGCCGAAATGCCCGTGGTAATTACCAGCAGACGCGTCCAGTCGAACAGGAAGACCGAAGCGGAATCGGACAGTAACGCAAGACGCAGCCACGGGCGCTTTGGCGCCAGAATGGTCCTGACAGCCACGATCAGCGCCCCGGCGATTAGCGCCGTTATACTGAGCGCCCGCAAAAGAGCAGTCGTCGACTCATCGGCATCGGGGTCGATCACGACGATCAGTAGCGCGATGAACGGCACGACAAGTACGGGCAGGCTGTCGAGCAAGAGACAGAGCAGGCTGTAAGGGAGACGCTTGAGCACAAGCATGAGGCGGGCAAGAGCCCCCTGATGACGCAGGCGCGACAGACGCTCCTTGTCCTGCCCCTCTTCTTCCTCTCTGGTCGTTTCAGGAGGCGTCGACGCGGCCTCACGTTCGACCGCCTCCTCTGCGGCCTGGCGATCGTCTTCCCCCTTGATCAGGCGGCACGCCCCTTGATGCGCGCCATGGCCTCGATACGACCGCGAGGGCCGCGAAGCAGAAAACGCAACGCGTAGAACAGCCCGGTACTGACAAAAGCGAGCCCCAGCGCCCGCAGAAGAAGCTTGAGCGATTCCTTGCGGTCAGCGTCACTGTTGCGCATATGCCGCCACCAGGGACCGATGGCGCGCACATCGACCACTGTGCGCAAAAGCGAATGCGCCTGCGCACTGGCAAGGCGGCTCCAACCCGTCGCGCTGCCAAGTATCTCAGCGCCCAGCCCGTCCGGCTTCAGTTTGGACGGACCACCGCCCCCCTGCCCCGCACCCTGCTGCGCCTGAGTCAGGTTCTGAAGTGTGGTCAGGAATTCCTTGCGCCTGGTCTCGTCATTGAGCACCGAGGCGAGCTGTCTGGCCTGTTCGGCGGTAATATGGGGCGCCGCAGTACTGGCAGGCGCCGTTTGCGCCCGGACAGGCAGCGCCACGCCGAGAAAGAGACCGGACATCAGAATCATGAGCGCCATGAAAACGGCGCGGCACGATGATGCTCGTGAAATGGGCAGCATCGGAAGCTTCCTTGCGGGAGACAGATCGGAATAAAGGCCCCTGCCTATAACAAGACAGCGAGGCGGGGCAATGCGTGGCGGCGCAGCTTGGACGCGCCCTCATCAGAACAGGTAGAGAAAAAGCGGGGGCGTCCGGCGCCCCCGGAACCGCTCAGGCCGCTTCTGCCAGACGATGCTCGCGCCACAGAACCTTGAGCGCCGATACGAGAGAGTCGATATCCTCGCGACGGTGCAACGGACCTGGCGTAATGCGCAGACGCTCTGTTCCACGGGGAACAGTCGGATAATTGATCGGCTGGATGTAATGGCCGAAACGCTGCAAGAGCGCGTCGGACAGCGCGCGACAGCGCGTAGCATCACCCACCATGACCGGCACGATATGGGACGGGTTGGCCAGATGCGGGATATTGGCGCGATCAAGGCTCTCACGCAGCCACGCGACGGCCTGACGATGCGCAGAACGCTCTTCCTGGCTTTGACGCAGATGACGGATACTGGCCAGCGCGCCTGCCGCCACCATCGGCGGCAATGCCGTGGAAAAGATGAAGCCTGAAGCGAAAGAGCGCACGAAATCGCAAAGCGCCGCCGTGCCGGTGATATAACCGCCGACGACGCCAAAGCCCTTGCCGAGCGTTCCTTCGATGACCGAAAGCCGATGCGCGATACCGCGCTCTTCGGCCACACCGCCGCCTGATGGCCATACAGCCCCACGGCGTGAACCTCGTCGAGATAGGTCAGGGCGTTATAACGGTCGGCCAGATCGCAGATCTCTTCGATGGGCGCGATATCGCCATCCATCGAGTAGACGGACTCGAACGCCACGATCTTGGGCGTCTCCAGAGGAAGCGCCTTCAGCTTTTCCTCGAGATCGGCCACGTCGTTATGGCGGAAAATCATTTTCTCGGCGCGGGAATGGCGGATGCCTTCGATCATCGACGCATGGTTGGCGGCGTCGGAGAGCACCACGCAGCCCTTCAGACGCGCGGCAATTGTGCCGAGCGTTGCCCAGTTCGACAGATAGCCCGAATTGAACAGCAGCGCTGCTTCCTTGCCATGCAGCGAGGCAAGTTCGGCTTCGAGTGCCACATGCTCATGATTGGTACCGGAGATATTGCGTGTACCGCCTGCCCCGGCGCCGCTGCGCTCGAGGCTCTCATGCATGGCTTTGAGCACGTCGGGGTGCTGACCCATGCCGAGATAGTCGTTGGAGCACCAGACGGTGATGTCGCGTTTCAGACCATGATGATAGGCGTGAGGAAACTGGCCCGCATGACGCTCAAGCTCTGCGAAATGCCGATAGCTGCCATCTGCCTTGAGCCCATCAAGGGCCGTCTGGAAATACCGGTCATAGACCGCATCTGCCTGCGCCATCTCTTCTCCTTCTCTTCAGTACTTAGCGCAGAACAGGTTAAGGCGTTGCAGGGCAAGTTAAACTCACGTTATGGGCGACACCTCGAAGAAAGGATCGACCGCCTCACCAGACACCCGCTGCAGTCAGACCGTTAAGCCCTGCGTCAGGGACAAGGCAGTGCCTCACGCAGCGCAATGCGGTCAAGCTCAGGACAATGGCCACCCATCTCATCGAACCCAGCCGAAACCGCGAAAGCGAACTGTGCCGAAGAGGTGATACGAGCAAAATGGGTCTTGAGTCCCAGAGCGTGCATGGCGTCACAAGCAGCCGCAAAAAAGCGAGACGCTACCGGGTCGAGTTTGTCAGCAGGCTGCTCGGTATCCAGAGGACGCCACGACCCGATGGGGGTCATGACAAGGGCGGCGTCCATACTCACACCTGACAGGAGACCCGACGCTGCCCGCTCTCTCAGCAAGCTCATGCTCGTCGTGTCCTGGCCAAAACGCGTCATCCATATCTCAACGCCCCAATCAATGAGAATTGCCAGAGCGAGCGCCAGATCACGGCTATCGGCTGCGAGGCGCCGTTCATGCAGGGTGATGCGCAGGGCCTCAGGGGGAAAGGCCGTATCGGCGAGGATTTCCCTTAGCGCCAGAACAAAATCATTATCCGGCGCCATTGTATCAGTCAGCGTGATTGTAACGGAGCGAACGACATCAGGCGCGTCTTCAGAACGAACCAGCAACGGAGCCGTCAATCGACAGACCCGCTGCAATCGAATCAAATCCGTCCCTGTCGAGACCGTGACCGCCAGCTTACTGCTTCGTTCTTCCCGACGTCGATGTCTGACAATCTCGGAAATACCAGGCTCGACCTCCCATCCAATCAGGCGTACGCCCCCGTGTTCCAGACCGAAGCGGTTCGTCCAGCTTGGCTCAGAATCACGTTGCCGTGCCTTGGGTCTGCCCGTGCCTCGCTTGCGGCGCTCGCCGGGGGCATGATCAGAGGTAGCGTCGTTTCCCTCGCAGGTCATGAGGGAGTCGGGCCCGCCTGTGACCGGGACAGATCGGGAGCGTCCCAGCTCTTCCATCATTTCATTCCCACGGTGAAACCAACGAGGACGCTAACACCAGACATCTAACAAGCTGTTAACGGTCAATGATGCCAGTCGTGCCGACCAGCCCTGCCAAAATGACTGAGCACGCGCTGGCGTGAGACAGGACTCGATTTTTGGACAGAGGCGATGCAGAATGAGGAGTGAAACGGTCCGCTATCTGACGCGCTTACGTCGCTCTCCCTTCGTTTTCCTTTCTGTTCAAGGACGAGACCATGTCGGCCTCCGCCCGCCCTTCGCCCCTGTCACAACTTCTCTCCTACCCACCGCTCGTCGCCCTCAAGCCCTACTGGCGCGTGACAATTGCCGCTTTTCTCGGCTGGTTTCTCGACGCTTTCGACCAGACGGCTTTGCTTCTGACACTGCCCGACATCTCTCACGAGTTCGGTGTGACGATTAGCGCCATGGGCTCCGTCCTGCTTGCCCAGAGCATCGGTAGAGCCATCGGCAATACGGGATGGGGATGGCTGGCAGACCGTTACGGGCGTCGCCTAGCCTTTCTTCTCGGGGTGTTGTGGTTCGGCATCTTCTCGGCGGCAACGGGCTTTTCCAATGGCCTGGTCAGCATGATCGTTATTCAGTTTCTGTTCGGTATCGGCTTTGGCGGAGAATGGACCGCCTCAGCCGCATTGCTGATGGAGAGCGTGCCAGGGCGCAGTCGTGCCATGGCATCGGCCATCATGATGTCGGGCTACGAGCTTGGCTTTCTCGCGGCCACGGCCGCGCAGGCGATCATCCTGCCGCATTATTCATGGCGTCTCCTTTTCTTCATCGGGCTCGCTCCTGCCCTGCTCGCGCTCTTTATCCGTATCGGGGTGCAGGAAAGCCCGGTCTGGAAACTGAAGCAGGAGGAACGACGCAATGCCACCGAGGCCGCGCCTGTGCCGAAGGTGAAATTCGTGCTCACCATCGCTGCGGTGCAGGCCATCGCCCTTATGTCGTTTCTGGAGTTCCAGAAGGCGGCGATCTACAGCCTCTACCCGACGATCCTGCGTGGTGTGCATCATCTGAGCCCGGCCATGGTCTTCTGGCCGATCGGCTGTTTCTGCATCGGCTCGCTGATCGGCAAGCTCGGCTGCGGCGCGCTAGCGAGCCGGTTTGGCGATCTGCGCGTGATCATCGGCACCCTGATCGTGGTGGTGCTCACCATCTATCCGTTCCTGAGTGCGAGCGCCTATCCGGTACTACTGGTATCTGCCGTCATCATGGGGCTTGCGGCTTCGGGAGTTTTCGCCCTTGTGCCGCATTATCTGGCCAAGCGTTTCCCTTCAGATACGCGCAGTTTCGGCATGGGGCTGAGCTACGCCATCGGGTCGCTTGGGCAGGGTCTAGCCGGCAAGCTCGTGCCTGTTTGCGGGCGCTCACTCGGCTTGCCCCTCTCTGCCCAGCTCTTCGTTATCGGGTCGAGTGTCATCGTAGGGGCTATCGCGCTGATCGAGCCGAAGGAATTGCCGGGCGAGACAATGGAGATCGAGCACGACTGATTTTTTCAGGACCGGTTGCTACAAACAGAAAAGCCGGGAGGGTCACCCCTCCCGGCTTTTTTTGCCTTCACCTCACCGACTTCAGGCTGAGGCCAGAGCATTCAGGCTGATCTGACGTAGAACATTCTTCGCAATCTCACGGATCGGCTCGTTGCGCGACAGCACCAGCAAGGAAATCTCGACATTGAATTCGGTCTTGATTGCCGTCTGGATTTCAACACCGGCGAGGGAATCCACCCCCAACTCGTTGGGCCGAGCCCCCGGATCGATACTGTCAGGCGCCATCTTGAGCACGCTGCCCAGAATGGTCTTCACATTCTCCAGCACGAAGTCGTACCGCTCCTCCGGCGACAGCGCCTGAAGATGGGCAAGCTTCTGCGCTGAGGAATTGCGATTGTTCTTCTCACGACGAATAAGCGCAAATTTCGGATTACGCTCGATGGCCCCGTGATGGGTAAAGCAGGTTTCCCAGTCGATCGCCATTACTGCAACCGTATCGCGGTCACGATTGAGCAGATCCGGCAGAAGCGACAGCGCCTCCTCGCCCTGAAGAAGACGGAAGCCGGCATTTTCGAAAAACTGCACGACACTGCCTTCCTGCGCCAGCATACCCACTTCCGCAATCGGCCCCCATTGCACGGAAAGCGCAGGATACCCTGCCTTGCGCCGCGCACTGGCGAGCGCGTCGAGCCAGGCATTGGCAGCGAGATAGCTGCTCTGACCGATATTGCCTGTGACGGTGACGATGGACGAATACAAAACGAAGTAATCGAGAGGGCAGTCGCGCGTCAGTTCATCGAGATGACGCCCGCCGAGAATTTTGGGTTCCAGCACCCGGCGCAGGCTCTCTTCGGTATATTTCGAAACCAGCCTGTCATCGAGCACACCTGCGGCGTGGAAAACGCCCTTCAACGGCTGCCCTGCCTCCAGAATGGCGGCCTTGATACGCACCAGATCTGCCAGGACGCCCACATCGCCATAATGCAGCGTCACGCGGGCACCAGCCGTCTTGAGCGCCTTGATCTTGGCCAGTGTCTCCGGGTCGTCGCGCTTGCTGCGCCCCATCAGGTGGAGATGACGCGCGCCATTGGCGGCAAGCCACGCCGCAGTCGCCAGGCCCAGACCGCCCTGACCGCCCGTCACGAGATAGGCCCCTTCCGGGTCGATCGGCCTTACAGGCTGACGCTGGGCACGGACATCGGCCAGATCTTCATAGGAAACGAGGATCTTGCGATATGCTTCGCCGACGACATGAACTTGAAGGCCTCGCGCACCTCCGACGCCGGATAGACCTTGTGAGGCAGAATGACCGTGTCGAATTTGCGCGACAGATAAGGAATGCGGTCGAAAATCGATACGGCCTTGCGATGGTCATTCGCCATCATCAGATCGAGATCGAAGCTGTGGAACGAGACGTTACCGTTGAAGCTGAACTGCGACAGGTCGCGCTTTTCCCAAATGTCCTTCTTGCCGATTTCAACGAAGCGTCCCGTATTGCACAACAGCGCGAGGCTATGGGCCTGCATCTCGCCAGGCAGGCTGTTGAGCACGACATCGACGCCCTTGCCACCGGTCACATCGAGAATGCCCTCATAGAAAGCAAGGCTGCGCGAATCCCACACGGCTTCGCAGCCACGGTCGAGCAAAATCTGCCGCTTTTCGTCATTACTGGCCGTCGCGAAAATACGAGCGCCGATAATCTTGGCGATTTCGATCGCCGCAAGCCCGACCCCACCGGCAGCGGAATGCACGAGCAGGATTTCGCCTTTCTTGAGATGGGCGAGATCGTGCAGACAATACAGCGCAGTCGCGATAGCGATGGGCAGACCCGTGGCTTCGGCAACCGTCAGAGGACGCCCCGCCGTCTCGAAAAGGTCGAGCGGCATGACGCGAAAGCCCTTGACCGGCAGCGTCATGTGGGAGGCAAAGCAGCCCGGATGGCAGGTCAGATAGCGCTTGCCGACTTCGAAACGCTTGACCCCCTTACCAACCGCCACAACCTCGAAACAGCACTCCATGCCCATTTCGACCGTATGATAGGTGTCGAGCAGGAATTTTTCAGGCAGGACCGAGATCCCCTTGAGCATGTCCTTGAAGTTGAGTGAAGTCGCCAGAATGCGGATCGTGATCTCGCCACGCCCCGGAGGACGCACATCGAAGGCCTTGTAATAGAGACCGTCCAACGTGCCTGTACGGCTCTTTTGCAGCTTGATGCCCGGGGCACCCGGCAGTTGCGCGAGGCTTCTGTCCGGCTGGCCTTCAACCGGCATGAAACGGGGCACAAAACGCCGTCCCTCGCGCAGCGCCACCTCGGCCTCGGGATCCTCGTTCAAAATCTCCGCAGCAAGAGCCGTCAGGGCCTCGGGCGTCGAGAGCGTGTCGACGTCGATCACCTTGCCCCGGAATTCGGGACGCTCATCGACCAGCCCCTTGAAGAAACCCACGAGCGCCGCGCCATCAGGATTGACGCGTGCCTGTTTGGCAAGCACGTCTTCCGGGTCAAAGAACAGGGAATTCTCGGAAACGAAAACAAGCCTGGGCTGCTTTTCGCCATTCTCGAATGACAGGCGCTTACCAAATTTGACCAGCGCATTGACCTGATCAACGATCGTATCGAATGCACCGTCTTGCTGGGGGCCCGCGCTATACAGCACGGCATCGAGCGTCAGGCCGGGTTCCAATCCGATCGTCTCTGCCGTGATGGCACCCGTGCGCGTCGCCGACAGAACCGTGACGCCGTTTTCCTCCAATAGCGCAGAGAGTTTTTTGACGGCAGCCGTCTTATATCCGACGATGAGAATGGTCTTGGGCTCGGCGAAAAGGATCGATGCCTCGGTTTCGGTCCATTTGGTGAAATATTGCTGGGTCTCCACCGCTCTGGTGGCTTCCTTGCGCACGCGGGGCACCTCGCAAGCCGCAGCCCCCTGATTTCGGCGGCAGGCATGCCTTCAGTCGTATAGAGCCGCAGCGTCGCTCGATCTGACTCTGGCTGATTGTCGTGATCTCGACCCGCGCCACGATCTCGGTCAGCCCTTTGGCGAAGCAGCTCAGACGCTCGAAGCTACCGGCACATACATATGGTCGGAGAAACTTTCGGGCACCAGGCCAATGAGCGCATGCATCGCCCCGTCGAGCAGCGCCGGGTGCAGATGATAAGCCGCAGCATCCGCCTGCTCTGCCTCATTCAACCCTATCCTTGCATAGGCAACACGCCCCTGCACGGCAAATTGCTGCAAGGTCTGGAAGCTGGGCCCGTAATGGAAACCATGGGCGCGGATCTTTTCATACAGATCCGCTCCCGCATGTCCCTGCGCCAGGCAATCGCGCGCCTCATCCCGGTCGATGACAGGCATGGGCCAGGGTGCTGCGGAGAGGATATCGACCCGCCCATGGTCGAGCCACATCTCGCTGTATTCCTCTTTCGCACTGAAAAAGCGCAGGGTCTTCTTCACCTCGTCATAGGCCAGATGCATGACCGGATTATCGCCGGTTTGCACCACCAACGGCGCGAAAATCTCGAAATTCTCGAGCACGATGCCGGTCTGTCCCTCGACATCATGCCCGACCGCCAAAGCGGACTCGATGAAACCGGCCGCAGGCAGCAATACGACATTGTCGATACAGTGATCCTTGAGCCAGGGCACGCCGAGTTCAGTCAGGTCCACCACCCAGGATTTGCCCGGACCATGCTTCCGAAGCCAATCAGCGGATGCCCGCCACCGCCCTGACGAAAGCGTTTTTCGCGCTCGTTCTCGACCCAGCATTCCTCTCGCGACCAGCGATAAGAAGGCAGATCGATCAACACGCCTCCCGTAATGGCCTGCCAGTCGAGACGTGCGGTTTGAAGGATAATGTTGGCGACGGCATTTTCGAGGCATTTCGCCTCGTCTTCCTGGCGATTGAGCGTGCTGATGACGCTCAGCTTGGCCTGCTGCTTGTCTGCCACCGATTTCAGAGACCGCCCGATCACCGGGTGCGGGCCGATTTCGACGAACTGCGTGAAGCCGTCAGCCAGACAGGCTTCCACAGCCGACGCAAAAAGAACCGGCTGTCTGGCATTCCTGAACCAGTAGTCGGAATCGACGCGATGCTCTTCTGCCGTCACGGCTCCATGAACGGTAGAATAAAATGGCGTGGTCGCCACCATGGGAGAGAGAGCCGTCAGCGCCGTCTTCAGATCGGCCTCGATACGATCCATGACCGGGCTGTGGAACGGCACATCGACATTCAGAATGCGATTGAACAGACCTTTCTGCGACAGATGAGCGGAAAGCGTCCTGATAGCCTCTTCAGGCCCGGCAATGGTGCAGGTGTTGGGGGCATTGATCGCCGCCACGCAGAGTTCTGGCGCCTGTTCGGCAATGATTTCCTGCGCGGCTTCAGCGGAGAGACCAACAGCGAGCATGCGGCCAGTCCCGTCGAGACTGCCCTGCAACGTGCTGCGATAATAGATGACCGTAACGGCGTCATCCAGGCTCAGCGCGCCGGAAACATAGGCAGCGGCAACTTCCCCCATGCTGTGACCCAGAACGGCATCGGGCAGGATGCCCTGCTGGGCGAGATATTCCGTCACCAGAACCTGAATCACGAAAATCGCAGGCTGCAGAATGGCCGTATTATCGATCCGCGAAGTGGCTTCTTCTTTCAGGATTTCATCGACAATCGAAAATCCCGAGAGCGACTTGAAAATCGTGTCGCAACGCCGTGCCTTGGCCAGAACTGCCTCTGGCGCATGGTGCAACAGATAGCGTCCCATCCCCCACCATTGCGGCCCCACACCGGAATAGACAAACACGATGCCACGCCCTGATTGTGCTTCGACACCTGCCTGAAGCACATCGTCCTGACGTTGATCCTGCAGATAGCCATCGAGCTTGGCACCCAGGTCCTTCTCATCGCGCGCCATGATGAGAAGACGGTTGCGGAACAACGTGCGTGACGTGGCCAGGCTGAAAGCAAGATCGCCCAGAGAAGGTGCCGGATCAACCTCAAGACGTTCACGATAAGCCGCCGCCATCAGCGGCAATGAGGTTTTGGAAAACGCCGTCAGCAGGAAAGGGATTTTCCCATTGATCCGCTGAGCGGCAATCGTGGCACGCGCGGCTTTCTTTTTCGCCTCGGGACGACGCAGAAGGGCTATGGCATTCGTGCCGCCATAGCCGAAAGAATTAACCCCGGCATAACGGGCAGGCTTCGTGGTCGCGATCGACCGCATGCCGCCGCGCGCAACGTCGAGATTCCATTCATCGAGATGAATGGAAGGATTGATGTTCTGCAAGCGCGGCTGCGGTGGCGCTGCCTGATGCCGCAGGCACAAGGCCGCCTTGAGCGTACCGAGCGCCCCGGCTGCCGCCTCGGTATGACCGAGATTGGCCTTGATTGCCCCGATGACCAGCTTTTCGTCCTTGAACCGGGCAATGGATTGCGACAGCGCATAGGTCTCGATCGGGTCGCCTGCGGGCGTGCCTGTGCCGTGGGTCTCGACATAGGCCACCTCGCTGGGCTCAACCTGAGCCGCGTCCAGAACCTCGGTCATCAGACGCGACTGCGCCCCGGCATCCGGCGAGGTCAGAAACTGGGTACGGCCATCCGAATTTACCCCGGTCGAACTGACAATGGCATGAACAGTATCGCCATCGCGTTCGGCATCCTCAAGGCGCTTGAGAATGAAAACCACGCTGCCTTCGCCTCGACCATACCCGTCAGCAGCTGCGTCGAAGCTCTTCGAGCGACCGTCACGGGCGATGAAATGCCCCTTGGACATGAAGATCGAGGTCTGCGGGCAGATCATGAGACTGACCCCGCCCGTTATGGCCACATCGGTCTCGCCCTCATTCAGGCTGCGGCAGGCCTGATGCAGCGCCACGAGCGACGAAGAACAGGCCGTGTCGATCGACATGCAGGGCCCCTGCAAATCGTAGACATGCGCCAGTCGGGCCGAGAGCATGGTCGATGGCGTTGCCGTCGCTGCAAAATGATCGCGCACCGTCGGCAGATTATAGGGGCTCGATGTGTGGGCATGGGCATCGACGGCAAAAATACCGATAAAGACGCCGGTTTTATGCCCCGCCAGTCTGGCGGGCACGACACGGGCGTTCTCCATTGCCTCCCACGTTACCTCGAGCAGCAATTTCTGCTGCGGGTCCAGAATCTGCGCCTCTCTAGGGGAAATTCCGAAGAAGAGCGGCTCGAATTCGTGGATGTTCCTTTTGAGAAAACTGCCCCTCCGCATATAGGTTTTCGACGGGGCTTCGATTTCTTCGGCATAGAAGCGTTTGACGCTCCAGCGCTCTTCGGGAATATCCGTGACCGCTTCACCCTCCGCACAGAGAAACGACCAGAGTTCATCGACATTTCTGATGTTGGGTGCCAGACGGCAACCGATCCCAACGATGGCGATATCAGCAGTTTTCTTGCGCGACATAACGAGAACCGAACCTTGTTATCAGCAGTAATGTGAAAGACTACAGACAATGCGCACATAACACGCGTGACATTTCATTGTCTGATCCCTTCGAACTTTAACGAAGCGTATTTTCCGATCGCCGGAAAGCCTGCGACAGTCGATCGCGATCGACATGACCATCGAGCGACCAGGGGATATGGTCGACCGTCATGACGCAAACCGGTGGCAGGGTCGGGTAGAAAGCGCGGAGCGCCTGAGCCAGATGATCGGCGTTGAAATGCTCCGAAGAGGCGAAAGCAATATTCAACCGATCTCTGCCGGCCTCATCCAGCGAGAGAAAACTACCCAGCTCACGCTGCCCCAGTATGTCACGCGCAATGTCATCGATGACACCAAGGTCGAATTTCTCTCCCCCAAGGGACACGAGATCGTCGACACGCCCGGTGATACGCAGCTTCTGCCCGTCATCAAGAATGCCGCGATCGCCCGGATAGAACCATCCTTCCGAAAAATGACGGGATTGCGTCTTGTGACCGTCAACATAGCCATTCAGCAGGCCGGAACTCCTGATGCGTACGACGCCTTCCTCCCCTGCGGGCACCTGATCGCCCTGAGGATCGACCACCTGAAGCGAGACCCAGGGAAGTGGCGTACCAACCATATGTTCTGTCTCGAATGACGCGGCATCCCCCACCGCGATCGCCCCCGCTTCATCGGTACCGTAAGCAACAACGAGACTACGTGTGAGCTTTTCGAGAGTCTTGTCTCTGAGCGCGCGGCTCAGCCTGCCACCAGTAACCACGAGTTTCAGCGTCTCGAGTGGCTTCATGCCCGGCGGTAACACCTCGATGATATGAGCAAGATGGCCCGGCGTCACGACAGCAACCGTTGCGATCTTGCGGGCAATGAGAATGCCTATATCCGTGTGGCTGACGAAATTCAGCGGTGAACCGCCGCAGAGCGCACTGCACCCAACGATAAAACCGGTCAGGGATATGACACCGATCGTGGACAGGACATGCGGCCGATCAATAGTCGCGCGCGCCAGGATCTGATCCTGGAAGATCATATGCATGATCGCCATTTCTGCCTGGCGAAAACTCATCGACAAGACGTGGCGCTCGGCATCAGTACCCGCAGCGATTGCGTACCGGCATATCGTATCGCAATCGATACTCATATTGATGGGCTGAGGCTCGGTTTCGCGGACACGGGTGAGCCATCCTTCGCTAACCTCGAGAACCTGCACATCCTGAAGCGACAACCCACCGAGGGAAAGAATCAGATCCGGCTCCAGAAGACGGAGATCTCGCAGAAAGGACGGGCTCGAACTCTCGGGAAGCGACGCGCTTGCGACCCCGAGCGAAGCGAGCGCCAGAACGAAAACCCAGTGCCAGTACAGATTTCCGCAATGGATACCAACGAGCCGGGGTTCCGCTTCTCGAAGCTTGCTCAGCGCAGCTGCGACAGATCTAACATCGATGTCGAGTTGAGCGAAGGTCCAGTCTTGCGACAGACTGTCGAACGCTAGGGACTGCGGAGTCTGCTTCGCATGCCGCAACACCATAGTATGAAACATCTCTGTCAATCCCCAAACAAAAATGGGGCGGCCATAACGACCGCCCTCTTTACCCGAAAAACGAGGGTCACTCGAATAACCCGGCTCTACCCCGCCTGAGCCCCCAAGAGAGGCTCTGACGATTTTGCCAGATATGGCCCCCCTGCAAGAACCTCAATGGCGAGGATGCAGACGGCATCACACTGACGGTCACTCAGATCCAGCACGGCTGAGCCAGTTGTCCAGCGCTGCGCCCGTCTTCAATATCTGCCCAGCCCTCAAGCGTTTCATCAGTCAGATGGGCACCTATATGGCGCGTCTTGTCGGACTCCCATATCTGGATATCACCGACCAGAACCCCAAGATGGCGACGGTCGTCATGAAACGGCCCGATGACATCAGCAGGACGGGAGACACGCGAGACGATCCTTACCTTTGTCGCGTCAGGCGGCAACATGAAGACACTCGAACGATTGACTACGCGCATTTTACGCATGATGCGTCCTCTGTCATCCACAAGGTGCAAATCGGGATCTTCAGTGATCTCCGGCTCGCGGGTCAGTTTCCCGAGGCCGAGCGCAGTGGCTCGGAGAGCGAGGGATGCATGAAGTGGCTCGACAAATCGACGCTCTATACGTAGCGGTGCGGCCCCATCACTTTCCCAATTCTGCTCAGACGCATTCAGGATATGAACGACAGAATTGGCCTGTGCGAAACGCTTGCGATCACCGGTATCCAGATAGCTTTCACTGAGCGCACCATCAGACCACAGGATCGAATGTTCATTTGTTTCGATATGATAGTAGTCGAAATGCGTCAGGCTCCGATCGTAGAATATGCTGCGTCCGTTGACGAGCATGCGGACCGGAACAAACGCATTATTCAGGTACATGGCGTGTTCCGGGGTCACGAGCAGGTCTTTGTGCGGAATATTATCGCCTAATGCACCCCGGAGAACACGCACAGGATAACCGGCCTCATCATCCTCCAGCCAGGTACGCACAATTGTCGAACGGTGGCCGAGCCAAACGATTTCACGGAACACTTCATCGCCGTCGACATAAGCGGCCACACGATCGCCAACCTTGAGTTCCTCGATTGCAACTTCGCCGCGATCGGTACGGATCATGGTCCCCTTCAGGAAGCACTTGTCATAGACGATCACTGTGCTGCCATCGATGGGGTCTCTCTCAAGGTGATAATCTCCACCCGATATGGCCTGCGAACCGCTCACCGGCGCTGTCCACAATACGCGACCGGCCCCATCGACTATACTGATCTGGGTGTTACTGTAGACAATGCGCTGTCCTTCCGCCCACCCGAGCGTATCGACGTCGATACGTCCCTTCCAGCCGATGCGTACGCCTTGCAGCACGGCTCCAGACTGAACGATCAGCAGACCACCCGCGCCCTGGCCCTCCTGTTCGATCCCCGAGATCACGACATTTGTCAGCGTCGCGCCGGAGTTGACCGTTATCGTACCGCCGCGCTCGATCTTGACGGCGCTCGCATACGCCAGCGCGTCGAGCGTGACTTCGCCACCTGCCGCAACAAGCGCTCCGTTGATCTTGCCAATTGCAAGAGCATGCGCGCTGCCGCCAGCGCCGACGATCAGGTTGCTGGTCACCGCATATTGGGCAATCTGAACAAGCCCACCGGCGGAGACGACGCACTGGTTCGCCAGCGCTCCCGGACCCAGCAGCTGCGTTCCTGCACTGAAAATCGTTTTTATGGCGGTTCCGCCTGAGGAAACCGCCTGGATACCACCAATGACGCTCCCGATATCGGTGCCACCGCTGGCCAGGACTTCAGTCGAGCCAACATCGAATTTGCTGGCGGAAATAACACCGGGACCGACAAAGCTCTGCCCCTTGAGCGTGAAGCCGCCACCCGCGATGCCATAGCCTCCAGACAAAACATGCGCATCGACGACAACGCCGGGGCCACCGCCATAACTCGACATCTTGCTAGCGAGTACGCCGCCGGAGAGACCGACAGTCACGCCGCTGACAATACCATCATTGATGGCAGCAAAACCACCGCTGTCGTACGCAGTACCCCCCGCTGTCTTGCCGCCGCCACCGGCCATCACCACGCCGCCGGAAACCGCCGTCGCGCCAGAGGCGACTGCTGCGGCCGACGCAATCAGCATGGCGGGATTACTGGTCCCACCGCACCCAAACCGGCCACATACGAATTAATCGTCGCCCCGTCCGCGCCTGTGGTGATGAGTGTTGCACCACTCAGAACTCGATAACTACTGGCGCCTGAACTCGTAATCGACGCTGCCCCACTCATACCATCAGAAGTAATAGCCATATGCCAGCCCCTGCAAGAATATACGAGCACGCATCAGAGCACCGAACACGAAATGACCAGACAAATGCCTTGCCACAGCAGGAATCGACACCCGAATAACAGGATGCTTACTATACTCGTTCATAGTTAATTAACATATGAGCAAGTGACATATAAGAATTCATCAATCAACGTCGCGATATATAGATAATTACTATACGAGATTCCGATAATTAGTTTTTAAAACAAAAACATCTCTTAGGTATCTCGTTAAGCCTTTACTAATCCATCCTTTTTTTACTCAGACCCAACACTGACAAAGCCAAACACCAACTGACCCAAACCGCAAATTTTTTGTGAGCGACCAGGATTCAAAGAAATCAGAGTGATAATTCTGCGAAACTATCAGTGTAACGGCCTCGTCCTGCCGTATCTCAAGGTAATTTACAGCAAGACATTTGCCCAAAATCGGGGCGTATCACGCCCCGACCGGTTACCTTGTGCAGCAATGCCTTCACATACGCGCCGGTAGGGCACCCTGATTGCTTTCGACGGCATCGGAGGCAATCGGATAGGGTCCACCTGCCAGCACCTCGATGGAGATCATCGCGATAGCATCGGAATCCAGGTCGCTCAAAGGAAGCTCGGCACATCCTGTCGTCCAGCGACGACGCCCTTCTTCCACGGTCGACCAGCCGGACAGGCTGACAGATCCGAGATGTCCATCGATCTGACGAGTCTGGCCGGCCTCCCAGATCTGTATTTCCCCGACCAGCACACCGAGATGTCGGCGATCGTCAAGAAACGGGCCAACCACGTCCAGCGGACGTGCAACACGAGAGAGCAGATGCAGCCCTTTCGCCCCTGCCGGGATCATAAAGATGTACGCCTGCTTTACTGTCCGCAGAGGCCTTATTTCCCGCCCCTGATGATCCACCAGGCGCAGATTTGCATCATCGGTCATCTCGACGCCAGGCCGTTCAACTCCAATCGAAAGCGTCGCGGCTCTCTCAGAAAGCGCCTCAAAAACCGGTTCCACGAAGCTGCGTTCAACACGCAGAGGCGCCGCAGCGTCATCCTCCAATTCCTTGCAGGTGCGTTCAGCAGCCTGACAACAGGACCGTCTTGTGAAAAGGCGGAACGATCACCTGTGTCGAGATAGCTCTCGCTCATCGCACCGTCCGACCAGAGAACGGAATGCTCGTCTGTTTCGATATGATAATAATCGAAATGGGTAAGAGTGCGATCGTAATAGATACTACGTCCATTGACCAGCATGCGGGCCGGAACAAAAGCGTCATTCAGAAACAGCGCGTGCTCCGGGGTCACAAGCAGATCCTTGTAGGGAACATTGTCACCCAGGGCGCCCTGTACGATCCGCACAGGATAACCCACCTCATCATCATGAAGCCCTGGACGCACTGTTGCTGTGCGACGCCCGACCCAGATGATTTCGCGCAGAACTTCCTTGCCATCGACATAGGCGACAACCCGGTCTCCAACTGCAAGATCTTCGACCAGCCGCTCGCCCTGCTCCGTTCGGATCATCGTTCCCTTGAGAAAGCACTTGTCATAGACGACAATCAGACTGCCATCGGCAGCATCTCTCTCGATATGGAAATCCTTGCTGGTCCCTCCTGCAGGGATGCTCGCCACAGAACCGGTCCACAAGACAGTGCCACTGGCATCGGTAATCGTCAGCGTATTACCGCTATAAGTAGTCTTTGCACCCGAGACATACTGCACGCTGTCAATATCCAGCCTGCTCTTAAAGCCCATGGACGTTATGCCACTCAGCACAGCACCGGACTGAAGAACCAGGAGCCCGCCGGCCCCACCACTCGACGTCAGACCCGAGACTACTGCATTGATGAGGGTCGCTCCCGAACTGAGCGTCAGGGTTCCGCCACCAGAAATGACGACGTTGCTCAAGACGGATGCCGCTTCCGCAGAGGCAGCCGCAGCTGCTTGCACCTGAAGCCCGTTGACCTGCCCACCGGCTGTCGCACGCAAACTACCACCAGAGCCAAGCACGACCGCAGAGGCCATGCCTCCGCTGACCACGATCCGACCGCCAGCAGACGCGGTCGCTCCACTCGCCAACCCTCCGGCGGCGACGATCTGCGTTCCGGCGCTGAAAATCGAACGCAGGGAGACACCCGCCGAGTTTACAAGCTGCGTGCCTCCCACGAGACTGCCGATATCGGTACCTGCCGAAGAGAGAACCTCGGTAGAACCAACATCAAAGGTGCCATTGGAAATAACACCCGAACCCGCGAAAGCCTGCCCTTTGATGGTGAAGCCACCACCGGCCAGCGCATAGCCACCCGCAAGCACATGGGTGTCGATCACGACGCCAGCGCCACCACCAGAGCCCGAAACCATCGAGGCAAGCACACCACCATTCGAACCGATGGTCGCGCCACTGACAAACCCGCCATTGACCGCAGCAAACGAGCCACTATCGACCGCCGTACCGCCAGCGGCTGTTCCGCCATTAGCCCCCATCACAACGCCACCGAACCCGACCGTGGAGCCGGAAGCGATACCGCCCGCAGACGCGATGATCAGAGCAGGATAGTTTGTACCGCCGGACTGTCCGGGTATCGCTCCAGAGTTGTTGGGACCGTTACCGAATCCTGAGACAACAGCGCCGGATACGATGTAACCCGCATTTTGCACGACGAGAGTGGCGCCGCTCAGAACGGAGTATTTCCCGCCGCTGCTTATGATGGTCGCGCCGCTGGCGGAACCGGTAGAAGTGATCGCCATGTTTTGCCTCTCAGAATGTTCATCACGGCACGAATACGGCCCTCGCGGGACAGCCTGTGGTATGATGACCGAAATTACTGTGCGATCAGGCGCGACTCTTTCCGGAATCACCCCGCCGACAATTTGTGTTATCTATTTACCAACATTTCTGACATATCGAGCAGAAGGATGCAATGGGTAATTGTTTGGGAAATGCCATCACGATTCCGGTATAAAACGTCACAAACCGATTATTTCTTTGGTTTGTATGGGTTTCGGGAAAGAGGAATAAACATTTCCTAATGTATTTTTGACGGATTGGTGACGATTTTATCCAGAAGAATCCTATTCTCCCTTTGCACGCATGAGCACCCCTTGGGACCAGGCATATCGATTAACGATATTAACGAATACAAGAAGAAGACAGGCAATCACCCTTGTTTATCATTATGTATGAATACATTATTTATACAATTATGAATATTATATGATTTTATATCGTTATATTGGGGAAATCTCCATTTATAATAGTATGATATATTGTATTTATACAAAATATTAACCCCTATACGGCATATCTATGTTCCGTTGATCCTTGCGGGAATGAGAGCCACTATTGAGCTCCAGAGCGCCCCACTTCGCGGACTATTACGACATGAGCAAAATTGTTTTCCTGAACCCCTATGATCCAAAGGCCATCTCCGGCGGCATCAAGGTAACGTACCAACACGCCGGAATCCTCGCGAAGCTGGGACACGACGTCTCGGTTTACCAGCCAGCCGGCAAACCCGAGTGGCTTGATATCTCGAACCGAATCACGATCTGCGACAGATATGCCCCATCTCCGGATAGCGTCCTCGTCTTTCCTGAAACCCTTAGTGCTTTCCTGCTTGACCATGCCAAGACCCCCCATCCGGGCCCCAAGGTCATGTTTTGCCAGAACCAGTTCTATCTCTACAGCTACGGCCTTGGCGGTCAGGAACTGCGGGAAATGGGTTTTCAGCACTTCATCGTGCCCGGACGTGAGACTGCACGTTCGCTTTCCGCCGTTCTGCGCGTGCCCAATATCCACATCATACCGAATTCGTAGATACGAGCCTGTTCTATCCGCGCCCAAAGCAGCTATGCGTGGTGACCAACCCTGGCAAATGGCCTGCCGAAAAAGGTAACTCTGCGTTAGCTGAACTCATTCTCGCGATGCTGCATTTGAAATATCCCCAAACCAAGCATATCCCCTGGATCGCCCTGGAGAACATGCCGCAACGGGAAGTCGCCGAGGCGATGGGGATAGCCGCGGTTTTCCTTGCCCTTTCGAGACAGGAGGCGTCTCCCCTGACACCTCTCGAAGCCATGGCTTCACGCTGCGCTCTGGTGGGACTGCTTGGCACGGGTGGGAAAGACTACGCAACCCCTCATAACGGCCGCTGGTTTTCACCGGAGCAGTGCGAAGAAATCGTCGATTGCATCGCTTCGCTTCTCTTCGACATCAGCCATGGGGCACCAAGCGTTGACAGCATGCTCGACGAAGCGGAAAAGACAGCAAAGCAGTATTCCGTCAATGCAACCTATCAAGCCGT
Source organism: Asaia platycodi JCM 25414 (assembly GCF_000614545.1). GTDB lineage: Bacteria > Pseudomonadota > Alphaproteobacteria > Acetobacterales > Acetobacteraceae > Asaia > Asaia platycodi. Next base: position 331,837 of record NZ_BAKW01000001.1, on the reverse strand, counting down.
AGCCCGGGTCTATGGCGAGATATTTGCGCGAGCGGGCCTCTAGCCCTCTCGACCAGGGAACAAAGAGCATAAAGTTTATGGACAGTACGCCGAGCCAGGTCGGACCAGAAGGGATAAGATATGATTTTCAGGAAGGCTGCCGCGTCAGCCTTCCTGAGGGTGACTGGCATCTCGAGATCAAGGATCTTCTCACCCAGACGGTTCTGTTCTCTGCGGAGAGCAAAGGCGGCTTCATAGCAAGCACGAAGAAATATTTTGTTCCTTTTTCCATCAAGGTCAGTCGCGCGGGCAGGGTCGTCCTCGATCATATCATGAATTTGAATGATCAGGAAGTACTGATCGACATGCATCTCGGTGGTGTCGGCGACCATATAGCTGGATGGGGCATGTAGAAGCCTTTGTCCTCCGACACCGCTGCCGCGTGACTTGCCTGGTTCGCCCTGGCCTTGCAGAATTATTCCAGAATGACAGGGAAGAATTGAAGGTCACTGAAGAACAGGATATTCTGAGCCGCCCTTATTATGCACGGTACAAGGTTCTCATTTTTTTCAACGATTTAAATCGCGACTTTCAGCCAACAGATTATCGGCAGGTCGGGCTGGGAGTGTCAGGCGCCTATATTCTTGGTTTACCTCCCACTGACAGACTGCCGTCAATCAGAACTGCAGAAGGTGACAGGCCAATCGCGGAAAACTATGTGTGCATCGCCACACAAGCTACCGGTCACAACAAATACTGGAACAACCCCACCGGTTGGTCGAGCATTATCCTTTTCTCAAAGAGCAGGGTTACCGGGTTATTTGTATAGACCGCGATCGCGTCTCAGGCAGCGGCACGATCTGGCACCACTTGCCCCATGGCGCAGAAGACATGACGGGCCAGATACCTTTGAGTGAGCGTGCACGCTGGCTACGCCACGCCTCTTTTTTCATCGGACTCTCAAGCGGGCTTTCCTGGCTGGCCTGGGCAGCAGGGTGCCCCGTCGTGCTGATCAGCGGCTTTACCGAACCCTATAACGAATTCGCCACGCCCTATCGGGTGATCAATCGCAATGTCTGCAACGGATGCTCCAACGATATCACCTTGATTTCGAGCGGACAAATTACATGTGGTGTCCACGCCATGCCGACAGCGAGCGCGATTTCGAGTGTACCAAGATGATCTCGGCGCTTCATGTAGAACAGGTCATCCGGCAGTTGATCGCGGACCGGCAGGATTGTGCCTGACATGAGCAACATCGATTCCATCATCGACTCCATTCTGAATTATTCAGGTTCGAGCAGCGCTGCCTCTGCAACAGAAATGATCGCAGAAACGGATATGTCATCGGCCGCATCTGAACTTCGCCGCCCCGAATCTACACCCGCTTCCTCGCCAGTTCATGACCATCAGAATTTTCCCGAGCCGCCTCACGTCGCGACACAAACCGCTCCAGCTAGAATCTCATTTGATTTCAATCATGGTGCACGCGTCACTTTGCCTGAAGGACGCTGGCATGTTAGCCTGACTGATATCGACCGGAGTATCTGCCTCTACAGTGCAGAAGCGGGCGCCTGTACGATTATCGGTTCGAAGAAATATTTCATTCGCACACGCATCGACGTGCGCGCCGTGGAAACGGGTGAAATCGTTTTCAGTCATGATTATGACTGCCGCGATCGCGACGTCGCCATTCTACTGCCTGGAGGAACACTGGGCGACGCAATCGGTTGGTTTTCTTACGCTGTGAAATTCCAGCAGAAACACCAATGCCGGCTGATTATTGCCATGAATGCAGAAGCCTGCAAGCTTTTTGCAGGGCAGTATCCTGGCATCCGATGCTGCACCTTTGCCGAATATGAAAATATCAAGCATTTGTCTTATGCCACCTATTACATAGGCCTCTATTTCAATGATAAGGCAAATGACTGGCAGCCTTCTGATTTTCGCCTCGTCGGTCTGCACCGTACTGCGGCATATATTCTCGAAGTCGATCCAGTCGAGGTGCCCCCACGCCTGGTACCATGGCCGGAAACAGGCCGCCCTATTGAAGGCCCCTATGTTGTCATAGCAACTCAGGCTTCGAGCCAGTGCAAATACTGGAACAATCCACATGGCTGGCTGAGTGTCATCTCCCATCTCAAATCCCTCGGCTACGAGGTCGTCTGCATCGACAAGAGTGCCGTTTCCGGCCATCGAAACCACTGGAATTACATCCCCCACGGGACGCGTGATGAGACGGGAGACCGCCCTCTTTCAGAGCGTGCGCACTGGTTGCGTCATGCCGCTTTCTTCATCGGACTGTCGAGCGGACTTTCCTGGCTGGCCTGGGCGGCCGGAACACCAGTGGTCATGATCAGCGGATTCACACATCCGTTGAACGAGTTCGAGACCCCCTATCGTGTATTCAATCCCCATGTCTGCAATAGCTGCTGGCACGACGTGCGCACACCGTTCGAACATTCGAACCTACTCTTCTGCCCGCGTCATCAAAACACGCCAAGGCATTTCGAGTGCACGCGGCTGATTTCCGCCGAGCATGTCATATCCTATTGCGACGCCTTGCATCAGCAGGCCCTGTCGCCCCCTCCCGCCGAGGGCTGAAGCCCTTTGCCGAAGAGAAAACTGCGGGAGTTCAAGAATGTATGAAGAAGAACAATCACTTGTCGGCGTCGAAGCATGGAAGGAACGGAGCCTGGTCGATCTGCTTCATTTCAGACGTCTGACCAAAGGCAATAATCCGATTTTTCTCTTCCTGGGCGACGGCGAGAATGTCACCGGACAACTCAGTGCCGAGGAGTTGCATAGACAGGCGGGCCATGCGGCGGCTCATCTCGCTCGTACGCTCGACCAGGGTTCACACGTCATTCTGCTGTTCGAAAATGGTCTGGATTACATCGTCGCGTTTTTCGCGTGCCTTTATGCCGGGCATACCCCGGTTTCTGGCATCTATCCCAGCTCGATTGGGGCTCGCGAACGTTTTCTGTTCATTCTCCAGGATAGTCAGGCGCAAGCGGTTCTTGGCAAAAAAGAGACGCTTCAGCTCTTTCACCCGGACGGAGCGCGATCCCATCCGGTAAAATGGATCCCGCTCGAAAGCGCACTTCATGCCCCTCGTGCCCTGGATCCAGTCGCGACAACACCAGACAGCCTTGCCCTCGTGCAATACACCTCCGGTTCGACGGAAGAGCCGAAAGGGGTATGTCTCTCTCATCGTAATATTTGCCACAATATCCATACCCAGCTCATTTCGTTTCAATATCAAGATGATGATACGGGATTGAGCTGGTTACCTTTCACCCATGACATGGGGTTGGTCGGCGCGGTTCTCCCTGCTCTGGCTGCTGGAAATCCCTTTTATTTCATGGCACCTGACAAATTCATCGAGCGCCCCTCGCGCTGGCTCGACGCAATCAGCCGCTATGGCGCAACTATCTCAGGCGGCCCCGATTTTGCCTATCGATACTGCGCCCGCCTGCCCGGGCAGGAGACTTCCACGCAGTGGGATCTTTCGCGCTGGAAAATCGCGTTCAATGGATCGGAGAACATCAATCCCGAAACGCTAGAGAGTTTTTACGGAAGGTTCCGTCACTGCGGCTTCGGAAAAGAAGCCTTCTACGCTTGCTATGGTCTGGCTGAGAACGCGCTGCTCGTCACATCAGGCGTCAAGGGCGAAGGGGTACGTCTCGTTTCTTTCGAGCGCGTTGCGCTTAGTGAAGGCAGAGCTGTCGCCACACAGACGGAAAACAGCGAAAGGACAATCTCCCTTTCCAGTTGCGGCGCGCCCCATGAAGGTCAGCATGTATATATCGTCGACCCCGAAACCCTTGCTTTCCTGGACGAAGGTCTTGTCGGCGAAATCTGGATCGATAGCCCGAGCGTCAGTGTTGGGTATCTCAAAAATCCGTTGCGCAATGCGCTCAGCTTCGTGGAGATCGACGGCATTCGGTATCTGAGAACGCAGGATTTCGGCTTCATCCACCAAGGCGATTTGTTCCATGTTGGCCGACTAAGTGAAAAATTCATCCATGACGGCATTACATTCTACACGAATGATATCGCGCTCTCGCTAAGCCAGTCTCTGGACGGCGCCCTGTGCCTGGTTGTGCCACCTTCCCTGCCAGAGCGTGATCTCCCCACCCTGATTATCGAATGCGAGGGAGCTCCTGATGAGCGACATCTGAGGGGTGTGCTCTACGAGACGATGAAACGCCTCAGGATCACACGCTTCGCCTATCACGCAATACGCAAGGGATATGTCATCAGGACCCCGAGCGGGAAGTTACGTGCAGACCTTACCCTCAACAATATTCTCGCAGAGAAATCGGCAATCCTGTTCAGCGGCGATACCCAAGCGCCCATCACCACAGGCGCCAGCATGATCATTTGACGACAGGCTGCAACGACGTGCGGCATCAGTACATGACAGATCCATAATGCTCACATTATGGATATTCTTCAAACTTGGCCTTGTGGGATGCCGGACACGTCACGTATGCAGGTAAGTCGAGGTTGCGAATGATCTTCGGAAACCCGTCCTGCGGTCGCAAAAATTGTGAGCCTCTTCTTGTTGTAACATTTTCGGCTCGATCAGCCGCATTTCTCAAATATCCAGAGGCATTCTGCAAATGGCAGACAATAATTCAGACAAGATCCTGCACCAGATTGCACAGGGCATCGCATCGCTCAACGCCGAGTCAGCGCCGATCATCTTTGCCGATAACGTGCCTGTCTATGGGCATGTCGGTGGCATTATCACGGTGACACTCGCAGCTGAGCGCCCTCATGGTAATGAAATTGTCATTGCCCCGACCGCACATCTCCGATTGACGCCGAAAGCTGCCAAACTCCTCGCAGAGTCCATTCTGAAAGCCTTCGCCATGGGTGAGCGCAAGGAAGCTTCGGTCAACTGAACGACACCTGTTACGGCTCTGATTTCTGAGGATTTCAGCTGATCCATTCAGACGAGGGGTCGTGAGGCTTGCTGCTTCAGCCTGTCAAGGTTGATCCTGGCAGCGTCATCACCGCAGGCGCTTCCAGCCTCGAAATAATGGCGGGCGTAATCGTGGTTGGCTACGACTGAGCCGTAACCTTCTTCGTGAAGCAGGCCGAGCATGTTGAAGGCCTTGCTGACCCCATGGCGCGCTGCCTCGACATAATGCGCATGGGCATGGGCCTTGTCGCGGGTCACGCCGTCACCCATCAGATAGAGATCGGCAAGGTTGTAGTAGGCCCAGCCCTCGCCGCCGTCGGCCGCCGCCTCGAACAGAATCCGCGCCAGTTCGACATCACGCGGCACACCCCAGCCCCGCTCATAAGCGCGCCCGAGCATGTTGAGCGCTGTCGGGTGGCGTGACTGAGCCGCCTGCACGAATAGACGATAGGCTTCCTGAACCGCTCCACGGTCGAGATGCCATTGCGCGAGATAAAGCTCAGCCTTGAGACGTTCATCGAGAGCAGGCGCAGCAACAGGCATCAGGAGAGAACTCCGCGAGTTTCGGCAGGCTCAGGCGCCCGGCTTCGGGCAAGGGACCACCGGCACAATAAAAAGCGGTACGAGAAGGGAGTTTATCCCCCTCCCGCCACGCAGGGACCCGTATCGAGCCGTGCCCCGCACCTCAGAATCGCAGCCCGATCGACCCGAGGAAGGTGCGGCCCGAAAGCGGCACAGCACGGGATGCAGAGAAGGCAGACGCATAGTTGAGGTGGTTGGTCAGGTTGTTCGCATTGAACTGCACATGATAGCGCTCATAGTCATATGAGAGCATCGCATTGAGCGACACATTATCAGGCATGCGGGCCGTATTAGCCTCGTTTGCCCAGTAACCCGAGGAGTACTGAACGCCGCCGCCAGCCGAGAGCTTTCCTTGGGTAGGCTTCAGCACGAGGCGGGAGAGGTTATAGGTGCTCCATACCGACAGGCTGTTGGCAGGAAGCTGAGGCGCCTTGTTGTTACGATAGGCAGCGCTATGCGTCACCTTGCCGCCCATATAGGCGTAGGACGTATAGATCTCCCAGTCATTCGTGATCTTGCCGGTCGCGCTCACTTCCAGTCCGCGCGTCCGACGACCGGAACCTGCATCCGAGAAGCCCGTGACGATCTGTCCGAAATCGTCATACGTGAAGGAGTTGTTCTGCTCGATCTGGAAGATCGCCGCCGTGACACCCAGCTTCTTGTTCAGGAAGTCGGCCTTGCCACCAAGCTCATACAGATCGCTGCGCTGAGGCTTGAGATCACGACCGTTCGTCGCAACATCGCTGATACCGGTAGAGCTCGCCGTCAGGGACGACACATCGGTGCCGACTGGCTTATAAGACTGCGCAAAGGTGAAGTAGAACGTCGCGTTCTCGAACGGTTCGTACATCAGGCTGGCAGAGGGGCTGAACTTGTTCGAGCTCTGCTTCTGCACTCCCTGCGCGGCCGCAGCGGCACTCCAGTAGGTCGCGCGATAGCTGTCCCAACGCACCGTGCCATAGACCGAAACCTGCTTGGTCAGGTTGATCTTGTCGGCAAGGAACAAGCCGAGATCGCGGAAATCGGACGTACGTCCGCCCGAAGCCGGATAGGTGATCTGCGTGCCGGGATATTCGAATTGCGGCGTACGGATCAGCTGGTTGTTGGTCCGGTTGATATAGGTGCCATAGACGCGATCGTCTTTTGTATAGTTGATATCCACACCAGCGCGCACATCGTGATGCAGGAAGGCCGTCTTGAATTTGGAATGGCCCATCGTGACGTTCTGCACGCCCCAGCCTGCCTGCTCATACGCCATGCCGCCACCGGCGCCATAGGTCAGAGCCGGATTCCTGCCCGCGAGGAAAGCCGTCGCACAGGCTCCGGAGCAGGCGGCCGGATTGGTCGCTGCGAAATCACGGGTGTAATGCGAATAGCGCGTATCGTTGGAGAGAGTGAGCCATTTTGCGATCTGCGACGAGAATTTGGACGTGACCATATGCACATTGCCGCTATCACGATCGAAATTCCGCGAATAATTGGTGTCGCGTGCAAGGCCCCGTTCGGTTATCGGACGGAATGTCGTACCGGTCTGGATCATGGGCACGCCATAATCGGGGCGGCCACGGCTGCCGAGCCATTGATAATTCAGGTGCCAGGTATTTTTGGTACCGAGCCCGACGCCGAGATCGGCCGCAGCGCCGTAGCGATCGGTGCGCACATTGTTGCGGTCGGCCACCATCTGCTGGTTATACATGCCGTTAACACGCAGAGCCGTATGAGCGTTGATGCCATAATTCGCATCGGCGGAACCGCGATACTGCATGCCGCTGCCAAAAGACTGATCGGCGCCGAATGACTTGCCCAGATGCGCCTTCTTGAGCGTCTGATTGATCACGCCGCCCACATTGCCCGCGCCGAAATACTGGCCGGAGGGGCCTTTGACGACCTCGACGCTCTCGGTGTTGTAGACGTCACGGACGTAATTACCGAAATCACGCAGACCGTCTTCGTAAATATCACCACGCGCCTGCTGGCCACGGATGCGGAACTGGTCGCCGCTCATGCCGCCATTGCCTTCACCGGCAGACATGGTGATGCCGGGCACGTTTGCGAGCGCCTGATCGAGTGTGAAGACGCGCTGCTCTTCGATCAGCTGCTTGGGCACGACGCTGATCGTCTGCGGTGTTTCACGCACTGTGGCGGGCATGCGACCGATATCGAGCGACGTAGTGTTGGTGTTCATGGTGTTGACCGGCGTCGCGCCGCGCACCTTGACCGCAGGCAGCTGCATGGTCGAGCTTTCGGTCGTCTTCGTGTCAGCCGGAGTCTTTTCCTGCGCCTCGGCCTCTTCGGCGCCCCCCAGACCGACACCCGCCGTCAGTGCCAGAAGAAGAAGACGTTTCTGCTTTCTCGACATTTCACGAGATGAAGACAGTGTTTCGTCACGCGATGGCTGATGGTCAGAACGGCATCCGTAATCTTCTGGCATAGATTTCACCACTTTTCCGGTTTCAAATCCAAAGACCATCGCCCGATAACTTTGAAATGTTTTGTCATCATTCAAATATCTCTTTGAAATTCGATAAAATGACAAACTATTACATGACAACGCTCGGGCGCGTCTTCGCCGGCGGTGTTACCGTCATGTTACGCACAGATGCAAACGATTCTTAAAATCTTTCTTAACTCGGACCCGAACTGTGCCTTTTGCGTCACGCGACAGCGCGCGACAGACGCGAATCTGGCTGCGGTCAGATGAATTCGATCTGGGTCTTGACCCCAAGCATCCATTGATTGCGCAGGTTACGCTGCGCGTTCGGATGGACGTAATATTGTAGATCTGGCGCCACCGTGATGCCGCGCATCAGATGGATCTGGTACAACGCCTCGATAATCAGCGCATCTTGCTGCACCAGAGGCGTCGAAGCGCTGCCGGGCTTCTGCTGTGCCGCCTGGCGCCGCTGCGCGCGAGTGACGTGATGGGCGATGCGGGTATAGGCCATGTTGATAGCGAACATGTCCTGCGGGCGCTGACGTATCAGCCCGCGGACCATTATACCGACGGAATATTGCGCCGCCCTGAGCGCCGTGCGCGGGTTATTCCAGTACGCGCTCGCCAGTATCGTCAGGCCCGCATCGGGGCCACGCCCCGCGAAGTGCAGCAGCTGTTGATCGGCCAGAACCCATGCTGACCACGATCCATCGACAACACGTGCAGGCGCACCCGTCAGACCAAGTATCTCACCATCGTGGTCTTCGAACAGGCTGGTATGAGGTGCTGTATCGTAAACAGCGCCGAGCTTGTAATGGCCCGGCAGCGTACCCCCCTTACCCGCATGCGCGCCCAGGCGAGCTCAAGCGGAATGGCTTCTCCATCGATGGTCGCGCCATTGAACTTGAAGCCACTTCGCATTTGCGACAGCGCATATTGCGACGCAGCCTGCGTGAAATAGACTCCCGACTGAAGCTGAAGCGCCTCACTGATCTGTACCCTGAACCGCGCGCCCCAGGTTGCCGTAGGAAACGCCGCATGGGCCGTATTATCGCTCGCCGCTCTTGGATTGCCGCAGAAAGCGGCATTCATGAAATTGCAGTAGAGCGGATTGGCGGAGAAATCGGACAGGAAGGTCATGCGCCCTACTGCTGCATTGAGATGGTCATAGAACATCGAACGCTCGATATAGGCCGATACGAGATGGATCACGACGTTGCCGACCCCACCATAGGTCGCCTGGCTTGGGGTCAGATGATCGCCGAATTTGCGGCTTGTCGGCGCGCCATAACCGCTCGCAAGCACGATATGCGTCGAGACGCCGGACAGTCCGGCCAGACGCTCCCAGTCGATATCGTTGCCGTAGGTCACGATACCTACATTGCCAACGCCCTTTTCATGCGACGGCGTTGGGTCGTTCAACATGGCCTGCATCTCGTTGGTGTTCTGCACATGAAAGGCCACGCCTCGCTCACGCAGGGCCGATAGACCCGTCAGCACCTTGCCCGCCGCAGCGTGAGCCGCAGGCAGAGGAGCGAGAACAACCGCGAGCAGAGACAGCCGGGCCAGCGGCAGCTTGATACGGGCATTACGTGTCATCGGGCTGGCTCCCTCTCGAGCGATGGCATGGAGCGGCTATCGCGGCGATTTGTGGCATTTTTCGGCGCCCGATGCCCCTGCAACGCTTTGTCTGTTACGATCTCCAAATATTCATCAGAAAGCAGGAGTAAACATGACGAGCGACCACGCATTCTGGCAGGTCGATGTGTTTGCCCAGGAGCCGTTTAGCGGCAACCCCCTGGCCGTCATCACCGGCGCCGACCATCTGAGCGACGCCATGATGCGCGCATCGCCAACTGGACCAATCTGAGCGAAACGACGTTTCTGCTGCGCCCGACAACGCCTGAAGCGTCCTATCGCGTGCGTATCTTCACCCCGTCGGAAGAGCTTCCCTTTGCGGGGCATCCGACACTCGGCACGGCTTCGGTCTGGGCTGCGCTGCCCGGCAACAGCCATGAAGGCATGATCGTGCAGGAATGCGGTGTGGGTCTCGTGCGGGTAAAAGTGCAGGATAATCGCCTTGCTTTCGCAGCACCTCCCAGACGGAAAAGCGGCGCGCTGAGTGCGGCAGAATATGCCCAGGCCCTCGCCGCGCTCAATCTGACACCCGACAAGGTGCTCGATGCCGCATGGGGAGATAACGGTCCCGGCTGGCAGGTTCTGCATCTACAGGACCAGCAAAGCGTGCGCGATATCTGTCCGAACTGGCAGATCATTGGTAACGCTCAATATGGTGTCGTGGGCGCCTGCCCCGAGGGCAGTGAGGCGCAATTCGAACTACGGGCCTTTGCCGGAGGCAGACAAGGCTTTGAAGACCCCGTGACAGGCAGTCTCAATGCGGCCATCGCCCAATGGCTGATGGAGAAGAACATGGCCCCCTCACGCTACATCGCATGTCAGGGTTCTGCGCTCGGACGCAATGGCCGCATCGTCGTCGAGCGCGAAGGCGACACAATCTGGATCGGCGGGGCCGTTATCCACAATATCAAAGGCACGCTTTCGATCTGAACGAAAAAAGGCGGCCCCTTTCGGAGCCGCCTTTCTGACCTGCGAGAGGGCCGATCTTATGGGATCAGAACCGTCTTGATGGATTTGTCGCCCTTTTTCATCAAATCGAAACCTTCCTTCCACTGGTCCAGCGGCAGGGTGTGGGTCACCACGCCCTCGACCGGCAGACGACCATCGGCAATGGCAGCGATGGTGAAGGGGTAGCAGTACGGGCCGAGATGAGAACCCAGAACGTCCAGCTCCTTGCGGTCGGAAATGATCGACCAGTCACAGGTCACTTCATCACCGAACACGCTGAACTCAACGAAACGGCCAAGCTTGCGGATCATGTGCAGGCCCTGACGGACGCTGGAAGGGTGACCCGTCGCCTCGATATAGACATCGCAGCCGTAACCGCCGGTCAGTTCCTTGACCTTGGCCACCACGTCTTCTTCGAGCGGGTTCATCACGATATCCGCACCGAATTTCTTGGCCAGATCCAGACGGTCCTGCTTGGTGTCGAGCACGATCAGCTTGCTGGGGTTCTTCAGGCGGGCGGCGCCCACCATGCCCAGCCCCAGCGTACCGGCACCGGCCAGAACCACCACGTCATCCAACTGGATATTGGCGCGGTTCACAGCATGAACGGAGCAGGCATAGGGCTCGATCAGGGCTGCGGCGTCGAGCGGCATGTTCTCAGGAACACGATGGGTGCGCGACGTCTTGGGGAAGCGCATATACTTCGCCATCGCGCCGTTGGTGTTGTTCTGGAAGCCGTACAGGTCGTGACGTTCACACATCCAGTACTGACCGCCCTTGCAGTAGCGGCAATCGTCGCAGGGAACGATCTGCTCGCTGATCAGGCGATCACCGATCTTGTACTGGCTGCGCAGGTTCTCGCCGATCTCGACGGCACGACCGACGAATTCATGACCCGGGATCATCGGCGGCTTGACGTAGCGCGGCTGCTCCTTGTCGCCCCAGAAGGACGGTGCACCTAGGAAGCACTTGATATCGCCTGCACAGATACCAACGCTTCGACCTCAATGATGATGTCGTCGGGGCCAGCGCGGGGCACATCCACCTCTTCCCAGCGATAATCGCCAGGCTCGTAGGCGACAACCGCATTCATCTTGGTCGGCAGAGTAACGCTGACTGCTTCTTTCTGCAGGGCGCCCAGATCGGGGGTGACGATGTTGTTCATGGTATTGGGTCTTTCAGAAATGAAGCTGATCAGGCGTTGTGCTTGCGCGCCGGGGCCTCAAGTTCTTTCGCAATGGTCTGAAGGATCAGGCAGCAGGAGGTGGCACCGGCATCGAGCACGCCGCGTGAACGCTCACCCAAGCGGCTGGCGCGGCCGATACGGGCAACTAGATCGACCGTGGAGTCACGGCCGCGCTCTGCCGCTTCCGACATGGCAATCAGGGCCTGTTCGAACGACTTACCGTCATCCAGAGCCTTGTGAAACGCTTCGACGGAGGGTTGCAGCGTATCGACAAGGGTCTTGTCACCCACCCGGGCATTACCGAGCTATTGATACCCGCGAGCGCCCCGTCAAGCATCTGGGCGAACAGCTTGCCGTCGAGGAACTCGACATTACGCAGCGGGATCGCCATGCCTTCAAAGAAGCGCCCATAAAGCGGGCCCATCGAGCCGCCGATACCGGCCATCAGGGAGTCGGACAGAGCATCGAGACCCTTTTCCATAACCGGCGGATTGGCGCCCAGAGCCTCGCCACAGCGGGCAAAACCCTTGGCCATGTTGATGCCGTGATCGCCATCACCGATCTTGCCGTCGATCTCGCTCAGCCAGTCGCGCGCCTTGACGATGGCATCGACCAGAGCCGGAATGACCTTGGTGGTCTCACCAACAGGCACGCCGCTCTTAGGTACGTATTTTTCACCCGTCTCCGTCTTGACCAGAGCCTCGACCGGATCGGCCTTGGCCGTCGGGGCTTCAGCGGCAGGAGCAACTGCAGCACCGGCACCGATGCGCACCAGACCGATGGATTCGGCCGGAGCACCCATCAGGCGGTCCAGTTCCTCATCGGTCTTCATAACGGTCAGCGTGGCTCCCTTCATTTCGAGCGACGTAAAGAGATTGCCGACGAAGCGATGCGCCACTTCGATGCCCTTCTCCTTCAAGAGATCGGCCACATCGGCGTAAAGCACATAGAGTTCGATGATGGGGGTGGCGCCCAGACCCGAGAGCAGCACCGTCACGCGATCGCCCTTGGTGAAGGGCAGGTCCGGCAGGATGTGCTCGAGCATCAGCTTGGCGATGTCGCGCGAGCGGCCAAGCTCCTGAACCGATACGCCGGGTTCTCCGTGATGGCCGATACCGACTTCCATCGTGCCGAGCTCAATGGCGAAATTCGGGTGACCATTGGCGACAATGGTGCAGGGCGTGAGACCAACACCGATGGAGCGGGTATTGGCAATGGCCTTGCGGGCCACGGCGATGACTTCATCCAGCGAGCCGCCCTCTTCAGCGCGGGCGCCCCCGGCCTTCCACATCAGGATTTCACCGGCAACGCCACGACGACGCTCGGCTTCGCTGGCCGGGGCCGAGGCGACGTCGTCGGTTGCAACCACGGTCTCGACCTTGATGCCAGCCTGCTGCGCATCGCGCGCAGCCATGCGGACATTCATCGTGTCACCCGCATAATTGCCGAAGAGACAGGCGACGCCTGCGCCCGTATCGGCTTCCTTCATCGCATCGAGGAAGCTCACTGCCGTCGGCGAGGAAAAGATCTCACCGATCGCCACAGAATCCAGCAGGCCCGTGCCGACATATCCAAGGAAAGCAGCTCATGACCCGAGCCGCCACCCGTGATCACACCGACCTTGCGTCGGCCCGTGGTCTTCGCGCGCTTGACGACACGCGGATTGGCTGTCTCGACGATGATATCGGGATGGGCGAGAAGCGCACCGCGCACGCCGTCTTCAACCACGCCATCGGGATCGTTGAAAATACGGTCCAGCTTGGGACGTGATGCGGGAGACTGGGACGAAGCACCATCACCGTGGCCGGTATGCGCTGCGTAAACGAGAGACTGATCCATATTGGGCCCCATACTGAATGCCGGGAGAACACCCTGTGTGCCCAATCGTCTTAACCGTAACAGACATTATGCGTAAAATCACACTAACGAGAGTGATATTCGTGACCTAATATGTGGGATTTTTCTGGTCCATTTTCGCCACGTGATGGATTCCACCCGATTATTCCGATAATATTCCTTTGTTATCAGATCGCTATGCTCGAAAAGGTTGGATTTCGAGAGTGCGATCCGATTATGCCCCTTCAGACACAAACTGAACAAATGTGATATTTTGTGTCGTCCAATGGGACATTCCTCTTTTCCATGCCCATCAACAGCTGAAGAAGCAGTTTCATCCGGTAATCAGAAGGGGATATGAGGAGATAGAAACGTCAATCACCAGCTGTCACATCAGACGCGCTTGGAAACAGGATCTATGTTCTTCTCCGGCCTGCCCGACTGAAACAGGACAAGAAAATTTATGGCAAGCCCAGGTATTGCGGGACTGCCCCCCCCATGGGAACACCGGAGAAAAACAATCCTGCTCCTGTCATCAGCCCCGCAACAAGAGCTGTCACCAGGCGGGGCGCCTTGACCCGGCGTTCCGAAACGCAAAGCAGGACCGCAGGCAGAAGCTGTACGAGTCCAACATAGAAAAGACGGTTCAACGTCACGATCAGGGTCGTCTGGAATGATGCTGTTATGACAGAGAGACCGAGATAGACGGCAATCACGAGAAGCCCCAGACGCTTTTGGGCATCAGGCGGAACATGAGGGACGATCGATCGGGTCACGATCGCCGCAAGGCTCAGGCAGACGGCCCCCAGCCACACAAGCGCGGTCAGCGCAACGCCGCCGGCCACAATCCCGTACAGCCACGAGGGTAGCAGGACAGAAGCAGCGGAAAGAAAGATCCCGTCACGATGGCTCATGATGGTCGGGTGGGTCAGCCCATAGAAGGCCACGACAGCGAGTAATGGGAACAGCACCATGTAAAGCGGCATCCATATCTGCGCCCGCCTTATCGTCTCAGGTCCACGCGCCGAAAAGACAGCAGCCGCGGTCTGCGGCGCGATGCAAAACCCCAGCGACTGAACAAGGATCGTGCTGACGATCATCATGCAGGAAGATACTGGGTGCGGCCCCGCCCCATGCAATACCGTCGCAAGAGGCTGCGGGGCTCCTCGTGACCAGAACACGAGTGCGGCCAGCGCAACAGTCAGGATGGCGATCAGGATCAGAAAATCTTTCAAGGCCGCTGTCAACGCCGCACCGCGCAGCCCTGCGCTTGCGACGAACAGAAAAGCCAGTAGCGCGGCCAGAGAAGACAGGATAACCGGCGGAACAGGCAGGGCGAGCGCCGAAAAGACGACCCCTAGCCCGATAAACTGCGTCGTGCCAAGCGGCAGCATGAGTACGACCAGAACGCATCCGCTCACGCAGGCCACCAGGCGACTGTCGAAATACCCGCCCAGAAGATCGGGCAATGTGATCGCACCAAGGCGCTGCCCGACCCGCCAGAGCCGTGGATAGAGAATCATTCCAATCGGGAAAGCGAGCAGGATATAGCCGACAAACCACAGCGCGACGTCGATGGACCCGCTGGCAGCGATCCCTCCCGGAAATCCGAGAACGGAGCCGATGGAATAGGTCTCGCCGACCGAAAGCAGGAAGAACAGCAACGCCCCGAACTGCCCGCGCGCCGCAAAAAAAGACTTTTGGATCCTGACCGGACGCTCCACGCCCAGAGACGAACGACAGACCGAGCGCCAGGTCAGTACGATCAGAAAGGCCCCGAACATCATTGATCGGTCTCAGGTTCTGCAAGGTACGAGGCCAGAGCGAGACAGAGTGTCGTCAAGGGCAGGCAGGCAAAAAGCCAGACCAGCGCAAGCGGCACTCCCAGAACACGGAAGGAGGCGCGGTAGAGAAACGGCATCGGCAGGAGCACCGCGCAAAACGGCAGGGCCAGAAAACCGTGCCGAAGCCGGATGCCGGAAAAGGAAACAGACATGACAGGCACTCTGAAATCAACAGGTCAGAGCCAAGCCATAGAGCCAAGCCCTGCCGCGAGGCCAGCACGGAATGGGATTATCTTCAGCCTTACAACTCGGCCCATTGACGCAGGAGGTTGTGATAGGTGGAGGTCAGCCCCAGAACGCCGGGATGATCGTCGGGCAAGGTCTTGCGTGTTTCGATGATCGAGCGATCGAAATCGTAAAGCAGCGCACGCTTCGTGTCGTCACGCACCATGGACTGGCTCCAGAAGAACGAGGCCCAGCGACTACCCCGTGTCACCTCGCTCACACTATGCAGGCTGGTCGACGGATAGACGACCATATCGCCCGCGGGCAGCTTCACGCGCTGCTCGCCATACGTATCCTGAATGACCAGCTCGCCACCGTCATACTCATCTGGGCCGGTAATGAAGAGCGTCGAAGAGACATCGGTGCGAATGCGAAAACCGCTCTCGGGAATAGGGCGGATCGCATTATCGACATGCGCGCCGAATTTCATACCGATATCATAACGATTGAAAAGCGGTGGAAAGACCCGCAGAGGCAGGGCCGCGCTGTTGAATGTCGGGTTACGCCCAAGCGCGCGCAGAACGATCTCGCCCAGCTCACGGGATTCTGACGAATCCTGCGGCACCTGCAAATTGTTCTTCGCCTTGGCCGATTGCTGCCCCGCCGTCACCTTGCCGTCGAGCCACGCCGCGCGTTCGAGCGTCTCACGGCAATAGCGCAGTTCGTCTGCGGTCAGGACATTGGGAATATGAACCAGCATGAGCGCTCTCCTTTAGAATCGAGTTCTTGTAATTGAGAATGAATCTGATTAACACATCAGGACCGCACGGTTACACCCCGTAACATGAACAGGACGCACCCGCTCCCGGGTTGCCGCACCAGAAAAATAGGAGAGCCCCATGGGCTACGCCCGTTGGCGATCTCGCCTCACTGCCCTTCACGCCTTGGGAGATGTTTCTTGGTGCCGGTCTTGTCGTGCGCTGCGTGATGATGCTGCTGATCGTTGCCTGCGTGATCAGCTGGGCCGTTTTTGCGGCGAAGGTCGTCGAGATGATCCGCGTCAGGGCGGCGCTGGCGAGAACCGAAATCAGGGTAGAAGAAGCGGCCTCTCTCGAAGCTGCTCATACGCTTTGCCCCGATATCGGCATCGTCAAGGCGCTGCTGAGCGCAGCCTCGAATGAATGGACGCGCTCTGCCGATGTGCTTGAAGACCGTGAAGCTGAAAGAGCGCATCATGCTGCATCTCGAACGCCTCGAATCTGCCGAGGGCCGACGCCTCATGCGCGGCACGGGCATTCTGGCCACGATCGGAGCCACCGCGCCGTTCATCGGTCTGTTTGGCACGGTCTGGGGCATCATGACCTCGTTTACGGGCATTGCAGCCACCAAGGCCACGAGCCTTGCGGTCGTGGCACCGGGTATCGCTGAGGCCCTGCTCGCCACGGCACTCGGGCTCGTGGCCGCCATTCCGGCTGTTGTCATCTATAACTATCTTTCTCGCCAGTGCCTCGGCTGCAAGGCTCAGGTAGGCGATCTGACCGCACTCATTCTGCGCCTCGTATCTCGCGATCTGAGCCGGCTGCATGTGCAGAGCCATGGCGCACAAGTGCTGCGCTTTACCTCGCCCCGCGTCGAGCAGGCCGGGCGCTGACAATGGCCCTGCGCATGCGCCATGCGGATGACACCGCGCTCGACGCCCATGAACTGAACGTCACGCCACTGATCGACGTCATGCTTGTGCTTCTGGTCATTTTCATGGTGACCGCGCCGCTCAGTACCGTAAATGTACCGGTCGATCTTCCCTCTTCGACGCAGAAGCCGGCACCGCGCCCGGCCAACCCCATCTTCCTGACCGTCAAGGCCGACCACACCCTCGCTCTGGGTGAAGACGATATCAGCAGTGATGCCCTGACCCCCAAACTCATGACTCTGACCAACGGCCACAAGGATGAGCGGATCTTTCTGCGCGCCGACAAGACCGTTGATTACGAGACGCTCATGAAGGCCATGGATCTTCTGCGCAAATCCGGTTTCCTCAAGGTCGCGCTGGTCAATTTGCAAGGCCAGGAGGAGGGCGACGAACCGTGACGGCTCGCGACCTGCGCCCCTCCCTGCCTGCAAGCCCCCTGCCCTCTCCGAAGCTGACCGAAGCAGGAGAAGTCGGGATTCTGCCATTCCGGCAGGCTTATCAGATGCACCTGCAACGCGAGGCCGTCCTTCGGCGGTGGTGCGGTGGCTATTCGGCTGCGTCCATCGCTCTTGTCGCAGGGCTCGCGCTCGGTCTGGTGGCGATGGTGCCGGCCAGTTCTCCGCCGCCTTTCTCACCGCCGCCAGCGGCCATTGCGATCGATCTGGCGCCCGAACCCGCCAGCGTGCCTGCCCCGCCGCAGGAACGCCCGCCTGGCCCGCCACAGGTCGCGACTCCCGAGCCCCCTGCGCCGGAGAAACCACCCGAGGTAATGGCACCGCCTTCTCCGGCACCATTGCCGCCCGTGCCTGTACCGCAAAAGATCAAGGTAGCGCCCGTGCATCGCAAGGTCGCGCCGTCTCCTCCTTTGCCGAAACATCTGCCGCCGCCAGTGCCGACCCAGTCGACCGCCGATACGGCGCCACCGCCTTCGGATGCCCCGCCCTCGACAGTGTCGGCAACGAATGCCAAGGGCGCACCGTCCTCACGTGAGGCATCCCAGGCAAAGGAAAGCTGGCAGGGCAGGCTCCTCGCCCGCCTGGAGCGGTTCAAGCGCTATCCGGCTCAGGCACAATCCGAACATCAGGAAGGCACGCCGATGCTGCGCTTCACCATGGACCGCAAGGGCCATGTTCTGGCCGCATCTCTTGTGCGTCCCACCGGCTATGCGCTTCTCGATGAAGAGACACTCGCTCTGGTGCGTCGCGCCGAACCCCTGCCAGAGCCGCCCGAAACGATCGAGGGAACAACGCTGACCCTGACAGTACCGGTCGAGTTCTATCTGGAAACACACTGAGGGCGACAGAGAACTAGATCGACCCGGCTGACTAACGCTCGATTGACAAGTCAGTAGCCTGAGGAAACTGCCTGCACGCGGGGTTAAAACCGATCACATCTTGAGCACACGTGGTCACAGCTTACCCGGATGGTCTCGATAGAGAGGCTGCATTCTTGCAAGACCGGACGCATGTGATCAGAATGCCGCAACATGATCGTATCACACGCAAAGACTTCTTCATGGTCCTGACAGAGACCTCAGCCACCCATGGCGCCGTGGCCTCTGGCACTCCGCCTGAATGGCGCGTGGATGCGAAAGAGGGCGGTTCCTGCCTCGTCCTCTCCGGCTCATGGCTGAGCCATAATGCCGCTCTTCCCGAATTTTCGGGCGATATCGACGACAGCCTCGCCGTTCTGACCTGCGATACGCGCGACGTCTCCGCATGGGATACCGGACTTATCGCTTTTCTCTGGGATGTGAGACGCAGCTGCGACAAGGCGGGCAAGGTTTTCGACATCGCTTCCCTACCGCATCCGATGCAGCAATTGCTCGATCTGTTGCCAGACAATGCGCCACCAGTTCTGCCTGCGCGCGCCAGACGGCTTCCATTCCTCGAAGCTGTCGGCGTCAAATCCATCGCCATACTGGCGGAAATCGGCACCGTTTCGGCGCTCGCCGGGCGCACAGGTCTTGCCGCCTACCGATCGCTTTTCGGCAAGGCCGGTCTGAGGCGCAGCGATCTGGTAAGTGATCTTTTCAATGCCGGGCCGTCTGCGCTCGTAATCGTCGGGGTTGTCAATTTTCTGGTCGGGGCGATTCTGGCCTTCGTCGGCGCCGTGCAATTGCAGAAATTCGCCGCGGGCATCTATGTGGCAAGTCTTGTCGGTATTGCGACCGTACGTGAAATGGCCGCTGTGATGACCGCCATCATCATGGCAGGCCGGACAGGTGGCGCCTATGCGGCGCGCATCTCGACCATGCAGGGCAATGAAGAAATCGACGCGCTGAAGGTTTTCGGCATATCGGTCTCGTCCTACCTCATTCTGCCAGCCGTTCTGTCGCTCGTGTTCACCATGCCGTTTCTCTATCTCTATGGGTGTCTGATCGGCATGCTCGGCGGCTATATCGTGGCCATCTCGATGCTGGACATCACGAGCTTGGCTATTTTCACCAGACGATCATCGCCTTCGGTATCGGCCAGTTCGTGTTCGGTTTTATCAAGAGCATCGTTTTCGGCGCCTTCATCGGGCTGACGAGTTGCCGCATCGGCCTCAAGGCCGGGCGCTCTGCCGCCGATGTCGGTATTGCTGCAACCCATGCCGTCGTGATCGGGATCGTCGGCGTCATCGCCCTTGATGCCATATTTGCCATCATTGCCAATAGTGTGGGGATCTGAGCCATGGTGCAGGAACCCATCATGACCATGCAGGATGTCACCCTGGCTTTCGGCCCGAAAGTGATCCAGTCCGACATCTCTCTCTCGGTCAAACGTGGCAGTATCTTTGCTGTCATGGGTGGATCGGGTTGCGGTAAATCGACCCTTCTCAAAAGCATGATCGGCCTGCTGCGCCCCACGACGGGTAGTTTTCACGTCGGCACCGAGAATTACTGGGCGGGCACCGATGCACAGCGCACCGAAATCAATCACCGCTTTGGCGTATTGTTCCAGAGCGGTGCGCTCTGGAGCTCCATGACGGTTGGCGAAAATGTCGCCCTGCCGCTGCAGATGTTCACCAGTCTCGGCCCGCGTGCCATCAGGCGTCTGGTCGAGCTCAAGCTCGCTCTGGTCGGACTGCTCGACGCAATCGACCTCGCCCCCGCCGAGATCAGCGGTGGCATGCGCAAGCGTGCGGGGCTGGCCCGCGCGCTCGCACTTGACCCCGATATTCTGTTTTTCGACGAACCTTCGGCAGGGCTCGACCCCATCACCTCGGCACGCCTGGACGATCTGATCCTCAATCTGCGTGACGGGCTCGGCGCGACCATCGTGATCGTGAGCCATGAACTCCCTAGCCTGTTCAGCATCGCAGATGACGGGATTTTTCTCGATGCCATTACCAAGCGTCCCATCGCCTTCGGCTCTCCGCGCGAGCTGCGCGATCGCTGCACCGACCCTCAGGTTCATGCCTTCATGAACAGACAACGAAACGAAGAAGGAAACGCATCATGAACAGACAGGCGCTCGTCGGTGCGTTCGTTCTCGGAGGGATGGCCCTTATGGTCAGTGCCTTCGTCTTCTTCGGTAATTTTCATCCCTTCACCCATACGGAGCGGGCTGTCCTGATTTTCCGCGGGTCGACGAACGGCCTGACCGTTGGAGCACCAGTCAACTTCCGGGGCGTTCAGGTCGGCGCGGTCGATCGCATCGCCATCGAATACGACCCGAAAACGCGTGAAGCGTTCATCCCAGTCTATGTCACGATCCGCCAGAACGATATTCTCGTTGCCGGAGAAAAACATGGCCATGTGCCCGGGTTGGGCGAACTGGTCGCACACGGCTTGCGTGGTGAGATCAATCTGAAGAGCTTTGTGACCGGCACCTCGCAGATCGATCTCGACGTGTCGCCCGGCACGCCCGCTGTCCTGCACCCGGAACTGACAAGCGAAGTCGAGATTCCGACACGGCAATCCTCTATCCAGGCCATAACCAACACGCTGACGCATCTGCCTCTGCGTCAGATCAGCGACGATGCCGCTTCGACCCTTGCGGTGATCCATCACCTTGCCGAGACACTCGACCAGCGTCTTCCCGCACTGGCAGACAGCTTGCAAGAGACATCGGATCATAGCCGCGCCACGGTCGATGCCGCCCATGAAATGTTGACGACCTTGCAGCCACAATTGCTGCGCACGTTACAGAGTGTCGACCGTCTCACGACGACAGGCAGCGACCAGCTTTCGGCCCGCGGTCAGGAACTGCACGCACTCCTTCAGACGAGCCGTGACACGATGGCCACGGCCAACAAGACCATGGCCAATCTCCAGGGTATCACCTCACCGCGCTCGATCGACCGCGCCAATCTGGATTCGAGCCTCCGCGATATCGCTGCTGCCGCCGCCGCGCTGCGCGGCTTTGCCAACGATGTCGAACGCAACCCGCAACTTCTGCTGACAGGACGCCGCCAATGAGCCTGCGCCCCCTTTTCTCCGCACTCGCTCTGGGGCTGCTCTCGGGCTGCGCTTCAGCGCCCGTCCAGTTTTATACGATTGCCCCGACCGCCAGCGACGTCACGCTTGCGCAGAAAAATGCGCCGGTCACTTACGTGCCACGCGTATCGCTGCCCGATTATCTCGATACGCAGGATATTCTGGTGCGCGACGGCAGCCGTCTGATCCGAAGCAGCAATGGGCGCTGGGCCAGCCGCCTGTCGCAATCGGCGACCGATCTCATCGTGGCCCGCCTGTCTCAGGATTGGCCCCAGCGCATGATCACCGCCTATCCACCGATCGACACGCCTGAGTCACGTCTCGGCATTACCATCGAACGTATGGATATGCTCCAGCAGGGTCGGGCTACTCTGATCGCTTCCTGGACCGAGTTGCCGCTCAACGAGGCCAGTCCGCCGCTTCTGGGTCGCGCCTCTGTCACCGTTCAGGGCAGTGTTGCCGATGACGCCGCCAAGGCCGCGTTGTTGCAAAAGCTTTTCGAACAACTGGCCGACAAGATCGCCGCCAGCCTCGTCTCACGCTGAAAACCCGTTGCGGAGATACCCCCGCGACGCCCGACGTCAGAAAGCAGCCTGAATACGGCTGCCGATCGCATTGATCGAACGCCCCTTGGTGTTGACGCTTCCTGCCGTCTGTGACCGCGTAGCGTTGATATGGCTGTATTGCAGCTGAATGCGATAATGGCGGTTCAGATACCAGTTCAACCCACCGGACCACACGGTCTGCACGCCGCCACGCACCCCGCCTGTCACGGCGGCCGGTACATCCTTGAGGATGTTGCTGTTGAAATCCATCACACTCCAGCGCCCGACCAGTTCGAGTGCGCCCCACTGGTTGTTCCAGAAATCGACATCCTCTTTAGGAGCCGGTGCAGAAAACGCGGCATCCTTGGGGCTGTAACGACGCGGCTGCCCGAACAGCGTATAGCTGCCCGCCACATAATAGCCGTCGAAGCCGAGACTGGGCGCCGGGCCTTTTTGACGCGCATCGGCGTCGCGCTCGACACCGATATGATAATACTCAGCCTGAAGCAGGGCGCGGTCATAACGCAGGGCAATCTCAGGCCCCACAGCCCATACCTTGCCGATATTGGTGATCGTGCCGCTCGATACGAGCCGCTCATTGGTCAGACGCGTCTCAGGCCGGTCACTCAGAGACAACACGCGTCCCTGGGATGTCTGGTTCCGCTTGAACGACATGGTAGACGACATGCCGAGATGCAGATCGACATTTTTCGTCGCTACCGGGCGCCCGGCTACGCGTAGCAAACCGCCCATCTGGCTGTCAGAGACCGTAGGGTCACTGGTACGGTCGCCATAGGTCTGCCCGGTAAGATAGGCCCCAAGATACCAGCGATTCTGATGGGTGCGCCCGCCGATGCTCAGTCTGGTATCACCCGCAGCGATCAGACGCACGACTTCCGAAATCGAGGCGCGCTCCATCAGAATAAAGCCGTTAGACGATTCAGAATCCTGCATGGTAACGCGCGGCTGATAGTAACCCACCGTAAACTGTGAGTTGTGAATGCCGCTATAAACCATATTGGCTTCGTAGAGACCGGCCGTGCCATCGACCGTGCGCCCCCATTCGGGTGTCAGATTGGCCAGAAGATTGCCGTAGCGCCATGTCAGCGGCAGACGCAGACGACGGGCATTTTCGTTCATTTTCGGGAAACGCCCCGTCTGCCCCTGCGCCGATCCGCCCGAAGACGGAAAACCGCCAATATCGAGATGCATCACAAGACCGACCGAGAAAGCGTAGAGCCCGTCGCTCGACGCAATGGTCGGGCGCCCTGCCGGAAACCCGATGCGTATGCCACCGATATCGACCGTCTCTGCCGTGCGCGTGGCGCGGCGGAAATCGGCGAGAGACATGTTCAGACCATGATCGGGCGGTGGGATGAGATGAGTGTCATAGGCCACTTGCGGTCAGACGGTTTGCCAGCGCCCTTCCCCGATACTGACGCCAACTCGACCTGTCCCGAAGTCGAGACACCATCTTGCTGGCGAGGTGGCGTTGCACCAGGCACGGGCTTTGTTTCCAGCTTCGGTCGGGTGCTTTCCAGAGCAGTCACAGGCTGGACCGGCTCCACAGGCGACGGAGCAGGGACAGCATGGCGAGACGCGTGATTTGTACGTGCTCCGACTCCTGCGCCGCCACGTGGCGACTGCGGCTGCGCCTGTGCCAGCTCGGTTTTATGACGCAGCGCACGCTCCTTGGCCAGTTCATGTCGCAGATCGGTGATCTGGCCCTGCATCTGAGCACGCATCTCAAGCATTTCACGGCGCAAGGCAGCAATATCGTCTGACTGGCTGGCAGCCAGAGCCGAAGCGGGGATGGTAGCGCCGCAAAGCAGCAGCATGGTCGTGAAATGGCGCACGCGCATGGGCTCGACTAAACTCTGATCTGGACTAACTGCGCGCTGCTATAAACGACAAGACAAGTCAATCATATGACAGTTTGATGACAATGATCGGTTTTCGTAATCATACGAAAGAAATGTTTTGTCATGGTAAATTGGTTACTTTCCAATTTCTTCACTGCCCTATCGTTTTCTCCCTGACTGCATGACGACCTTTCGCCTCATATTCTCTCAACCCCATCGGTTTTTACGAGGAGCTCCTCTCAGGAAGGAGCCGCATCGGACAACCATTCAACCGACCCCGTAACTGGGCGGAAAATGGATAAGCCATACGACGAGCGCGCATGATGTTACCCAAGGGGCGATGCGCCACCAGTCCATGCCAGGGAGAGAAAGACAGGCTATCGTCGATCTGGCGTGACTTCTCCTCGCTCCAGCCAATCTGCGGCGGGAAATCGAGACTGGCCACACACTGGAAAGGCTCATCTCTTCACTCCAGGCGATCTGGGCATTCTCGACGGGCTGAGTGGCAAGATCGCGACACAGCTGAACACGCAGGCTTATGCTTCCACCTTCCTGAGCCAGAACGCGTCCTACAGCGCGCCGAACGGCAATCGGGTCATGATCTATATCGATATGGCGGCCTGTCAGACGCCGGAAACTTTCCGATTCCGGAACAAGATCGAATTTCGCAACATAATCGCCATAGCGCGAGGGCACCTGGGAATGAAAACGGTCGCCCAATGGGTGGGTCGGCGCAAAGCCGCCTAGCGCATCCAGCGCCGCGCTGCGTCGGGCAAAACGTGCCAAACCACGTTGTATCAGACGAAGGCTACGCGAGAGCAGCGCCTTGGCCCCTTCTGCCTTGTCGGTTGTCAGGGCGAGCAGACGCAGCATTGTCAGAAATACGCCTGCGTGAGGCGCGCCAAAGGCCGTGCCATTCGCAAACAGGAAATCCTGCACTGCGACACCCTGCGCATCCTCAAGCAGTTCACCGGGCACGTCATGAATCTTGAGGGCGAAGCCGCGCGGCCCCGATACAGCATCGCGCAGCGGATCGCCCGGTATGGCAGAAAGACGCGCCGTTATGCGGTAGGAACCCGGCTTGGCAAAAAGCCCCTGAGCGAGTTCGGGAGGCAGGCCGGACCTGACATGCAGCGTGCCGTCGAGCAGGGCGTGACTTTTTGCGTGAACGCCTCTGGAAGCATGACCGAGATCGCGATGGGTTGCAGTGACGATCTTGCGGAAGCTCTTTCTGAGCCCGGCCTTCACGGCCTCTTCGTCAGAACGCAGCTTTTCAAGCGAGTCATCATAAGCAACAGGCGCGCGCATCACTCGGCTCCGTGAAGGGGAAGGATATTATTTCGATCCCCTCCAACCCGTCGCCGCTTCGAGAGTTGCCGATCAGCCCTTGAGCGTCACGACTTTGGTCAGATGACGCGGAGCCAGCGTATCGAGACCATGGGCACGGGCAACATATTCGCCAAGCAGTTGAAGCACGGGCAGACAGACCAGAGGCTCTGCCCCATGATCGCCCTCGACAGGCAGGGAGACTGTGCCGGGACCGCCAAGCCCGAGCACGACGGCCCCCTTCTCCATAACGTCCCGCGCGACGAGCGCTTCTTCCTCACGCGTGTCAGGATGGTAGAGCATGACGACGAAGGAGCGCTCATCGATCAGACTGATCGGGCCGTGGCGGTATTCGAGCGGATGATGCGCCTCACTCTGACTCAGGCTCATTTCCTGCATCTTCAGCGCCCCTTCGCGGCTACGCCGTAAAGCGTGCCGCCCCCCAGAAAGACGAAATGCGAGCGTCCGCGCAGGAGGGCCACAAGATGCATGTCTGCTTCTTCGAGCAAAGACTCTGCGGCAGCGATGCTGGTCGGACCTATGGATAGCCCGGCGTAACGCAGCCCGGCCATGAGCATCAGACTCGCCGATGCCGTCATCACGATGCCTTCCTCGGGATGGGTTTCCGCCTCGAAGACTTCGGAAGATACCTGCGTCAGCGCGCTTCCCGCCGCGCAGGTAACACCCAGAACCTCGTGACCGGCCTCAAGCCTGCGGCGGCGGCGGCGACCGTCTCGGTCGACTCCCCGCTGCGCGAGAGTGCGACAAGCTGGATCTTCATGCCCGCAGGCACATAGGACGAGGCACGACGCGTCCATTCATTGCCGGGCACGGCACGAGCTAGAAAGCCCGCCTCGTTCAGGGCGCAGGCAATGCTGTCTGCGATATGAACGGAAGTGCCACACCCGATTATGGCGTGCATCTGGCCTTTTTGCGGGCTGGATTGCGGACTTGTCAGTGCCCTCCAGAACGAAAACTGCTCGCGTATTCCTCGTTCGGTCGCATTCATCAGCCTGACTTTCCTCTACAGATGGGCATATTTCTTCTACAGATGGGCATATTTCTCAGGATCATGACACATGTACTCCCGGCCTCCGAGAGGAGAGAGACAAAATTTCCTCTCTTCGGTCAGATTAAGTCTTGTCAGCTATTTTCGGGTGCATGCTCAACGAAAGGCATCATTCCCAGGTCCTTGAGCAGAGAGGCGTCGAGCGATGCCAGATCGTTCACACCGAGCAGAGCCAGATCGCGATTTACCTCAGTGCTGAGGATGGAAACGGCCTTGTCGAGCCCTGCCCCGCCGGCCAGCGCACAGGCCTGGAGAAAAGGCCGCCCGAGCATGACGGCATCGGCTCCGAGCGCCATGGCCTTGAGCACATCCCCGCCACAGCGGAAACCGCTATCGATCACGACACTCATGTCCTTCGCAGCTTTCCTGATCTCGGGCAGCACTTCAAGAGGAGACACGGTTGAGTCGAGCAGACGTGCGCCATGGTCGGAAATAACGATACCATCAGCACCGATCTTCGCCGCCTCTTTTGCGTCTTCCGGACGCAGAACACCCTTGAGGATCAGCTTGCCTTTCCAGCGCTTGCGAATGTGGCGGATATGATCCCAGGTGAAGTTGGGCGAGCCGCCGACCGCTGCGATCTCGTTCGAGAAAAGACCCGGCCCGCCCTGCGGCCTGATATTCACGATTTTTGGGTTGCGATCGCGCAGGATGGTTCGCCCGAGCGTGCCGAATGTCCAGCCAGGGTTGAGGATACCGCCGATCGTCGCACGCAGGTTCGGACGTATGGGCATTGAGTAGCCCGCACGCGTTTCGGCGATACGCTGGGCTGGCACCGGCACATCGCAGGTGATCAGCAGGACGGGGTAACCTGCTTTCTGCACCCGGTCGATCATGCCATCGATAACCGCGAGGTCGCTCGGCAGATAGGCGGCAAACCAGGTGCGCGGGTTGATGCGAATGATCTCTTCAAGCGGCGTGAGAGAATTGGCCGAAAGCGCATAAAACAGATTATGCCGTCGCGCCGCGGCTGCTCGATGCGATCGGCATCATAGCGCGTCATGGCCGCGCCCCCGGTTGGAGCCAGACCGAAAGGCTGGGCATATTCCTCGCCGAACAGGGTGATTTTCGTGTTCACGGACGATACGTTACGCAGTCGATACGGACGCCAGAGATAGCGCTGAAAGATTGCCCTGTTGCGCCGCAAGCTCAGTTCGGCCCCGGCGCCATTGCGCACGTATTCATATACTGCCTTGGGCAGATAGCGCTTCACGGCTTTTTCGAAATCGTTCAGCTGGTAAATATCGTGCAAACGCCGCTTGGCCGTCATGGACATCGAAAAACTCCGAGGGGTGAAAATGCAGGCCAGAAGCCGACGGTGACAGAACGAACCAGACAGGCTTTCTCCTGCGCACTCGATATTCACGTTAATGTGAAACGGATCCGATTATGGAAACCAGTGTATCGGCCACTGAAAAGCCTCGCCAAATCGCGAAATAATCATTCCGATTGATGAACATAAAATAATTTTACCTCGACACAGAATGAACAGACCTGCCTGACGCAACGTTGCTGCGGCACACAGTCAATCGCCGGAGCATCGATGCCATGTCCATGAATGTCAGTGAATTCATGTGGAAACGCCTGCAGGAATGGGGACTGAAACGGGCCTATGGTTACCCCGGCGACGGGGCTGGCGGCATCGATGTGGCACTCCAGCGCGAGGTAGATAACGGGCGCATGGAGTATGTGCAGGTGCGTCATGAAGAGATGGCAGCCTTCATGGCATCGGCTCATGCGAAATTCACCGGGCAGGTCGGGCTTTGCTTTGCCACCTCCGGCCCTGGCGCCATTCATCTGCTGAACGGGCTCTACGACGCCAAGCTTGACCATATGGGTGTGGTTGCCATCATGGGTCAGCAGGCGCGCAGTTGCCTCGGCTCGAACTATCAGCAGGAAGTCGATCTGCAATCGCTCTGCAAGGACGTCGGGTCGGAATATATCGTGACCGTGACCGAGCCTACGCAGATGCGCCACGCCATCGATCGCGCCGTGCGCATTGCCAGAGACAAGCGGGCGCCTACGGTCGTGATTGTGCCGAACGATCTGCAGGAGCTGCCTTACAAGGACGGCCCGGTTGCACACGGCTATACCCATACCGGTATCGGCGAGACCATTATCAGCCCTGTGCCGGAAATGCGTGGGCTCCAGGCCGCAGCCGATATTCTCAATTCCGGCAGGAAAGTCGCCATTCTCGCCGGGGCAGGTGCACTCGACGCCACGGATGAGCTGATCGCCATTGCCGACCTGCTCGGTGCGGGCATTGCCAAGGCCCTGCTGGGCAAGGCGGCTGTGCCTGACGACCTGCCCTACGTCACAGGATCGCTTGGTCTGCTCGGCACCAAGCCTTCGTGGGATCTGATGAAGGAATGCGATACCTTCCTGATGGTCGGGTCGGCCTATCCCTATAGCGAGTTCCTGCCCGATCCTGGTCAAGCGCGGGGTGTCCAGATCGACATCAACACCGCCAATCTGTCGCTGCGTTATCCTATGGAGCTCTGTCTCCAAGGCGATAGCGCGGCCACCTTGCGCGCGCTCCTCCCCCTGCTCAAGCACAAGGAGGACCGTAGCTGGCGCGAGAAAATCGAAAAGGAGGTCGCAACCTGGTGGAAGGTGCTCGAAGCCCGCGCCATGACCGACGCCAACCCGGTCAATCCGCAGCGTGTGTTCTGGGAGCTGTCCCCCCGCCTGCCGGACAAGGCGATCATCACCGCCGATTCAGGTTCGGTCGCCAACTGGTTTGCCCGCGATCTGAAGATCCGACGCGGCATGAAGGCGTCGCTCTCCGGCGGGCTTGCCTCGCTAGGTGCGGGCACGCCTTATGCCGTTGCCGCCAAGATGGCCTTTCCCGATCGCACCGTCATTGCCTGTATGGGCGACGGAGCGATGCAGATGAACGGGCTGAACGTGATGATCACCATCTCCAAATACTGGAAACAATGGGAAAATCCGAAGCTCATCGTATTGGTTCTGAACAATCAGGATCTGAATCAGGTGACGTGGGAAGAGCGCGTGCAATTAGGCGAAGGCAAGACAACGGCCACGCAGTCGATCCCTGATTTCCCGTATCACAAATATGCCGAGCTGCTCGATCTGAAGGGTATTCTGGTCGATCATCCTGACCAGATTGGCGCGGCGTGGGAAGAAGCGCTCAGTGCCGATCGCCCGGTCATTCTGGAAGCACGCACCGACCCCGATGTCCCGCCTTTGCCGCCGCATATCACCCTGCAACAAGCGAAGGCTTTTCTCTCATCGTTGCGCAACGAGCCGGAACTGCTTGATGTGATCCGGGGATCGGCGAAGGAAATGCTCGCGACTTTCCTGCCTTCGAAGAAATCCTGATCTAGGCGTTCTTTTCGCGCTGTAGAAGCATCTAACCGCCGATGATGCCCATATTGGCGGGATCGGCGGTCGCCAGCTTTAGGGTGGATAAAGCGCGCCTGACGAGGGCGCTCAATCAGCGGTCTCAGAGCGCAGTATACCCGCCATCGACAAAGATCTCCTGCCCGTTCACCATTCCTGAGGCAGGAGACGCGAGATAGAGCACCAGATCGGCGACTTCTTCGGGGGTCGCGACACGACCCGAGGGAATTTTCTCCAAAAAACGGGCCAGTTTGTCGCCAACACCCCAGACGCGCTCACCCATGGGAGTCCAGACAACGGTAGGGCAGACGGCATTGGCCTGAATGTTGTGCGGGCCCCATTCTGCCGTCATCACCTTGGTCAGTCCGTTCAACCCGGCTTTCGAGGCGACGTAGGGGCCATGTTCCGTCAAGGCGACAGAACTGGCCATCGAACTGATATTGATGATCTTGCCACCACCCGCCCCGATCATGCCCGGCGCCAGGCGCGAGCCATCAGCAGGGAGCCCGCAGATTGAGGGCTAGTATGGAATCCCATTCCTCGACGCTCTGATCGATCAGGGTTTTCGGTATGCTCATCCCCGCATTATTGACGAGAATGGTCGCAGCGCCGAACTCGGCCTCGATGCGCGCTTTTACTCTGTCGGCAGCGGTGGCATCGAGCAGATCGGCGGCAATGGACAGACAGCGGCGCTCGTTTTTCGAGACGATTGCCTGCGTCTCGGCCAACAGGGCTTCATCGCGTGCAACAGCCACGATGTCCGCCCCAGCCTGACTCAGGACATCGCACAGCGTAACGCCAAGGCCACGCGAGGCACCCGTAACGACGGCGATTTTACCAGAAAGGGAAAAGCGTTCGGAAAGACGGGTCATGAGAGAACCAAACCTCCTGATGGGGCGACAACAGCGCGCGTTTCAGCATCGCAATCTGTTGGGCCTGCTGACGGAACTGACGGGGCGTGCAACCACGCAGGCTGAGAAAAGTACGGTTGAAGTTGGAGAGATTGCCGAACCCGGATGCCCGGCAGATATCTGTCACAGCCAAAGGGGTGGTTGTCAGCAAATGACAGGCATGTCCGATGCGCAGCTTCTGAAGAAAGCACATGAAACTCTCGCCCGTGAGAGCACGAAACTGACGCGAGAAGGTCGATGCGGTCATGCCGAGCGATGCGGCGACTGTTTCATGACGGATCTCCGCTGGATCCATTGCAAGCAGTTGCCGCACGAGACACGCGATCTGCCCTCCTTTTGTCGATTCCGGCGTCTCCAGATCGCGCCTGGTGGCGAGACGGCGCCAGGAGCAGTTTGTCAGATCAACCAAGAGGGCAATCGCCCCGGCCAGGCGCGCTCCGCCGGTTTTTTCGCCCAGCTCTTCCAGCCTGTCGCCACAGCGTAATGCCTGCTCACCCGAAAATTCGAGACCGTGACGGGAAGCTGCCAGAAGGCGTGATAGCCCTACCAGCTCCGGGCAAAGGCCGATCAACCCGTCGATCCAGCTCTGACTGAACTGCAGCACAACATCGCGGCCTGCCATGACCTCTCCCTCACCAAGCAGGCTGAACCAGGCATGAGGCAGATCCGGCCCGACGAGAACGAGCTGTCGCGCTGCAAACGGGCCGATATGATCGCCAATCATGACGCGGCCCGCACCATGCGTGATCAGGTGCAGTTCGTATTCCGGGTGGTAATTCCAGCAGGCGATCGACGCGGGATAATCATGGCGATGCCAACGAAAGCTCTCGACCTTCTGGTCGGTAAACAGTTCCAGAATGGCAGGAAAGCGCCCGCCACGCCGACTGTCTCCCCTGTCTTCACGGGTCGCCATGAATGCCGCCACTTCCCGCAAGGCTTCAGAGCGTAATCTGGAGTTTTACATCGTCAGGGCGCCCCTCGGCTGCTCTTTCGAATGCCGCCACACCCTCGTGAAAAGGAAAACTGGCCGAGACAAGCGGTTTGAGATCGATACTGCCCGAGGCGATCAGCGCAATAGCCCGGTCATAGACATGGGCGTAACGAAAGATCGTCTCGATGGTCAATTCCTTGGCCTGGGCCGCCACGATATCGAACGCAACCTTCTTTGGCGGCATACCGACCAGAACCAAACGCCCACCGGGACGGGTGCAGTCGAGCGCATCCTGATAGGCGCTTTCGAAGCCGCTCGCCTCGAATGTGACATCGACACCCCAGCCGGACCCGCAATGCGCGCCGACGATTTCGACGGGCCTGGTTTCGGCAAGATTGATCGGCACGATATTGGCATAAGCCCCGGCTATGGCCAGTTTGGGCGCGGAATAATCGCTGATGAAAACGCGGCTTGCCCCGGAGGCCAGAGCGGCAAGCGCCGTCATGATGCCGATCGGCCCTGCCCCGGTGACAAGACAGACATCGCCCGGCTGCAAACGGGCCTTGACGCAGGCATGAACCCCAACGGCAAGAGGCTCGACCATCGCCCCTTCGGCAAAACTCACTTGATCAGGCAGCTTGAACGTGTAAGCCGCCGGATGAACGACTGACGGGGTAAGACACCCATGCACCGGTGGCGTCGCCCAGAAGCGCACGGCAGGATCGATATTGTAATGACCGATACGCGCGGCACGAGACTGCGGATCGGGAATACCCGGCTCCATGCAGACGCGATCGCCAATGCTAAAACCCGTGACAGCCGACCCGATCGCAGTGATCGTGCCCGAGGCCTCATGACCCAGCACCATGGGCTCACGCACCACGAAGGGGCCTATCGCGCCATGGGTGTAATAATGCACATCGCTGCCGCAGATACCGACCGTATGAATGGCAATACGCACATCATCGGGGCCAAGTGCCTCATCAAGCGCGATTTCCCGCAATGACAGAACACCACGCTCTTCCAGAACCAGGGCCTGTGCCATCTTGTCGTCTTCCTTTCAGGAGAGCCGCAGGGAGTACTTTCCTCTGCCGCCTCATGTTAGATATAACGACCATATCCCATTAAATAGATCAGCTCTTAACAAAAAACGATGTTTTTTTGCGACACAAGAACACCACTGTGTGAACGACGGGCTGAACTGTCAGACGAGGGAAACTCCCCCGCCTGAAATCGTCAGAATTGCGCAGCAATCGTGCCGAAGAATTCCCGCGGCGCCGCCACAAAGAGGTTGGCATTGTCGTCGCCCGAAACGGACGCTGCGCCATAGACGCCACCGATATAATCGCTGTTGAACAGATTGGTGACACCAATCGACATCTTCATGCCGCGGGCGAACAGAACCCTGCCGAAATCGTAGCTCGCATTGATATTGGACGTCCAGTAGGACGGAATATACTCATCATTGGTGTAGGTCATGGCACGACGCTGGTGTAGGTCGTGTTGAAGTTAAAGCTGGCACTACGCCATGTATAGGTCAGATTCGCCTTGTACATAAATTTTGGATAATAGACTTGGTTCTTGCCCTTTATGCTGATTGTCGTCCCGTTATAGCAGGGCTGAGTCTTCGTAATTTGCATCATTCCAGCTGAAGCTGTTCGTGATTTCCAGCCCTTTAACGGGGCGGATCGTGCCCAGCACGTCAGCCCCGTTCATAGTCTCATGCCCGACATTGAGAAAGGCAGCATAGACGTTATTGGTCGGGCCACTGGTGATGGCGGCCAGACGGTTGATATAATCGGTGTGATAGAAATCGGCGCTACCGGAGAAAAATTCCGAATTGAAGCGATAGCCGATCACGTAATTCCAGGTGCGCTCGGGTTTGAGCGTTTTCTTGCTGGCATCGAACACCGATTGTGCCGGATTGGCTGACGAGCCCAGCCCGCCCCAGGGATTGCCCGACCCCGATTGTGCCCCGAAATCATAGGCGCGCATGTTTTCGGCGATATCCCAATAAAGTTCATGGTGATTGCCGAAATGCCAGTCCCAGTTGAAATGCGGCAGGAACGCATTCGAAGCGGTCAGGCTACCCGAGGCCGGATGGCTGTAATAGGTGCCCCAGCTATCGGCGAGCGCACCGGTCTGATCGAAACTCGTCCCACCATGAGTCGTCTGGGTGAGCGATTTGAAGCCGCCGGCAAGAGTCATACCTCTGGTAAGGTGCCAGACGTCCTGGATATAGAACTGGAAAGTATTGGTGTTGAATGAATCTGCATACCAGGTCGTCGCCTGATAGGCATAATAATCGCTCTTTGAATTATGCGCCTCATCCTGCCCCTCCTCGTACAGACGCATCGGATAATTGAAGCGGTCATTCTCATACCATAGGCCGGTCTGGATGGTATGATGGCGCAGCTTGATGTCGAAGCTCTGAGTCATGCCCAGTCGGCGCACATCAGGATGTCCCGCCTGATCGGCCATCAACACGCCCGAACTCGGTGAAATCAGAAAGGGGTTAGTGCCCTGATAGACGCCGTTGGAAATATGTCCATAGGCCAGTGTGTGCGAAATGATATTGGAAGCCAGATCGAAATCACCCCGAACCGCCGAGAGGTAATTGCGCTGCTCCTGCGTGCCGTCATAGGCGAAATCACCCACCTCGTCATTAGTGATGCCGGCAGGTAACCCGGGCGGGATGCCGCCATTCTGGGCGTAAAAGGCGTATTGCTTGGCCTTCTCGTAATCCGGCTTCAGATAGGTCGTGTTCCGCCCCAGAAGGCGCCACATGTTCTTGGTCAGGCTCATGAAATTATACTGATCAAAATTCGAATAATCGAAGATCGCCGTGATTTTCCCATGCTCCCCAACGGGCTGTACCAGCTTGAAATTGGCCTGATGCTCCTGCTGGTCACCGAAGCCTTTCCACAGATCCTGCGCCGTGCGCGCGTAGGAGGCGTAAAATTTCGTACCCGTCGGGTTCAGGATACCGCTATCGGCCCGCGCGAAAGTACGAAACAGGTCGAAACTGCCGAAAGTCTGGCTGACCCGCCCGCCCGCCTTGTCCTGCGGATCATCCGTAGTGAAGGTGATCGCGCCCCCAAGCGTCTGGGCGGAGGGCATTTCCACCGCGCCTGCGCCTTGTGTGAGCGTCATGCCGGCAATGTTTTCCTGAATCGCCATCTGGTCGACGCCAAGGCCGTTCCAATTGTGAAAGCCCTGCGTGCCCATGGGAATACCGTCCATGGAAACGCCAAGCTGCGACTGATTGAAGCCACGAATATAGAGCGTGTTGGCGACCGTATCGAGGCCGAACGCATCGTCAGAAGCAAAATTGGCGCCCGGCGTCGTGAGCGCCAGAATCTGCATGGGGCTCGTGCCAGCCGTGAAATGATCCATTGTCTGGCGTGTAACCATTTCCGTCGCACCGTGAGACGCAATGCGATGCGCGGAAATCACCATCGACTCGCCAGATCGCGCCTCGACATCGCGCCTCGACACATGACGCAGACGCGTACCTTGTCTCATTTCTCGAGGAGGGGCGTGATGGCGCACATTCTTCGCAGTGGCTGCCGAAAAACTCTTCTGCTTATCCACTGGCCTCGCCTCAGCTGCTGCTGATTGCGACAGGGCAAGCGAAGAAACATAGCAAAGAGCAGAAGCACAGATCAGGATTTGTTTTGCGTATGGGGTTCGTCGCCCCTTGCATTCATGACGCATATCGAGCTGATCTCCCAATATTTAATTCCGATATAAGAACAATGCCATATCGTTATCATTACGTTAAATGTGACAAAACATGAATGCAAGAATCTTTGCGCGTCTCAGCCGAAATCAAACCGTGACCGGAATACAGCCATCGGAACTTCAAAAGGGAGCGACGCCTGATTTGGCACTGCAGCAATGTCAAGCCTATGCTGCCCCTCTTGAAATGGGATGAGGAAGATCTGCATGGCCAAGCGCCCCACTGCCCCCGGTTTGAGCCGACGCACGGCGCTTGCCTCGCTGCTCGCAACAGGGGGAGCGTCGTCGGCCTCTCTATCGCACAGGCGGCAGAGCCCGGCCCGCAGGCCCCGCCCCGCGCCCCTGAGGGCGAGCGCAAGGCAGAGCCTAACGCTTCTCATCCCTCACCCGCCGATCAACCCGGAGCGACCTCGCACCCGGTCATTCGCACGCAGGCTGACGCGCTTTATCGGCCCACCATCCATTACACGCCCGAGCACGGCTTCATGAATGATCCGAACGGTCTGATTCATGACGGCTCGGTCTATCATCTCTATTATCAATACGACCCTTTCGCTCCTTATGCCGGGCGCGTTCACTGGGGGCATGCGACAAGCGGCGATCTCCTGAGCTGGGAGGATCAGCCAATCGCACTCAGCGAAACGCCCGAGGGCGAGGCCTTTACGGGCTGCGCGGTGCTCGATGCGCAAAACACGTCCAGTCTCTTCCCTGCGGGCAAGGGCGGCCTTGTGGCGCTTTACACACGCGCGACCCCCAAGAAACAGACACAGTTTCTGGCCATCAGCGACGATCAGGGCAAGAGCTTCAAGGATATCGCGCATAACCCGGTGCTCGATATCGGCAGCAATTCCTTCCGCGACCCAAAGGTGATCTTTCACAAGCCCACCGGTCAATGGGTGATGGTGGTCGCCAAGGCGCGTCTGCATCAGATCGCATTCTACGCCTCGATAGACCTTCAACACTGGACCCATACGAGCGATTTCGGCCCATCGGGGCTGTTCGGTGTCGATTACGAATGTCCCAATCTGATCGAAATTCCCATTGAGGGGGGCGGATCGCGCTGGGTGCTGTTCATTTCGGTCAATCCGGGCGGTCCGACTGGCGGCAGCATTACCCAGTATTTCGTCGGCAGTTTCGATGGCAGCCGTTTTACGCCAGATGATACGGTGATCGGCCTGACCGATTTCGCCAAGGATGCCTATGCCCTGCAATGCTACGAGAACATGCCGGGCAATGAAGCCGTCTCGATCGCCTGGCTGGGCAACTGGCAATACTGCCAGGAATTGCCAACCCAGAGCTGGCGCGGCTGCATGACGCTACCAAGGCTTATGACCCTGCGTCACGACTCTGCAGGCTGGCTGCGTCTCGCACAGTCACCGCGAGGGCTCGAGACGCTGCGCGAAGCCCCTATCCCTTTCGCCTGCCAGAAGCTGGCCGCAGGAGCGAGCGCATCGGTGCCGCTACCACTCGGTGCCGCACTGGAATTGACGCTGAGCGTCACGGTCGATCAGATGACGCCCGATCTGCCTTGGGCGACAAGGGACGCACCGGGCGCTTCGTGATCGTGTTCGGCAATGATCTCGGTGAGAATCTGACAATCGGGTTCGATGCGTTCAGCGGCCAGCTCTGGATCGACAGGGCCGATCTCAATGGGTTCAAGCAGCCGTTCTTTACGGGGCAGTTCTCGACCGCACTCAATCCCGATGATCGCCATTTCGATGTCAGGATCGTGCTGGATGCCTGCACGCTCGAAGTCTTCGCCAATGGCGGTCTGTCCGTCGGCACGGCACTGCTTTTTCCAGCCAACCCTCTGAGCTTTCTCAAGCTCGAAGCAACCGGGACCGGGGCAACCATCGAGACTCTCGACTTCTTCCGGCTCAAGAAAGTCATGCCGCGTGAGACGGCCTTGTGATAAGGCCGCAATCCTGTTGTTTATGAACGGAGTATCCTGAGCCGATGTCCTTTACGACCTGCCTTTTCGTCATGCTCGGCGGTGCGCTGGGCACGCTGGGACGTTATCTGGTGACGCTCGCGACTGCTCCGTACAGCCGCGCCATGCCCTGGGGCACGATCCTCGCCATCAACACGGTCGGGTCTTTCGTCATCGGTTTTTTCGGCACCTTGACCCTGACGCATGGACGTTTTCCGGTTTCGGAGAACATGCGCCTGTTCGTCATGGTCGGTCTCTGCGGCGGCTATACGACTTTTTCGTCTTTCAGTCTGCAGACTCTCGATCTGCTGCGCGCTGATGCCTGGGGGCGTGCGTTTCTCAATATCGCGCTTTCAGCCCTGCTCTGCCTCGGTGCCGTCTCGCTCGGTCATCAGGCCGCTTCGAAGCTCAATGCGGGCGCCTTCCAGATCGCGCAGAACGAAACCGAGGAAGACGCCTGAGCACCCTCAGGCCGAGAGCGCCTCGAAACGCGCCGTCTGTTCGTCGCAACGGTAGAAATCGGCCATCGGATAAGGCCGGCGGGCGAGGGTCGCGACGGCATCGATAAGGCGATCGACCTTCTCGTCGCTCATCAGCACACTGAAATTCAGACGCGTCCATCCCGGCTTTTCGATCTCCTGTCCCGAGAGAATGGCCTGACGCAACAAGGCGGAGGCAGGGGCATCGATCGAGAGCAGGCGATGAGCATACGGCCCGGCACAGGCGCAGCCGCCTCGCGCCTGAATGCCGTAGCAATCGGACAAAAGCCGCGTGAAGAGCTGCTGATGCACATAACCTCCACGCTGGCGATCGCGAATACGCATCGAGAAAATCGGCAGGGCCGAAGTCTGCTTCGCCGTGCCGATCAGTTCGATTTCAGGCACATCACGCCAGGCATCAAGGGCCCGCTGACGGAGTTCAGCATGCCGGGCATCCATGAAATCCTGACCGATAGCCTCTTTCACCAGAAAGGCCAGCGCGGCGCGAATGTCGCCCACGACATTAGGCGTACCAGCCTCCTCCCGATCGCTGATACAAGCCGAATAATCATGCCCCCAAGGCGACACGAAACGCACCGTACCGCCACCGGGCAGGCTGGGGCGCGTGATGGCAACTGCCGCGTCCCGCACGATCATCACGCCGCTAGCCCCTGGCCCGCCGACGAATTTGTGAGGCGAGATGACAACCGCGTCTTTTTGGGCGTCTGTTCCGGCTTTCATATCGATGGCAAGATAGGGAGCCCCACCAGCATAGTCCCAGACCGAGCGGGCGCCGTGAGCGTTGAGCAGACGTGTCACCGCGTCGACATCCGTCAATATGCCGGTCACGTTCGAGGCTGCAGAGAACGCCCCGACGATGAGACGCCCCGGCTTCACCGCTGCAAGAGCCGCCGCCAATGCGTCGAGATCGGGACCACCCTGCGCACCCTCCTCAATCTCGAGTATCTCGGCACCGCTCTCACGCCATGGCAGGATATTGGAGTGATGCTCGTACGGACCGATCAGCACGAGCGGCGTTTCACCTGCGGCAAGCGCTGTCCCGATACCCATCAGGCTCACCAGACGATTGATGCCAGAGGTGGCTCCCGAACCGGTGAAAACCACGCTAAATCCCGCAGGGGCCTGGCAAAGCCGGGCGATATGGGCACGGGCAGAGGCGCGCAGGCGGGTCATCATGCGACCGCAATACGATGCCTGAGTGTGGCTGTTGGCGTAGTAGGGGAGCACCTGGGTGAGCATGAAGCTCTCGACCTGCTGCAAGGCCCGGCCTGACGCAACATAATCGGCGTAAAG
This sequence comes from Asaia platycodi JCM 25414, assembly GCF_000614545.1. Lineage (GTDB taxonomy): Bacteria > Pseudomonadota > Alphaproteobacteria > Acetobacterales > Acetobacteraceae > Asaia > Asaia platycodi. The sequence goes on along the minus strand of NZ_BAKW01000001.1, from coordinate 292,708 downwards.
CAGGGGATGATCACCGAACGGTCCAGGCACCGGCACGCCCTCACCGATCACGCCCTTGCGCAAAGCTGCAAGCCCATCAGAAGTGCCCAGAGAGCGGGCGAAATCGGCAAGACAGGTTTCAGGATCGAACATGTGAACGGCTCCGGCTGGTGACACAGCAAACTTAATGCGCCCCAACCGAGAAAACCCTTCCTAATTCCTCACAATATACGCTATTTTTCTATCAAATGATCTTGTTTCAGGATTTTTATGGATCAAATCGACAAGGCAATTCTACGCGCGCTTCAGAGCGACGCTTCGCTCTCGCAGCGCGAGCTGGCCGACAAGGTAGGGCTATCGCAAAACGCCTGCTGGCGCCGCCTCAACCTGCTACGTAGTGAAGGGGTCATTCAGGGAGAAACCATACGCCTTTCGCACGAAGCGATCGGTCTTGGCGTCACCGTGTTCGTGATGGTGCGCACACGCTATCACTCCCGCGAATGGCTCGGCCAGTTTCGCGAGGCTGTGCTCTCAATCCCGCATATCGTCGATTTTCACCGTCTTGCTGGCGACTACGATTATATGCTCAAGATCGTCGCCAAGGATATGAATGCGTTCGATGGAATCTATCAAACCCTGATAGGCAAGATCGAACTCGACACGGTGACCTCCTATCTTTCGATGGAGGCCATCGCCAATAACAGGGATATGCCGGTCTGATTTCTGAAGGCCGGGGCACAATATCCCCGCCCTTCCCAGATCAGTTTGTTTCTGGCTTGGTGATCAGCTCGAACAGCAGGACAGAGCGGCCTGTCACCGTATAGACCTGTTCCTGTGCGAAATGCTCGTCTTCAAGCGCCTCGCCGTCGTCGGGGCGATTGGTGTCAAGCAGGAGCTTCCATTCTTCGCCTTCCGCCTTGGGCAAGGTGAACTGGACCACATCGTGCCAGCTATTGAGGATAAGCAGCAACGTCGCATCGGCCCCGCGACGCATGATACCGCTCGGCTGAGCGCGTCCATCGAGCATAAGCCCGAAACACTGGGCCTGAGACCACTCTTCCTGTTCCATTTCTCCGCCCGACGCGCTCACCCAGCTCAATTCCTTGACATCAAGATCCGGGTTGTATGCCTCAGTCAGGAAACGTGAACGACGCAGGATAGGGAAGCGTCTGCGCAATGCCAGCAGGCGCGTCGTGAATTTGGAAAGCCGCGCCCCCTCTTCGCTGATGCTCCAATTGACCCAGGATATTTCGTTGTTCTGGCAGTAGGCATTGTTATTGCCCCCCTGAGTGCGACCGAACTCGTCGCCCGCCAGAATCATCGGTGTGCCTTGGGAAAAAATCAGTGTGGCCAGCATGTTGCGGCACTGACGCCAACGGATCTCATTGATCGTCTCGTCATCCGTGGGCCCTTCGACACCGTAATTGTTGGAACGGTTATCCGAGGTGCCGTCGTTATTGTCCTCACCATTCGCCTCGTTATGCTTCTCGTTATAGGAGACGCAATCGAGCAGGGTGAAACCGTCATGGGCCGTGATGAAGTTCACGCTCGCCCAGGCCTGACGGCCCGAGTGATTGAACATGTCCGGGCTGCCAAGCAGACGCGGCGCCAGCACATCGGCCTTCGCCTCACCGCGCCAGAAATCGCGCACCGTATCACGGAACTTGTCGTTCCACTCCGCCCAGCCGGGGGGGAAATGCCCCACCTGATAGCCGCCCGGGCCGATATCCCATGGCTCTGCGATCATCTTCAGATGGGTAAGGGTCGGATCCTGGCGGCAAACCCTCAGGAAGCCTGATTCACTATCGAAACCGTCGAGCTCTCGGGCCAAAATCGTACCAAGATCGAATCGGAAGCCATCGACGCCAATCTCATTTGCCCAGTAACGAAGACTGTCAGTCACAAATTGTATTGGCGCCTGCTTGGTCAGGTTAAACGTATTACCTGTCCCGGTGTCGTTAATGTAGAATCGTTTGTCATCCGGCATGAGACGGTAATAGGACGCATTATCGAGCCCCTTGAACGACAAGGTCGGGCCAAGCTCGTTGCCCTCGGCAGTATGATTATAGACCACGTCCATAATCACTTCGATGCCCGCTTCATGATAGGCAGCTACCATGCGACGAACCTCCGAGAGGGCGTCATCCTGATCGGCTGCATAACGCGTATCGGGCGAAAAGAAGCCGATCGTGTTATATCCCCAGTAATTCGTAAGGCCCTTATCCACGAGATATTCGTCGGCGACGAAGCTCTGGATTGGCAGCAGCTCGATGGTGGTGATGCCGAGCGACTTCAGATGCTCGATGACGTGACGATTACCGAGTCCTGCATAGGTACCTCGGAGGCGACGAGGCACACGCGGATGATTGAGCGTATAGCCCCTGACATGAGTCTCATAGACGACTGTATCCGTCCAACGGGTCTTCAGGGGACGGAGGTTCTGCGCCGCGGGGTCGGTGATGACGCATTTGGGCATGAAGGCGGCGCTGTCTCGCTCGTCAAAGCTCAGATCCTTGTCTGCGTGACCGAGCTGGTAGCCGAAAAGGGCCGGATTCCAGGTTATTTCGCCAAAATGCTCACGGGCATACGGATCGAGCAAAAGCTTGTTTGGGTTGAAGCGATGCCCCTCCTTCGGTTCGTACGGGCCGTGCACCCGATAACCGTAAAGCTGGCCAGGGCGCAGATCGGGAACCCAGCCATGGAACACCTGATCCGTGTATTCCGGGAGCTTGATCCTATCGGTCTCTTTCTCGCCGTTCTGATCGAACAAACAAATCTCGACCGCCTCGGCATTGGCAGAGAAAACCGCGAAGTTGACGCCCTTGCCATCATAGACCGCGCCTCGCTCCGCAGGACTTCCCTCTTTCAGGCGTTTTCCAAAAGAATCGCTCATAGGTTTCTTTCCATCCTGACCCGGTATCCCAGTTTTCTGCATTTCGGACTGGGGTAGCGAGACGCCTAACGCTCAGAGCGAGGAAAGAGGCGATAACATAAACGCGAGGTCATAACGATTTTAGGTGTCCGGCGTTTCACAAGTATTAGCATACTTAAAGAGCCGTGAATTCTTTCGGCCCCCCAAAAAAGACGAGGCCCGCCATGCCGACAGACCAGATCGTTGCGCTTCCAACCGATCTGCAGCTTCTTTCTGTCACGGCGGAAATGTTTCCGTTCGTGAAGACGGGCGGATTGGGGGATGTCGCAGGCTCCCTCCCGACCGCACTGCGTCATCACGGCGTTCGTACCCGCACAATACTACCCGGCTACCCCTCGGTCATGAGCGCTCTGACCCACAAGAACGAAGCCTATATCTTTCTCGATATGCTCGGTTATCGCGCCACCTTGTGGGAAGGCACCGCCCACGGTCATCACCTGTATGTCGTCGATGTTCCCGAACTCTATGATCGTGCTGGCGGACCTTATCTCGGCCCGGACGGTCGTGACTGGGTCGACAACGACATGCGCTTCGCTGTGCTTTCGCGAGTGGCGGCCTGCGTCGCTCAGGCTGTCTTGCCCAGTGGCGCCCCGATGTGGTGATGACCCATGACTGGCAGGCAGGCCTAGTGGCGGCATATCTCCGTTATGATGAGCGCCCGGCCCCGCCGGTCGCTCATGTTATTCACAACATGGCGTTTCAGGGGTTGTTCCCACGCGACCTCCTGCCCCGCATCGGGTTACCAGAGCACGCCTTTACTTTCGATGGCGTCGAGTTCTACGGCAAGGTTGGCTATCTCAAGGCCGGGCTTCAGATCGCCGATCGTTTGATCACCGTCTCGCAACCTATGCCGAAGAGATTCAAACCGCAGAGAACGGCATGGGTCTGGAGGGGCTGTTGAGCGCCCGCTCGTCCGATCTTAGTGGCATTCTTAATGGGATCGATCTACATGACTGGAACTCGCTGACTGACCCGGCCGTCATATTCCCCTATGCCATTGGCGATATCGCAGGAAGACGCGCAAACAAGAGGGTTTTTCAGGCCGAATTCGGCCTGCCCCAAGACCCCAATGCCATGCTGCTGGGCATTGTCAGCCGCCTGACGCGCCAAAAGGGCGTGGATGTGCTGGCCGAGATCGCGCCTCGCCTTTTCAAGGCCAATATCCAGCTTGCCGTGGTGGGGGTGGGGGATGCCGATATCATGCAGTCTTTCCGCGCCTTGCAGCTCGCTTATCCGCGCAACCTTGTCTGTCATCTGCGCTATGACGAGGTTCTCGGGCATCGCCTGCATTCGGCCGTTGATGCGTCGCTCATCCCATCGCGGTTCGAGCCCTGCGGCCTGACCCAGCTTCACGCACTTCGTTATGGTTCCGTGCCTATCGCCGCGCGCGTTGGGGGGCTGACCGATACAATCGTCGACGCCAACGCGGCGGCAATCGAAGAAGGTGTGGCTAACGGCATCCTTTTCGCGCCTACTCAGGCCGATGCACTTTATCGCGCCATCAAGCATGGCAGAAAGCTGTTCAAGCAAAAATCCGTATGGGCGCGGTTGCAGCGTAATGGCTCGCTGCACGACGTGTCCTGGCACGGCAAGGCAGCCCACTACGCGCGTCTACTGCTCGAGATGGCCGGACGGGCACCCGCGCGAACCATTGGCGAGAACGAGATCGCCCCGAGGCTTAGCGATCTCGGCATGCCGCTCTCTCCCAATGCCTCTTTCACCCGGACGGCCAGAATGCCTCAAAGCCGCCCGCGCAATCCGGGACTGGGCAGGACAGACCTACCCCGTTTCGGCACGACATCCTGAGACGATCTCTTTCTCCTGAGGCGAGATACTGCTTTCCATGACCGAAACTGATACGGCTGAACTGCCCTCCAAATCTCTCAAACCTCAGGAGAGGATCCTGATCGATGAAATCGTCGAAGGGCGTATCCATGACCCCTTCGCCTATCTCGGTCGCCACCGTGAAGGACGCGGCAACGTCGTGCGCGTCTTTTATCCCGATGCAGTCGAAGTGCGCCTCGTTGCGGAGCGCAAAAACAAGCCCTCTCTCGAAAAGAAGATGGATCGCATCGACGAGCGGGGCATCTATGCTGCGTCGATAAGTGTCCAGTCGACAGGCTACAGCCTGCGTATTCTCTGGGCCGATGGCTGGCAGGAAACACATGACCCCTACAGCTTCGGAACGCTGATCGGCGATCTCGATCTGTATCTCTTCGCGGAAGGAAACCACCGCGATATCGACCAGATCATGGGCGCGCATATCTGCGAAATCGACGGAATTTCGGGAGTGCGGTTTACCGTCTGGGCACCGAATGCCCATCGCGTTTCCGTAATCGGCGACTTCAATATCTGGGACGGGCGTCGTCATCCGATGCGCCTGCGCCACAGCGCCGGAATCTGGGAGCTTTTCGTGCCCGGAATCGGCTCGGGCGAACGCTATAAATTCGAGATTATGGCGCAGGGTGGTGTCATCCTTCCTGCCAAGGCCGATCCTTATGCCCGCTATGCCGAGCTTCCTCCGGCAACAGCCTCTATCGTCGCGCCACCGCTTGAGCATGACTGGCACGATCAGGAGTGGATGGCGAAACGGGCTGAGAGGCAAGCACTGGGATCACCGATCTCGATCTATGAGCTACATGTGCCGTCATGGCAGCGACGCAACAGTCCGACTGGCTATATCAGCTGGAATGACCTGGGCGATCAGCTGATACCCTATGTCAGCGAGCTGGGTTTTACTCATATCGAGCTGATGCCTATCACCGAATATCCTTTTTCAGGGTCGTGGGGCTATCAGCCGCTCAGCATGTATGCGCCTACCTCGCGACACGGCACGCCCGCCGAATTTGCCCATTTCGTGGATCGCTGCCATCAGGCCAATATCGGTGTGATTATGGACTGGGTGCCCGCTCATTTCCCCGCTGACGCCCATGGGCTGGCTCTTTTCGACGGCACGCATCTTTACGAGCATTCCGATCCCAAGGAAGGCTATCATCAGGACTGGCATACCCTGATCTATAATTTCGGTCGTACCGAAATACGCAATTTCCTGACTGGTAGCGCTCTCTACTGGCTGCGCAATTTCCATCTCGACGGGCTGCGTGTCGATGCTGTCGCTTCGATGCTCTATCGTGATTACAGCCGCAAGGATGGCGAGTGGTGCCCGAATATCTATGGTGGGCGCGAAAATCTCGAAGCTGTCAGCTTCATGCGTGAGCTGTCTGGCATCATCAGAGATTACTGCCACGATGCAGCACTCATTGCGGAAGAGTCGACTGCCTGGCCGGGCGTCACTTCCCCTGCCGAGGTAGGCGGGCTGGGCTTTCGTTTCAAATGGAACATGGGCTGGATGCACGACACGCTGCGTTACATGCAGCACGATCCGCTCTGGCGCCGCATCATGGCTCGGACATCACGTTCGGAATGGTCTACGCCTATTCCGAGCATTTCGTGCTTCCCCTGTCGCATGACGAAGTCGTGCATGGCAAAGGGTCCCTCCTGTCACGCATGCCGGGGGACGACTGGCGTCGCCATGCCAATCTGCGCGCCTATTACGCGCTCATGTGGGCCTATCCAGGCAAAAAGCTTCTTTTTATGGGAGGTGAATTCGCCCAGTGGGAAGAATGGCATAATGACCGCGAACTGGCCTGGCACAGAATGCACGATACCCTGGGGCGCGGTATGTTCGACACGGTGTGCACGCTCAATGCCCTGTACAGGCAGGAGCCCTCGCTCTCGGCCCGCGATTTCGACAATGAGGGTTTTCGCTGGGTCATCGCCGATGACACGGAAAATACCGTCTTTGCGTGGCTGCGTCAGGCGCCCGGCGTGACGCCAGTTCTCGTCATCTGCAACATGACACCTGTGGTGCATCATGATTATCGCGTCGGCGTGCCATTGGGCGGAGAGTGGGAAGAACGCCTCAATACGGATCGCACCGTTTTCGGCGGGTCCGGCATCGTGAATGAAAAACCTGTCCCCGCCAGACAAGAATCTGCTCACGGGATGGAACATTCCATCGTCCTAACACTTCCTCCTCTCGCCGTGCTCTATCTCACCCCGAAGCGACGCTGAGTTTTCCTCATCAAGGAGGCACCGATGCAGCAACATCCTCTCTACCAGACCCGTTTCGGTGCCAATCTCCAGAAAGACGGAACAACACGTTTCTCGATCTGGGCGCCCTCGTGTCAGGCTGTTTCTCTCGAAATCGAAGCCGAGACGCCTCGTGCCATGGCGCGAGACGAAGAGGGTGTTTTTACCCTTGTAACGGATTGTCCGGCAGGGGCGCACTATCGTTATCGCGTGCGCGACGATCTGGCAGTACCTGACCCCGCCAGCCGAAACCAGCCCGACGGCGTCCACGGCCCAAGTGTTGTCTGCGACCCCGAAAACTACGTCTGGCAGACCCCACAATGGCAGGGACGTCCCTGGTGCGAAGCCGTCATCTACGAGCTTCACGCCGGACTACTTGGTGGCTTTGAGGGCGTCTGTAGCCGCCTGGACGAACTCAAGACACTCGGAATCACTGCTATCGAGATCATGCCGATCAACAGCTTCGGCGGCACGCGGAACTGGGGTTATGATGGTGTTCTGCCCTACGCCCCGACCAATGCCTATGGCGAACCCGACAGCCTCAAGCGGCTCATCGATACGGCGCATCAGAAAGGGCTGATGGTCATTCTGGACGTGGTCTATAATCACTTTGGCCCGGACGGTAATTTCCTCCACGAATACGCCGAAGCCTTTTTCGACCACGACAACAACTCTACCTGGGGCACCGGCATCGCGTTCGCCAAGCCGCAAGTGGCCGATTTCTTCATCGACAACGTGCTCTACTGGTTGATGGAATTCCGCTTTGACGGTGTGCGTATCGACGCTGCATCGGCCATCACGGATCATGCCTGGTTTGGCAAGCTGCGCCAGCGTGTCGGCGAGTACGTCGAAAAAGGGCGTCATGTGCATCTGATACTCGAAAACGAGAATAACGATGCCGGCCTGCTACGCGATGGCTTCACTGCCCAGTGGAACGATGACGGGCATAACGTGCTGCATGTCATGCTCACAGGCGAGACCGAGGCTATTACGAGATGTTCGCCGAGCAGCCGACACGGATACTGGCTCGCGTCCTGCATGAGGGCTTTGCCTATCAGGGGGAGGTCAATCCCTACTCCGGCAAGAAGCGCGGCATGCCAAGCGGCGATCTGCCCGCTTCGAAATTCATTCTCTTTCTGCAGAATCATGACCAGACCGGCAACCGCGCTTTGGGTGAGCGTCTGATCACGCTCGCCTCGCCCGAGGCGCTTCACGCTGCTACGCGCTTCTGCTCCTCAGTCCCATGGTGCCGATGCTGTTCATGGGAGAGGAATGGGGATGCCGCTCGCCCTTTCTTTTCTTCTGTGATTTTCATGATGAACTCGCCGATGCCGTTCGCGAAGGCAGACGCAAGGAATTCGCAAAATTTTCGGCATTTCAGGACCCGGAAAAGCGCAAGACCATCCCAGACCCCAATGCACTCTCGACTTACGACAGGTCGCGGCCCGATCGCGATGAACGCAGCACGCTCGACGGTCGTATCTGGCTCGACCGCACGCGCAGCCTTCTGGCACTGCGTCAACGCTGGCTCGCCCCCTATCTGGCGCAGGCGCATAGCCTGAATGCGACCGTAATTGGCGACAAATCCGTACTGGCTCGATGGAAACTGGACAACGGTGCCATCCTGACCATCGCCCTCAATTTCTCCGATCACGAAACATGCAGGATCAGCGAACCGGGCAAGCTACTCTATAGCTCTGCCACCAGACGGGCAGTAGAAGAGCTTCCTCCTGGCAGTCTCGTCGCCGGTCTGGAGTAACGCGCATGAATCCCCTTCCTTTTACGGCTACGCTTCGACTGCAATTCCATCGTGAGTTCACGTTCGATCAGGCCATCCCCCTTGTTCCCTATTTCAGAAAACTGGGGATAAGCCATCTTTATGCGTCACCGCTTCTCGCTTCCACACCCGGCTCGATGCACGGCTATGACACGATCGATTGCCATCGCATCGACCCTGAGCGTGGCGGGATAGAAGGACTGCGCCGTCTGGTGACCAGATTGCGTCAGGAAGGCATGGGACTGATTCTCGACATCGTGCCCAATCATATGGGCGTCGGTCCGGACAACATCTGGTGGATGGATGTTCTGCGCCTCGGCGAGCGTAGCCCTATGCGCAGCATTTCGACATCGACTGGCGTCCTGCAGATCGAAGCCTGCATCACAAGGTACTCCTGCCTTTTCTCGGCGCGCCTCTGGGGGACGTCATCGACTCCGGCGAACTGACGCTCGGTTTCGATGTAACCGGCAGTGACGTGGTGCTTCTCTACGGTGAGCAGCGTTTTCCGCTCTCGCCGGAGAGCACGAAAACGCTTCTCGAAGAGGCGGGGCATGACAGCGCTCAGCCTGTCGACGACGCTTTTCTCGAATCCCCGCAGGGTAAGGCCGTCAAAGGGCGGCTTGGGACATTATTTGACCACCACACCAAGTCTGGTCGGACACGCCTGCGCATTCTGCTCGAAGAGCAACACTATCGTCTCGCCTGGTGGCGTGTCGCTGGCGATCTCATCAACTGGCGGCGCTTTTTTGATGTGACGTCTCTGGTCGCGCTTCGTATGGATCGACGCGCCGTGTTTGACGACGCTCACCGCCTGGTCTTCGATCTCTATCGCGAGGGGCTGATCGACGGTTTACGTGTCGACCATGTCGATGGTCTTGCGCGTCCTGCGGAATATTGCTCGCGCCTGCGCGGTCGACTCGATGCCCTGCGCCGCGAACGCCCTGTGCCCCTGCAGGACCAGGCCCCGTTCTTCATCGAGAAGATATTGCAGCAAAACGAGATTCTACCCCTCGAATGGCCCGTCACAGGCACAACTGGCTATGATTTTCTCGAACAGGTCGATCTCGTGCTGCATCACCCCGAGGGCGAAGCGCCGATCAGCGACCTCTGGTCGACCTTTGGTCCGGCCGATTTTGAAGAGGTTGAGCAGGTCGCCCGCCACGAAAAGCTGGACACCTCTTTCGTCGGTGAGTTCGAAACACTGGTGACGTTGCTGGCAAAAGAGTTTCCGCAAGAAAGCGATCTGACAGCCCATGCTCTGGGCACCGCCATGCGGGCTTTGCTGACAGCGTTTCCCGTCTATCGCAGCTATTTTGCCGATGGGGGTGATTCAGGTGCAGATTTTCGGGCGATTGATCGGGCGCGTCTGGCCGCGCAACACATGCTGCCTGTCTATCAGCACGATATTCTCGACCGACTATGCCAATATCTGGCGGATGCGCGTATCGACACAGCAGAACGTCAGGACATTCTCGAGCGCTTTGAGCATCTGACGGCACCCCTTACAGCCAAAGCGGGTGAAGACACCGCATTTTATCGCTATGCCCGTCTGCTTTCACGCAATGATGTTGGATGCAGCCCGGACCGCTTTGCTGCCTCGGTGCTGCAGTTTCACAAACTGAACAAAGAGCGCCTCGCTACACATCCTCAGGCCTTGCTGACAACAGCAACCCATGACCACAAACGCGGCGAAGATGGTCGCGCAAGGCTGATGGTGTTGAGCGAGCCAGAGGCCGAGTGGCCGCATACGGCCCGACACTGGCTGTCGCAGACACAGCCTTTGCTCGAGAGAACCTCTCACGGGTTATCGCCGGTCCCAGCAGATGCCTATTTTATTTTCCAGACACTGATCTCGTCCTGGCCGCTGGAAAAGAGCGAGATGGCGGCCTATCCGGAACGGCTGCAGGCCTATCTCACCAAGGCGCTACGCGAAGCTGGCGAGCGCACAGGGTGGAGCAACCCGGACGAAGCCTATGAAAGAGCTTGTCTGACCTTTGCGACTACGTGCGTAACGGGCGATTTTCACACCGATATCACCACCTACCTCAACCGGCTCGAAAACAGCGCTGCCCTCAACAGCCTGTCCCAGACGCTCCTGCGCATGACAAGTCCGGGCGTGCCCGATCTCTATCAGGGGCGCGAGGGCTGGGATTTCAGCCTTGTCGACCCAGATAATCGCCGACCCGTCGATTATGCGCGCCGTGAGCAGATGATGGAGCGAGGCCAGAGCTTTGCTGATAGTTGTCGTGAATGGCGGACAGGACGCGTCAAGCAGGCGCTTATCGAGTCCGTTCTGGCCCTGCGCCTGACGAAGACCGACCTGTTTGAAACCGGGCGTTATACGCCCTTGACCGTCAGTGGCCCGCTGGCAGATCATATCGTCGCTTTCGAACGTGAGGGCACGTCAGGCGCCTGTCTTGTGATCGCCCCGCGACTGACCATGGCGCTCTCTCCCAATAATGATCTCAGCACAGTCCACACTGGCTGGGCGGATACCCGCCTTGCGATCAAGGGAGAGTGGCAAAGTCTGCTCCACCGCCACACGAGCGCGAGGGAAGAAACACTTTCTCTCGCGTATCTCGATCGAGCCGTACCGATTGATATTCTCGTCAGAAAATAGATAAACGGTCGCGGCCAAGAAGCAATTGGGGGGATGGGGGCAACCCTATCCTCGTTTTCCGGATAGCTCGGCCCGGTTCCCGAAGTCGGGTGAATAGTGGCGCCAGATCGCCCATCTGTTCCATTTCGGCATCATTCTGCATCAATCCAGTTTTCAGTCTTCCGGATTAGCAACTGCCTCTCGCCGGGCGGCGTTCTATCGCCCCATAGATGAGGTGACGCGTGCATATTATTCATATTGCGCTTGGCGGCTGCCTCCGCGCCCCTCCTATCACCTATGGCATCACACCCGATACCGGCGGCCATATTGCTTATGTGCTGGGGGCAGCTCTAGCTCAAGGCCGTTGCCCAGAGGTCAATAGAATTACAATCGTAACGAGACGATTCAACAATGAACATTTCGGCGCGATCCATGATCAGGAAATCGAGCCTGTCTCCGACAAGATCACGATTGTCAGATTAGGCGCGCCGGATTTACCTTATTGCGAAAAGGAGGCGCTTTCTGCTGAACTTCCTGCACTTGCCCACGCCTTAAGGCGTTTCCTCGCCCGGCCGGACTGCCGTGCCGATGTCGTTCACGTGCATTTCGCCGATGCTGCCTCTCTTGCACTCTCGATGTCTGAAGGAGAGCGTCTTCCCGTCGTTTATACGCCCCATGCGCTAGGGATTGATAAGCTTCACTCTGGCGGGGCTGCGTCCCAAGCGTTGTACGACAGGATTGCCCTTGAGACATGCGCCATTCGTGACGCCGACGCCTTGATTGTCTCGACACGCGACGAGGCTGATTGCCAGATAACCCGCTATGGCGTTTCAACGGCGAGGGAAAGAACGCATATCGTCCCCCCTGGGGTTCCCTCTTTGAGTGACGTGGATGCCGAGCACGGCGCACAGTTCGTGCAGGACAGGCTGGCACATCCGGAGCGGCCCCTGATCCTTGCCATTGCGCGCCCGGTCGAGAAGAAAAATCTTGCTGTTCTCGCCACGCTATACGCGCAGGATAAGGCACTTCAACGCAAGGCCAATCTCGTCATTCTCAGTGGACAACACACGCTTCTTCATCCGGGAACGGAAGAAGCCGGGGTAGTGGCGAGCCTCAAGCAGATCCGTACGCAGCACATGCTCGAAGGCTGCTTCATGCTTCCCCCCAACCATAGCCCAGATGACGTCGCGGGCTCTATCGGCAGGCTGCCGCATTGGGGGGTGTTTTCGTCAATCCCGCACGTCACGAACCTTTCGGTCTGACTCTTCTGGAGGCTGCTGCGGCAGGTCTGCCTGTCATAGCGACAAATCAGGGCGGACCGGTGGACATTCTCAACCGGCTTGGCCACGGCCTTCTTGTTTCACCTGACTCGCCAGAGGCTTTGAAACTGGCGCTGCATCGTCTTCTGGACAGGCCGGAACTCCGACAGCGCCTCGCTGCCGCAGCGATACAGGCCGCCCCTCTGCTTGACTGGGAGGGTTATGCTCGCGCTTCGATTGCAGTCTATCGCTCGGTGGCGCGGAAGAAACATCGCGTCTCGCCTCTCGGCTTTGCAACCGCTTCTGCTCCTCCCCTCATCGGACCGGGTCACGCCGCGCTTTCAGGAGCCACCACATGACCAGACCCATCGGTTATTTCGTCCATCATCAGGGGCGTGGGCATGCCGAGAGATGCCTGTCGATCGTCAACGCTCTGCCGCCGACACGTCCGGTCACCATATTCTGTGCTCGCGATGATCTTTTTTCCGCGCTGCCTGCGCATGCCAGCCTGATACGCATCCCATCGCTTTTCGAGGCCGACGGGCACGAGAACGCTGCGCTGGCGGACATCCCAACCCCGCGCACCGTTCATTGCGCGCCTTTGGGCTGGCCAGGCATACGCAAAGCCATGGGGCGGATCGTCGCCTGGTTTGTCACAGCCGATCCTGCCCTGATGATATGCGATGTTTCGGCTGAAATCGCCCAACTCAGCCGATTATGCAGCGTGCCTCATATCAAGATACTCCAGCACGGTGATCGCGATGATGAGGGTCATCAGGCGGCGTATGACGGCGCCATTGGCGTACTGGCCCCGTTTTCCGAGAAGCTGGCTCAGCCTGAATGGAGTAGCGCTCTGCGCAGTCGGCTCTTTTTTGCAGGCGGTCTTGGCAAGGCTGACGGCCTTCCAGAACGGGAGGTAGCGCGTCGGCGCCTCGGGCTTGATGACACGCGCGAAATCATTCTCGTAATGGCAGGGGGCGGTGGCACCGGCTTTACCGTAGCCCCGATTGCAGTTGGCGCACGCGCCAGACCCGCTGCACTCTGGATAACGATCGGTCCCTTGGCGCGCGACTGGCATGCCACAGAAGCAGGCAATCTGGTACATCATGGCTGGGTCGAACAGGCCGCAGACTATATTGCGGCAGCGGACTGCATCATTGCCAGCACAGGCAACACGACCTGCCAGCAGATCCTAGCGGCCGGCAAACCCTGGCTCGCGGTGCCGGAATGGCGCTATTTCGACGAGCAGCATCGCAAGGCCGAATGCCTCGCCGCCGCCGGGATGGCGACCATTCGCCCCCATCTGCCCGGCTCTGCGCTGGCCTGGTCGCGCGCACTGACCGAAACCTATAGCCACCACGCCCCGGAACTTCAGCGCGCGGCCATTGACGACCAACCTGCAGAGCGCACCGCACTCTGGATCGAGGGCCTGATCGCCCGGTTCTGGAACGACCATCCCACCCCTGTCCGTGAGACTTTGCTGCCATGAACACCCTGTCGGTTCTCACCCTTGCAAAAGGGCGGCCTGCTCATCTGGTCAATATGATGCTCGGGCTCGCCAGGCAGAGCATTCTGCCACACGAGCTTATCATCGCGGTCATGCAGGACTCACTCTACGATGATCTGCGAGATGCCTTTTCCGGTGCGTCAGGTGAAGGTCGATCCCCTTGCCCTGCGTCTTTCGGCCGCCCGAAACCGGGCCGCAGCTGTCGCCAGCGGCGAGGCGCTGGTTTTTCTGGATATCGACTGCATCCCAGCGCCTGATTGCCTGCGTGACTATCAGAAGGGCCTTGACGACTGTGACGGGCTTTTGATGGGTGAGGTCATGTACCTTCCGGCAGGCGCATCGAAATCGGGCTGGACATATGCCGGATTCGAACAGAACTGTGCCCGGCACTCCGACAGACGTGGGCCACCGGCAGAAGGCGTAGAGATCTGCTCGGATTATCGCTGTTTCTGGTCGTTGAATTTCGCCATACGACGCGACCGCTTCATGCGTCGGGCGGCTTCGATGAAGCCTATGTCGGCTATGGTGGGGAAGACACCGATTACGCCAAAGGCTTCACACTCTCCGGCGGGATACTGGGCTGGCTGAAGGGCGCTCTCGTCTATCATCAGCATCATGCCCATCACATGCCCCCTGTGCATCATCTCGAAACGGTGGTCAGCAATGCAGAGCGCTTCGAGGGCAAATGGGGCTATCGCACGATGGGCCATTGGCTGCATGCATTTCGTCTTATGGGCCTGATCGACGATACCGCAGGCCGCCCTATTCGCATTCTGCGTCAACCTACCGGGGCAGATCTGGCCCTGACCGGGCAGCAGAGCCATCAACCCTATGCGAACACAGCTTCCGTCATCCGCATCCTCGAGCAGCGCGTCGCACCCCTCCCCCAGAGCCTCGCGGCAGAATGACCCCTTTGCGCATTGCCCTTGTCGCGCATCCCCGCCACCCGATCGCAGAACCCTTCAAAGGCGGGATGGAGCTCATAGTTTTCATCTCGCCAAAGGCTGATCGCACGGGGGCATGATGTCACCCTGTTCGCGGCAGGTGACAGCGATGCGGGTTTTACGATCGACCCTGTTCTGGATGTCCATTACGATCGTGATTACCCTTGGGAAAATGCCCGACCAGACCCCAGACTCTATCCTGTTCTCGACAGGGCCTTCGCCTCAGCATGCCCGCGCATTTTCAGCGGTGCCTTCGATGTCGTGCACAATAACTCTCTCCATCGTTTTGTCATGCAGGCCGCAAAGGAGAGCGGGCTTCCCTGCGTCACATCCCTTCATGTGCCTCCTTTCGAGGCTATTCACGGCGTGGTGCGTGACAGTCTTTGCCCCACCCACCGTGCCACGGTCACCTCTCAGCGTCAGACGCTGTGCTGGTGGCCGGAGGGAACGCCCGACACGGTCGACATCGTTCATAACGGCATTGATCTTGCGCTGTGGCCCTGGTCAGGAGAACGCGGTGATCATGCCCTCTGGTGCGGTCGGCTGACGCCGAATAAGGGTCCGCACCACGCCATAAGGGCCGCACGCCAATCCGGCATTGGCCTGCGGCTTTTTGGCGTCAAGGAAGATGATGCCTATTTCGACAGGGAAATTGCCCCGCTACTGGACGGAAAGATCATCTATGGAGGCGTACTCGACGGCGCAGGACTGGCAAAACAGATGCGCGAGGCTGGCCTGTTGCTCTTCACACCGTGCTGGGATGAGCCATTTGGGTTGGTCGCAATAGAAGCCATGGCCAGCGGCCTGCCTGTCGCAGCTTTCGACAGGGGGGCAGCACGCGAAATCATCGGTGAAGAAGCTGGCCGTTTCGCGCCTCCCGATGACAGCGCTGCCCTGGCTGCTGCCACCCTAGCGGCCTTGAAGGTGGACCGGATCGTCCCCCGGCATCGCGTTGAAGAGCATTTCAGCCTTTCACGCATGCTCGATCAGTATGAAGCGATTTACGAGAAGGTCATCGCGTGTCGCGCCACGGAACACGCTGCTATTTGACCATTGTATTCACAACTTCGGAACACAACAGGCGTCCGCTGCGCTCAGGAAACGCTCATATTGTAGACGGCGAACATGGCCCAGAAGAGTGTGCCACCCAATGCCCAGTAGTTGGTATGGAAATGGTCCTCCATATCGACCGATGTTCCCGCAACGGCCCAGGCCAGGCAGACATGAACATGAGCACACCTACAACCATGGCGATCATGCGATAGCGCAGGCGCCGCTGAGCGGATTCTTCCTGTGCAGCCAGCGAGGGATTGGCGAGTTCTGCGTTCATCCTGACTCTCCGTAAGAGAGGCGTCTGCGGTGGATGGTGCGTCCGCGGCGCCCTGCTTGATAAGCAACGCCGCCTGCCCTGCGTGTCCGACTTAAGGACATCCGACCGGGGCAAAAGCGGCTGTTGCCTTACTTTATGGGAAGTTCTGACCGATAACGCAAGAAATTGTATGGATAGGATAAACCACACAATAGCATCTTTTATGCATTCTTCAGGAATTCAACCCATACATATGCATACAATAGAAATTATCTTGGAATTCAATTTACTTGATATTCCCTAAGCTTCTGTTTTCAAACAAATATATTCTCTCTTTTTCGTGATGGCTCCACTCGGGTGTTCCACATGAATTCGTGGTAAGTAACGCTTTCCGGGTGCTGTTACGCCACTCACTGCCCCTCAGACGACATCCGAAAACCCCTCTGCCGGGCGATATTCCAGTACGGAGCGCAGACTGGTCAGAGAGTCTCGCAGCTCGGAAAGGTCGGACGCGCTTCCCAGAGCCACACGCACGGCAGCGGGCGGATCGCCACTGACGGTAAAGACCGAACTGGGCACGAGCGCCAGCCCCTGACGGCGAGCAAATGCCACGAAATCAGCGCTGCTCCACCATTCCGGGAGGGATAGCCAGACATGCGGACTCGGCGCCTTGTCCGGCGCCCGCGCACCCAGAATCTGACGCATGACCGCATGACGCTGCGTCAGCTCCTCACGAACACTCCGCAGGCAGTGCTGTGCGAGACCGGTCTCGATCCATCGTGAAACGATCGCGTCGAGAATACCCGCCTTGGCAAGACAGATTGCCCTCACCCCCGAAGTAATGCGTCGGGTCATTTCCGCGCCGGGCAGCACGATATAGGCCGTGCGCAGGCCCGGGCTCAGAACTTTCGACATGGTGGCCACATAAATGACGCGTGTCGGGTCGAGCATGGCCAGCGTTGGCGGCGGTGCCTTGAGCAGAAGGCTGTATGGGTCGTCTTCGACAACAGTGATCTGGTAGCGTCGGGCAATGGCCAGTATGGCCTCGCGACGGGGCAGCGACCATGTGGCCGTCGTCGGGTTTTGCAGCGTCGGCGTACAGTAGAGCACACGGGGTCGGTGACGGGCGCAGAGCTCTTCGAGCGCCTCGGGAATCATCCCCTCTCCATCCTGCTCTACCCCAAGCAGCACATAGCCGAACTGGGCGGCGATCGAACGCATCCCGGGATAGGTCAGGAGATCGGTCACGATGGTCTCGCCCGCTTTCACGAGCGAACTCATGATGGCCGAAAGGGCGACCTGTGCGCCGGGGACGATCAGCATCTCGCTGGCGCGTCGCCTGCCCAGAACTGGCAACAGCCACTGCATGCCCAGTTGACGGTCCTGCAGCGTGCCGCCCGTCACGCGGTACGACATGAGCGACTGCGCATCCTGCTGCCTGAAAATTGCGCCGATCTCGCCCTGAATCATGGCCTGGATACCTGGGTCCCGAGGCAAAGGCGGTGAGTTCATGCTCAGATCGAGGACGCTCCCGGCGCCCGCGCGCCATGAGCCTCCGCCTGCATTGATCTTGACAAAGGTGCCGCGACCTATGGTGGCGTCGAGCAAGCCGCGCTTCTGCGCTTCGGCAATTGCGCGTGTGACGGTGCTGAGATTGGTGCCAAGACGGGCTGCGATCACACGCTGTGGGGGAAGCTTCTCCCTTCCTGCAACTCTCCCTTGCGAATGGAATGTGCAATGGCCTCGACGATTGCGAGATAAAGCGCTCCCGTATCGCGGCTGATAGCAATTTTCCATCCTTCGAGACAGGCCTCGGCCGCCATGCTGCTTTCCTCTCCCTCAGCGCGTACCCAGCTCTTCTAACGCCCCTAGGCGCTGCCTGAAATGGCCCCGTTTCCAGATACGCCGCCGGACCCAGCCTGCCGCGAGACACGAACAGCGCAGCAGTCAATAAAACGATTAATAATCGTTGTTTTCTAAATCAACATATTTCGCGTTGACATATGCCCACATATTGACCTGTTATAATATGGTAATAACGTTCAGACGATGTGGAATCGTCTATTGACCATATTTCACAAGGAATCCGTCCGTTGAGTTTCACAGAGATTTTTGATGATATAGGAAAGGGTGCGGCAGATCGCGACCGCAAGGGGACCCGCCCTCATGCCGTTGTTTCTGCACTTGCTGCTTCCGGTTTCGGTCGGTTGCGTCTCGGCAGGAATGAGGGCGGCTACGGGCTGAGCCTGTCGGAAAGCTTTGTGCAGCTGCGCAACCTGGCGCGAGCGGATTCGAATCTTCCACAGATTTTCCGCGCTCATTTCGCTTTTGTCGAAACGCTCCGCGCAGGATTGCCTCAGGCAGAAACCTGGCAAGGCCTAATCCGGGACAACAGGATCTTCGGCGCAGCCATGGCCGAACGCGCCAATGAGACCAGCGTGACGACCGAGGTGACCCATGGTCCGAACGGTCTGGTGCTCAACGGGCGCAAATATTATTCGACAGGCACGTTGTACGCCGACTGGATTATCGTCTGGGCAACATTCGGCGGTGACAGGGTGCGGGTGCTGGTGCCCGCCACGGCCGCGGGTGTGACGAGGCTGGACGACTGGGACGGTTTCGGCCAACGCCTGACAGGCAGCGGCACGACCCTGTTCGAGCAGGTGCCCCTCACCCCTGACCAGATCATCGAGCGTGCGCCCGCCGACACACCGCCCAGCCAGCCTTTTCTCGGCGCCTATTATCAGCAATTCCACAACACCACACTGGCAGGCATCGCTCAGGCCGTGTTGCAGGATGCACTGACTTTCGTTCGCCCCCGCGAGCGCGTTTTCGGCGTGCCGGGCAAGGTCAGCCAGAGGCATGACCCGATCGTGCAAAGCGTGGTCGGGCGCCTGTCTTCCCTCGCCTATTCCACTGCCGTTCTCGCCGATCAGGGCGCAAAGGCGCTCGAGACCATCGAGCCGCTGTTCCTTGCTGGCGCCCATGATGACGATGCCATCGAGCAGGCGCAGGAGCAGATCTTCAAGGCGCAGCAGATCATCACCCAGCAGACACTCGAAGCTGCCACGACGCTTTTCGAAGTCGGGGGCGCCTCGGCCACTTCCGAAACACTCGATCTAGACCGCCACTGGCGCAATGCCCGCACCCTCGCCTCGCATAACCCGGCAGCACAGCGCCAGCGCGAACTCGGTGACGTGGCGTTAAACGGCACGCGCCTCTGGACACCCTATCGCGACGGTTTGCGCCGACTAGCCGAAAGCCGTCGCACAGGAGAAGCCGCATGACACTTTCCTCGCGCCAGCCGGATCATTCATCAACCGGCACCCGCAAGACCCTGCACGTCAATCTCTTCGAAATGGCCTGTGTGAGCCATATCGTGCATGGCATGTGGCGCGAGGAATGTAATAACCGCCACCGCTTTGGCGAAATGGCCTATTGGCTGGACACAGCCAGACGCGCCGAAGCTGCCGGAATGGATGCGATCTTTCTGGCCGATGTGATCGGGATCTATGACCGGTTCGGCGGGCTCGATGCCTCTTTGCGTCTGGGGCTGCAGATCCCCAATCTCGACCCGCTCTCGCTCATCCCGGCCATGGCTGCGGTGACCGAAACGCTCGGCTTCGCCGCGACATTCTCGACCACCTACGAACCGCCTTTCTCATTCGCACGCCGCATGAGCACGCTCGATCTGCTCACCAATGGACGGGTGGGCTGGAATGTCGTCACCTCCTATCTGCCGAATGCTGCCCGCAATTTCGGTCTTGATGGCGAGCTTGAGCATGACAGCCGCTATGACCGTGCCGACGAATATCTCGACGTGCTCTACAAGCTCTGGGAAGGGAGTTGGCAGGAAGACGCAGTGATCCAGGACCGCGCGTCAGACCGCTATGCCGACCCTTCCCGTGTGCATCACATAAATCATGAGGGGCCGCATTTTCGTGTGGAAGGGCCCCATCTGGTCCAGCCGACGCCGCAACGCACGCCTGTGCTGTTTCAGGCCACCGGTTCTGCGCGCGGCCTGAAGACCGCTGCCCGTCATGCCGAAGCGATTTTCATCGGCGGCCGCACACAGGAAGAAGTGCGTGCCCATATCGCCCGCACGAGGCAGAAGCCGCCGCCCAGGGGCGCGACCCTGCCGAGCTGAAATTCTATGTGATGGCCGGGTTGATCGCCGGACGTACGGAAGCAGAGGCGCAGGCGAAACTCGCGCGCTATCGGCAATATTACAGCATTGAGGGCGCTCTTGTTCATGCTCAGGCCGAGATCGATCTGCGCCAGTTCGATCCGTCGATCACCATCGGTCAGGCTCTGGCCCAGAGCGGGCGCAGCCTCGGCAATATGGGGCGTCGCTTCGGCATCGAACTGACTATAGGCGCCGCGCTGGAACAGATCGGCAGCTTTGACGAGGGTCGTTTTTTTGCGGTCGGCACGCCGGAGCAGATCGCCGATGCACTCGAGATCTGGCTCGATGAAGACGGGATCGATGGCATCAATCTGCGCCAGTATCACAGCTTCGAAACGCTCGATGATTACGCGGCGCTCATCGCGCCGGAATTGCGTCGCCGCGGCCGCCTGCCCGCACCCGCACAGGCTGGTGAAACACTGCGTCATCGCCTGACGGGACGCGATCGTTTGCCAGACAGCCATCCTGCGGCGGCTCATCGCGGAGGCTTTGCCCCTACACCCGCGCCCGAAAGCGGCCTTCGCGCCGAAGCCCCCATTGTGCCCAAGCGGAACAATGGCACCCCGATTCATAACGCCCAGAAAGAGAGCGCCCTGTCATGACCACGATCCCGTTCAACGCTGTTTCTGAAAAGACCGTTTCGGGTGACAATACCCGCGAGAAGAGCGCTCCGGAGAAGATCAATGTGCTCTGGTTTCTGCCGACCCATGGCGATAGCCGCTATCTCGGCACCAGCGAAGGCGGAAGGGCGGTCGATCTGCCCTATCTGCAACAGATCGCTCGCGCTGCGGATTCACTGGGCTATTACGGTGTTCTGCTGCCAACGGGCCGAAGCTGCGAAGATAGCTGGGTCGTGGCCTCGGCACTCGTCACCTCCACCGAGCGTCTGAAGTTTCTCGTTGCCGTGCGTCCGGGCCTGCAATCGCCGACACTGGCCGCACGCATGACGGCAACGCTCGACCGGCTTTCGGGCGGGCGGCTGTTGATCAATGTCGTCACAGGCGGAGATCCGCGCGAGAATGGCGGCGATGGGCTGTTCCACGATCATGCCACGCGTTACGCCATCACGGACGAATTTCTCGACATCTATTCCCGCCTGCTGCGCGGAGAGACCGTTGCCCATGAGGGGCCGCATTTTCGTATCGAAGACGGCCGCCTGCTCTTTCCCCCGCATCAGGAAAATGGACCGCCGCTCTATTTCGGCGGGTCATCGGATGTCGGGATCGATATCGCCGCACGACGCGTACAGAAATATCTGACCTGGGGCGAACCCCCGGCACTGGTGCGCGAGAAGATCAGCCGCGTGCGCGAGGAAGCGGCCAAAGCAGGGCGCGACGTCAGTTTCGGCATACGCTTTCATGTCATCGCGCGCGAGACCACGGCAGAAGCCTGGCGCGAGGCGGATCGGCTGATCTCGAAGCTCGATGACTCGACCATCGCCGAGGCGCAATCGGTTTTCTCGCGTCTCGATTCCGTAGGGCAGGCGCGCATGAGCGCGCTGCATGGCGGCCGTCGCGACAAGCTCGAAATCAGTCCCAATCTCTGGGCCGGTGTAGGGCTGGTGCGCGGCGGGGCCGGCACGGCACTTGTGGGCGACCCGGCAACCATCGCCGAGCGTATGGACGAATACAGACGCGCCGGATGTGACAGTTTCATCCTCTCCGGTTATCCGCATCTCGAAGAGGCCTATCGCTTTGGCGAACTGGTTCTGCCGCTCCTGCCGACCTCCCACCCCGTGCGTGCGGCACAGGCCAGCAGCAATATGGGACCGTTTGGCGAAACCATTGCAGGTAGCCACCGACCGGGCCGGGTCTCTTCCTCATGACGGCGCCCTCAGACACCCCAATCCCGATCGTGATCATCGGCGGCGGCGCGACCGGCGCGATGGTGGCCTGGCATGTGCTGCGTCACCGCCCCGATCTGGGCCGCCATGGTGTGACCATCATCGAGCCGCGTGAGAGGCTTGGCGCAGGGCAGGCCTATGGCACGAACGACCCGCAGCATCGTATCAACGTACCTGCCTCGCGCATGAGCCTGCAGACCGAAAAGCCAGGTGATTTCCGCGACTGGCTCGACCTCGATGCCCTGGCCGCGATCGACCCCGATGCTTTTCTGCCATCGGGCGATCTCTATCCTTCCCGGGCGCTGTTCGGTCTCTATCTGGCAGCGCGTCTTGCACCCTATCTGGAGACAGGGAGGCTGCGGCATCTGCACGGCACAGCAGAAAACGTAACGCGCGAAGGGCAGAACTGGAAAATCGTCGCCAGTGATGGCACGTCTCTTGTGGCGCAAAGGTTGGTGCTCGCCACCACCCATCCAGCCCCTCACTCCCCACCCCGTTGGCGCTATTGGCTCAGAAGCCACAGATCATTGGCAATCCCTGGCGTGATGACGCCCTCTCGCGCGTTGCCCCTCACGACCGTGTTGCCATCATCGGCACGGGACTCACCATGGCCGATATCGTGGCAAGCCTGACGGCGCGTGGCCACAAGGGCGAGATTCTGGCTTTCTCCAGACGGGGCCTGCGCCCGCGTGCCCATGCTCCGCAGGCTTCGGCGCTGTCGGACATATTAAGGCTCATTCCTTCCCCAACGGCGCTTGTTGCTGCGACGCATCCGCTCTGCTCTGCGGGACCATAGAGATCTCTCATGGCACGAAATCATCGATGCGGTGCGCAGACAGGGACGTGGGCTCTGGGGGGCGCTGAACAATGTCGAACGCCGCAGGCTGATCCGCCATCTCAGGCCCTTCTGGGACGTGCACCGCTTTCGCATTGCGCCACAACTGGATCGCATTCTTGAATCGCGTCTGAGGGAAGGACATCTCACCCTCAAGGCTGCCAGACTCCTGTCAGCAGAGATCAGGCCTGAGGGGGTCCTCCTGACTCTCAAAAACAGGGGAGGCCTTGAGGAAACACGGTTTGTCGATCATGTGATCAACACGACTGGCCCCAACCATGCCGGAATCGTCCGTCATACGCCCTATCTGCGGGCTCTTGCCGAGGCAGGCCTTCTCGAAGCTGATCCTGTCGGGCTCGGCATTCATACCGGGGCGGATCATCATGCGCGTGTCGGCACACGGAGCATCCCCGATCTGCTGATTGCCGGGCCGCTGTCACGTGGCCAGTTCGGCGAATTGATGGGACTGCCCGAAGTAACAGAGAACGCCCAGTCAGTGGCGGGCACCCTCGCAGCCCTGGTGCCGCAAAGCCGGTATGTTTTCTCAGACGAGGTGCGCTCATGAGTGCCCTGCCCCCTCATCATACCGCCCGCCCTGTCATCCGCACGGCCGATGACATCGCCGCCCTCGTCAATCAGGGGCCGACAGGCAGGGACATGCGAATATCATCGTCATGCTCGCGCTCGGCGGTGTGTTTCTCGATGCCTATGATCTGACGACTCTCTCTTATAGTATTGGCGACGTGCAGAAATATTTCGGCCTTTCGGGGTCCGAAACCGGCATGGTCGCGGCAGCCATGAGCGCAGGCACGATTATCGGCAGCCTGTCGGGCGGGTGGTTGACCGACCGTATCGGGCGCTATGCCGTTTTCATGGCCGATATGGCCTGCTTCGTAATCGCCGCTCTGGTCGCCGCGGCGGCTCCGACGGCCAGCATTCTCATTCTGGCGCGCTTTGCCATGGGGTTCGGCGTCGGGATGGATCTGCCTGTCGCCATGGCTTTTCTTTCTGAATTCTCCAGGCTCTCCGGCAAGGGCAGCAAGGCCGGACGCGCTGCAGCGTGGTGCCCCACCTGGTATGCGGCGTCTTCTGCCTGCTTTCTGATCGTCTTTGCACTCAACGCGGTCGTGCCCGCCAGCCATCCCGACTGGTTGTGGCGTGCCTCTCTGGCTTCGGCGCCGTGCCCGCGCTGATCATCATTCTGGTGCGCAGCCGCTATATGAGTGAATCGCCGATCTGGGCGGCACGTCACGGCGATCTGGAAAAAGCCGCCATTATCCTGCGCAAGACGCATGGAATCGACCCGATACTCCAGATCACGGTCACGCCCCCGCGTGCCCCCTCTCCCGGTCTTCTGGCTCTGCTGCGCGCGCCGTTGCTGCGCCGCACGATTTTGGTGATTGGTATGAAGATCGTCAGCGCCACGTCTTACGCCGCTATTGCTTTCGGTGCGCCGAGCCTGCTGAGCACCATGCTGCATCTCAACCGCACGCAGGTGTTGGTCGTCTCGATCGCGCTCAATCTGGTTTTCGCGCTGAGTGGCGGCTTGCTGGGTGTACGCCTAACCCGCTCTTTCGGCTCTCGTCCGATCACGCTGGCCGGTTACGCGCTGCAATGCGTCGGCATTCTGCTCCTCGCGCTTATCGGCACGCCGCATTCTACGCTCGGTATCGTGCTGGTCATGACAGGATTTGCCGCCTTTCTGTTTGCTCAGGGTTTCGGCCCTGGCTGCCAGCAAATGGTGTATCCGACGCTCAGCTACCCGACCGAACTGCGTGGCACGGGCATTGGCTTCACCAATTTCGTCGCCGGGTTTGCCGGGACATTGAGCATGTGGGCGCTGCCCTCGGCCTTCACCTCAATGGGCACGACGATCTTCTGGGTCATTCTGATCGCCCCTGTCGTCGGTATCGCGCTGCATCTCGTCCTGCGCTGGGAGGTCTTCGGCTACGACGCCGATAGCGACAAGGCGTTGGAACGCGCGCTCGACACCTCTCGTCGTTCCCTGCCGCATGAAACGCTCTGCCCCTCAGGACGCGGCGTGTGAGTCCTCCCGGTGGCGCAGCCTCTCCATAGACTGGCTGCGCCCTCTCCCCCTCAAACAGATCCCAACCGGAAAGGGCTGACATAATGAAAAACTGCACCTCACCGCTTTTCGCTGCCCAATCACGATGTTCGTCCGCGCCTTTTTACCTGGTTTTTACTCATCGCTCGAACGGACATCGACCCAATGAAACGCCGCCACCGATCTGATTTTCTCTCTCCCGACGCGCTCTTCTTGGCGCCAATTCGCTGGTGCTTCTCACCGGCATGAGCCTGCTCCCCCATGAAGCGCGTTTGCAGCCGAACTTGCGGCGAAAGACAGCAGCAAGACGCGCCATGCCGCATCGACCCGCGCAGCGACGGCTCCCGCCAAACCGGCAGGTAGAAATCCGGCCCTTAAACCCTCGACTGAATCCATCACCGTTTCGCAACAGCGCCTCTCCCCTGCTGCTGCAGCCACACGCCAGCTCGATACGGTGCCGGGCGGGGTATCGGTCATCAATTCCAAGGAAGTGCTGCGCAGCCGCAATCTGACCAATGCCGATATTCTGGCATTCCAGCCAGGTGTTTTCGCCCAAAGCTCTGGCGGCGGCGATGGGTTGCGCCTTTCCATTCGCGGCTCGGGCATCCAGACCGGCACGAATTATTTCCGCTCGGGCATATTGATGATGTTCGACGGTCTACCGGTTACGACCCCGGCAGGCACGCCCTATGAGCTTTTCGAGACGCTGGGCATTCAATATACCGAAGTGCTTCGTGGCGCGAATGCCTTCGATTACGGTGGCGTGCAGTTGGGTGGCGCCATCAATTACGTCACTCCGACAGGTTATACGGCCGATCATTTTCAGGCCCGTGTCGAGGCGGGCAGCTTCAATTACAACAAGCAACAGATCAGCTCTGGTGCGGTCATCGGAAAATCCGATTATTATATCAGCGTCACCAAATCCTATCGTGGTGGTTATCAGGCCCAGACAGCGGCAAGCAGCTTTGGCGTGAACGCCAATTACGGCTATCGCTTCAACGACAATGTCTCGACCCGTCTGTTCTTTCGTTATCGCCAGACGCAGAATGGCTATCCCGGCTATCTGACGCGAGACCAGATCGAGACCAATCCGAAACAGGCGCAGGCGCTCTACGCCACGCTGCACGGCCATCGCATTCAGCCCGGCAGCAAATTCTATGGCGACATGACGACCATACGCATTGATGACAAATCAAAACTGGAACTCGGTTTCGACTATCAGGATGCGCCAATCGATATCCAGAACACGGCAACCGCCCAGCGCTGGGGCTACAAGACCGTTGCAGGCGTGGTGCGCTACATCCGTAACGACAAGCTTTGGGGTCATAAGAGCGAGACGCTTTTCGGCATCGACACCTATACCGATCTCGAAGCCTGGCAGACCAACCGCTCACGCACCACAACCGGCATTTATGCAAGATCCCCTTCGGCACTGTTCTGCGCCATTCGGATTACGGCGGCACTGATAACTACTTCCACATCCGGAACAATTTCGAGCTCTTCCATAATTTCTGGCTCACCGCCGCGGGTGCGCTCGATTTCGTGCAGCGATCGATGGATGTCGCCTATCCGACGACGAGTTCGGTCAGCACATCCGGGCTTGGCTTCACCCCGCGCGGCGGCTTTCGCTATGTTATTTCGCCGCATGTATCGATTTACGGCAATGTGAGCCGCAGCTTTCAGCCACCCAATGACTGGCAGCTTCTCTCTGGCGCACTTTACACCTCCGGCCCGGCGCAGGGGCTTAATGCTTCGGGTGTGAAGCTGGATAACCAGACAGCCACGACCTATGAAGTCGGTACGCGCGGCGAGTGGAAGAACAATCGCTGGAGCGTTTCCTATTACTATTCCGACGTGCGTAATGAGCTGCTGACGGTTATGACACCGCTCTCACAGCTTTACGGCGCCACCACCTACTCCAACGCCAGCCCGACGACACACCAGGGGGTCGAGGCTTCGCTCGAAACCGATCTCATCAAGTGGTCGGGCGGCAAGCTCGGGCTGAGACAGTCCTATACCTGGCAGGATTTCCATTTCAAACACGACGCCGTCTTTGGCCGCAACGCGCTGCCCGGCATTCCGGCCCATTTCTATCAGGCGAGATACGCTCGATCTAAAGAACGGGCTCTATGCCAATTTCAATACGCAGGTGTCGTCGAAGGTCTCGGGCTCATATGACGACACGTATTTTGCGCCGTCTTATCATATCTTCAACACGACAATAGGCTATGACTGGCCGCACAAGCACCGGCAGGTTTTCCTGTCGTTCAACAATCTCGCAAACACTCATTACGCCTCCATCGTCGTGCCGGGCTATATTGCCGCAGGCAAACAGCTCGCAGCTTTCCAGCCCGGGGATGGGTTTGGTGTTTTCGCAGGGATATCGGCGGGGTTTAACTGACACGGATCAAGCGGGCTCACCCAATATCCCAGGTCATTTTGATCTGGGATTCATATGGATGCTCGGTTGCCCAGCGTGTGGGCAACCAGATGATGCCCGCCCCGTAGCGCATCAGATCGCCCTCAGGCAAAGCGAGTTCCGGCACACCGTCATAGGCGATATGCAAGAATGCAGTCATGGGATTACCGTCAAGGTCAGACTGGTATTCTGCCCCCTGAAGCCAATATGGCTCACCCAGAAACTTGTCGCCCGTCCAGACCAGCAATGGCCGATCAAGAGGTGCCTGATTTTCCTGTGAACCGAAAAGGAATTCACGCGCCTCGTCATCCTCCATGAGGGGCTCGCTGCCTAAAGAGCTGACCGCAGCCACCTGCTCGAACAGCGCAGGGTCAGCATCGGGACGATCATTATATTCGCTGAGCACCCCGGTATCACGCGTCTGGCAGAAATCGGTCAGGGCTCTGGCTGGGGGCGGTGTTTCTTTACCAGGCGGCATGATTTGCACCGCGCACGCCTCCCCTTTGCGTATGAAACGGACGACGAAAGGAGGATGATCCGGAAGTCTCGGCCAGTCTTCGATAATCGGAT
Organism: Asaia platycodi JCM 25414; assembly: GCF_000614545.1. Taxonomy (GTDB): domain Bacteria; phylum Pseudomonadota; class Alphaproteobacteria; order Acetobacterales; family Acetobacteraceae; genus Asaia; species Asaia platycodi. The sequence continues at coordinate 264,392 of NZ_BAKW01000001.1, read as the reverse complement.
TGACAAACACCAAGAAGGCTTCAACGTCTGATGGTAGATACGCTTTCACGGCGCCCGGTAGATCTTCTGCGCGATACTGACTATGGAACAAATAAGGGCCGCTTTTTCCTTCGCTGTTCCAAAATGGCCACTTCATCGCCTCAGGCATCAGCGGCGCGCCGAAATAACCCGTCGCACCCTCGTCCGGAATTTCTTCTAACCGGAACCTTGGGATATAAGCATCCTTGGTCAAATCTTGGGAGAGAAGCGCAAGAGTAACCTGACGTGCCTTTGCAATCTGCGCAGTCAGACCAAGACTATGGGCGTCAATAAGCGGAATCGTCTTGCCCGTCATTGCAAGATAAGCCTCGGCCAGCACCCGATCAGCTTTTGTTTCCACAGCGAGAGCGGCTATCTTGAAACGCTTTTCCGCTTCAACGGCCCTTTTCTCGTCAGCGGTTCCCATCAAGCGATAACGACGCTGCGGCGGCATATTCTCGTCCGGTCCAAGCAGCTTTCCCGGCAGTTCAAGGTCGGCATGATATAAGCGTAAAGGAGACTTCGACCGCTCTCGTTCGAGTTGGGTTCTAGTGCCCAGATCGGCTTTTATCCCCCGCTCCTCAAGATATTCCTTTGCTTTCGGCCCTCTGATAATGCCGACGCCCTCTTCAGGCAGATCCCACGCAAATCCCAGATCAGAAGCACAAACCGGACTCGCCGGCGGTAACCTCTTATAACAGGGCAGGCTCATTCTATTCTTCTCCTGAGGGGCAGGGCGTATGTCCGGGAAAAGGCTAGCTAAAGAGCGATCCACCTGAACAGACGATGCATGCGAACCTCCTCAAGAAGTGTTCCTCCGACTGCGCTTTTTCAAAAAAACAACTTCCTGAAGCGCATTTACTCGGCTCGCCTCATGGAGAGCGGCGTATCTCGGTTATGTTTTTTGGAACAATCAGAGGCGCGAAACGCTCTGGCCCGGCAAATTCATGGAATGGTCACACACCATCGCCAGCGAATCCTCTATCGAGGCGCCGTAACCCGACGGCCTTCTGGAAAAGGAGCAGGTCAATGGACTATCAGCTTCAGCATCAAACCCCTACGGCTCCCTCGGATCGCTGGCGCCAGACGCTCGTCGCGGCGTGGCGCGAGCATCGTCTGACTGCCATTTCGCTGCAATCGCGTCGTGGCGCGCTGATGGCTCTGGACGAAGAGACACTGCGCGACGATGATCGCACCTGAGCCACAAGCGGCTGGTCTCTCACCTATCCGGTGCCTTTTCGGTGCTTGGAGAGACCGGCGCTTTATCTTCTCTGAACAGGTGTTGTCGTATTTTCCCATGAGTTTTCCGATCCGTTCTTTCGCCTCCGCCCTTCTCGCCCTCACCTGCCTGAGCGCCCCCCTCCAGGCCCGGGCCGAGACGCAGACGAAAACGCCGATCAAGCATGTGGTGGTGATCTTTGACGAGAACGTCTCGTTCGATCACTACTTTGCCACCTATCCGCAGGCCGCCAATCCTGAAGGCGAGCCGGTATTTCTACCCAGACTTGGTACGCCGCCAGCCAATACGCTGCTGCGATCGAATTTGCTGGTGACCAACCCCAATACCAATCCGGCCAATGGGGCCGATGCGGCGCTTCCTTTCCGCCTCGACCGGACGCAGGCCAGCACGGCAGACCAGAATCACGGCTACACAGCCGAGCAGATGGCCTATCACAATGGCAAGGCCGATCTCTTTCCATTGCATACAGGCCGGGGCTCGCCCGGTGGCGTCGGGGCTTTTGCCACGCGCGGGCAGGTCATGGGATATTTCGACGGCAACACCGTGACCGCGCTCTGGCGCTACGCGCAGCGTTTTGCCATGAGCGACAACGCCTATACCGACACCTATGGCCCCTCGACGCCCGGCGCGCTTGAGATCGTTTCCGGTCAGACCAACGGGCTGCATATCACGGCCTCTTCGCAGAAGCCTCGACGCGTGATGCGGTCTCGCCTTTCATCAATGACGGGCAAGGCGGCATGACCATGATCAACGATATCGACCCGACGGGCGATGTCTGTTCGGTGCCGGGTGAGCAGGTCTGGATGGAAGGCCGCAATATCGGCGATCTGCTGAACGCCAAGGGCGTAAGCTGGGGCGGGTTCATGGCGGGGTTCGATCTCTCGCAGCATAACCGCAATGGCACGAGCGGCTGCCAGCGCGCCACCTATTCGACCGTCGTGGCGCAGACAGTGGTTGACTACATCCCGCATCACAACTGGTTTCAGTATTACCCCAGCACGTCCAACCCGAAGCATCTGCGCCCCTCAGGTGTGGCGGCCATCGGTCAGACCATGGGTGTGGATGGCAAGACAAAAGACCCTGCCAACCATGAATATGATCTGGATGATTTCATCGCCGCTACCAATGCGGGCCATATGCCGGCGGTGTCGTTCCTGAAGCTCCCGGCCTTTCAGGATGCCCATGCCGGCTATTCCGACCCGCTGGACGAGCAGGAAGGCATGGTGCGTGTGGTCAATTTCATCCAGTCGCGACCGGAATGGAAGGATACGGCCATCATCATTGCCTATGATGATTCCGATGGCTGGTATGACCACGCCTATACGCCTGTGCAGCACAGCTCGCATGACATGCAGGCCGACCAGCTCAACGCGCCCGGCCAGTGTGGCAAGGGAGCCCCGTCGGCTGGGGTGAAGAACGCCCCGGTAAACGGACGCTGCGGCCCCGGTACGCGCACACCGCTTCTGGTTCTTTCACCCTGGGCACGCCCGAATGCGATCGATCATACCCTGCTGACGCAAAGCTCGGTTCTGCGCTTTATCGAGAACAACTTCCTTGAAGGCGCACGTCTTGGCGGCGGGTCTTTTGATCAGGATGCGCAGGATATGGACGGGCTGTTCGACTTCAAGAGTCAGCCCGACGCCACACCGCTCTATCTCGCGCCGAAAGACGGATCGGTGCTGCGTGATGCGCCAAAGGTTTTCTGATTTCGTCGGAAGGGGAGAACGCTTGGGAAGTGCTGGCGGGCAGAGCGCCAGCTTCCGCAGCTTTCTGACGAAGGCGTTTCTGCTTGGAACGCTGATAGCGAGCGCTCCCGCCGCACTGGCCAGGGATTGTTCCCCTGCCAGCGATGGCAGCAACCCCTGCCCTGTCACGCTGGTGCGCCCCCCTGTTTCCCCGCTTTCTGCCATGCAAAGCTCGGCGAGACACTGTTTTTCGACAAGGCGCTCTCCGGCTCTGGCCAGCTTTCCTGCGCCTCGTGCCATGTACCGAGCGCGCATTACGCGCCAGACAACGCGCTGGCTTTCGCCAAGGGCGGTGTGGCAATGGACAAGTTCGGCGTGCGCGCCGTGCCTTCGCTCACCTATCGCGAGCGCCAGCCACCTTTCAGCGTTGGCCCTGATAATGCCACCAGCGAAACAGCGCCGCCTCCCCCACCGCCGCCCGGCGTAAAAAGCGCCAAATCGGCCAGTAATACCGGCGCCTCGGCGCAGGCCATGGTGCCGCAGGGCGGCTTGTTCTGGGACGGCCGGGCCGACACGCTGCAAAGCCAGGCCGCCGGGCCGCTATTCGATGCGCGCGAGATGGCGGCGACCCACGAAGGTGTCGCGGCCCGCCTGCGCCATGCGCCCTATAGCGCCGATCTGTTTCGCCTGATCGGCGCCCATGCTTCTGACGATATGCTGATTGCCGAAGCGCTCTTCGCGCTAGCGCGCTACCAGATCGAAGCGTTGTCATTTCATCCTTATTCGAGCCGTTATGATGCCTGGCTGGAAGGGAAAACCCGCCTGACACGAGGCGAAGCCGAAGGCTGCGGCTTTTCAACGACCCGGCGAAAGGCAATTGCGCCGCCTGTCATCTGAGCGCGGTGGATGAGGAAGGCCGCCCCCCTCTCTTCACCGACCATCAGTACGAAGCCCTCGCCGCCCCGCGTAATCCCCTTGCCCCCAAAAGTACCTACGATCTCGGCCTCTGCGCGGCGGGTCGCACGGATATCGGCCACAACGATGCCTATTGTGGCTTCTTCCGCACCCCATCGCTGCGCAACAGCGCCACACGTAAGGTGTTCTTCCATAACGGCGTCTTCACCTCGCTGCGTCAGGTGATGGATTTTTATGTGCTACGGGATATTGAGCCAGAGCGGTTTTATCCGCGCCACGCGGACAAAACTTTGGCCTTGTACGATGACTTGAAACAAAAATATTGGCAAAATATCGACAAGACTGACGCTCCTTTCAATCTGCGCAAAATGCCTGCCTTGAACATTAGTGAGCGCAATCGGATCGTTATATTCCTTCGCACACTCAACGATCGCTAATTCTATTTTTCCAAACAGAATACTGATAGCAACCTTTTTCAAACCATTTCATATCAAACGAAAATAGGTGAATATGAACCATCGTTCTTAGAAAATCGATTTACATATTCCCAAATTTTCATGCTGAGAAGATAGTTGTTCTATATGATACCAAAAATAAAATAATGAGGGAAAATCATGAAAAAAAATTCTTCGTGGCCTGGAACGTCTTTTCTATCCCGCCACACCAGTCATGGGCTTACTGCACTGATTCGGCGCAACGTTTCTGTTATGAACACAGAAAACAGAAAAAGACTATCGGTTAGCCACCCGCTATCACATCCATCTTCCTATGATTTTTCAACCGATGGTAGCCATCTCGCAATAAAATCCACAAGTGGACATATTGTAATTATAGACCAAAAACTGGTGCAACAACAACGGATTTCAATAACAAAAAAGAGGGCGAAGGAAGCAATCTCTGCTTTTCATCTGATGGGCAGTATATCGTGGATGGATCTTGGGGCGGCGTACTGACCATCCGCAGCATATCCAAACTCAACCCGACCTATCGAGAAGAGTACTGGGACGAACAGATATCTGTCATCTCCCATGACCGCGAAAGACGCATATGGGGAATATTTCACAACCCAAAAGCTTCCAACTACAATCATCCTCATTCTAAAGGCTACGTGTCTGTACGAACATGGCCATTACACGTTTCCAAACCCCAGATATTCAGCTTTGGAATGACAATATCTCATGCCCGTTTATCACCAGACGGCAGCAGAATAGCATTTTACGGTACAGATTACGCTGACGATGCGATACAACGACTCTATATTGCCTCGCAGAGAATGGCCAAATTCTTATACGCAGTGGTGCAGTAAAAACTGGCGGTGCAGGTCGCCATATTGCTTGGACGGATGATTGTCGCCACATTATCGCCGTAGCTGAGAGAAGGTTTTTATTGTTAGATACTGAGGCGATGCAGCGTATTCGTGAGATACCCTCCCAATACCCGGCTTGCACTACCATTTTAAACGATGGAGACACAGTAGTTTTTGGTGATCGGCAACGAACAACTTTCTCAAGTATCTCCGAGTTATTAGTAGCACCACCGCCCAATTCCGATATCAACGATATCTGAAACGAGCCGCTTGGATAGTTTCTTATCGCGGAACCCTCCGCCTCACAGGTCATCGCACTTCCTTAGACGATACCCTACCCCCGTCTCGGTCAAAATATGCCTCGGCCTCTCCGGGTCTGGCTCGATCTTCTGTCTGATCTGGCGGATATAGACCCGCAGCTGCTGCACATCGCCTGTCGGGCCCCAGAGTTGTTTCATGATGGTCTGATGGGTCAGCACGCGGCCTGCGTAGCGCACCAGCATGCGCAGGATGTCCCATTCGCGGGGCGAGAGGCGGAGTTCTTCGCCACTGCGAAAAATCTGGCGGCGGACGAGGTCTATGGTCAGATCGCCCGAGGTGAAGAGTGGCACCGTGCCTTCCTGTTGCAGGCCGTGGCGCAGGGCGTTGCGCAGGCGGGCGATGAGTTCGGCCATGCTGAAGGGTTTGGTCACGTAGTCATCCGCCCCGGCTTCGAGGGCCGCAACCTTGCCGCGCTCGTCGTCACGCACTGAAAGAATGACCACGGGCAGATTGGGCCGGTCGCGGCGTAGCTGGCGCAGCACCTCTACCCCGTCCATATCCGGCAGACCCAGATCGAGCAGAACGAGATCGGGCGGGGTTTCACTGGCGCGTTGCAGGGCCTGCTCGCCTGACCCGGCTTCGAGAATGCGCCATGACTGGCTCGCGAGCGTGGTGCGCAGCAAACGCCTGATGGCGGGTTCGTCATCGACAACCAGAAGGGTCGGGTCGCTCATCAGGATGCCTTTTCTGCCAGAGGAAAGCGCAGGGTGAACATGGCCCCCTGCCGGTCGGGTCGGTTTGCCGCCGTTATCTCTCCCCCATCGCTTCAACGAAACCGCGCGCAATGGCAAGCCCCAGCCGGTGCCCGCCCGCGCCGTGTCGGCAGCGGCGAAGCGGGTGAATTTGGCAAAAAGCACCGCCGGGTCGCGCGCGCCAAAGCCCAGCCCCTCGTCCAGAATGGCGATGACAAGACACGCCGCCTCCACCGACAGCCTGACCGTAATAAGCGTGCCGGGCGCGGTGTATTTGGCGGCATTATCGAGAATATTGAACAGCGCCTGCTCAAGCAGCACGTCATCGAGCGGTACGATCGGCAGATCGGGTGCGACCTCCAGGGCTACAGAATGCGCATCCAGCAGGTTCGCGGCGCGTGAAAGAGCTGAGGCCGCCACCTCGGCGCAATCGACCGGTTCGTGACGCAGCGGCAGGGCGCCAGCCTCCAGCCGTGTCATGTCGAGCAGATTGCCGACAAAGCGGTTCAGCCGCTCGGCCTCGTCGGTCAGTGTCGTGAGCAAGTCGTGACGCCCCTCCTCCCCCAAAGCCTCGCCATAGTCGCGCAGGCTGGAGGCTGCGCCCAATATCGAGGCGAGCGGTGTGCGTAGGTCATGGGAGATCGAGGTCAGGAGCGCCCCGCGCAGGCGGTCGGTCTCGGCGTCTAGGCGCACACGGTCGAGATCGCGCGCCAGAAGAATGCTTTCAATCGCGGTCGCTGTCTGCTCGCCCAGCGCGTCAAGCAAGCCCTGCTGCTCGGCATCCAGCAAGGCCCCGCCGCGGTCGCGGTCGATCCCGAGCAGGGCCACTGGCCCGCGCCCCGTGCGCAGCGGCATGAAGAGCCAGCGCACGCCGGGAAGATTATCGGAGCCACGCCCGGCCACGCGGTTGTTTTTCCAGGCCCAGCTTGCTGCGGCAAAACCGTCTTCCCCGATTGGATGGCCGGAATCATAAGAGGTCTGCACGCGAAGCACCCCGTTTTCGGGCATCAACAGCACGACGCGGCAATTGAGCAGGGTCGCCATCTGGTGGCTGACCGACCAGAGCAGATCATCCAGCTTGATCATGCCGGTAATGGTGCGGCTGAAATGATAGAGCGATTGCGTGATTTCAGCCCGATGCCGCGCCACCACCGCCTGACTGCGCACGCGCGCGCCCAGATTGCTCGCAATCAGGGCCGTGGCGAAAAAGAAGAACAGCGCCACCACATTATCGGGCGCCGCAATGGTCAGGGTATAAAGCGGCGGCAGAAAGAAGAAATTGAAGCAAAGCATCCCGAGCAGCGAGGCCCAGAGAGACGGCCAGAGCCCATAGGCCACCGCCACGCCCAGAATGGCGGTCAGGAAGGCGAGCGAGACATTGCTTACTTCAAAACCCTGACGCAGCAGCAGCGCCAGACCCAGCGCCGCCAGCACAATGGCCGTGCTGCCCAGATAAGGCTCAGGCTTGGTTTGATCTTCTCGCGCAGACGCCCCGTTACCGCCTCGCCAGAGCGCGGCACGACATGCACCGGAAAGCCGTCGGAGCGCTGGATCAGCCGCTCGGTCGCGCTACGCCCCAGAATCTGCCGCAACCGCCCGACCCAGCCCGATCCGGCAGGATGCGCCGCCACAATCTGCGTGACGTTCTGGGCGCGGGCAAAAGAGAGCGCATCGAGCACCACATCATGCCCCGGAATGGTCACGGTCTCGGCCCCAAGCGACTGCGCCAGATGCATCTGCGACGCCATGCGGGCGCGGGCATCGTCGGTCAGATCGCGACTGGTCTCGACATGCAGCACGATCCATGGCGCGTGCAGCCTGTCCGCCAGACGCTTGCCATAGCGCAGCAGGCTGGCATCGCCATCCTGCAGGGTCAGGCATACCATCACGCGCTCGCCCGCTGCCCAGGGGCCAGCAATGGCATTGGCCTTCATGTGGTCAACAAGCTGCGCATCGACCTGCTGCGCCGTCTGGCGCAGGGCCAGTTCGCGCAGGGCGGTCAGATTGCCGGGCGAGAAATAATGCAGCATGGCGCGACCCGCCGTGTGCGGGCCGTAGATCTTGCCATCGCGCATGCGCTGCAACAGATCGTTCGGGGTGAGGTCGATCAGTTCCACTTCATCGGCCTGCTCTACCACCCGGTCCGGCACCGTTTCGCGCACACGCACGCGGGTGATGGAGGCGATGACGTCGTTCAGGCTTTCGAGATGCTGGATATTGACCGTGGTATAGACGTCTATGCCCGCAGCAAGCAGGTCTTCGACATCCATCCAGCGCTTGGGGTGTCGCGAGCCGGGCGCGTTGCTATGGGCCAGTTCGTCAACAAGGGCGAGCGCGGGGCGACTTTCCAGCAGGGCATCGAGATCCATCTCCTGCAGCATCTGTCCGCGATAGGCGACAGGCCGCGTCCCCTGCGCGGCCAGCCCTTCCACAAGGGCAGCGGTCTCGCTTCTGCCATGGGTCTCGACCACGCCGATCAGTACCGCCACCCCTTCACGCTGCTGCTGATGGGCCGCGCTAAGCATCTCGAATGTCTTGCCGACACCCGGCGCCGCGCCGAGAAAGATCTTCAGCCTTCCCCGACGTGAAGAACCGCCATTCTGGCGAAGCAGTGCGTCAGGGTCCGGGCGGTCGTAATCGCGTGGGGTCATTGGCCCAGTCTATCGAGCGCCTGATTGAGCGCCAGCACATTGACATGCGGCTCCCCCAGAAAACCGAGGATCGGCGCTTCTGTCTGGCTCTGCACGAGATGACGCACGCGGTCAGGCGACAACCCCCGTGCCTTCGCGACACGGGCAATTTGGAAAAAAGCGGCGTCGGGCGAGATATCGGGGTCGAGCCCGCTGGCAGAGCTGGTTACGAGTTCGACCGGAATACGCCAGCCCTGTGCCATCGCATCGGGGTTTTCGGCACGAAGCTCAGATGTACGCGCCGTTACCTGATCGAGCAGCGCCTTTGAGGTCGGTCCGGCATTAGAGGCGAGAGAGGCAGCGGCGTTATAGGGCATGGCGATCGATTTCGACGCATCGCTGGGGTCAGGCCCCATCGTGGCCGAAGGGCGCCCGTGGAAATAACGCGGCGCGGTAAAATCCTGCCCGATCAGGCTCGAACCGATCACCCAGCCCTTGGCGTGGATGAGGCTGCCCGTCGCTTTCTCAGGCAGGAGCAGGTTTGCGAGCGCCGTCATGCCCAGAGGATAGGCCAGACCGGTCAGGGCTGAGAGCAGGAGGAACAGGACGAGCGCCGGGCGCAGTTGAGAGAGGACCATGAGTATTTCCTCAGACCAGACCGATATGGGTGACGACAAGGTCGATCAGCTTGATGCCGATAAACGGCACGATCAGACCGCCCACGCCATAGACGAGCAGATTGCGGCGCAGCAGGGCGGCAGCACCGACCGGGCGATAGCGCACGCCACGCAAAGCAAGCGGAATAAGGGCGATGATGATCAGCGCGTTGAAAATGATGGCAGACAGAACCGCACTTTCCGGCGTAGCCAGATGCATGATGTTCAACCCTGACAGCGCGGGATAGAATCCGACGAACATCGCCGGAATGATGGCAAAATACTTGGCCACGTCATTGGCAATCGAGAAGGTCGTGAGCGCGCCGCGTGTCATCAGCAATTGCTTGCCGATACCCACGATCTCGATCAGCTTTGTCGGGTCACTGTCGAGATCGACCATGTTCCCGGCCTCTCTCGCAGCTACGGTGCCGGTATTCATGGCAACACCGACATCGGCCTGGGCAAGGGCGGGGGCGTCATTCGTGCCGTCGCCGCACATGGCGACCAGCTTGCCGGATTCCTGCTCGCTGCGGATCAGCGCCAGCTTGGCTTCGGGTGTCGCCTGGGCCAGAAAATCGTCCACACCACTCTCGGCAGCAATGGCGGCTGCAGTCAGCGGGTTGTCACCCGTGATCATGACCGTACGAATACCCATGCGGCGCAATTCGGCAAAACGCTCGCGTATGCCGCCTTTCACCACGTCTTTGAGATGCACCACGCCCAGAAGACGCCCGTCATCCAGCACGGCCAGCGGCGTGCCGCCCTGTCGCGCAATGCCATCGGCAATGCTGCGTATCTGCGCCACCGAGGCCGCGCTCTCGCCAGTGGCGGCAATCACGCTCTCGACCGCGCCTTTGCGTATCTGACGCGCCCCGATATCGACGCCACTCATGCGTGTCTGCGCGGTGAAGGGCACGAAATGCGCCCCGGTGGCGATGAGTTCGCGCCCGCGCAGGCAAAACGCGTCTTGGCTAGCACCACGATGGAGCGGCCTTCAGGTGTCTCATCCGCCAGCGAGGCAAGCTGGGCGGCATCACCAAGCTGCTGCTCGGTCACACCGGCACAGGCATAAAGGCGCAGGCCTGACGGTCACCGATCGTGATGGTGCCCGTCTTGTCGAGCAGAAGCGTATCGACATCGCCCGCCGCCTCGACCGCACGCCCCGACATGGCCAGCACATTGAAGCGTATGAGGCGATCCATGCCCGCAATACCTATGGCCGAAAGCAGTGCGCCAATCGTCGTCGGGATGAGCGTGACGAAAAGCGCCACGAGCACCAGCACCGAGATGCTACCCCCAGCGTAATGGGCGAAGGAAGGAATGGTCGCGACCGCGATGATGAAAATCAGCGTCATGCCGGCAAGCAGGATCGTCAGCGCAATTTCATTGGGTGTTTTCTGACGCTGCGCCCCTTCGACCAGCGAGATCATGCGATCGAGAAAGGTCGAGCCCTGTGCTGCCGTAATCCGCACGATCACCCAGTCTGACAGAACACGCGTGCCGCCCGTCACGGCAGACCGGTCGCCGCCGCTCTCGCGTATGACGGGGGCGGATTCACCCGTAATGGCGGATTCATCGACAGACGCGATGCCCTCGATCACCTCGCCATCGCTCGGGATGAAATCGCCCGGCTCCACCAGAACCACATCACCCACCGCAAGCTCTGGCGCCGCGACTTCCTCATAAAGCCCGGCGGGAGAGTAAAGCCCGGTATCGGTGGGGATCAGACGCTTGCCGCGCGTTTCGGTGCGGGTGCGGCGCAGTGAATCTGCCTGAGCCTTGCCGCGCCCTTCGGCAATGGCTTCGGCAAAATTGGCGAAAAGCAAGGTGAACCAAAGCCAGAGCGTGATCTGAAGCGCAAAACCCGTATGGGGCGCCCCTTTGATGACGTCACGAAGCAGCAGAATGGTGGTCAGCACGGTTACAACCTCGACCACGAACATGACCGGGTTGCGTATCATCACGCGCGGGTCGAGCTTGCGCAGGCTTTCTGCCATTGCGGGCAGGACCAGCGCGCTGCTCAGCACACCCGCACGGGCGCGCGGCTCTTTGCGCACCCCGTCAGACCGGGGCGCGGGAGAAGGAAAGGAAATCATGAGACAAGCGCCTCTTAATAGGTGGTGCCGTGGAGCATCGCGAGATGCTCGACAATCGGACCGAGAGCGAGAGCGGGAAGAAAGGTCAGACCACCGACAATCACGATCACACCGGCCACAAGCGCGATGAACAGCCCGTTATCGGTCGGGAAAGTGCCGGGCGTGGGGGCTGCGACCTTCTTGGCAGCCATAGACCCCGCAATGGCAAGTGCCGGAATGATCACGAAGAACCGGCCGATCATCATGCCTATGCCCAGAGTGACGTTCCAGAAGCTGTTGGCGGTCAGCCCGGCAAAAGCGCTGCCGTTATTGGCGGCGGCAGAGGTATAGGCATAGAGCGCCTCGGTGAACCCGTGCGGGCCGCCGGCGGACAGGGCCGACAGCTGCGGGAATAACGACGGCAAGCGCCGTAAAGCCGAGCATGACCAGCGGCAGGCAGAGCACGGCCAGCATGGTCATCTTGATTTCGCGTGCCTCGATTTTCTTGCCCAGATATTCCGGCGTGCGCCCGACCATCAGACCGGCCATGAAGACGGCAATCAGAGCGAAGAGCAGGAAGCCATAAAGCCCGGAGCCTACCCCGCCGAAAATCACCTCACCGAGCATCATGTTGATGAGGGGCACCATGCCACCGAGCGGCAGAAAGCTCTCATGCATCGCATTGACCGCACCGCATGAGGCATCGGTCGTGACCGTGGCAAAGAGTGCCGATGCGACCACGCCAAAGCGTGTCTCCTTGCCTTCCATATTACCGAGCGTGCCATCAAGACCGAGCGAGGCGAAAAGCGGGTTGGCATGGGCTTCGGACCAGTAGAGCACCCCTACCCCGATCAGGAACAGCGCTGCCATAGCCGAGAAAATGGCCCAGCCCTGCTTCTCCTGTCCGATCATGCGGCCGAACATGTTCGTCAGCCCTGCGCCGAGGGCGAAGATACAAAGCATCTGCACAAAATTGGTGAGGGCGTTGGGATTCTCGAACGGATGGGCCGAGTTGGTATCGAAGAACCCGCCGCCATTCGTGCCCAGCATCTTGATCGCCTCCTGGGAGGCAACAGGGCCGAGTGCGATAGTCTGATGACGCCCTTCAAGCGTGAAAGCCGTAACACTGCCCCATAATGTCTGCGGCACCCCCTGAAGCACGAAAAACAGGGTTAGCAATACGCAGGCGGGAAGCAGCACGTAGAGCGTGACGCGCACCAGATCGACCCAGAAATTGCCGATGGTCGTGGCACTACGCCGCACGAAGCCACGCATGATCGCGGCGGCGATAGCGATGCCTGCAGCGGCGGAAACGAAATTCTGCACCGTCAGAGCCAGCATCTGGCTGAGCGGGCTGAGTGTGGTCTCGCCACTATAGCTCTGCCAGTTGGTATTGGTCAGAAAGCTGATGGCCGTATTATAGGCAAGGTCAGGCGCTACCGCCGCGAGACCTGCCGGATTGAGCGGCAGCACGCCCTGAAGACGCAGCAGCGCATAAACGGCGATAAAGCAGAATATCTTGAACAGGATCACGGCGAGCGAGTAATGCGACCATGATTGCTCGCGTGCCGGATCGACGCCCGCAAGGCGATAAAGCCCCCGCTCCAGCTTCCCGAGCATACGCCCCGGAAAATGGCGCTCCCCTTCAAGCACGCGTTTGAGAAAACCTCCGAGCGGTCGTGTCAGCGCGACCACGCAGAGAAAGAACACCGCAATGGTGATCCATCCTGAAAGGCTCATGGTCAGAACCTTTCAGGACGGAGAAGGACAGCCGTGACATAGGCCAGAAGGCCAAGCGTCACGATGCCGCCAAAAACGAGATCGGGCGTCATGTCAGATCCTTTTGCAGACCGAGATGAAGCCCAGGCAGAGCATAAAGCCCAAAAGCCCGAGCGCGCCGTAAAGAGCATCAAGCATGAAAAAAGGCTCCCAGAAGAGAGCCTGATTATCGATCCGCGCCCCATAGGAATGACAGAAGGCGCAGCCCGTAGCTTTATAGGAAAGTCATAGGAATTTTCTGCCCTCGTCTCGCTTGGTGAGCGACACGAAGGCGGGAACACACAGGAATCACTTGGCGGTGGGAATGAACTGCCCCGAGGCCGCTGCGGCAATCTGGCCGCTATTCATGTCGATTGGCACGAAGATCACCGTCGCCTTGCCTGAGCGGCTGGCAGTCACAACCATATCAGCCTGATTCACGTTCTGCATCAGCGTGAGAATGGCATCTTCGCTGACATCGGGGATGCTCTTTCGAAACAACTCGGCCGCTTCGGCAAACCCGGCCGCAATGGCCTTGCGCTCATTGGCAATACCCTCACCTTGCAGCTTTTTGCTTTCTGCTTCGGCTCGGGCGATCCCCACACGGCGGACCATCTCGGCCTCGGCTTCAGCCTGGGCGGCATCCTTGCGGGCAATCGCGGCCAGCTTGTTATTCATCGCTTCCTGAATTTCGGGCGGGGGCATGGGTTGCTCGATGGTTACGCGTGAATATCCAGCCCTGATTCAAGCGCGTCGGCCACCTGATCGTCAATCACGCGCCGGGCAATCTCGTTACGCTGCGAATAGAGCTCGGCCAGTGTCATTGTCGAAGCGATCTGCCTGATCTCATTCTCAACACGAAAGACGAGCCTTTTGACAGGCTGCGAGACCTTATAGGCGTAGCTGAATACAGCCTCTCGGTCATCGCGCACGCTGTAAAGCAGCACCCAACGGATCTCGATAAACACGTCATCAAGCGTCTTCACCTCCGATGACGTCTCGACCTGCATCTGTTGCAACGACACTTTGTAAGCAACGCGGTTCAGAATCGGGATACGAAAATGCAGCCCGCTTTCCAGCAGGTTCCGCTGCGGCTTGCCCAGAAACTCCGTGACATAGACCATCCGTCCGGGAACGATCAGCACACCCCCGAGTAAGAAGAAAACAGCCAGAAAGGCTATGACCGCGATAACAAGTATCGCTAAAACAGGCTCGGGAATTGTCTGGGTCTCCTTTTTCTTTTCTATTTCGAGATGGAATCTATCAGAAGCTCTCCTGCTACTCGCATCAAAAACAGCCAACATGTCCATATTCTGAGACTTCCGCGCGATGTGCGATGCCTGATGTCGCCTCCGAAGCTCTGGCGGGATCCGGTCTGAAATGCGATGAAGAACGCGTGCGCAGAATGACGCGGCCTCTGGCCGCCCGGATGGCAGGGAGGCAGAGCCGATATGACGCAAGCCACGGCCCTGCGTCGGGGATGGACGACAGGAAGCTGTGCCACGGCAGCCGCCAAGGCCGCATGGTCGCTGCTCACGACCGGAGACTACCCCAACCCTGTCAGCATCACGTTGCCAAATGGCAAGGAGGTCACTTTCGCGCTCGACGGGTCAGGCCGTGAAGGCGGGCGCGCTTGGGCGCGCGTGATCAAGGATGCCGGAGACGACCCGGACGTCACCCATGGGGCGCTGATCACGGTGCATGTCGAAGCTGCCCCGGCAGGAAGCGGGGTCCTGTTCCGGGCAGGAGACGGCGTCGGCACCATCACCCAGCCGGGCCTGCCGCTTCCGCCCGGTGAGCCCGCGATCAACCCAGTGCCGCGCGCCATGATCTGCACGGCACTGGGGCAGATCACGCCCGGTCCTGTCGACGCCTGCGTCACAATCTCCATCGCCAATGGCGAGAAGCTGGCTGAACGCACCCTGAATGCACGGCTCGGTATTCTGGGCGGATTGTCGGTGCTCGGGACAACCGGGATCGTCATTCCCTATTCCTGCTCGGCCTGGATTCATTCGATCCATCGCGGTGTTGATGTCGCGCGCGCGCTCGGCTTGCCCCATATAGCGGGCAGTACAGGAGCGACTTCGGAAAATTCGGTACGTTCTCTTTACACTCTGTCTGATCCGGCCCTGATCGAGATGGGAGATTTCGCGGGTGGGTTTCTCAAATATCTGCACCGTCACCCTGTGCCGCGCCTGACGATAGCGGGCGGGCTCGCGAAAATGACCAAACTTGCCCAAGGCCATCTCGATCTGCATTCCAGCCGCACGCTGGCCGACCCACAGGCTCTTGCGCTGCTTGCCGCCCCTCTGGGACTCAGTGAAGCTCAAATCGACCGGCTGCAACGCGCCCAGACGATCGCTCAGGGGTATGCGGCAATAGACGATGACAGGCTCGGAGAGCTTATCGCGCAGCGTGCGGCTGAGATTGCCAGAAACGCCCTCGGTGATCCTGCGTGCCAGCTCGATGTGGTCATTTTCGACCGTCAGGGCACCCTGATTGGGCGAAGCAGCTTATCGTGACCAACAGCAATCACGGCGTTCTTTCCCTGGTTCGCCGCGTGAGCCCATCGGCTCGGTCTAAGCGCAGTTCTGACCACAGACGAGGCGTCCATCAGAATTCGAGCAGTACTTTCATGGCCTCGCGACGGTTCGAGGCCAGATCGAACGCCTTGCCTGCGTCTTGCAATGCAAAACGCTGCGTGACCAGCGCGGCCAGATCCGCCTTGCCTGAATCGATCAGATCGACAGCCAGGGCGAACTCCTCGCGGAAGCGGAAAGAACCGACCCAGTTCAGTTCGCCTGTCACGATGCGGCTCTGCGGCAGAGTGACATCATCACCCAGACCAAGTTGCACGATGGTGCCACAGGGCGCCATCAAATCGAGCCCCCTGCGCAGGGCCTGCTCATTGCCCGAACACTCGATCAGCACATCGACAGAGCGCCCAAGAGCCGCCAGCGCCTCAGGGGTGTCACGCGAGTTGATCACTCGATCGGCTCCGGCCTTGAGAGCAATGACCAGAGGCTCGGAAAGGAGGTCGGTGACGATCACGTCTCTGGCCCCGTTCAGCCGTGCCGCCACCGCCACCAACGTACCGATAGGCCCGGCCCCGGTCACGAGTAGGCGCTTGCCCATCAGAGATCCCGCACGACTGACTGCGTGAAGTGCCACGGCAAAAGGTTCCGAAAGCGCAAGTTCTGCCGGAGACTTGTGTATGGCTTTCACGCATTGGCGCGAATGGCAGACGAGGTCCTGCCTGAAGGCACCATCGATATGAGGGTTGCGCATGGCACTGCCGTAGAAGCGCATATCGGTGCAATGATTGGCGCGCCCGGCAAGGCACTGGTCACAATGCCCGCAGGCCAGACCGGGATTGACTGCTACGACATCGCCTATAGCAAGACCGACGACGTCGGATGCTTTTTCTGCAATACGTCCGGCGATTTCATGACCGAGTATCATCGGATGCTTGATGCGCACAGCACCAAAACCACCTTGATGGTAATAATGAAGGTCTGAGCCGCATATTCCGCCTGCCTCGACATGCACGCGCACTTCGCCCGGCGCCAGAGCAGGAACGTCACGCTGTTCGATCCGGAGATCGTGGGGAGCGTGAATGACGAGCGCCTGTGTCATGAAAATAATCCTGTCCTCTGCAACCATGAGGGTAGAAGCTGCGAAATTGCTCTGATGTTGCGCCCGACCCGTCTCACTTCCGCGTGTCCTGCGGCAAGGCAATGCGCTCGACAGGCCCCATGATGAAGAGATAGGCGAACGCCCCCACGAGGCACAGCGCCCCGGCCAGAGCGAGAGGCAGGACGAACGAACCGCCAGTGAGCATCAACAGGAGGCCGGTGAAGGTAGAAATGCCGATACCTGCCAGGTTCGCTGCGCCATTCTGTAACGCGCCAATCAGCGCGACATTAGCCGCGCTCGGGGCCACCTCACCCGGAAGAGTCCATATATTGGCGGCGGTAAAGGCGAGGGCAGCATAGGAAATGCCCATCAGCACAAGAGCGGTGACCGAGCTCTCTACGATCGGAGCAAAGGCAATCACGCAGGAGACGATCATACCACCGACGAGGCAGCTCTTGCGTGCGCTGGTGGCACTCCAGCCACGGCGCAGCAGCGCGTCGGAGACGGCCCCACCGATCCACCCGAACGGGATTGCAAACAGCGCGGGGAAGAGACCGTAATATCTGACATCCTCAAGCGAGAAGTGCCGGGCATTCATCAAGAAGCTGGGAAACCACGTAATGAAGAAATAGATCGCGAAATTGAGGCAGAAAAATCCTATCATCATGCCCCAGATTGTGCGCTGTCTCAGCAAATAGCCAAGCGAGACAGGTGCAGCCTCTGTCGCGGCCTGACCAATGCCCTGACTGTCATGAAGGAGAACCCGCTGCGCCTCGGTCACACGCTTGTGGTCTTTGGGGTCGCGATAGAGGAAAAGCCAGATAACCACCCAGACAAAGCCAAGCGCGCCGGTCCAGATGAAGGAATGGCGCCAGCCGACACTCGCAACCAGCCACGCGACAAGTGGCAAGGCGAGCGCCGAACCCACGCGGGAGCCGCTATCGAAAATACTACTCGCGAACCTCTCTCGGTACGGGGAAACCAGTTGAAGGCCACCTTGGCAAAGCCGGGTAAAGCACCCGCCTCGCCAATTCCGAGCAGCAGCCGGGCCCCGATCAGACTCGGCAGCCCCGAGACAAAGGCGGTCGCGGCCGTGAAAAACGACCACCACAGCACCGAGCCCGCAAGGCAGCGCCTGACGCCAAAACGGTCGATCATCCAGCCGACCGGGATCTGCATCAGCGCATAGGTCCAGAAAAAGGCGCTCAGAGCGAGACCGATCTGGAACGGCGACAGATGCAGTTCTGCCTCGATGCGTGGCACTGCAATGGCCAGATTGGAGCGGTCGAGAAAATTGATGATATTGGCAACAAAGCACAGGGCGATCATCTGCCAGCGCAGGGGGCTCATCGACGGTATCCTTCCGATCAACGAGCAGTCATCCCGACGAGACCAACACGCTTCCATCGCGCGCTTGCCCGGTGAGGGAGAACACCCTGCGTTATCGACCTGTTCTACCTGTCGCAGACCCTACTAAAACATGACTCGTCTGTCATCTTATGATGAGTCACGGCTGTGTTACGGCCTCAGTTGCAGGTGTGCAGAACTTGCTTCGGGCTGTCGACCGGATAGGAACTCGCTGTTGGGTCATTGGCGCAAGCCGCGTGTTCGATGCCATTACAGGCGGTCAGGGTGAGCGCACCCACCAGAATTGCCAGAATTTTACCCATTGGTCGGTCCATCCCTTGTTTCATTGTATCAACGCATCAGCGTGCCGGAACTGTCAATCGAGCATGCGGAAATGCCGCATCACTCAATGAGGATCACGACTCACCTCAATTTCCTATGCGTGGCATAGGCTGCCGGAACTCAGTGGAAGGATGGATGGCAGCGCAACTCAGGCGACCGCCGGTGAAAAGGCCCGGCGCGCCCGTGATGCCCGGCGCCGAAAGAGGCAGCCCTCGCAGGCTGCGCATTGCGAGATAGGCGAAGCATTCGGCTTCGACCATATCACCATCCCAGCCCAGAGCCTCGACCGGGGCGACGCTGCCCGGCAGGGCCTTGGCAAGCGCCTGCATCAACGCCGGATTATGGCGCCCGCCACCGCAGACAAACCACGCGCGGGGCATTTCAGGCAGGATCGTGGCCGCAATAGCCTGAACCGTGAAGGCGACAAGCGTTGCGGCCCCGTCTTCGGCGGAAAGAGGCGTAAGCAAATCAAGGGCCGCAATGAAGGCCTGACGGTCGAGCGATTTGGGCGGCAGACGGCGAAAAAACGGTGCCGAAAGCAGCGATGTCAGAAGCGCCTCATCCACCTCTCCTGCAAGCGCCAGCGCGCCATCGCGGTCACAGGCAATACCCGTGTGACGCAAGGCCCAATCATCCAGCAAGGCATTTCCCGGCCCGGTATCGCAGGCGAGAACAGCCCCGTCGCGACCAACGAAAGTGACATTTGCCACACCGCCAACATTGAGAATGGCCACCGGGCCGTCCTGCCCGGCCAGACAGGCGGCGTGATACCAGGGAGCAAGTGGCGCCCCTTCTCCGCCACGCCGCACATCGTCGCTGCGAAAATCATGAATGACCGGCAGACCCGTTGCCGCAGAGAGATGCAGCGCATCGCCGATCTGCCATGTGCGTCCCGACTGTGGCGCATGGAACAGCGTCTGGCCATGAAACCCGATCAGATCAGCCTCGCCCTCGATCGCCAGAACCTGACGCACGGCTTGAGCATGAATGTCGGTGAGCGCGCGCTCTGCCGAGAGCAACTCGGGCTCATCACCACGCAGGTCTGCCGCGCGATCAAACAGGGCGTAGAGCACCTGACGCAGCGCAGGATCGTAAGCAAGACTGAGCGATGCCCCACGACGCCCGACGCGCGTGCCGTCGGTCTCGATCAGGGCAGCATCGACCCCATCGAGCGATGTGCCACTCATGAGCCCGATGACACGCAGAAATCCCGGTTCGACAGGGCGCATCGTCATGCGGGCCTCACGATTTGAGGATGGCGTGAAGATTATTGCCGTTCGCAGTCAGCGCGGCTTCCGCCTCTTCCAGCGTCATGCCGTGTCGCAGCAGGACGGCGCGTTTGACATTGCCATGACTGAGCTTCAGCGCCTCGCCGATTTCGGTATCGCTCCCACCGGCAAGGCTACGCACCATCGCAATAGCCCGGCGACCGAGCTTGGCATTGGTCACACGCATATCGACCATCAGCCCGCGATAGACATGACCAAGACGGATCATGAGTGTGCTCGAGAGCAGATTGAGTGCCGCTTTCTGTGCCGTACCTGCCTTGAGACGGGTCGATCCTGCAATGGCTTCCGGCCCAGTCGGCAACAGAATGCCCAGCTCGCCCTCGCGCAGAAGTCGTGTTTCGGCCACGCAGCTTATGCCCACAGTCAGAGCACCGGCTTTACGCGCAGCATTCAGGGCGGCGCAGCTATAGGGTGTATTGCCGCTCGCCGCGATACCGAACACCACGTCATGCGGCCCGACATGATGCGCCGCCATTTCGCTTCGCGCAGCCTCTTCATCGTCCTCCGCGCCTTCTACGGCCTGGGATTGCGCGCCGCTGCCACCTGCCAGCATCAGCACGAGACGCTCCGATGGCCAGCCATAGGTCGGGGTCAACTCCACCCCATCCTGCATCCCGACGCGCCCGGCCGTGCCTGCTCCGACATAGAACAGCCGCCCGCCGTCACGAAGGCGCGGCAAGGCGGCTTCCACCACGACTTCAAGCGCGGGTACCGCAGCGCGCACCAGTGCCGTAGCGGCCATCTGGGCCTCGGCAAGAGAGTCGAGAATGGTCGCCGTCGGCCAGAGCTCGATTGTCGCGTAGCGCGGGTCATGCGCCTCGGTCTGCGGGGAAGACGGCTTATCGGTCATGATGCTCCTTAACGGCCTCGTCCGGCCCGTTTCGTCCCAAACCCGAGGCTCTGGCGAGCCCGGCGGCGCCAAGGTGAAACAGGATACCCAGCGGGACAAGCCACGGAAAGGCGATCGAGACACCGCCCATCTGTCCGCTGATCAGAACGAGTGCCATGGCACTGAGCGACACTACAAAGCCGGTTTGAACGGCACGCGCACCGAGCCCCGGCAGAAACAGGGCGCAGAGAAACGCCCCCAGCGTCGGCCCATATGACCAGCCTGCAATCGTCAGGCCCAGTATGACCGCCGATTTGCTGCCCATCGTGAAGAGCGCCGCGCCAGACAGCAGCACCGCCCCCCAGAAGAGCGTCATGAAACGTGGGGCGGAAAGCGTGCGCGGCCTGTAGCCGATAGTCCGCATCAGGCCTTCGATCCAGCGACGGGGTGTCGGGCCGAAATCGGTTAGGCTTGCCCCCGCCATTGCGTTGAGCGTGGAGGATAGTGACCCCATCGTGGCACTCAGCACACCCGCGATCAGCAAACCCGAGATACCGGCAGGAAGCGAACTGACAATGAAATGCGGAAACAGCGCGTCGGGTGACTCCAGTCCTAATGCGGCAAGGCTCTGCCCTGCCTGACTGATCCAGAGTTGCACCCCGAGCAAGGACAGCAGCCCGAACAACAACGCCACCACGACAGCGCTCCCGATCAGTGCAAGACGCGCCTCGCGCAAGGAGCGTGCCGCCAGAAGACGCTGCACCATAAGCTGATCGGTGCCGTGAGACGCCACGGAAAGCACCGCCCCACCGATCACGGCAGCTGATACGGTGAAAGGGTCACGCCACCAATTATGAACGGTCAAAGGATGAAAGACCTGAAACATCCCGCCCTGCCAGGCATGATGCCAACCCGCCGCGCTCAGATGTCGTCCGACGAAAACCGCGCAGAGCGCGGCGCCGAACCCATACAGCCCGAGCTGGATCGCATCTGACCATACCACCGCGCGCAGCCCGCCAAGGATGGTATAGACAAGGGTGAAAAGCAGAATGGCACCCAGAACTGCCCAACGCCCGACTGGCAACCCGCTATGGGTGAAAAGCCAGACCACAGGCAGCGCCCCGGCCAGAAGGCGGATGCTCTCGGCCAGAAACCGCGTAACGAGAAAGGCCCCTGAAGCCAGACGCTGCATCGACGCCCCGTAACGATGACCGAGCAACGTATAGGCGCTGGTCAGCGCGCCCTCGGCATAGCGTGGCAGAAACCAAAGTGCGACCGCGCTGCGCCCCACACAATAGCCAGCCGCGATACCCAGGAAGACAAGCCCCTGCGTGTAGCCGACACCCGGAATGCTGATGAAGGTCAGTGTGGATGTTTCGGTAGCCACCAGAGACAGGCAGAGCGCCCACCAGGCAGATCATGATGCCCTGAAAGAAAATCTTCGGACGATCCCCCAGCCCTCCGGCTCACGCACCAGATCAGGAACGAGATCGCAATGAAATAGAGCAGGATAACCGTGAGATCGAGAGGTTTCATGTCACCTTGTCAGAAAGGACGATCGGGATGTCGGCCATCATGTCATGCCATGACCAGGGCACAAGACATCAAAGACGGATCGAAACCCAAAATCGTCGTTTCCTCATGGAAGACGCGCAGAAACGTGAATCCGAGCACCTGCAGCAGAGATCGGGCTGGCAATCCCGCATATACTCGAGACAGGCTTCATCATACGCCTGATGGGAGGCTACGACGATTGACAGCAGATGCGCACCAGAGAGATTTGCGCCTCAACGCCTGAGAACCCGGCCCCTCTATTTCTCGATACGATGGATCATCTCGTCGAGCGCATCGACATCGATTTCGAGCGCTCTGAAGGCTTCGCTCGCCGGGTTCATAATTTCAATCGTGGTTTTTTCTTCGAAGCTCAGCACAGCATTCTGCGCCGAAAATTCGAGCACATGACCGCTGATCTGTGAGGTTTCGTCCAGAAAGTGAAAATGGAATCCCGGGACAGAAACACGCCCGAATAATTCGGGAGTCCAGAAGCCGATCAGGCGCCCTGTAATCCTCTCGTATTGGTCCACCTTCTGAGCGGCAGCGACATCATCGACACTGCGACTGCCGCCATCGGCGCGGTGGGGACGGCGCAGTACGAGATGCTCGAAACAGCCACTGATGGACACCGCCAGAAAGATATTATCGGGGCGGATAAAGCGGCTGAGCTGCGCCTCGGCGTTTTCATGGGTAACGGACGTGACCTCCCGCTCCTGCAGCGGCACAAAATCCGTCACCTGAACGAACGGAATCTCGGCCTCCATCGGCAGACAATGCAGCGCCTCACCTGCCGTTGCCTCATGCACCTTTCCGTCATGGATGGTCAGCTCACCACTAATCTCGGCAGAGCACCCCAGACCGAAAGCCAGATGCGAGCAGAAAGCCGAAAGTGGCGCCTCACCACGGAAATGCCCGGCCATCAGCGCGCCAATGGTCGAGAACTGGGTAATCTTGCTCATGCGACAATGCCTTTCAGGTGATCAGGTAATTTTTTGAACCGAGAGCGGAAACGGATTGAAAACCGACCAGCCCGTTTTCTGAACCAGTTTTTCGAGCGCCAATGTGCCGAGCAGGGAATTGCCCTGTGCATTCAGCCCCGGCGACCAGACCGCAACGGAAGCGAGCCAGGCGCAATGGCCAGAATGCCGCCGCCTACGCCCGATTTTCCAGGCAATCCCACCCTGATCGCAAAGGCACCCGAGCCGTCATAATGGCCGCACATCATCATCAGTGCCATGATGGTGCGCGCGTTGGGCACGGAGGTGACCATGCGACCTGAATGAAGATCGAGCCCACCCGTCATCAGATAGCCGCCAATACCCGCAAGCTGTCGGCAGGACATCGTCAGCGCGCATTGGTGAAAATAGAGATCGAGCGTGTCTTCGATCGGATTTCTGATATTGCCGAAGGTGCGCATGTAATTGGCCAGTGCCGCATTGCGGAACCCGGTTTCACGCTCCTGCTGCGCCATGTTCTCGTCGATATGCAGCCCTTCTGACGCTCCCGATTGCGATTGCGCAAAATCGAGCAGGGCCTGGCGGGCACCCAGCCGTCCGAACTGCGAGACGAGAATATCGGAAATGACGATCGCCCCCGCATTGATGAAGGGGTTGCGCGGAATGCCCTGCTCGCTCTCCAGCTGAACGATGGAGTTGAACGCACTCCCCGACGGCTCCTGACGCACACGTGTCCAGAGCGCGCTCCCCTCAAGGGTCAGCGCCAGCGTCAGCCCGAAGACCTTGGACAGGCTCTGGATCGAAAACGCCTCATCGGCGTCTCCTGCCACATGCGCGCCACCACCGGCATCGATCACGCAATGCCGAATTTTCCCGGATCGACACAGGCCAGAGGCGGAATGTAATCCGCCACATGGCCACGCTCGGTAATCCCTCGCATATCATGCGCGATTTCGGCAACGATGCTGTCGAGATCGGCCATATCCTGTCCTTCTTCCTGCTGGGCGCCTGATCGGGTGGCACAGACATGACATGGCGGCGCATGGCAGACAACGCCCCGACCGCATGAGCCCGGTTGAGATCGACGGCCTAATCTGCGATGAGGGCTTCATGACAGGCGGCATCATGAAACCCAGCGATCATACCGACGAGCCCAGGGCAATGTCAGAGGTCACGCTTCCTGACGTGGATGCGCAGTCCGAAGGGTTTCGCCTGAATCGTGCGGCGCGACGCAATGCGCTTATCGAGGATTATGTCGAGCTGATTGCCGATCTTCTGGCCGAAGGGCGCGAAGCGCGACAGGTCGATATCGCGACCCGTCTTGGTGTCTCCCAGCCCACGGTTGCCAAGATGCTTACGCGCCTCTCGACAGAAGGCTATGTGCATCGCCGCCCCTATCGTGGTGTCTTTCTGACCGAGAAAGGCCAGAGCGTGGCCGATGAGGCCAAGAACCGTCATCGCATCGTCGAGAGCTTTCTCCGCGCTCTGGGCATCAGTGAAGAGACCCTCCGCGTCGACGCCGAAGGGATCGAGCATTACGTCAGCGACGAGACACTCGCTGCTTTCGACCGCGCTCTTGGCACCCTGATTGCCCGGCCTGACAAGGCTGATCAGCCCTCGCTGGCATCGGCTTCGAACAGGGCCGCACCGCAGAGTCTTGACCCACGCGTCAGAAATGCATGAACTTGCGATACGCAGGTTGCGCCCCAGCTGATATCGCGCGCCAGATCGCATTCTTCGCGAAGAACAAGACCGGGAATACGCGCCAGGACATCCTGCGGGCGGCGCAGATTCCAGTCGAAACGCGCCCCTGTCTGACGCACACTGGAATTGCTGTGTGCGTGCCGCGAAACAAAAGGCGAGACATAGTCGAAGAGGATACCAAGCGGGGCGTTCCTCGCTGCGGCGAAATTCCTGATTCTGGTAAAGAGGCGCCACACGATCTCTGACGGCAGATACATCAGCACACCCTCGGCGAAAAACAGGATGGGCTGGC
Organism: Asaia platycodi JCM 25414; assembly: GCF_000614545.1. Lineage (GTDB taxonomy): Bacteria > Pseudomonadota > Alphaproteobacteria > Acetobacterales > Acetobacteraceae > Asaia > Asaia platycodi. Next base: position 239,147 of record NZ_BAKW01000001.1, on the reverse strand, counting down.
CGGGACTATGTGGCAAGGCATCGAGCCACGTCCCTGCCTCCATTTCGTCGCTCACCAGCCCGGTGCCGATCATCCCCTGCGGACGGACCCGTTCGCGCAGAGCCAGGATTTCAGGCAGTTCGATATCGTACCACAGCACCGCATCGATATTGTTCAGGCGATTCTGACGCATATCGAGCCCTGAGCCGAAACTCAGACAGAGCGTGGCCGGATGACGCATAAGCCAGGCCTCGATGACCCTGTCGAACCATCGGGCGCGCAGGATGGTTCCACGCATCGATTTCCGGTCGGCAGCAAAACGCGACGGGTCGAAACCCAGCCGCGCCGCCACAGCCTCTGCCGTACGGTCGCGAAAATTGAGATCGGGCGCCAGCTCGGGAGCGAGAATGCGCGCCGCCAGCGTGATCAGCATGGTTTCCGGAACGCCCCGCAGCGTTGCGAGTGACACGTCGGAATGAGGGGCAGTGCATAACATGGCAGAGCACTCCTTGCTGTGGCGCAGTCCAGATCATTTATGCGAATCGTTCTCATCTAACGCTATCGTCTTCGTACCCGAAACGCTAGCGCTGTTCCCACTCACCAGCCTGACGCTACCGCCCCCGCCATTGACAGGGGATAAAAACCAACCACCTCATCAACAGGACGTTATCGGTCCAGAATGTTCGGTTTCGATTAATATAGCATATTGCATATTGATAAGCCTTAGGTTTGAGTAGCGCCCCATGTCCTGCCCCCCGCCCGCACAGGAACCTGCCCCACCGAAGCCGAACACACCGGAACCGACCGGCCCGGTCTGAAACGCACGCCGTGGCGCTTTACGCGTGCGCTCGGGGCAGACGGGCATAGTTTGCCCGAGGTCTTCTCCTCTGTGCGTGTGGCGCCCGAAGGCGCGGGCTGGCTCAGGCGCTTTCTGTCATTTGTGGGACCAGGCTACATGGTGGCCGTGGGGTATATGGACCCCGGCAACTGGGCCACTGACCTGCAGGGCGGGGCGCAATTCGGCTATACCCTGCTTTCGGTCATCATGATTTCGAACCTGATGGCCATTCTGCTTCAGGCGCTTGCTGCGCGTCTGGGTATCGTGACCGGGCGCGATCTGGCTCAGGCCTGCCGCGACCATTTCCCCCCTGCTGTCTCGTTTGTGCTGTGGTTTACCTGCGAACTGGCGATCATCGCCTGCGATCTGGCCGAAGTCATCGGCACGGCGGTGGCGCTGCAATTGCTGTTTCACATTCCGCTGCTTTTCGGCGCACTGATTTCGGCCTCCGACGCGCTGATCGTGTTGTTTCTGATGAATCGCGGGTTTCGTTATCTCGAAGCTTTCATCATCGCGCTGCTGAGCGTCATCGCCGTGTGTTTCGGTGTGCAGATCGTGGCGGCTTCCCCTCCGGTGGCTGCGGTGCTCTCCGGCTTCCTGCCGCGCGCCAGCGTGATGACCAATCCGGCCATGCTCTATATCGCCATAGGCATTATTGGCGCGACGGTCATGCCGCATAATCTCTATCTGCATTCCTCCATCGTGCAGACACGCGACTACCGGCGCAATGATGCCGGTCGCAAGGACGCACTACGCTGGGCAACGCTCGACAGCACCGTGGCGCTTATGCTGGCGCTGTTTATCAACGCTGCCATTCTGATCGTGTCTGCTGCCGCTTTTCACGGCACCGGCCATCAGGATGTGGCGGAAATCGAAGACGCCTACCGCCTGCTCTCTCCTGTTCTGGGCATGGGCGTCGCCTCGACGCTGTTCGCCGTTGCCCTTCTGGCAGCAGGCACGAATTCCACCGTCACCGGCACACTGGCCGGGCAGATCGTGATGGAAGGGTTTCTGCATCTGACCATACCGCACTGGGCGCGTCGTCTCATCACCCGTGGACTGGCCATTATCCCGGTCGTGGTCGTGACGGGTTTTTATGGCGATCATGGCGTCGGCAAGCTGCTGATCTTCAGCCAGGTCGTGCTGTCTCTTCAACTCCCCTTCGCCGTCATCCCGCTGGTGATGTTCGTGTCCGACAGACGCAAAATGGGACGTTTCACGATATCCCCCGGCATGAAAGCCTCTCCTGGGCTGTCGCGGCGATCATCCTGCTCCTGAACTTCAAACTGCTCTACGACACCCTCGCCGCCTGAGGCGAGGCCCCCTCTCCCTTTTTTATACGCCGTGAAAGTCCAAGCCATGCTCTCTGCCACCTCGCAATATAGCAAATGCTATTCAAGAAAGCTTAAGGGATTTCTTGAAACATCTGCTCATTTGTGCTCTTTCACCGCGCTGGCTCCGACCTCCCTGAGACCGGTGCTGATGGGCTCGGTTCTCGCAGGACAATGTCTCGTGTGTCTTTTGGCCGCGGAGGCAAAGGCGTCGGAGGGAAAGACGCATTATGGCACTGCGCTGACGACAACATCGCCGCAGGAGGTGCAGACGGCAAAATCTGCCCCCAGGCCCCATTCATCTCGCCCGGTAGCCGCGACTGCAAGCGCGAAAATCCCCGCGAAAACAGCCTCTGCAACCGCCCCCTCAGATGCGCAGCATCATAATCCGGGCGGCGCCCCAACCGCGCCCACAGTCGGCGGGAAAGCTGCCGTGCAGCTTCCGCCCGGTCGCGAGGATATCACCGTAACCGCCCATCTCGATCAGGCGCGTGGTCGCCTTGCGCCGGGTCTGGGGGCGGTTTCCTACGGCATCGATCAGAGACAGATACAGGTCACACCGGGCGGCGAGAATGCCGCCTTCAGCCAGATCCTGCTTCGGTTGCCAGGCGTCGTGATGGATTCTTATGGCGAGGTGCATGTGCGTGGTGAGCATGGGGGGCTGACCTATCGCGTCAACGGTGTGCTGCTTCCGGAAGGGTTGAACGGTTTCGGGCAGGAACTCGATAGCCGCATTATCCATCAGTCGATCTTCTGACCGGCACGCTCCCTGCACAGTTCGGCTTTCGCACCTCTGGCGTGGTCGACGTCAAAACCAAGACGGGTGACAGCCTCAAGAACAATCAGATCTCGCTCTATGGGGGCAGTTACAACACGTTCGTTCCATCCCTGCAGCTTGGCGGCTCGAAAGACCGATGGGATTATTTCGTGACGGCGTCTTATAATCGCAACGATATCGGCATTGAAAATCCGACGAACGCCTTCCGGGCCACGCATGATTTCACCCAGCAGGAGAAAGGCTTCGGCTATCTGGCCTATCAGCTTGATGACGAGAGCCGTATCAGCCTGCTGACCAGCGCCTCCTATTCGGATTTCCAGCTTCCCAACACGACGGGTCTGCCGATCCTCTATCAGTCCTCCACCATTGCGCCCGACGACCAGAGCATCCAGTCGCGCCTTCTGGGTAACGGGCAGACCGAGCAGAACTACTATGCCGTGCTGTCCTATCAGCGCAGCACCGACAAGATGAACCTGCAGGTCTCGCCCTATTTCCGATACGGCCGCATCGGCTATCGCAACGATCCGGATCGTGATCTCGCCTTCTCCGGCATTTCGCAGCACGAGGTGAATGATTTCACGACCGGAGGGCTGCAATTCGACACCTCCTACGACATAGCGCCCCACCATGTGCTGCGCTTCGGTCTGCTCGGGCAATATACCTCCGAGCGTCTGGACACGAACACACTTGCCTTTCCGATCAACGAGGCGGGAGAGCAGATTTCCACAGACCCGAAACGGATCATCGATAACAGTGGCAACTGGGCGGTCGAGGCCGGGGCCTATATCCAGGACGAATTTCATATCACGCCCAAGCTGACCTTCAATTACGGGCTGCGCTATGACCGTTTTGCGTCGTCCTTCCATAATGAGGGGCAGCTCAGCCGCGTGCCAATATGGTCTGGAAGGCGTCGAAAACGACCACGGTCCATTTCGGCTATTCGCGCTATTTCGCACCGCCCTCGCCTCAATATATCTCGGATACGACGCTCGCCAAATTCGCAGGCACGACCAATGCGCCGCAAACGATGCTGAACACACCGACGCGCGTAGAGAAATCCAACTACGTCGATGTCGGTATTCTGCAGCATGTCACGCGCGATTATCAGATCACGATCGATGCCTATGGCAAATGGGCACGTGATCAGGGCGACTTGGGCCAGTTCGGTCGTGCGGTCATTCTCGCACCGTTCAGCTATCGCCGGGGCCGCGTCTATGGCGCGGAAATCGGCAATTCATGGCGTCATGGCGGGTGGTCGGTGTACGGCAATTTCTCTTTCGTCAAAACCTGGGCGAAAGACATCAACTCGGCGCAATACCAATTCGAAGTCGCCGAGCTGGACTATGTCAGACGTCATGGCATCCAGCTCGATCATCAGGGTGAGTTCACCTCATCGGCAGGTATTTCCTACGCCGACAGGCATGACATGGCCTATCTCGATTTTCTCTATGGCTACGGACTGCGCAGCGGCTTTGCCAATCTGGAGAAACAGCCGTCTTATGCCGTGTTCAATATCGGCTATGCCCATACCTTTACCAGAGTGCCGGTCGGACACAGTCTCAAGCTGCGCGCCGATGTGGTCAATCTGTTCGACCATCGCTACCAGTTACGCGACGGTAGCGGCGTGGGGGTAACACAGGCTCAGTACGGCCAGAGGCGCGGGACATTCTTCTCTGTAGTCAGCAGCTTCTGATCGGCTTCACGCAGATATGAGGGAGCGATTCCGACGCTGGAAAGGTTCATGCGTATATGGTGGCGAGCGCTGCCCCCTATACGGAGACCCACCCGATGCCCGACCGCAAGACCATCTTCAAGCCGTATCACCATCCGGCAGGGGGGTGGGGTGCAGTCAAGGCAACGGCAAAAGCCCTGCTGGAGCAGAGCGTTGTCAGCAAGGGCTCACGCGCCTTGCTTTCGATGAACCAGCCGGGAGGTTTCAAATGCCGAGCTGTGCCTTCCCCGATCCGACCCATCACAAGAAGATCGAATTCTGTGAAAACGGCGTGAAGGCGCTTGCGGTCGAGGCGACGAAACGGCGGGTCACGCGGACATTTTTTGCCGAATACAGCGTCACCGCGCTGTCTGCACAAAGCGATTACTGGCTTGAGGAACAGGGGCGCCTGACCGAACCGATGCGTTACGATCCGCAGACGGATCATTACGTTCCCTGCACATGGCAGGCGGCTTTCGATCTCATCGGCTCCCATCTGCGCCGCCTCGACTCTCCCGATCAGGCCGAATTCTACACCTCCGGTCGCACCTCTAACGAAGCGGCCTTCCTCTACTCGGTATTCATTCGGGCCTTTGGCACGAACAACTTTCCCGATTGCTCGAATATGTGTCATGAGCCGACCAGCCGCGGGCTACCCGATGCCATAGGCATCGGCAAGGGCACGGTGGTGATGGATGATTTCGACCATACCGATGCCATCTTCATCGTCGGGCAGAATACGGGCACAAACTCGCCGCGCATGATGGGGCTGCTCGCCCATGCCCGCAAGCGCAACGTCCCGATCGTCGTGGTCAACCCAATGCCAGAACGGGCGCTGATCCGTTTTACCGAGCCGCAGGATCCGGTAACGATGGTGACGGGCGGTTCAACGGCCATTGCCACGGAATTCGTTCATATCCGCATCGGCGGTGATCTCGCCTTCTTCAAGGGAATGATGAAGGCGCTTTTCGAGCGCGAGGCTGCAGGCGAGACGATTCTCGATCACGCCTTTATCGAGACGCATACAGAGGGCTTCGCTGCGCTACGCGATGAGGTCATCCGGCTGGAATGGGCGGAAATCGAGCGAATTTCGGGCATCGAGAAAGTCCAGATCATGCGCGCAGCGTCAATCTATGCACAATCGAAGGCTACGATCATCTGTTTCGGCATGGGCATTACCCAGCACCAGCAGGGCGCGCGCATGATCCAGCAGATCGCGGCCTTCCTGATGCTGCGTGGCAATTTCGGCAGGAAAGGCGCCGGTATCGCGCCCATCCGAGGCCACTCCAACGTCCAGGGAGACCGCACGGTCGGCATCGATGAGAGGCCGACCCAGGTCTATCTCGACCGTCTGCGCGACGTCTTCGGTTTCGAGCCCCCGCGCGCCCACGGCCACCACGCAGTCGATTCAGTCGAGGCCATGCTGGCAGGTACGGCCAAGGTCTTTATCGGCATGGGCGGCAATTTCGTCCATGCCATTCCCGACACGCCACGCGCCTATGAGGCGATGCGCCGTCTGAACCTCACCGTGGGAATCGCAACGAAGCTCAATCGCGGCCATATCGTCCATGGACGCGACGCGCTGATTTTGCCTGTGATCGCCCGTTCGGAAATCGATCGTCAGGCGACGGGCGAGCAGTTCATCACCATCGAAGACGCTATGTCGAATGTCACGGCGTCGCGCGGCGTCCTGGAACCCGCCAGCCCCGATCTGTTGTCGGAAGTCGCTATCGTCTGCGGCATGGCTCAGGCGACATTGCCTGACAGCACGATCCCCTGGGCGCTCTTTCCTACCGATTACGGGTTGATCCGCGACCGGATCGCCGCCGTCTATCCGGAGATATATGCCGATTTCAATGCACGCATACGCAACAAGCAAGGCTTCCATCTCGATATTCCGCCGCGCCGCCGCGTATGGAAAACCCCGTCGGGCAAAGCGCAATTCCTGCTTTTCCCCGGTCTTGCCGTCGATGCCGACGTTGAAGACAACACCATGCTGCGCCTATCGACCATACGCTCGCATGACCAGTTCAATACAACCATCTACAGCATGAACGACCGCTATCGCGGCATCTACAACACCCGGATGGTTGTCTTCATGAATGACGAAGACATGGCAGAACGCGGGCTCGAACAGGAAATGGTTGTCGGTCTCGAAACGCTTTCGACCGATGGTATTTCCCGCCGCGTCGACGATCTGGTTGTCATTGCCTATCCAATGCCGCGTGGCGCGATCGCAGGTTATTACCCTGAGCTCAACCCGCTTCTGCCGCTCAATCATCATGACGAAATCAGCGGTACCCCGGCTGCGAAATCCATTCCCGTGCGTGTGATCTCAGCGGCGAGGGTGCCATGACGATACGACCGGACAGTCTTGCCGCAGCGCATCTGCTGCGCCACGCCATCACGATCGGGTCAGACGGCGTTCAGGAACGCACCGAGCTTGGCATTGCTGAAGAAACGCCGCTCACACTGATTTTCAACGAATTTCATGTGCATGCCGTGATGATGGTGACCCCGCTCGATCTGCATGATTTCGTCCTCGGATTCATTCTGACTGAAAAAATTATCGCCACGCCGTCGGATCTGATTTCCTGTCATATTGAAAGGCATGAGGATCAGCTTTCGGCCCATGTCCGCATTCCAGGCAGCGATTTCAGCCGACTGATCCGCCGAGGACAACGGCTTTTAACCGGAAGCAGCAGTTGCGGTCTATGCGGCGTGACCGATCTCAACGATATCGCGACCCCCGCACCTTGCCTGCCGGCTTACAGCATTCCGGTGCCCGCCATCCGAAAGGCACTCACTGCCCTGCCTGAATTGCAGGTGCTCAATCAGAAAGTACATATGGTTCACGCGGCCGCCTGGGCAGCGCCGACGGGGTGATCCACTATGTGCGTGAAGATATCGGCCGCCATAACGCTCTCGATAAGCTCATCGGCATTCTCAGCCAGTCTCCTCGCGACGCCGGGCGAGGCTTCTGCCTCGTTACCAGCCGCTGCTCCTATGACATGGTCGAAAAGGCTCTGACTTTGGGCATCTCGACGCTGGTGGCAATTTCCTCTCCCACAGATCGTGCCATACAGATCGCCCGCAAGGCCGATATGACCCTTATCGGCAATGCCCGCCCCGATCGCCTTGCCATTTTCTGTGGCGCGCATCGCCTGATCAAACCGGAAACCGTCGAGATGAATGCCGCATGAGTTTTGACCCCCAGGCCGATTTTTTCGCCTTCGAGCACGATTTTGCCGGTTCGCTTCGCTGCATTCCGATGAGGGTACGCCTCAAGCTCGATTGCTGTGGCATCAAGCTGAGCCTGCGACAGTGGAGCCAGTTTTCCCCGGACACACGTCGCGAGCTTCTTCATCTGCCCTGCGAAACAGCGCCGGAGCAGGCCGCTTATCGTGACAGGCTGGTGGCGCTTATCGCCGTGCATTGCGATGAGCCGTCGAAAACGCTTGCCAATAATGACGATTTTCTCTGGCGCGATACGTCACTCGTGCCTGACTGTATTCTCGCTCAGGCTCGACAGGACGACGTGCTGCCCCCTGACCTTGTGGTCTGGCAGACCCTCCATCCCTTGCAGCGCTTCGCGCTGGTCAAACTTGCCCGCTCACGTCATGAAAACGAGAATTTTGTGCCTGCCTTGCGGGAATTCGGCCTGATCTAGCTGCGCCGGGAGGAGCGTAGAGCGAGGGCATCCACATCCTCCGGCGTGTTGATATTAAAAAATGGATCGTCCGGCTCATCGTCGAATGACACGTCGCGCATGGCGATCTTTTCGGCAAATCGTCGCACAGCCAGTTGACGCCGCGCACCCGAGGCGAGAGCCCTTGCAAGATGGTCGCGGAGTAGTGAGAGGCATGTTGTCGGCCAGAGGGCAATGAGCGGATGAGATCGCTCACGGCTCATGGCGCAGGACGGCCCGGGTGAGAGCCGTGAGACCAGATCACGCGGTATGAAAGGCGTGTCTCCTGATACGGTCAGAACCTCGCTTGCTCCTTCGCCTCGCCCCCATTCGAGAGCGGAGAGGATGCCGATCAGCGGTCCCTGGTCTACCCACCCGTCTCTCAGCACAGGCAGGCCAAAACGCGCATATCCGGTCTGATCACCCCTGATGGCGAGCGCAATCGTCGATACCTGAGGCGTTAGACGCTCCAGTATCGTGTCGAGGAGCGCACCTTGACCAAGAGGGAGAAGCGGCTTGTCACAGCCACCAAGCCTGCTCCCCCTCCCCCCAGCCAGGATGACGGCATGGGTCATGAAACGATCACGTCAGCGTGGCGGAACCATCGGTTGATCATGCCCCATCTCGTGCCCAGGATGCAGTGGGTGTGGGTGCGGATGGTGACGCTGCGGATGACGCGGTGGCGGTGGCGGCTCCGGGGGGAGCGGGACCGGCTGAAATGCCGGAGGCGCCTCACCGCGATGATAGTACGGGCCTTTATAATTATCGTTGAGCTGAGAGGCGTTCAGCCTGTCTATCGCACTGTTTCCGGTGCCATCGGCATAATGGCGGGGAGACATGACTGGCGCCTGCTGTGCAAGGGCGAGTGAGGGAGAGACGAAAAGAGCTGCCCCCAGAAGAGCCCCGATATGACGGTTCATGGTGTCTTTCCTTTAAGAACTAGTCCGTCAGAGACAGGCGTGCCGCGCTGCCAGACCTGAGAAATCAAGCCGATATCAGATATGGTGCGATCGGGAGCACCGTCAATGACCAGCAGATCGGCCCGTTTTCCGACTGCCAGGACGCCACGATCCTGCAAGCCGAGCAGAGAGGCCGCCTGCTGGGTGGCAAGATTGATTGCCTGGAGTGGGGTGAGCCCTGCCTGCACCAGAAGGATCAATTCGCGATGCTCGGCAAATCCGGGCAGGCGCAGCGGGGTGGCGCCGGAATCGGTGCCAAAACCGATGTGAACGCCACTGCGGTAGAGTGTGAGTATATTACGCTGGTTCATGGCCAGAGCCGCACGGGCGGCGGCAATGCTTGGCTTGGCAAGTGTCGTCCTGCGCCAGGCCTCCTCAGCGACCGATTCACGGAGTGCGGGAGACATGGCGTCACGCGCCACGCTCTGATCCAGAGTCTCGGGATGCTCGGCAAAATAATAGGTCGATTCATCGAGTGAAAGAGTGGGGATATACCACGCCCCGGTATTCTTGAGCTGTGTGACGAGCGCTGGATCGACGGGCTTGTCGCGCACGCCATGGGCCAGGATATCCGCCCCATGAGCCAAAGCCTGATGCGCCAGATCGAGATCGTGGATATGCACGGCCACACGCAGATGACGCTTGTGCGCCTCACTGATCGCAGCCTGCCATACCGGCGCACCGAGCAGTGGAAGGGGCGGTCTGGCCGGGTTGGTGAGATGCAGATCATCAAGCCAGATCTTGACGAAATCGGTCCCTTCATCGGCCATGCGATCAACTGCCTGCCGCGCCTGCTGCGGGGTATGGGGGCGAGAAATCTGGTCATGCCCCATGTTCTCGACCATGGCCTCTGGCGGCATCCCGCCGGGCGCACCGATGCCCTGATCCACGCCGAACAGATCGGCGCCAGGGTTGACACCCTGATGCTGCTCGCGGCGCAGTTGATCGAAAAGCGGCGATTTGTTCAGGCCAAGCGCTGTCACCGTCAGCACGCCGTAACGCCTGTATTGTTCGAGCGCGGCCAGAATGTTCGCCCTTGTATAATTGCGCGAGGCGGTGGTCATGCCGTCAACCAGTCCGACATGGCTGTGATCGCTGATCAGCGCAGGCATGAGTGTCTTGCCCTGAAGATCGATCGTCTTCACCCCGGCGTCGGGAGCTTGCCCGATCGATACGATCTGACCGTGATCGATCACGAGCGTAACGTCGGGCCGGACAGCCGCTCCGGTGCCATCGATCAGTCGGGCATGGGTAAGCGCAACCGGCGTGGCGAATGCCGATGAGGCAAACAGGCAGGGTCCAGCCGCGAGACAGGTAAGCAGGCCGAAATGTCGCATCATGGTTCCTCTCTCCTTCTCCCCTCCCGAGGCGGGAAACGGCGCGACAGGGCGCAGACGGAGGTGCCGCGTGAACGCGGCAATCCTGTCCGGGATGCATCGCCACGCAAACCACTGTCGAATCTGTGAAGGCTAGTTCGGCCATCGTAAGAAACGGATCGAGGTGGCGACAGTTAGAAAGCGTTATAGTCCTCTGGTCATCGTGTCCGCCCCGATGGCCAATAATAAAGACAGGAGCGTTGCATGTCATTGACACCCCAGGTCAAAGCCATTCTTGCCAATTACGAAGCCGATAACCCCGGCACAAAGGCCAATCTGGTTCGCCTGATGAATACAGGCGTGCTGGCCGGCACCGGCAAGCTGGTGATCCTGCCGGTCGATCAGGGTTTCGAACATGGGCCCGCGCGCTCTTTCGCCGCCAACCCTCCGGCCTATGACCCGCATTATCATTTCTCTCTCGCCATCGAGGCGGGGCTCAATGCCTTTGCAGCACCGCTCGGCATGCTCGAGGCCGGCGCATCGACCTTTGCAGGCCAGATCCCGCTGATCCTGAAGTGCAACAGCTCGAACTCGCTGGCGACAGAAAAGAATCAGGCCGTCACGGGCACGGTAGCCGACGCGCTGCGCCTCGGATGCTCGGCGATCGGCTTTACCATCTATCCGGGCAGTGAATACTGCTTCGATCAGATGAACGAGCTGCGCGAGCTGGCGCAGGAGGCCAAGGCTGCAGGTCTGGTCGTGATCGTCTGGAGCTATCCGCGCGGGCCCATGCTCGACAAGGCGGGCGAGACTGCCATCGATATCTGCGCCTATGCCGCTCACATGGCTGCCGAATGCGGCGCGCATATCATCAAGGTCAAGCCCCCGACCGACGTGCTGTCACTGCCCGCCGCCAAGGCCGTCTATCTGGAGCAGAAGATCGACATCTCGACCATGGAAGCGCGCATTCGCCACGTCGTGCAATCGACCTTTGCCGGGCGTCGCATCGTCATTTTCTCGGGCGGTGACCACATCACGACCGATGCACTGCTCGACACCATTCGCGGCATTCATGCTGGCGGTGGTTTCGGCTCGATTATCGGCCGCAACACGTTCCAGCGCCCGCGTGAGGAAGCCCTTGCCCTGCTCGCCTCGATCACCGGCATTTTCAAGGGCTGATATCAGCGTGATTGACTGCCTTATAGGCGTCGATCACCAGATCTGGCGGGCCGTCCATACGGACGCGCCCGCCCTCCATCCAGATGATGCGTGTGCACCATTTGAGCAGTATGGGGAGCGAGTGCGAGGTAATAACCAGAATACGCACATGCTCGATGAGCCGCGTAAGGCGCTCCCGCGCCTTCTCCTGAAAATGGGAGTCACCCGCCATGAACCACTCATCCATCAGCAGAATCTCGGGACGGGGCGCTGTGGCAAGACCGAAGCCGAGACGGATCGCCATCCCTGAGGAATAGAGCCTTACGGGCAGATCCAGAAACGCGCCGAGCTCGGCAAAGGCCTCGACATCAGCTTCCAAGGCAATTGTTGCGGCATCGCTGAGGCCGATATAACGCGCATAGAGCCGGATATTCTCACGACCTGTGAGATCGGTATTCATGCCAGCCTGCGGGCTCAGAAGAGCATGCAGATCGCCCTCGACATGCAAGACGCCCAGCGAGGATTCATAAATACCGGCAAGCGCACGCAGAAGCGTCGATTTTCCTGCGCCGTTATGCCCGATCAGTCCGACACGTTCACCGGATTCAATCGTCAGGGTAAGCTGGCTCAACGCCAGAACCACTGTCGTGTCCGATTGGCTGACGATACTGCCACCCGCGCTCTGCCGGTCCGTGACCTTGCTCTTCACGCCCTTGAAGAAGCTCTTCTTGAATGAACGCGCACTGCCATGAAACATCGGATAGATCAGCGAGTAGTCGATCAGTCGGGTCAGGGACATGGCGGTCAAACCCAGAAAGCCAGGCGCGCACGCGTCCGGGCAAAGAAAAGAAAGGCTCCTACGCACCAGACCGTGCTCAGACCGACCGCGATCATTACGGCAGGAAGCGACGGCAGAGTGCCAAGAATCGGCCCGCGCACCAGCTCCAGAAGATCGTAAAACGGATTAAGAACGAGCAACTGGCTTCGATGCGGAGAAAGCTGGGAGGGCTTCCAGATGATCGGGGTCACATAAAAGGCAATCTGCAGGAAGGCACTGATGATCGGGCCGATATCGCGAAACCGCGCACAAAGCGCACCGAGCAGAAGACAGGCCGCGAAGCCGTCGATCATCCACAGAGCCAGTCCCGGCAGCGCAGCAAGACTGATCAGGCCAGGAAAGACGCCGTAGATCACGAACACACCGATGGGCACGATAATGCTGTGAGCAAAGACGATGGCATTGCGCACCAGAAGACGCAGCGCCTGAAGCGAGAAAGGCAGCTTCATCGCGTGGATGCTGGCTTCCGCATCGATGAAACAGGTGCAGGATTCAAGCAGAAGGCTGGATAGACCGACCTGCCACAGCGCCAGAGAGAGCGACAGATAAGGCAGATAATCGTGCAGGTTCATGTGAAACAGACGCGCATAGATCACGCCCATCGAACCGACCATGATCACGGCAGACAAGGTCAACCAGAACGGGCCCAGCACCGAGCCGCGATAACGCAGTCTGACATCGGTCCAGCCGAGCGTGGTGGCAAGCCGCCAGGCGCGCAGACCTGAAGCGAGATCATTCCATGCACGGGCATATCGACTCTGACTCATGTCCCTCCAGGGGATTTTGCGGGTTCTTGCTTCTCTGCGCTCCGAGCGTTCCGCCCTAGCGGATAAGCCTGTTTCCGCAACTATCGTGCCTTGTCGCCCCTTGCCTGCGTGAGTCGGAAAGAGTTCGCCTCAATTTATTGCTATCTTTCTGGGGAACGGGTCCGTAGTTTTGCCGCATTCATGCCGCAGAGTGCGGTCTACGCTCGGTTTGCATCAGGTGAAGCCCATCATGACCCGTTCTCGCCGTTTGAATGCCAAGGTCGGACAAGAAGAAGCCGGCCGGTTCCTGTTTTCGGGGCTGAAATCTTCACGCCTTCTGATGATCACGGGCGCTGCAGCCCTCCTGTCGGCCTGTGCGAGCGGTCCGCAGAGACCCCAGATTCCGGTCGCGCAGGAAGCCGCCGATTACCGCGAACATGCGAAATCCTATTACGCGCCACCCGGCCCGCCAGAAGACCCCTGGGGGCCGTATATCGAGGAGGCGTCACAGCGTTTCGACGTGCCTGGCACCTGGATCCGCTCAGTAATGATGCAGGAATCGGGGGGCCGGCTTTACGACCGCAACGGACAGTTCACGACCTCGGCTCCGGGCGCCATGGGGCTGATGCAGCTCATGCCGCCGACCTATGACGACATGCGTTCGCAGTATAATCTGGGCGATGACGCCTATGATCCGCGGGACAATATCATGGCGGGCACGGCTTATATTCGCCAGATGTATGACATCTACGGCTCGCCTGGCTTCCTTGCCGCTTATAATGATGGGCCTGGCAGTCTCGATTCCTATCTGCGTCGTGGGCGTTCCCTGCCTCGAGAGACACGGCGTTATGTCGCCCATGTGGGGCCGCAGATTGCCGGCATCTGGCCGCGGAACCGTTCTGCTGCGACCTGCTTGTCTCACAGCACGATCCTTCTGCCGCCACGATGGTCGCGCAGAACGATAGTGAGACGGCCTCTGTTCGTGCCGCATGGCGCCAGCAGGCCCAGACCGCAACCTATCGTGCCGACCAGCAGGAAATGCAGGTCGCCGAGGCTCCTGCGAGCAGCCGCTCTTCGGTCAGTGCCGCCTGGGCTGCCCGCGGTGTTGTCGCAACCTCGCCTTCACGCAGCGCCCCGGTTCAGATGGCAAGCCTGAACACGCAGGATGATGACGGATCGTCCACCGACAGCGTTGCCCAGGCGTGGGCGGGGCGCGCGCCGTGCAACCCATACCGGTCGGGCGTCGCCTGTCGGCAGAGCCTGTACTTGCGGTCATGACCCCCCGTCCTTCTCAGCGCAGCGCCCAGCCAGCACCTGCGCCACGCAATGTGCCATCAGGAAACTGGGCCATTCAGGTGGGCGCCTATAACTCCGCCGTTCAGGCAACACGGGCGGTCGCACAAGCGCAAACCCATGCAGGAACTTCACTCTCTGGCGCACGTAGTCAGGTTTCCACGGTGCAGTCAGGGCGGGCGCATCTCTATCGGGCGCGCCTGCTCAATCTTTCCCATGACGATGCCGTGGCAGCCTGCCGGAAGATGGGCCGCGACACGCCCTGCGTGGTCGTCTCTCCGGGATCATCGTTCTGACCCTGATCTTGTGCGGAGATCGCATGTCCCGTCGCCTTGCCTTCATATCCTTGCAGACCCTGCTCGGCCTTTCCCTGATCCTAGCAGCGCCCGCTGCTAGGGCAGAGCTGAAACAGGGAGCCGAAGCCCCCAATTTCACCCTGCCAGCCACCCAGAATGGCAAGGAGATGTCGTACACGCTACGTGACGCTCTCGCCAAAGGCCCGGTCGTTCTGTATTTCTACCCTGCGGCCTTCACCAAGGGCTGCACCATGGAGGCCCATGGTTTTGCCGATGCCATGTCACAATTCACGGCACTCGGCGCCAGCGTCATCGGCGTGTCGATGGACAACATCAGCAAGCTCGACGATTTTTCGGTAAGCCAGATCAAGGGGCAGTTTCCGGTCGCCTCTGACAGCGACGGAAAGGTTACGCGCCTTTACGACGCCAAGATGCCGATGCTCGATATCGCCCAGCGTGTCACCTATGTCATCGCCCCGGAAGGGCAGATCATTGCGACGATCAGCTCTGAATCCCCCGGCAATCACGTCGAAAAGGCCCTCGCGGCCCTCAAGACCTTCAAAGCCGATACGATGAAGAACAGAAAGAAGTAAGGATCACCGCGCTCCCTTATCTCGCCGGGGAGCGCGCTTACCGCCTATGGATCAAGAAAAAACAGTTCATCACGTAGCTCCTCCAAGGCGTTGCGCCTTCAGGACGACGTTGTAAGCACCGCCGTTTATGACGGCCCGCATGAGTGCTATCGCTACCGGCTCCATCGCGTCTGGGACGAAACGAAGCCCACTATCATGTGGCTGATGATGAACTTCTGTGGCAACCGAATATGGCGATGATCGCACCGTCGCCAAGTGTCAGCGCTATGCGAGAGGCTGGGGCTATGGCGCGATGTTCGTCGGTAACAGCTTCGGCTATCGCTGCACCGATCAAAAGCGCCTGCTTGAAGTGAGCGATCCGGTAGGCCCGGGAAATGACAAGGCTTTGCTCGCCATGGCAAAAGAGGCCGACAAGGTCATTCTGGCTTACGGCTCGCCGACCCATCCCTCCCTCAAGGCACAGGGCAACAAGGTTGCGCTTGCCCTGCACATGGCCGGAATCACCTTGTACGTCATGCGTTTGAGCAAGGGTGGGCGACCAGAGCATCCACTTTATCTGCCAGCTGCGCTGGAACCTGCGCTTTTGCAGGAAGAATTTTTCTCTTCTCTGGCACGAGCGGAGACACTTTGATTCTGGGCTGAAGCGGCAGGCCCTCTGCGCGCGAAAGAAATCACGCCTTGCTGGCGCGCCACGTTGGGGGCAACGCGCCAGCGGAAGAAATGAGCCCCCTTGAGAGCCCTTCTCTTACTTCTCGGTGATCTGATAGGTCAGCACGACATGATTGTCGTGGTTGGGCTGGGTGGCGACAGGCTGGATCTGCACGCCAAGATTATGCTTTTGATAGATCTTCTGAATGGCAACCGTGTCAGCCGTAGCCGCCTCTGCCGTAACGGTTGCACCCGGATGCAGCTTCGTCGCGGCTTCGAGCTCAGCCGTCGGCACCTGCTTGTTGCCAACGAACTCGACCTTGTCCAGGACGAATGGCGCCGGTGCAGGCGCAGCGCTCGGTGCCTGCTCCTCAATCACAAGGTAGAACTGCACCGTGTTTTTCACGAAGCGCTCTTTCTCGCTGAACTTGGCGCCCAGGTTTTTGGCCTTGTAGAGGTCGGCCACTTTCTGCACCCCGGCATCGAGCTGGTCGCGCGTGACAGTGTCGCTACATGGTAAGGGAGGACCGCCATGATGTCTGCGGTGGCGACAGCGCTGTTGCCTTCGACCTTGAGAACCTTGAGCGTGAGCGGCGCGCTGGGCGCCGGTGCGCTGGCAGCCATGGCGGGCGTGACGGCGCCGATGACTGGCAGGCAGGGCAGCGCAGCGGTTCCGGCAATCAGGGCCAGACCGGCGAGGGCGTAACGTGAGCTCGGCTTCATGATGTCGTCCTTCTGAACAGGCTCGTTCTGAGCGCGGGGATGATAGGCATCTTCCTGAACGATTGGCAAAACCCCATCCTCCCGGGCGGGGCGATACGACAAATCAGTCCTCAACCTCTAGCGGCATGGATGGTCGGGCTTCCGGCATCGCGGCGTTCCCCATCGCCAGCACATGCTCGCGATCCCAGCGTTTGGCCAAAGGCAGCAGGCAGATCAGCAGCCCCGTCAGAACCAGACCGGCTATGAACAGATCGCGGAAGAGCGGCACATAGAGTGCCGCCGCCGCCGCCGCACCCGTCGTGGGCTCGCCGGTGGCTGCAGCGAAATTGGCGACGAGGCTACCGACATACATGGCGATACCCCAGACGAGATAGAGCGATCCCATCATGAAGCCACTGCTTTCGGCTGCGGTGTAGCGCGCGATGATGGCCAGGCCGAGCGCCATGGTCAGCAATTCCGCAATCGAGATCAAACCGTAGCCAAGCACCATGACCCAGGCCGAAACCAGATTCTGCGCATGGGACGCCGCGATCCACCAGATAAGAAAGCCAAGCGTAACCAGACCGAAACCCAGCACCATCTTATGCGCCAGAGACAGATCCCGCCCCTGTGCGGCCAAGCGATTATACAGCGCAGCCAGAACCGGGCTGGCCAGCATGATCCAGATCGGGTTGAGCGCCTGAAACTGCCCGGCACTCAGATGCACGAGGGTCACGCCACCGATACGCAGATCACCATCGACTGCGCGCAAGGCAAAGAGCGTGAGCGACGTCATCATCTGCTGATAGAAAATCAGATAGGCCATGCTCTCAAGGCAGAGCAGGAAAGTCAGGCGCAGACCCGGCCGGGCCTTCGCGCCAGAGCGAAAATACAGACGCCCCCAGAGGATGACGATGGCCACACTGGCCGCCCAGACGCAGAGCCGAGCGATACCGGGGCTTGCGATGATGCCGGTCAGAACCAGAACGGTCAGCACGAAACCACCGAGAACGATCAGGAAAGGCCTCAGCTGAAACGGCCCCTGATCGAGCGCGGAGCCCGCATGATGGATCCAGCGACGGCGCCAGAAATAATAGAGCAGGCCCATCACCAACCCGCCCGAGCAGGTCAGAAAAGCACTGGCCGGGCCGTAGCGATCCTGAAGCAGCGGGGTGATGAGCATCGAGACCGTCGAGCCCACATTGACCGACATGTAGTAGATGGTGAAGGCGGCATCGAGCGCGGCGTCGTCGCCCTCATAGATGCGTCGCACCAGATTGGCGGCGTTAGGCTTGAACAACCCGTTACCTGCCGAAATCAGTGCCATCGCAAAAAAGAGCAAGGGACGATGCTGGTCAGCCAGGGCAAGCGCCGCATAGCCGAATATCAGCGCAAAAGCGCCCATGAGCATCGTGCGACGCGGCCCGAGGATACGATCGCCCGCGTAGCCGCCAAGAACCGGCGTAATGTAGGTAAGCCCCACAAAGGCCGCGATCATGACATTTGCTGCCACATCGCTCAGCCCGAGGCGTTGCACCAGATAGAGCGTGAGAACGGCCTGCATGCCGTAATAGCCGAAGCGTTCCCACAGCTCGATGGCAAACACGACCGAGAAGGACTGTCGTCGTGTCGGCAGCTCGGAAAGGGAGGATGAACTCATGGGCAATGTCCGGGCAAATGAAACTCAGTTGCCCGGAGATATCACACTCGCGAGGGAGGGGAAGTCTAAAGTCCCGCCCACACTCCCGAGATCCGCATCCCGCCATAGCAGAGCATGACCAGAAGCGCGGTCGTGAGAAGCGCTACGACTGCCCCCATGACCTCGCGGGTAAAAATCAGTTTCCAGTCTAGAAAGCTGCTTTTTGCTGGCATTGATCAGGCTCTTTCGCCCTCGAGAGCCTGCTGTTTGACCAGAAACTCCTCAAGCGCCGGATCGACCTTGCCGATCCTGACCTGCAAGGTGACATACAGATTGCCCGCCTTGTGCGCGCCCTGCTCGGCCACGCCACGCCCACCAAGACGCAACACAGTACCCGTATCGGAATGGGGCGGCACTTTCATCGTCACCTGCCCCTTGGGGGTCGGCACCACGATCTTGCCTCCCAGAATGGCAGTGGTGAGATCGACCGGCACGCTGGCACGCAGATCGCGCCCCTCGCGGGTATAAACGGTGCTCGGTGTCACCGAGATGGTGATGAGCGCATCGCCTGCAGGGGCGCCCTCCCCCATTCCTGCTGCGCCCTTGCCACTCAGGCGCAGGGTCTGGCCATCTTCGATCCCGGCAGGAATCCTGACCTCGACTGTTCCGGCCTCCGGCAGTGTCACGCGGCTCGTGGTGCCCAACACGGAATCTTCGAACGAGACGGTCAGGGTGTAGGAGCGATCGGCGCCGCGACGGCTGCGACGACGGCCTCCGCCACCAAAAGGCCCCGTACCGAAATCGGCCCCGGTGCCACCACCGCTGAACATGTCGGAAAAGAACGCCCCGAGATCTTCCTGGTTGAACTGGCCACCACCGCCACCATGGAATCCCTGACCGCCGCCGCCATGCCCGAAGGGGCCACGCTCATTGCCCTCGGCATCGATTTCACCACGGTCGAAACGTGCGCGCTTCTCCTTGTCGCCGAGAATACCGTAAGCGGCGCCGACCGCCTTGAAGGCTTCTTCGGCCTTCTTGTTGTTCGGATTATGATCCGGGTGATGCTCCTTGGCGAGCTTGCGATAGGCGCTGCGGATTTCCTTATCCGTGGCGCCACGCGTCAGGCCAAGCGCTGCATAAGGATCTTTCACGCCTGTTTCTCCTCATTATTCGTGAATACTACAGAATTCATATGTTTTATGTTGGTCCGGATCGGGACAATTCAAGAGCGCACACAGCCTCTCAGACCGCAAGCCATTGCGACCGGCCTAGCGGGAGAAGGCCTTGGCCAGAATACTCTGCTTGGCTGCATCGATTGGCAAGGCCGTGTCACGCAGTGCCAGCCCCTGCCAACCCGCCCCCATGGCAGTATAGAGAGCCACCGTATCGTGCAGACGAGCCGTGCGAGCCACGGCTTCACGGTCCTGCGCGCCCAGAAGCATGCGCTGCGTTGTCAGCACATTGATGTAATCGGTCAGACCTGCCGCATAGAGGCGGCGTGCGCGGTCTGCCGCAAGCCCGCTATCGAGCGAAGCCTGATGAAGCTGGGCCACATAATGGTCGTTATGGAGCCACGACGTCATGGCGTCTTCGACTTCACGGAAGGCATTGAGCACCGTCTTGCGATAGGTCAGGCGGCTCGCCTCGGCACGTGCGCGGGCCTCGACGACCTGCGAGGTAAAGCGCCCGCCATGCATGATCGGCAGGGTGGCCAGCATTATGAAAGACCAGCTCATCGAATTGACCTGAAACGCCTGATACATGGCCGAAGCGTTCGGGTTAAAGGTGAGCGGTATCGAGAATTTCGGATAGAGCTGCGCCACCGCAACACCGATACGCGCTGTCGTCTCGGCATAGCCCCGCTCGGCTGCCCGTATATCGGGGCGATTGGCCACGACGATCGACGGTAACGTCGCCGGGAAATGCGGCATGACCGGCAGCGAGGCAGTGCCGTTCGGAAGCGCCTCGAGTTCGGCCTTGAGATCGCCCGGCATATCGCCGAGCAGCACGCTCACCCCGTGGCTCAACGTATCGATCTGAGCCTTGAGCGGCTCCAGCGACGCCTGCTCGCTATCGAGTTCGCTCTGAGCCTGCGCGGTCTGGAGGGTGTTGCCGATCCCTTCGAGATAGAGGCGTTTGGTCAGATCGACCTCGTTCTGCGCATTCTTGACATTGGCCTGCGCGATTGCCAGACGCAATTGCGCCCCACGCAGAGAGATATAGGCCCGCACCAGATCGGAAAGCAGCGTCATGAGCGTGGCGCGACGATCTTCAATGCTGACATCAATGGCACGCTCGCTGGCCTCGACCTCGCGACGGATACGGCCGAAAGCATCAATTTCCCAGCTCGCCTGCGCCCCGTAGGTCAGCACCGAGGCTTCGGGGCGGTTTTGCGGGTTGCCGGGTCGGATCGGCCAGTTATCGATATTGATCGAATAGCGGCTGGAACCGCCCCCCGCATTGGCATCGAGTTGCGGATACCAGGCCGAAGCCGCCTCCTCGCGCATCGCACGCCCGGCAATGATGCGCTGGTCGGCAATGAGCAGATCGTAATTGCCCTTGATCGCCTGGGCGACCAGCCTGTTGAGCAGAGGGTCGTTATACTGCCCCCACCACTCTTTCATCTCCGCTTCCGTGCGGGCAATCTCTTCGGGTGTTGCTGCGTGATCGCTCTCGACGAAGCCATTGGGCAGCTTCATGCGATCGGGCGTATAATGCGGCCCCACCGTGCATCCGGCGAGAAGAGAAACAGCGAGTGTCAGGGCGGCGAGCCTGCGTGGGAAAGGAACCATGATCAGAGATGATTCTGCAGCCAGGTGGTGAGTCTCCCGCGCTGGCCCTGGGGAGGCGTACCGACCGTTACCGTACAGGTCATGCCCGCTGCGAGAATGACCTCGGGCGGCACACGGTCGAGATGGATACGCACCGGAATACGCTGCGCCAGACGCACCCACGTGAAAATGGGGTTCACATCCTGAAGGCCAAGCTTGTCGGGCGAGCCATTCTGGTCGTTGATGCCGCGAGCGATAGAGACGACATGGGCAGGCACGATCTCACGATAGCCCATGAGTTTCACGCGGGCGACGTCTCCCACATGGACACCCCACATTTTCGTCTCTTCGAAATAGGCATTGATCCAGAAGCTGTCGGCATCGATGACCGCCATGTGCGACTGGCTTCATGCGCGTAATCGCCCACACGCAGATTGAGGTTGGTCACATACCCCTCAACGGGCGAATAGACGATCGAGCGCTGCAGGTTCAGCCGCGCCACATCGAGCGACGCGCGGGCGGCATTGACTGCATCTACCTGCGTCTCGACATTCGAGTTGTAGATTTCCTGCTCTTCGGCAGAGACAATACCGTTAAGCCCCATACGGCGCTTGGCGTCGTTGCGGCGCAGCTTCAGATCTTCTTCCGCGCTTGCCAGATGGGCTTCAGCTTCACGGATGGCGAGGCGAAATCTGACCGGATCGATCACGAAAAGCGGATCGCCACGATGAACGAAATCATTGTCATGCACCGGCACGCTGACAACCGTGCCCGAAACTTCGGGTGCTGCATCCACGACATAGACCCGCACGCGCCCGTCACGCGTCCAAGGGGCGATCATGTAGGTCTCCCACAGCGTGTACCCCAGAAGGAGCGTCACCCCGAGCACTGCTAATGTCAGAAAAACACGGATCAGCGTACGGGCGAACAGCACGAAGGAGATTCCTTGCCATGATGGGAGGGGACGGATCGTTTCACGAGGAAACCCGCGTGAACCTCTGGCCGTTCAGACATACAGCACCATGAGGCACAACACGCAGACGTAAAGCGCCACCTCGAAAAGGGCGACATGCCAGAACCACTCGATGGCACCAGTGCGCCAGAGCAGAAAGCGGATGAACAAGGTAACGGGGATCGCAGCGAGCGAATAGACGGCAATGGGAGAGATCAATACGCCGAATAGATTGAATTCTGCGAGCATCTGCCTCCCTCACCCCTTCTTGCATCGACCTTTCGGGATCAGAAAGAGGAGAGCATAGCCCGGCAGGATGAAAAACCGTAGTTCTTCATCATCTCGCCAGGATGCGGACACCAGATGATACGACCTGACCGAACCCGGGGCGCTTCGGACAACCAGCCTGAAGCACCTGCCGAAAGGTCATAGGGGAAACAGGGCGCTCCTGCCAGAAGGCAAACCTGAATTTTGCATTAGATTTCTGGCAAGAAAGGTCACAAGCCGTTCAGGCTGTTCATCGGCGGGTGAAGATGTTGCGTACGGCGCCGAAGAGCTGCTTGCCAGTGAAGCGCCCGACCGGGCCGATCAGCAGGCCCATCAGCGTCGAGAGCGCAAGCGTCTGCTTGAATTCTATCATCTTGCGATCACGGCGCAGACGCGCCTCGAACTCGACCGGGTCGGCAATGTTGCGCGTGCCAAGCAGGGCAAAGACGATCACGAAGAGCAGATCGATGCCAAGCACCGAGCAGGCCGCAGCAAAGGCCGAAAAATGCAGGACGCTGAAGCGAAGGCCCAGAGCACGGCATGAAACGAAACCAGAGCGAAAAGGCCGAAGATGGCGGCAATGATGAAATAGGCAACACGGCGACCGACGCGCATGGCCACGCGCTGCATCACCTCACCTTGTGCCTTGAGGCTTCCTGCCCGACATCGATGACCTTCATGGAGATTCGCTAGCCTTTATCGTGTGTTCGTATCAGGGGCGAACCTGCAAGATCGGATCCGAAACAGGACAGACCGCCTTGCCCGCACCTGATACGGGTTGGAACGAGAGGCCGCCCTGTCTCGGAAGAGACGGCCTATTTGGAGACACGTCCTGCAATAAAGCCAATGACGGCAGAAATCAAAACAGCAGCAAGGGGACGCGCCCGGACACGTGCTTCAGCATTGTGCAGCTGAACATCGGTGATCTCGCGCGCATTGGCAACCGCCTGATCGGCGCGGTCGGCAACATCAAGGAGGGCCGGTTGATGCGATCCTTAAGAAGCTGCTCAAGCTGGCTCTTGAGACCGTCGATCTGCTCCTGCGCCGACTTGGCAGCGGCGTCGGCGGTGTGCTTGACGTCTGTTTTGCTCATGTCACAACTCCTTGCGCGGTGAAAACCGCGTCTAGTGGTTTGGGCTCAAACGTTCTGAAGAGAGGCGAGGTTTCATGTCTGCGTTATCACGTGACCGCAAATTTCCCCTCGAGATCGAGGCGCTCGCGCTTGATGAGGCTGCGGAGCCGTTTTCCCTTCGTCTCGGCCAGAGCGAAGCTCTCAGCCTCTTGAGTGAAGACGCCCAGAGCCTTAGTCTGTTCTGCGACGTGCTTGGGGGGTTCGCACAGCCAGCCAGCGGGAAGATCCTTCTCGACGGGCAGGACATCACTCGCGAGCCTCCGGAGCGCCGTGCGATCGTGCTGGTCTCTCCGAGAGAGCCGGTTTTTGGGCATCTCGATGTTGCTGCCAATATTGCCCTCCCCCTGCGCGCCAAGGGCGCCGCAGCGCAGCTTGTCGACGCGACCGTAAAAAAGATGCTCGCCCTTGTCGGCCTTGATGCCCAGATGGGCCTGCCCGGCGATCAGTTGACTCCCGAGCAGAGAATAAGACTCAAACTGGCCCGGGCGCTGGCCGGGGCGCCCTCCGTCCTTATCCTTGACGGATTGCTGAGCGCGCTCGACTTGCGCGCAGCCAGCAAGACCCGCGATCTGGTATCCAGATTGCAACGAGCCCTGGGTCTCACCCTCATTCATGCCGCCCGCAGCCGGGAAGACGCGCTCTGGCTCGGCGGACGCATCGCGCTCCTCGACGGGCAGTCTCTGGTTCAATGTGCCGATGCGGCGACATTGATGGAACGCCCGAGCGATGCGCGCAGTGCCAGGCTGTTCGGGGAAGCCAATCTCCTGACTGGACGAGTGCTGGAAATAGAGGACGATGTCGCACGCATTCACCTCGCCTGTGGCGGCGTGGTCGAGGCCATGGCAGACGCCGAACTTGCCGAAGATGCGCTGTGCATTCTCTGCATCCGCCCTGACCGTATGACCCCTCTTTTCGGCACTCCCATGGCAGGTGACGAAGAGACACCTCCGTTGCTGGCAAGCGTCCAGTCCGTTCTTCATACAGGCGAGCATATTCGCTTCAGGCTGCGCTTGGCCGATGGCGCAGAAATCGAAATGCGCCGCCCTCTTTTGCAATCCCTGCGCGGCGTAACCCACGGCACCTCGCTGCAACTTGCATGGCAGGCCAGTCAGGCTGTGGCCTTTCCCATGAAAGACGATCTATAAGAAAAATTCTGCTTTCACCTTCAACCGGAAAGGGTGTTATCTGCACACGTCTCCACCCTCTTCCAGACATGGCCGCAAGCGCCTGCCTCGCGACGTCGTGCGGGATGGATGATGGTGCTCACACTGTGCCTGCCCGTCGCGGCTCAGGCGACGCCGCATCATGCCGCGCATCATGTCGTGCATCGCGCCAAGACGAAAAAAGCCAACCGCCCTGTGGCTGCTACGCGCCCCGTTCTGGCCGTCGTGTCGGGAAGTATCGACGCCCATTCGCTTCTGATGCCCGATCAGCCGTATCCGCTGCGGGAGTGGGACGCAGCCTCGCCACATTGCGCCAGGCTGCCCAGACACGCACAGCTCCCTGGCTGGCCGTCATGGTGGACAACACAACGCTTTATGCTGCCTGCCGTGACGGCGTGGTGCAGACCCTGCCCACGCCCAACGCATCGACTGCCTCGCATGGAGCGGCCAATTCCCCCTGCGGCATACCGGCTGGTGAGGAAAGCATCGTTCTGGCCTGGGATCGCGGGCGGCTGGGCGAAGCTGCGCCGGACTGGGGCGATTTCTGGGATATCGCCCGCCATCCCGGCAAGCGTGCGCTGCGCCTCGACCCGCGTGGCACGCTCGAAATTGCGCTCATGGCCGATGGCGTCGCACCGCGTGACGTCTACAACGTTCTTTCCTCACCTGCGGGTGTCGACCGCGCCTTTCGCAAGCTCGACCAGCTCAGGCCCTATCTCGTCTGGTGGCGCACCGCCGAGGAGGCGAGCCGGATTATGAATAGCGGTGCGGCGCTCATGCTGTCGACGCCCTTCGACCGTCTGGCCGATCTCGGACAGAAGATTTCGTTCTCAGTCCAGTGGCGGCAGTCGCTCCGCCAGAAGCTGTCCTGGGCGATCCCGCGCAATGTGCCGGCGGACCAGACGGAAACAATCATCAAAATGTTGCGTGATCAGACGCCGCTTCATGATGACACGCAGGATGCCCCTCAGGATGGGCGCGATCTGGGCAGCCTCTCGATGAGCGATGGCTTCTGGGCAATCAATTTCGATGCCTTGCAAAAGCGCTTCCAGACCTGGCTGACGTCGACGCATGATGGTCGAACTCGCGCTCCTCATTATGGGAGCCGCCTTCTGCCTTATCACTCTGGCCCTGTTACGGCTGATCATGCCGAAGGCCTTGCCGCGCCTTCTCGTAGGGAGCGCGTCGGGAGCATTGGTCGGGGCATGCTGGCTGAGCGTCACTCATGCAGGGCCTATGCATAAAGGAGCCCTCTTTGGTGCGGGCGTTTTGCTGACCCCTTTCTGCCTGCTGCCCATCACCCGGCGTCTTTCAGGCAGGTTCGAAGGCCTCGCGCGCGCTGCGGCAGGTTTGGGAGCAGGGCGTTCGGCCAGAATACGCTATTTATGGCTACCACTCTTGCGCCTGCCGGTAGCCCTGTCCGGTCTCTGCCTCGCCTTTTGCCTGGCGCTTTGCCTGTTTCTTTCGAGCATCGCCCATGGCTGACTCCCCGTTTCCTTTCTGGCAGACAACCTCTCTTGCAGACATGAGCAAGGAAGAATGGGAGTCGCTATGCGATGGCTGCGGCAAATGCTGCCTGCACAAGCTGCGCGACGACGAAACCGACGCTATCTATTTCACGAATGTTGCGTGCCGCCTGCTCGATCTCGAATCCTGCCGTTGCTCCAGCTATGAGACGCGCTTTCGAAAAGTACCAGACTGCGTCTCACTGACACCCGACATTCTGGCCGATATCGACTGGCTTCCCCCGAGCTGCGCCTATATTCTGATACGCGATGGGCAAGATTTGCCTGAATGGCACCCTCTGCGCTCGGGCTCTGCGGAGTCCATTCATGAAGCGGGCATCTCAGGACGGGGCAAGATGATCAGCGAGCGTGAGGCCGGTTTGCTTGAAGATCATCTCGTCGACTGGCCTGCGGAAATCCCTTCCGGAGTGGCGCGCAAGAAACGCAAGCGCAAGCCCCGCAAGACTGCCCGGTGATCACGACAGATCGACCCATTCTCTGGCGTCGTTCTGCCCGTGCGCGCCGCCTCTCGCTGCGTATAGACCCGGTGCTTCGACAGGTTGTCGTCACCTGCCCACTCTCACTCTCACTCAAACGCGCCAAGGATTTCGTTTCGGCCC
Organism: Asaia platycodi JCM 25414; assembly: GCF_000614545.1. GTDB lineage: Bacteria > Pseudomonadota > Alphaproteobacteria > Acetobacterales > Acetobacteraceae > Asaia > Asaia platycodi. The sequence goes on along the minus strand of NZ_BAKW01000001.1, from coordinate 212,224 downwards.
ACTCACCCTGGATAGACGAGAAACTCGCGGCTCTGCCTGCGACGCCAAGCTGGTGCCTTTGCAGATGATCCTCTTGAACGATCATGCGGTCACACTGCATCATGCCCCCGAGCAGCGCCGACCAGCTTTACTGGAGGCGGCACGCCTCACGATAGGCGGGCCTATCGAGCGCTTCGAAGCCCGGACACTCTGCTTCTTGAAAAACCATTCGAGTATCACCCTGCCCGCGCAGCTCAACCACCATGCCGTCACGATGAGGGCCATACCCACCAGCATTGTGTGCGGCAATGCCAGAACACGCTGGGGCAGCTGCGCTCGCACTGGCCGGATCATGCTCAACTGGCGCCTTGCTCTGATGCCCCAAACCGTGCGCGACTACGTCATGATACATGAACTCGCGCATCTCACGCATTTCGATCATAGCCGCGCATTCTGGCATCATGTCGAGCGCTTTCACCCCAAGAGACGTCAGGCGCAGAGCTGGCTCAAGGAACACGGCGCAGGACTGCTCGCCCTCGGCTGACCGTTGGGGATTTGCACGCCCCTTCCCTCGTGCTAGAGCCAGACCCGTGCTGTGCGAACTTGGCGGAATGGTAGACGCACGAGACTTAAAATCTCGAGTCCGTAAGGGCGTGTGGGTTCGAGTCCCATAGTTCGCACCACTATCTCATTGAAAATGATAGGTTTTTTGGCTCTCAACGCGTCAAACCGGGGTTGCCCCGGAATTCTTCCCAGAATGGGAAAGTTTGATGCTGCGTCTGATCGGGTCCCGATACCATTTTCGCAGGGCCGTGCCGAAGAATATCCAGCCTCTCCTGAGGCGGTCCGAGATCTCCCTTTCGCTTGATACTTCGGCTAAACTCGAGGCTCGCAGACGGGCGGCACAGCTATATGACCGGACCGGACAGTTCTTCGACAAGGTGCGCGCCATGAGTGACTCGAAAGCCCGACCGCCCACACCAGACGAGATCATCACTTTTTATGAGAGCTTCGTTCGCGATACCGAGTCTGCCCATGCCATCGAAATGCGCCTGCTCGAACTCAAGCATGAGAGGGAAATGACAGAGGTTCAGGTACGCTTCCTCGAGTTCAACAACCTCGTGACGCGTTTTCTCTCCATCATCGGCCCCTATCTTGCCAAGGATACCGAGCGGCTCGAAACGATGCGGAAAATCGTGAAGAAGGATCTGCCTGAAGCGCGTGCGGAGGCCGCTAATCTGGCCGCTCAGGTCGATCTCCTAAAAAACATCGTCGTCGACATTGGAACGGCCAGGAAGAGCGAAACTATCGCCCCAGTGCCGCTGACTGCTGAACCAGACCCACGCAAACCATCCACGCCAGGGAAAAAGCTTGCAAGCTCAGGTTCCCGCTCAAAGCTTCTGACGGTCAGCATGGCGGCGGAGCGTTTTATTTACCCAGATACCAATCGCTCAGAGGATACGAAACGCGGCACGCGCAAAGCGCTTAACCTGTTCATCGATGCCTTCGGCGACATGGAGGTCGAACGGATTACCGGCGAGACCGCAGGCGAGTTCCGTGATCTCCTCTTCCGTCTTCCCTCCACCCACGGCAAGGAGCGCAACGGTCGTTCGATCCGTGACGAGGTCGCGCGCGCTGAAACCGAGAAGCTCGAGACCATCAGCGCCAAGACGGTCAAGAACCACTTCTCTCGTCTATCCGCTCTTTGGGCGCTCCTGCTGCAGCGTGATCTGGTGTCACGCAATGTCTGGGCAGGCTGGGACTACCATGTCACGAAGAAGGTCGAACGACGCTGCTTCAGCGACGCTGAGCTAGCGCAGCTCAGTGCGACACCATGGGCGAGCCGCACGCCCTCTGCACGCACGGCAGCCGCAATCATCAATATTGCTGCCTACACAGGTATGAGACTCGGTGAGATCTGCAACCTGCGATGCGCCGATATCGAAATGATGGAAGGTGTCGCCTGTTTCCAGATCCGCCCGCACAGCGAGAGCGGATGGTCCCCAAAGACACAGGCTGGCACACGCATCGTACCGATCCACCCTGAGCTGATTGCAAAGGGTATTCTGTCTTTCATGAAGCCCGATCAGGTCTGGCTGTTTCCGGATCTGGTCGTCACAAAAACCGGCGACCGTTCGGCAAGCTTCTCTCAGGCCTTTGCGCGCCTGCGAAGCAGAGCCGGACTCCCTAGGGAAGTCTGTTTCCACAGCTTCCGACACACAGTCTCGACTAAGCTACGCAACACCGGGCATGAACTACGGGAGATCTGGATTGACCGTCTCCTGGGGCATGAAGCGACGCATCGAAGCCAGGGGACCACGAACTACACCTCCGCGATTGATGTCCCTAACCTCAAGCGTGTTGTCGAAGCGATCAGTTACAAGACGCTTGATCTAACAATTCCCGAAAGTTGAGCGGAGACACATCTTTAGACATCAGTTCGTCCGCTTTCGCCTACATCTCAGACGTGAGTGGGATAGAAGTAATTTCTGCATAGCAGACATTATTAGTTAAAAATTCTTCTTAGAGTCTTACCCGAAGGTTTTTTTAACAATGAATTTTCTCTTGATCTTCATCGTGTCAGCATGCGGATTTTCATGTAATTTGGACGCGTAGATAAAGAGGAAACGGGAATCTGGGAGGCGTCGAAAGGTGGCAACTGAAACATTTGGACAGGACAAAATAAACCAGTTGCCGACCATGCGATGGGGGCTGCTTGGACCCGAACAGCTTGCGGGATCGCGCCGAACGCGGACGCTCGGTCTGGGAGCCGCCGTGCGGAAGTTCAACCAACTCGCTGTGCCTGGTCTGGGCGGGGTGTGGTTTGCCAAGCAACTTTTTCTCGCGACGCTTGGCGTCCGGATTGCCGATCGGCTGCGCTTAAGCAGCACCAACGTCAAAGCAATAGAGATTGCCAACGCGGTGGAGGCGCTGGCGTGCTGGTGTGCATTTAGAAACAATGGTTGGACGAGTGACTCTCGGCTGCGCGGCCGCCAAAAGCTGACCGGCACAGACGACCTGACCTTCTCGCGACTGCGCCAGCCACGATTCTATGTCACTCAGCCCATGCGCATGCGACCGTGGAAGCACTGGTTGATCTTGGCTTCGTCGAACCTGGGAGCCAGCGGTTCAATAGTTTTCGTTGTACACAAGTCGGCATGGATTTGATCGAAGCCGCCACGGCCGGACATAGACCGTATAAGGCCACCGTTGAGGACTACCTGTTCGGACGCGCCAAAGACGGTGCCGTCATCAGAGACACAGACAATCTGCGGAATGCCCTCTCGCCGTTGATCGTTCTGCCTCCTGATGCGCGGATACTCGTTCGCGACAAGCTCTGCGAAGGTGCCGGCCGGAACCCCGAAGCAGCCCGAAGGAAGAACGCCCTTGGCTGGGTTCGTTCTCTTGATGTGACTCGCCCTGCCGGGTGGGAGACGAAGCCAGCGATACTTGATGCGAATCACTGGGACGATCTTCGGCTGGGCGCCCAATTCTTCACAGCGCGAGACGCCGCCATCGACGTGTTGAACGCCATTGAGGCACAGATGGCGCCGATGCTGCGCCGAAACTTGCTGCAGACGCCGCATACACGCTTTCCCCCGTACAGATGCGGCTTGGGACACTGCGTGAAGCGGCGCACCGTTTTCTGGATGAGGGCAAGGACCCGACTGAAGGACGCATGGCGACGATTTTCTGCCGACAGTGCACAGAAGGTGATTCTGTGGCCATCATCCGGAACCTCGTCAGGCGCGATGATCGGGTATTGCGGCTGGTCGGAAACGATGTGCTGCCGGGCGGGGCTTTCTCCCGACAGCCTGAAGCGGAAATCTCGGAAGATGAAGGCGAGGGAGCAGATGCCGACAATGCGGGCCGCGTGCCTGTCCCGGGCGGCATCTCCGGCCGCGTCCGCAATCTTTATCTCCTCGATCTGGACCTTGAGGGACGACTTGCAGATTTCCTGAACCCGCCGGTGGCCGAAGAAGCGGCATGAGTTTCAAGCCAGCCTCTCTCGCCCAGCTTTTTGATCCACCCGAGCAATATCAGGGAATCTTCGGCTGGCTTTGCGGATACGCAGCCGATGCCGGTTTCCTGGAGGATGCCCTTGAACGCTTCTCCGGCTTGACCCGGGCTCGACGTGCCTATCAGGGCCGGATTCTGTTGGCCGTGATGCTCAATCCCGGAAATCCACAAATTGCGCCCGCAGAAGCACCGGGCGCTCTGCATCTGCCCGTAAAGACTGCGAATCTGCCCTTTGCACTCCTGCACGCCAAGGTCGCGGTCATCAGCTTCAGGGGCGAGGACAGCGACCGCTTTGTCCTACGCATCATCGTGTCAACCGGCAATTGGACACGCCAGACGCTTGAAGAAAGCCTCGACCTCGCCTGGCACCTCGATATCGTCGGCCGGGATACGAACAATAACGTTGCTCCTCAGGACCGTACCGATCTGGCCGCAGCCTGGAATTTCCTATCTTGGCTCCAGCAATTCTTCGATCTTCGCCCCCTCGAACGCATTTCAGGGAAAGACAACGAGTCGACCGATGCTGCAGCCAAATTTGCCGCATGGATTGGCCAGATTGCCAAACGCCAGACGGAGTACCCTCCCCACTTCTTCGACAGTCGGGAGCGCTCCCTATTTGAACAGCTTCCAGACCTTGTGAGGCATCACGGGGGCAATGCCAGGCGCAACTATCTTGCACTGGGGTCCGGCTTTTTCGAGGGCGAAGGGGCGCATGATACCTTCATCCCTGAGCAGATATGTGAGACCCTAAAAGAGAAATCGCTAGTCACAATGAGCTGCGAAAAGAGCCTCTTCGTCAACCCGCTCGCTTGTCAGGCGGTCGCCGCTCGACAGTCCTGGATCGAGGCAAAGGCTGGACCATACACGCTGCCGGCATGCCGGCCTACTTTGGCGCCTTCCCGCGCTCTCTCCACGCCAAATTCATCTTCAGTGCCAATTGGAGCAAAAAGTCTAACAATTGCAGCAGCCCTTGGGTCTATCTCGGGTCCGGCAACCTGACCAAACCCGGCTTGATGAACAAGGCAGGTTCGTTAGGAAACCTCGAAGCCGGTGTTGTCTTTGCCCCTGAAGCCCTGAGGTGGTCCGTTGAGGGCAAAAAAGACGAGGGAGGAGATGTCGTCACCAACCGGCTTCCCATTCACTGGGACGATGCGGAGGAGACACCTTTACCGACGCTACAGGCTGGGCAGGACATGCCGGAGCGCGATGCCGCCTTCGTTGCCGCGCCCGTCGCTCTGTTTCTCTGGAGCGAGTGGCCCGAAGGGGGGAGCCTCACCACGCAAGGGGAGGTACTGGAGGCGTTTGAGTTGTTCGATCCCGATGGGAACCCGTGCGAGCGTCTTGCAAATGGCAGCTTTACCTGGCCAGGAAAGCGTCCACGACAGGTAACCGTGGCGTGGTCGACCGAAGGAATATGCGAACGGCCAGTGTGCCGGTCATCGACCGCTACGGCCGTTATTGCGCCGCCGATCTGCCCGCGCTCGATTTGGAAGAAGCATGGATCCAGCTCGCCAATTTCCCGATGCCGCCGGAAGATGAGGAACTGGTGGGCAGTGATGCGATGGATGCCATCGACGGAGTTGTCGCCGCAGGGGTTGCCCAGGCAACATCGCCTTCTGCCTACCCGGTTCGCCGGATGATGATCCTGGTCGAGGAAATTGCAGCCAAGCAGGTCGCCATCGCAGTAACGGACTGGGCCATGTGGTGCAACCGTCTCGAACAGGTACTGACGCAGGCAAAGGACAGCGAGGTTGTAAGGGCGTTCCAGTCAATCTCGCTTAATCCGCTACACCCTTTGTTCGCACCAGCCTTCCGGCCGGCCTTTGCCGCGACCGCGCAGACGCAACAAGGCGTGCGCTACGAGGCTGCACTCAATGCGGCTATCGCGGCCTGGCAGCTTGAGAACTGCGCGAAGCTGGGGGAAACGCGTTGAAACAGAAGTTTCGGGGATGGACGGAAGTTGCGCGCCGCCTCCAAGACATGGCGAGTCCTTCGTCTGCGTTCGCTCGGCTGCTTAATGACGGGCAACGCGCAAGCCTTTTGGCAATCGCCGACCGCATCGGCAGCAACGGCGTGATTGTCGCCGACGAGGTCGGCATGGGAAAGACACGCATTGCGGTCTTTGTGGCCATGGCTGTCGTGCAAAGTGGCGGCCGATCAGCAGTCGTCATCCCGCCCGGCCTGAGCTTCCAGTGGACAAAAGAATTCCGCGATTGCGAGACAGATGTCCTGCCGGTGATTCGCAGCTTGCATGGCTATTTTGAAGCCTGGAACAACGAGGAATCTGCCTCGGCTCCGTGGTTCCGGCAGTCCATCATCATGATTTCCCATCTATTTTCTAACTGGCGGTTCGGACAGAACCCGCAGACTTGGCGATGGTGCCTGCTTCCGGAGGTCTACGCGGCAACCCGACGATTGACAGAAGGGCGTGTACCCCGTGGCTACCGCGATGCCTATTATCGTGACGCCTATGTGAAACGTGTTGTAACCGCAGCAAATTCAATCGCAGGAGCAGTACCTTCGACCTCAGGCAATCCCGCGCGTTGCCTGCTCTCACGCCTTCTCTCGGAGGTGACCTGGCCCGCCCCGCTCAACGCGGAAAACTACGGGAGCCGTCAGCCGCTTCGCGTTTGGTTTGAGAAGGTCGTCGGGCTGGGGCTTGGAGCCTTCGACCTCATCATCGTGGACGAGGCGCACAAAAATCGGTCGGAGGACGGCGGTCTGTCTACCGTGGTCGAAAACGTTATCCTTACAGGTGGTGATAGCCGTCGCCTCGCGCTGACAGCCACGCCCATCGAACTTGATGTCGGGCAATGGGAATCGACGCTCAAACGTATTGCCACGACCACGGAACAACGCCAGCCAGTCGTTGAGGCGACAGAGCGTTATGCGCAGGCGATCCGTCGCCTCCGACTGGGCTGGCGAACGAGTGGCGCAGTGCGGGACGAATATCGCGAGGCCGCCGCACAATTCCATAACGCGCTCCAGCCTTATCTTTTGCGACGCGACAAGCGCGAAGACGAAGATGTACTCAGGTTCAAAGAGGCAAGCGGGCTATCCGAACACGATTATCGGCATTTGCGCGAGGTCGCAGTTGAGTTCAACGACCTGAGTCCGGCCTGGCGCCAGGCGGTTTGTGCGGCGGAGGCGCTATCGGTTGTTCGGGAACCTGTGATGGATAGCCGGACGAAACGATTGCGCCTGACCATCGGTAACGGTCATGGCCTTGCCGGTATCATCGACCAAGCATTTTACGACAAGGAGGAGGATAAAAGGCAGGTTGAGGAAGACCGGGCTCAGGCCGATGACGAGATAGGACCGTCTGGTCTTGATTTAGTTGCCAGGCCACCGGCCGGCAATCGGTCTGCGTTGTGGGCGTCCGTCCTGCAAAATGCGTTCGGAAACGATCCGGACATCCTGTTCGATCATCCGGCGATCCTGGCGGCCATCCGAACCATCGAAGAAGAAACCGAGCGGGGCGAAAAGGTGCTGGTCTTTGGACGCTTCACTCGCCCGATGCGCGCCTTGGTGGGGCTGCTCAATGCGAGGCAGATGCTTAAGGCCGTCGAGCATGCGAATCCCTGGCCGCAAGCCAAGGTGCATGAAGACGAGTGGCCGGCCGTGCGCGCCGCACACCGCCAGTTAGCGTCGAAGGTGGACTTGACCCGGCTCGACGACCTTTTAGTCCAACGCTATCGTCGGGAAAGCGGCCAGCGTGCGAGGCACCGAGAAGGGCTTCTCGTGCGTCTGCGCGCAGGACTGGCTCATGACGCAGCCAATGGCAAATGCCTCGCCATTCTCGACGCCATCGGACGCCAGACGGCGCCCGTGACCGGCGATGATGAAGAAGACGAGCGCCACATGGCTCTGCTTGCCCGGGCTATCGCCGCAAATACCGACGGTCCGGAAGCATCTAATGCCGACCTGGCAAGCGCATTCCGAGCCTTGGTAGAAGCGGTCGCGGACCGTGATAGCGGCGAGAACAAGGAGAGGAATTCGACGAGGAACAAGCGACAAGGGCCTGGAACGTCCTCGAAGAGCATTTGCGGGAAGGATACACAAGCCGGCAAGGGGGATTCGCCCGGCTGATGTATGGTGAAACCAAGCTGCAGACGCGCCGTATGATCCAACTCGCCTTCAACCAATCGAACAGCTTCCCGCGCGTGCTCGTAGCGCAGTCGCTTGTGGGGCGCGAAGGGCTCAATCTTCACGAGAGCTGCCGGCTCGTTGTCCTGCTGCATCCCGAGTGGAATCCGGGCGTGGTCGAGCAGCAGATCGGCCGCGTCGACCGCGTGAATTCCCGATGGGCGAAGATGCTGCGGAAGGCGATTGATGCCAAGAGAAAGGGGGCCGATCTTCCCTGTATTGAAATCTGTCCGATTATCTTCAAAGGAACCTACGACGAGCACAATTGGAACGTTCTCCAGGAGCGCTGGGAGGATCTGCGCTCCCAACTGCATGGAGAAGCGGTCCCGGCGCGCCTGCGGGTGAGCGAGGACGAGGAAGGACGTGCAATCCTTGATGAAGTCGCGGCGGCCAGGCCAAACTTCTCCCCCCGGAAAATCTGACGCGCATTTGGCGAGGCACGGTACGCTATCTTTGCTGCATGGACGATAATGCCCTTTTCGCTGGTTATGGGGCTGTTCGGCATTTTTTTCCGGAGAATTGTGGTCCTGACCGGTGTATTCCCTTTCGGAGGCGCCTTTTGCAGTCGATCTGCGACTCAAGCGAACATACACGGCGGCAAAGCAGTTGCTGTCGACCTTCCGGAGGTTGCTCTGGCAAAAGCTAATGCCGTTTTTCAATACACATCTTAACTACGACGCATCAACACACAGGGCCATGCTTCGTTCACTTCCAAACCAAGCAAGCTTAAAACCGGCTATTCTGTTTCCTGCTTAACTGCTTATCCGCATCAAGGATGCAGACAGGCAGGCTTCGCCTCATTTCAGACACCCAAGCGGGTATGACGGTTAGCGGCATGGGTTTAGGCTCCTTTGGTTGGGGCATTGCCCGGTGGTACAGCATCCAGCAACACGTGAGCGCTTCGAATAACTGTTCTCGATCATCTCTTCCCGGTAACTGACATTCAACTCACCCCCTGATCTGCCTATCCGCTCAGTGAGACAGGAGCAGACAGGCGGCTTCATGTAGTCATCCACCTGCCATTTCAGGTTTCTGAAAGTTGTTATATAGATGATCGGGGTTTAGACTATCGCTGTCGTCGTAAGCGGGTTTAGCGATGCTGGTCCATTAATTTACGGAGCAAGTTCTAAAATTGAACGCGTGATAGTGACTAGAAGCGCCACATCCTCCCGAGATGGTGTTAGGTCAAGGCGTCCATGTGCAACCGCGTTTCTAATGCGGCTAAGGTACCGAAGCGTATCGGCTTCGTCAGGCGTTACATATCCCTCTGATGCCAAGGCTTCTATGAGACGGGCAGGAGACTGCGGTCGCGAGAGACTGCTAGGGAGCAGGATACGGGCCGCTGCTTCAAATACCGCCCATCCAGTTAGCAATGCCGCTATAGATCCCATTGTGTCTACAGAAGTATCAAGATGATGCAGGTGGTCATAGATGGTCTGCTTTGAGACAACCGGAATGTCTGCATCAGAACTTGTGGGGGGGGCATAGACAAAGCGCAGTTCCCAATCTGGATGCGCGTCGAAAAGCGTTCGCAGCTTGCGTTCTTGCGATCCGGACGGATGGGGCTGAGATTTGATTTCGATAGCCAGTTTCGTATCGTTCTTATATGCAACAATATCTGGTTGATACCGCTGTAGAAACTCAGGAAGAGTGTCCCGGGCGGGATGAACTACAACCCGATATCCATCCGCTTCCAGCTTGGGCACCATGATATCCAATACCGCCCGTTCAAGCTCATAACCAGATAGTGACATCGACATCATACAAGCCCCTCAGTTGGATCATCTCCAAGGCGGATGAATAGTAGTGGCTTCTCGCCATCTAACGCTTCTGATAGAACCTCGGACGGGTTAGTAAATTCAAAAATTCGGCCAGGCTCGAATTTTTGGACCCATACTCGCTCGACTTGCTTGTCATCTGCATAAATATGTTGTGACAAAGCGTCCAGAATTGGCTTCACGATATTATCGACATCACCCTGCATTTCTGTCGCCGGGAAATAGAACAATGTTATGGAAATTGGTGCTTCGGTGGAGAAATGCCCCTCAGGAAGCACATTATAGCTGGCATCTCTTACTCTACCCTTCCAGTCGTCTTTGGCGGTGGTGCGTTTGCATTGAAGAGAAACGGGTGTTCCTTGCACGATAAACTCAAGAGGGAATTGAATTTCCACGCTCATTTGTGCGCTTATTTACCGAAAGCAAGGTAGCTGCAGTAGGAATTACACGTATTAGTCAAAATATACATACAGCCTCCTCGTTCATTGTTAGAACCATAACAAGCTTTTCGGGTATATAGCATGCTCTTGAATTACGCGCTGTAAAAATTTTAGCCAGACAGACATCTCAAGAACTTTCTCAATTGCATTTGAAATTAACAATATCAAATATTTAAACTAAATCTGCCTCGTGATTGGCATAGTTTTGGAGATGTTCGCTTTCTATTTCTTTTTTAGAAAAGCGGATATTCATCTTTCGCCTTCATCGCGGGCATGCGTGCTTATGAATAGCGTTCCATAAAGCAGACATAGGCAGGACGACCTTTCTCGGGCGCGTTTAGGCCGGAAGCGGTCTGTCGACCTGATGACTAGGCCCTGCGCGGCATGGTGGCCTTGTCCAAGCGTCGATGGACCAGCGATTCCATAGAAAGAAGATCCTCGGCGTCCTCGCGCTCCATAGCCCAGTAAACGCGCGGCGCGTGCGCTGCCGGGTTCCGGAACATGCCGAACAGCCCCCGCACCAGGTTTGCGAAGCCACGCTGCTCGCTCTTCTCGTTCTCATTCTGAAGAGAGTTGATCGCCAGCATCGGAGGGTCGCCGCTAAGCGCGCGGTCAACCAATGCGGAGCCGTCGTCTATCAAGCCGGTACGCGAGCGGATTTTGTCGGCCACGCTCTTCGTGGCCTCGAGGACCGCGTGGAAGTAGTCGTCGACAAGTAGCTCAGAACGGCAGAAGGACAGCACGTCAGGATGCACACCACGTCGGACGAGATCCTCGCACATCTCGCGTGCTCGCCGCTCTGCGTCGGGGATGGTGGTCGCCTTGTTGGTCGCGCCGAGAATGCCTTCCGCGTCCACTTTGAGACCGGCAAAGGCGAGGGCGGTGTTCACCTTCATGCGAAGCGGCTCATAACGCTGAGGGTTTTGAAGATATCGCTCGGGCCTCATAGCCTTCCGGATGAACGCGATCACTCCGACACGGTCCCCCCGCTCGTTCTGGCTGGCCGCGAAGGCATTATGGAGGCGATGGCGCTTCGTCAGTTCCGGAGACGGGTCATCCATCTTCGCGACACTAAGAAGATGGCGGATCTCGCTGCCGGTTAACCCGTCGGCAGTATCGCCGAGCGCGGCAGCGATGGCCTCCATCTGACTTTGAGAGAAGGTCGCCACGTTACGGGAACTGTGCCCGGCTGATGCGGTCATGCTCCGCCATCAGGTAGCCGAGGTAACTGCGGATCAGGTTGCAGTAGAGCTCGGCATCTCCGTGCGGCATTCCGGCCGTGTTCGTGATGTCGGCTCCGTGACGGACGCGGCCGCCGGTGGGCGAGGAAAGGAAACCGTACAGCGTGGTCATCCACCCCACAACCTGCTCAAGAACTTGTCCTCGATGCTGGCGTCGGAGTTCACCTGCGATCCTGTTAAAATATTTCTCCTCAATGGTTCCTGATCCTGCATCTAGCCCGCGGAAAGCGGTTGATACGGTTTCCAAGAGCCAAAGGATTTCCGAGACCGCTTGTCGGCCGCGTCCCTCCCTAAGAAGTTGTTCCGACTGATCAAGCGATCTCTGGATGAGTTGTTGCGCTTGCTCATCGAGGGACGGCTGCCGCTCCGGCTTGATGATCGGTACCTGCATGCCGGTAAAGACAAGATTAGGCGGCTGGATCGCGTAACCGGTCTCTGCCTCCGATAAAACGCGGTTTAGCCGTTCAATTGTTGGGAAGCCCCAGTTGGCTCTTGCTCCCTAAGCTCGACACATGCCTTGCAGAATGCATTGATAAAGAGAGGTGCGTTCTCGGCCGCCCCATGCATGAGGTTCGCGAGGTCACCCTCAGCCCAGCTCAAGGAAGAGCTTCTATGGCTGGGAAGCCCTGCCGCCCCGGCAAAACGCACCTTGAAGAATTCAATTACGTTCCAGCGGTCGCCCTGAGACGCGACCCTCGAGATAAGGTCATCGAATTGATTGATGACTATCGAGGGGAGGGGATCACCAGGAGCCTCGAACCGCCATTCATTCGGGAAGGTAAGCATTGGTTATTTTAACACGTGGTTGCTGATCTGTCGCGTTAATCTACTTCATGTGGTCGGTTTAGACTAACGCGTTGCAGTCTGCACGAATACCCCGACGACAAGAAGCGGATGCGTTGTGGTGTCCGGCCCATCGGTTCACTGCTTTGGACCATACTCCAAAAGTTTTCTTTCAGGGCGGTCGTATCGTGTGACAACGACAGCTTCAAGCCCAAAGCGGTTGTCGCATGCGGTCAAACTGATGGCTGAAAAAATTGGCCGAAACATCTGGAGCGGCTATATTGCTCTCGCCTACTTTTCGGACGCTGAAGCACAAAATCATGATTTCTCAAAACGGGCATGACACAAATCTTTAGCGGAAACATCTACGTCAGTTTTAGATCGGTCCCACTTCGATTTAAACATATTCCCAATTGGTTTTCGATCTAGAAATATCTGATCTCTTCCGTAGGCGCTACACCTCGGATTGACTCATTAGATAAGGTATTTTGCGTTCGTCGTGACGGATAGTAATTGGGGGAAGTCGTTCTCGATACATGGAATGGGCAAAACCCAATCAAAACTTGATTGATAAATACCTAGTAATCGCAATGGTTTTCGTGTATTAATTCCTGCTTAAAAAGTCACATCATTGCGATTTTTCTGCGGATCGGTAATTTTTTCAAAAATAATTGCAGATCGTAACAAAAAATAAAACTTGTGGGGATGATCATTGTGCCAATTATTGAAGGAAATAACATGGAAGATATACCAACAGACGATATCTGCATAAAGTACCTTGAAAGTAAATGGAGATCCATACTAAAAACAAGGTTTGAATATTTTTTCCAAAAATCACCAGAGTCTGGTGATCGTATGACCACAATTATAGGTTGCATGATTGAGGGTCTTAAATCTCTTTTCATAAGTTATGGTCGATTAAAGGATACCACCTTCAATAAACAAATTATGCTTGATGATGTCGACATATATTCTCAAATAATGGCAGAGTTGCTGTTTTATTCGCGGCTTCTACGCATGAACTTTGAGGATATAAAAAGTAATGATGCTGGCCCGGACTTTGTCGCCACAAAAAATGGTGTGACATTCTGCTTCGAAGTAATCACACCAACCCCACAGGATCGTATAAAAAACCTCATCAAACAAAGGAAATTAGATCAAGAAGACAGAAATACTGTCTTCCGTGAGCGATTGTTGTCAGTTACGTCAGCTATTAAGGCAAAACGGGAGCAGTTTGAACGACACAAAAAGGCTGGCCATGTGCCAGTGTCTACCCATTACATTATCGTCGTAAATGATTCTCTGCTGTTGCCCTATGATCAGCCTTGGTATGGAGTGATGGGAGAACTCTGCTTTGGAAACAGTTCTCTACCGATTACCGTGGATGCAACGCTGGGTACCAGCGACATCGATTTCACTAATATTTTTGGCGATAAAACTTCGGGGACAGCTGATGCTGAGTTTCGAAGTCTCGTCGTGAGACACAGCCTTGGGGTTTCTATGAACGGAGGTGACGTAAAAAATCCAGAGCCCTCCTTATTACGTTTGCAAATTAGGAAAACAATTCCAACTAGAAGGAGCGCTAATACCGTAGATGTTGATATAATAGAGTCTATGGATGTGACGGGAATTTACCAGATAACATTGCGCGAAGATCTGATGTTCTTTTATTCTTTTGAATTTACCCAACATATAATGCCTCCTTCGGCACTGATCAGTTCGGTAAAAAATAAGAATCTAGTCAGAGATAATATACTCTTTACCTCTACATACGCCATAGATGAGAACCTGGTGCAGCCAAAGATGGCAAGCGCACGATTGTTTGGCCTCGAGCCAGACCAGCTTAACAGTCAGGCTATTTATGAAACATTTTTCAGGCCGGTCTTGAATGATGGGTAATTTTATCAGCCTCTAGGATTTCGCAATTGTTCGACAATCTGTTGCATACAAAAATTTCATTTACGAACGTCAACGTTTAATTTGGTAAGCAAACTGCCAGGGAATTGGCGGAGACATCTTGATCGACGTTATTCGTCCGAAAGCGGACCGTCAGAGACCCCCTCAAACAGGCTGCCTGCTCAGGAGGCGCACACTTCTAGCGGACGACAAACGTTGGGAGGGTGGTATCATATGGGGCATGGCTTGCGGCTAATTGCGCAAGCTTGTTCATTGCCCGATAGAGTTGGAGGAAACGTGTAAGAGCATCTTGACCCGGCGCAAACGGATCAGATGCATCCAGCGGCATAATTATACGTGGAAAGATAAGCCCCACATATTCGACTGTCTCATAGACCAAAACAGCAGGCGATACCGTCGAGCCAAGCGGCTGGCGATGAAGGTAGAGGTTCCGATATTCCGTTAGATGATGGAGCCAAGGATCGGAATCACGAGGATCGTATGCAGCCAGCATTACACTCGCCACTGGCCCGCAGGCCAGGTCAGCGCGGCTCGCCGCTGAAAGCCACTCCTTAAAACGATTCATCGCGTCGATTTTGTTGGGTGCGCCGAGCCTGCTCGCGATTGAGGCCGCAAGATAATCCCTAGTACTGGCCAGTTCGGATAAAACAGAGTGGAAGGCGAGTTGTAGGTCGCGTATCGGGATGTTCTCAAACCTGCTGCCGCTCCTCGTGCTGGTTTGGATCGCTGCCATCAATTGCTCATGATAATGATCTGATGCGTCGCGAAGTCGAATTCCGGCTGCCATTAAGCTATACGAGATATGGCGTGCTTTCAGTGCGTAAGCAGAATCCCCTGCTCTATCGGCATTGCCTGCGATCGTCCTCCATAGATCGGCAGGTTGAAGGCCACCGGCATAGCCGCCATCGAGCGCAGTCCAGACCCGCGACACAAGGGGGCCTTCAAGGCCACTCTGCTGATCGCCGCCAAACAAATCGAGCTCGATGTTCGTTGCTAAAGCGCCGATCTGCTCTATGGGTTGCGGTGCGAGGTATTGGGGCTTGCCATCGTAGAGAGCTGGGTACCAAGACCAATGGTGCCTCGACCGCTGGACCGCTCGACAGCCGCCCGTAATATGAAGCTCCGCTATGCTCTGCGTAACACCGCGCCGAAAAGTCGCTTTGTGGATTTCATATTTATCCGCCATCTCGGTGTTTTACTTTCGCGAACGTTGCACGTCGATTATGAGGCTGAAAAGCTCAAGAACACCAGTCGTGGGGGTTTCGCTTCAGCGGAGGCCGATCGATTGTTACTGAAGCGTCCGGCTGTCAGGGGGTATTCCCCAATATGAGTGGCCGCTTCTTTATTATCCTCGCCTAATAGCAGACATTCCGCTTCCCCCCCATAGCCGCCCCCTCGCACCAAACCTACCGCCCCTAGCCACGTTTTCTGTCCCGGAACCGGTCATTATTGTGCCGGTGTCAATCGAACCGGCTAGGCGGCCCGGTCATCCGTCCCGGAACCTTCGTTTCCGGAACGCTCTCTCCCGCTGGAAACCGCGCGCCAGATCGTGGTTTTCGAGACACCCATGATCTGCGCAATTTCGTGCAAAGATTTTCCTGCCTTGTGCAGTTCGACCACATGCCTGCGCTGCCTGTCGGTCAGGCGCCCAGGCCGCCCCAGCCGTGACCCGCTACGCCGTGCTGCCTCGAGCCCGGCTCGCGTTCGCTCACGGATAATCTCTCGCTCGAACTCGGCAAACCCGGCGAGGATGGTCAGGAATAGCTGCCCGTTTGCTGTGCCGGTCTCGATCCCGACATCGAGAAGCCTCACGCGCACCTGACGTTCCACGAGACTGCCCACCAGCCCCATGACGTCGAGCATGGTGCGCCCCAGCCGGTCGAGACGCGCTGCAACGAGACTGTCGCCCGGCTGCAATTTCGCCAGCAGTCCGGACAGACCCGGTCGTGACGCAGCCGGAACCCCGCCGGAAACCGTATCGAGTACGATCTCCCGCACCCCTTCCCGCTCAAGTGCCACCAGCTGCGGATCATGCGTCTGATCATCGGTTGAGACGCGTGCATAGCCATACCGTGTCATGAAAACCCCCTCGGCTGTTTCGGAACACGGTTTGGAGACAGGACTCCCGACCCGATGCCGTGCCGTCCCGAAACCGACGGATTGTGAACCGGTCATCACAACCGGACAGGACACCGTCGAGCCGCCAGAAAGTCAGTCACGGCAAGGGTTTTGCAAGGTCGAGCTCCCGCTCACCCCTAACCCCATTATTGCCCTGTCATGACTTCCTGGGCGGTTCAGACTGACACCTGTCCCGGCCCTGTGATGGCCTGCGTCACATCACTCCGGGGGAAACCATGAAACGCGTCATCGCCTGCCTCTTGCTGTCTGCGGCTTCAGCGCCGCTCGCTCAGGCTCAGGATATGGAGGCTTTCCGCCGCAACATGGTCAATGCAGCGAATGCGCTTGGTCAGGGGCACGTCACGGAACCCCCGGCGTCTCCTCCGAAACAGGATAATGGCGGCGTCGCACTGACGCAGAAGCTCACCTATTCCAGAATGGGCAATGCGATTGGTCAGGCCTCCATACTTGGTCTCTCGCTTGGCATGTCCGCCCCGGAAGCCACCAACATCCTGCGCCAGTACTGCCAGACAGAACCAAGCATCCGGACCGAGACGCTACGGACATCGCATAAGGGGGTGGATATCGAGAGCCAGCCCTACCCGGCATCGCTGGCCTGCCAGCGCGAGAACGACAGGATCGATGTCACCCTCGCCCCACCGGTCATGGGCGGCGTGGTGACCCGCATCGAGCGCAGTGTCTCCTACCCGCCCCTCAATGCGCCCGGATACGATGCCCTCAAGGTCGAACTCACCGCGCATTACACGGCGCATCTGCCGCCGCTATCGGGTGGGAGTGCTGCGACCGCGCTCTACGCTTTCAAAAACGGCAGCGTCATTGAGAAAGCGGATGGCACCGGAATTGATCCTTCGCCTTCGTCAGACCCGCGCGCTGCCACCACCCAGGCCTGGCTGCGCATCGATGTCAGCATCGTCCCGCAAAACCCGTCCGCCGTGCGCAGCCTGAGTATCACGAACGAGGATATCGGTGCCGAACAGGCCATCACAGCCGAGATCATCCGGCAGCTCAATGCGGCCATCGAGGCCAAACTCGCGCATGCCACCGCCAAGCCCGCCCTGTGAGGACAGACCGATGAACCATTCCTCGTCCCTGCCCAACGCTGGCAATACCCATGACGCCAGCTCCGCAGCCCATGCATCCGCTGATGCAAGGCCGGACGCTGCCAATCGCGGCACAATCATCCGCATTCCCGACGCCCAGCCAGGCCTTCTCGTGTCCGATGGGAAACAACACGAGTTCATGCTCTCCGGTATCTGGCAGGGACCAGCAGCCCCGGCCCTGAACCAGAAAGTCAGCTTTACCCTGACACCGGAAGGACGCATCGCGTCCATCCATGTTCTGGGGCGCGATGTCCTGGCCAATGAGACACTGAGCGCATTCGGTCAGACCCTGCGCAGCAATGGTGGCTCACTGGGGGCCGTGATGCTCCCTTATCTGCGGCAACAGAAAGACCGCATGACCCTGCCCGGCATGGTCATGTCAGGTGCCTTGCTGCTTGGGTTCTACGCTCTGCCGGGATGGACGCTCGATGCAGGCAACACGATGCTGGGCATGAGGCTCGATTACACGCTGAACCAGCTGCTCGGTGTTCAGACGGGTGGCGCGGACATCACTGTGACATTCGGCTTCTGGCGTCTGCTCGGCTGCGCCATCACGCTCCTGCCCTGGATGACACCATGGCTCGGTTTTGCCCGGGCGCGTCTGCTCAATACCCTGCCGCTGCTCATGCTGCTCGCCCTGCCTCTGGTCGTGCATGCGAGGCTGCATCACCTCGCAGCCGAGGCAGCCCAGAGCACGGGTCAGCTTCTTGGCGCTTTTGGCGGTAATGCCGCCATGCAGCATGATTTGCAGGCCATGGTACAGAAACAGGCGACCGCGCTGATTGATGCCACCTCATGGAATAGCGGCTACTGGTTTGCACTTGTCGCCGCCTGCGGTCTGGCAGGTCTCACGCTGGTGCAAAGGCCCCGTCACTGAAGCAACGCCCCTCCGGCGTCAGGCTCAGGCTGCGGCGCTGGAGGATGGCCCGGCCCGCTGCGGTCCAACCTCGCCCTGCAGCGCTCGATGCACGGTAGCGCGCCCAACATTCATGACGGACGCGATGTCCCGAATGGAAAGTCCCTGTGCCGCCAATGCCCTGACATGCCGGGTCTGCGCCGGTGTCAGCGCGCGGGGCCGTCCGATACGACGCCCCGCTGCCCGCGCTGCCGCAATCCCTGCACGGGTTCTCTCCCGGATAAGCTCGCGCTCGAATTCCGCAATGGCCATCAGGATAGTGAGGAACAGGCGCCCATTGGCCGTGCCTGTTTCGATACCCAGCGAGAGAATACGCACTCTGACATTGCGCTCATCCAGCGCGGAGACGAGCTGCAGCATATCGATTGCATCGCGCCCGAGCCTGTCGAGACGCACCACCACAAGACTGTCGTCAGGCTGGAGCCGGTCCAGCAGCGAGGCAAGGATGGGACGCTCCCTGGCAGGCACGGCACCTGACACGGTCTCGACGAAAATCATGTCCAGCTTCTCGGCTTCGAGGGCGGGAAGCTGGGCATCGACACTCTGCATATCGGTCGACACACGGGCATATCCATAGCGCGCCATGACTGCGTTCTCCTTCTCGAGACGACAGATAGCGGCGTTCCTAGGCCATGGTCAACGTATTTGGACTCCAAATCATATTTGGACTCCCAACAGACTTATATGGACTCCTTATTTCATACTAAGCACACTAAACCACGCGAAAACCCCCTGCCTTTTTTCAGAAAACCGTCCGAGCGTCTTCCGAAAGCGACGCATATGAGGCAGTGTCGGCATCTATCTTCCTGCCCTGCTTTCTGTCCCAGTCCCCTATCGCCTGTCTCTCTTCCTCTCGCTCATCTCTTCCATCCCCTGCCCTTACCTTTACGGAGCCCTCCATGACACTTGTTGCTTCGCAATGCCGTGCCGCCCGCGCCATGTTGGGGCTCTCGCAGCGTGACCTGGCCAGAATGGCCGAGATGGCGCATCGCACGGTGGCCGATTTCGAGACGAATGCCCGCACACCCCATATCCGCACCCTGCGTGCCATGCGTGAAACGCTGGAAGCCTGCGGGGCAGTGTTCATCCCGGCGGATGCGCAGTTCGGACCCGGTGTGAGGCTGAAGCTGTCGAGGAGCCGAAGACTGCCGCCGAGGCCAACGCCGGCGCCTGTGCCGATGCAGGTGAACCCGCGTCACAGAAGACCGAGCCAAGCTGAAGGAAAGCCCTCCGGGAGACCGGAGGGGACAGCCCGCAAGAGAGCGGATTTCCGCCGGACGGAACGCAGGAAAATCCTCTCATTCTGCATGGGGTTTGTCAGAGGCCGCCTGCTCTTCCCGGCATTCGTTCCTGTCTTGTTCTATCATAAGGTCGTGGGTTGGCTCCCCTGAGCCAGCAGTGCTTCGTGGCTACCCGTTGGGTGCACGAAGCAGCTGGCAAGGGGGCTGTCGCCCCCGTTGACCCCCTTGATGGAAAGCGCATCCCATGTCTGCTTCGCCGCATGTTCCTGTGCCCGTGACGCCTCCCGTCCCCAGCCTGCCCCGCCCTGCCCGCTCCTCTCGCCTGTCGGTTCGTGCCTCGCCTGACGAGATCGCTGCGTGGGCCGGTACAGCGCGTCTTCTAGGCCATGAGACCACCGCTCATTGGGTACGATCCCTGCTGAAAGAGGCCGCCCTGACCGGTCATGACGGGCGGGCTGTGGGCGTCTCATTGCGCAAGCTGCGGGGCGAGCTCGGGCACATTGGTAACAACCTCAACCAGCTGGCTCACTCTGCCCATTGCGGCGACGCTGTCCGGGCGGGAGATGTTCTGGATGCGCTGGAAAAGACAAAGGACCGCGTCGATGTCCTGCTCAAATCCCTGCGGGTGACGAGGACAAGGAGGATGTCCAGACCGCGGAAGATGGTCGAACCAGTGACAGGGATAGAGGTCGAAGCGGAGGCATCAGGACTTATAGAGACCGCCTCCGAAACATTGCACTAAGCCTCCTCGTAGTCCGGAGGGGAACGCATGATTGTGCAGGAAACCCGCATCCGGACCAGCAGCGGCCATCAGCCGTTTCCCGGCACGTGCTACAAGGCGCAAGGAACGAAGCCATACGTGTTCTGTGTGGCAGTGACTGGTGCCTTGCGGACTGGATGAAGGAAGCAAGACGCGAGGGCATACGCTATGGCCTGCGTCATATCGCCTTCAACCCTTACGAGCCCATGAGTGACGCGGCCCTCGCCTCTTTTGCAGCCAGGCTATGCGATGAGCTGCAGGCGGATAAGGAACGCATGACGCTGGTCGTGCATCAGAAGGATGGCAGCACCCATGGCCATCTGCTCCTGCCCGAATGGCAGGACGACCATGTGCTGAGCTCGCGCTTCTCATGGCAGCGTCTTGAGAAATGCGCCCGCCTCGAGGAACTGCGTCTGGGGCATCAGCTGGTGCCGGGTCGGCATGACCGGGCCATTGTCAAAGCCCTCCGTCATGAAGGAAAGACGGCAGAGGCGGAGCGCGTTGAGGCGATCCTGCAGGGGCCAGCAGCCGAGACTGCAAACTTCACCGCCCCTACCTCAGCATCTCGCGACACACCGTCCTCTCTGACCAAAGCAGATCCCGCTTTACGGCTCCTTCCACGTGCAGCCTACACCTCGCAATCACTCGTATGGCCGAACGACAGGGGCTGGATCTTGCTGAAGCAAAGAAGGTCATCGCTTCCCTGTGGGCGCAGTCGGATAATCAGCTGCATCGTTTTCGCGCCCTGCTGAAAACAAGGGGCTGGGTTATGCGTGCTGGAGACCGGCAGGATACCCGCAAGGACGCGCATATAATCGAGACGACTGATGGTGTTCTGATCGGGTCTTTCACGCGCCTGACGAAAACGCGCATGAAGGATTTCCGCCAACTCCTCGTAGAGGAAGCCGCAAGGCCAAAGCGCGGTGATATCAGGGCAGCAGTCAAACCGCTCCTGGAGCGTGCCCCTCTGGAGATGGCTGCGATGGTGCGCCATGGAGAGGAGAGTGGTCTGCTTCTGCCGCCCCTTGCGGAACTCAGGCGTGACCCTGAAGCATTTGCGAGAGCAGCTGCGAAAGCAAGGCCGTCACATCCCTCGTCCAAACAGCCGAGGATCCTCTCGCTGGATCGTATCGATGCACTGCCACCGAACTTTGCTCACTACATCCGGCAGTGGAAATGTGAAGCTAGGGCGTGCCGCACGGTACTGAATGCAAAACCGCCTCTGGCGTATGGCCCGCGGCGCTCTGTCGCTGAACAAAGTGCCGCCACGCTTGCATGTATAGAGGACGCACGCAGGCAGCTCTGGCAGACCGGAAAACAGTTGCAGGAAACACGGCGGGAGCATGATGCCTTGCGTGACAGGGTATTCGTTCTCTCGAAGAAGAAACGCCTCTCCCATCTCGACGAAGAAATAGAGCGGCTCACAAAAACGCTGGCCGAGATCCTGCGCTATCTTCTGGAGACCGTGTTCTGGCATTTGGGTTTACGTGCAGCACCGCCCGAGCCGCTTTGTCTGCCCGTGCCGACGGAACGCGAGGAAGCCAATACGCAGCTACGGAGAGAGAACCATGAGCTGCTTCAGCAGATCGTCAGGCGGGATACATGCAGGGAATGGCTTGTCAGGCTCTGCCGCGAGGCCGACAGGCGAAGGCAGGAGGAGATCACCGCATGGAAAGCACGCCATGTCGTCCAGTGCGATAGGGCCAGGAGAGATCTGGACCTGCTGAAGGCCATCTGGATGCCGCCAGCAAAACTGCCTCGTGAGACACAGGCAGAGATCATGAAATGCAAGCTGACCGGCAATCTTGAAAAAGCCAAATACGTGACGCGGGTCGCTTTTAGGAAGTTGGACGAGGCTGAGGCAGAACGACTGGCAGAGGAGATAAAAAGTGAGAAAGCTTTCCCAGTCGCCGAGGCCCTGACTTCCCCATCAGTGATGAAATCTGATGCCCCCCCGCTAATGGAAGAGCCAAATCTACGCACATGATGTGGGTCAAGTGATTGTGGTCTTCATGCGCGCTCCATTGAGAACAAATTAGCCTACAGAGGCGAGAGACGAATATGTTTCCGCCCCTCGCCTTTAATGGGCCTCATACAATGATGGGCTGCAATTGAACTCCCAAACTACGCTGCCGATAATCGGGGTACATGTTCCAAACAATCCCTATGTCCCGCGCAACCGCAGTATTCGGATGATATGATCGAGCTCTATTTCCATCACTCCGAATAAGTAGCGCTTTCTCTATTGAACGTGTCCGGAAGCCTGTCCAGCTTGCTGTGGCATTTACATAAAAAATTAGGAGCAGGCCTCCAATAACTGCCTTAAAAACTCTTAAAGCGTGAGATTGACCCTTCCATAGTAGTACCCGCCGGTCATCGGCACTTGGAGGAGAACGTATCATAAGGATTGCCACCCAGCTGATTGAGCTCCGCAGGCAGTTTTCTGGGACGAATATTGAAGATGTTATTGGCCCCGACCGCAATGTGCCAGCGTGGTGAAATCCGGTAACCAACTTCAAGGTCGGTGAGCCAGCGTGGCGTATTTTTGAATTGGGCGAAGCATGTGCTGGATTGCTGTAACTGCTTGCCGTCGATCGGACAGATCGCAGCGGTTGGGGTCCAGTCCTGATACGTCATCATACCGACAGTCTCACCGTACCGGGTCTGCCTCAAATTCACGTCCCAGTTCCCTAGGGTCCAGTAGGCATTCAGGATGATCTTACTGCGTGGAAAACCAGTCGTGAGATAGGCAATATTTTGCGCATTTAGGAGGGGAGATCCGCTCGATGACATCCCATTATGCGTGAGCCGTGTTCTGTTGAGGTCGAGTGCCATAGACAGTGTAACATTGCCGTATCGGTGCATGCGCACCATGTAGTCTGCCTTGATATCCAACCCCTGTGTCCGGGTGCTGGCCCCGTTGGTAAAGTAGTAGGTCTGGACTGCATTTTCGGAAAGCTGGGTCAAGGCAGGCAATGAAACGCCCAGGCTGGAAAGGGCTGCGATAGCGGTTGGGCCCGTCACGTTGCCGCCTTGTACGACGCGATCACGGATATTGATCTGATACACGTCGGTTTCGATATGAAACCCGTCGATCGGCTCCAGAACAATGCCCCCGCTGGCACTGGTCGAGCGTTCTGGCTTCAGCGGCGACGCCCCCGTGGCGCGTGCGGCTTCCGAAGAGACAGGCAGCAAGCCAAGCACCGAGGTCGGACCGACATTGATCGCACTATAGTGCTGCTCCGCCATTGTGGGCGCCCGGAAGCCGTTGCTGATCGTCGCGCGTACTCCAATACGGCGCGTGAAATCATACCGTGTCGATACCTTGCCATTCTCGGTATTGCCGACATCGGTGTAATGCTCGAACCGGCCGGCGAAATCGAGATCCCAGTTCTTCAGAGGATGGAAATCCCCGTCCAGATAACCTGCCCATATGTCACGGTCCCATTTCCCGGCATCCTGTGGAGTCAGGCCGGCCAGCGCGGATGTGCCCCCGTATTCGTAGGAAGCCGGCTCTCCAGCGAGAATGGTATATTGCTCAAGACGATGCTCGCCACCGAAAGCCACAGTCACAGGTACGGCATTCGCGATACGGAAATTACGCCTGAAATCCAGGTTGTTCGTCCATTGCGCCATACGAAAATTCGAAGCCCGCACCGTCGTAGGCGTGTATCCTGTCGCCGCATACATATTGGGGTTGGTCGTGTTCTGTACCGTGATCTTGTCGAGATCCTCACCCCAGGTCGTGCTCAGATCCCAGTCAAACCCGAAGACACGGCCACCCTTCAGTCCCAGCGTAGCCGCGTAATCATTCTCATCAATGGTCTCAAGAGGGGAGTACCCGTAGGGGAACACGACCGGATTGCTCGCGCTGGTACCAGACGGCACGCGATAATTTTCATAGGCCTCGGCATGACGATGCGCGTAGGTAACCTGTCCGTAAAAAGAAAGATCTTCGGTAATATCCTTGCCAAAATTGATCCCGAGATTTTCGCGTGTCTCCTCGGGTGTACTCATGATCTTGTTCGAATTTTTCGGCACTTTGACCGAGCCGGTATAGAGCTCATTTGCAGCGCCCGCAGGCACGTAGCCAGCAAGGCGGTTATCAACGGTATTCGTTACGAAATGATCGGTGTGGTAAATCTGCGCGCCGATATGCAGGAACCCATCCTTGCCCAGCTTCGTCCCGCCATCGGCATTCAACTGATATTGCCAACCGTCACCATTATAGGCATTCGCGCCCGTCTGTGCGCTCATGGAGGCGCCGTGGTCCTGCTTCTTGGTAATGATATTCACGACACCCGCAATGGCGTCCGACCCGTACATCGCCGCCGCGCCGTCCTCGAGAATCTCGATATGATCGATCATGTTCGAAGGAAGCATGTTAAGATCGACAGGCGTCGCACCGAAGTTCGGACCGGCATCGGCATTGATATTGGCGGTGGTGTGACGACGCTTGCCATCGACCAGCACCAGAACCTCGTTCGGGTTGAGACCACGCATACGGATAAATGATGTCAATGCCCCAGCATCATTGCCCATCGTGCTGATATTGATAGACGGATAGGTGCGCGTCAGTGCGTCAGCAAGATTGAGCATCCCCGAACGACGCAGCGTCGCCGAAGATAGAACGGTAATAGGCTTGTGCTTTGTCGCGCCTTGCGATTTGTGGAATGCGTGCCGGTTACGATCAGCGCTTCCTCACCGCCACTGACTGGCTTGCGGATCTGAGCGGCTTTCCTTGCCTTTGCACCATGACCGTTCTTGCTCGTTGCATGAGACGGTTCCTTACGCACCTCCTTGCCGGATGCCTTCACCTCCGGGGAAGATTGTGCCTGAGCCAGATTGCCCCACAGGCCAACCGACAGGATCGTTGAGTATAGCGCAAGCTTTCTGATCTTCATGGTCGGTTCCATATCCCGCAGATGCGCGGCCTATTATCGGTTTCCAGGAATACGGGGGCTGTGCCCCAAATCGGCGCGCGCCCAGGGGCGCGTTTGAAAGCGAGGAAAAGTCTCGCTGAAGGAGACGCGACAGCGCCAACGCGACGACCTCTGTGGCGCGGCGCAAGTCATCAAGAACCACGTGCTCATTGGCGCGGTGACCATTGGCATCACGCGGATCTCTCGGGCCAGCGCCATACAAGACAGTGGGAATGCCGGCTTTGGCGTAGAGGCGGGCATCCGTAAAAAGAGGCATGCCGGACGCCGGTATCAGTTCACCCAGAACACTCTGAGCGGCGTCCTGAAGCGCCTCAACGAGAGGGGTCTGGCCAGCAGACGGCACGAGTGGATCTGCCAGAAGATGGCGCTCGATCTGGCAGGGGACTCCGCCTGCGGCGTCCAGGATCAGTGTCCTGAGATCGGCTTCGACCAGGGCGGGATCTTCATCCGGGAGGATACGTCGCTCAAGACGAAACTGCGCCATTTCAGGCACGATATTGGCTGCGACCCCGCCAGAGATGACGCCAATTACCAGAGTGGGCGTATCTATCTTTTCGACATCGGAACGAATGTTGGAAAGTCCGTCTCGATATTGATAAAGGGCCTGCATGATCCGGGTGCATGCTTCGATCGCATCCTGACCGGTTTCAGGCCAGGCCGAATGGGCTGCCACGCCAGCGAGCCTTACATCAAGCTGCAAGCTGCCATTATGAGCAATCATCACATCGTAGGTGAAGCCTGCGCTGATAACATAGTCGGGGCGGGTTATTCCCTGATCGAGCAGCCATCCTGGGCCAAGATGACCACCGGTCTCCTCGTCATAGGTAAGGTGAACCTCGACCTGCCCGTTGAGGCCATTCCCGCGTTCAGCCAGGGCTCTCAATGCAAAGATGTAGGTGGAGAAATCGGATTTTGATACCGCAGCGCCCCGGCCGAACAGGCGCCCTTCGATAATCGTGCCACCATAGGGATCACAGGTCCACCCGCCACCCGGCGGCACGACATCGCCATGGGCATTCAAGGCTAAAACCGGACCTTCACCATCGCCAAACATCCGGCGGATGACGAGGTTGGTCACGCTCAGCATCCCGTGCTGGCGCACAACTGCCTCAGGGACCGGATGACGCTCCACCTCGAAGCCCATGGTCTCAAGCAGGATAGCCGTATGGGCCGCATGCGGGGCGCAGTCGCCTGCCGGATTGTCGGAAGCAACACGAACCAGCTCCTGCAGGAACGGAACCTGCTCCCGCTCAAAATTCCGCTCGATGACACTGATCAGTTCAGCAGACAAATCCTGCCTGTCATTTTGGGCCAGTTTGCGCACCGCAGCTCCCCTCGACATCTTGTCTCATTTGATATTCGATTTGTATACAATGAGAGTTCGATGAGGAAGCGAAATATTACGATTCCGTGTATTTTTCTGTGAAACGGGGTCCATCCAGCAATCGTGCTAAGGAATGGCGCGCCTCAGGTGAAATGCAGGCACAGGCACAGGCACAGGTCACGCCTGGACAAAAGCTCATCTGAAAGGCAGGCGCTGCTTACCGGAGCAGCTCGGAAGATGTATGTGTCAGGAACGACCGCGCCCTCTCGGAACAGCGACCCGCAAAAAAGGCCTCGGCGCTGCAATCATCGAGAATCTGGCCGCGATCGACGAAGATAATCCGTGTCGCGACCTGTCGGGCGAAGCCCATTTCATGGGTGACGCACATCATCGTCATGCCATCATTCGCGAGCTCCGTCATAACCTGCAACACCTCCTGGACCATCTCCGGATCGAGCGCAGAGGTGGGTTCGTCGAAAAGCAGGATTTCAGGCTGCATGGCCAAAGCCCGCGCGATGGCGGCGCGCTGCTGCTGTCCGCCGGAAAGGGCGCTGGGGTATTTTCTTGCATGCTCGCCCAGCCCCACGCGCTTTAGCAGAGACTGCGCGACCATCCTGTTTTCGTCACGCCCACGGTTGAGAACCAGTTTCGGCGCCAGAAGGATATTGTCCTCGATTGTCAAATGCAAAAAAAGCTCAAAACTCTGGAACACCATTCCAACTTTGCGGCGCAATTCGGTCATGGGTCGTGTTCCGGGTGCGACGACGATACCTGCGGCAGTAATCTGACCGGCGTCGAAGTTTTCCATCGCATTGATGCATTTGATGAGTGTCGATTTACCCGAACCCGAGGGGCCACATACAACAACGACTTCGCCTCGGCCGATAATTGCCGAGCAAGATTGCAACACAGGGAAATCGCCGTAGGATTTGGAAACCTTGTCCAGCGTGATCATGAAATATTGCTCCCGAAACGATCAGGTGAAAACGGGGTAAGGTCGAGTCCTGTGTCTTTTCCCAGCACGAGATCGCATGCGGCTTGCCCCATGAGCGGCGCAAGGGTGACGCCATTGGCCGTTACGGCCGAGCAGAATCCCGGCCTATCGCATTGCACCCCGATAATAGGTGCGCCATCGATATCGATGTTCATCGCCCCCCAGCTTCTGACAATCCGGACGCCGGAAAGAGCTGGCAGCAGGCGAAGCGCCACCCAGAGATTTCCCTCGAGACTGGCGCGTGAGGGACGAGGATGACCATGTATCGGATCTATCCCGGCACTCCAGCCGCCTCCAATCAGCAAGGATCCGTTTTTCGCCTGCTTGAGTGTCAGATGCCGACTGGCATGCGCGAGAAGCGAGGACACGACAGGCGCCACGGGCTCGGTGACGATCATCTGCAGGGGGGCGCCATAGACCGGAAGAGACTGACCAAGCATACCGGCGATATCACCGGCATAGGCTCCGGCTGCATTGATCACTGCCCCGACCGACCAGCCCTCGTTATCCGTATCGATTTCGAAACCGTTGGAAACCTGCTTCAGACCCCGGACACGCTGGCCCTCCTCAATCGTGACATCGCGCTCCCGGAGCAGCCGCGCCAGAGCCAGGGTGGCTGCCAGGGGATTGATCTTGCCTTCTTCGAGACAATAGGCTCCGCCCTGAAAACCCTCCCTGAGTTTTGGTTCGATGACACGCAATTGCTGGGCGTCCACCATGCTGCACGCAATACCCAGTTGCTGCTCTATCGCGACCTTTCGTCTCAAACGGGCCATATCAGCATCAGTCTCGGCAATCACCAGACCACCGCAGACACTCAATTCGATATCGCGATCAAATTCGGGCCTGAGGGCTTGCCATAGCGCAATCGAACGCCGTTGCAGATCCAGTGTTCTCGCCTGCAAGGAAACACCTCCCCCTTCCTCAGCAGGATCGAACGCCATGAGCTGGGCGTGAAGGCTGCCCGCATTTCCCCCTGATGCAAGAGCGCCCAATCGTGATTTTTCCAGCACAACCACTTTCTGCCCCGCCTGGGCCAAAGCACGGGCAGCGAACAAGCCAACGAGACCGCCACCGATGACGGCCACATCGGCGACACGATGGCGGGTCTTGTCGATCGGGCGCGGGGATGGCCTCCCTCGCTGGGTCTCGACACGACGATGCCCCCGCCATTCGGGCCTCTGACGCGCCAATGCCCCTATCGGAACAGGTCGAAGCGGTATTTGTGGGGCGGTAAAGGCCTGCACGTCCTCCGGCTGGGGCAGGAACTGCATCAACGTGGCCTGACAGAAACGTCCCTGACATCGGCCCATGCCAGCGCGCGTTGCCCGCTTTATCGCGGCAAGATCAGACAGGTGATCGCGCTCGATCCGCTCGATGACCGTTTTGGCTGTCACACACTCGCAGCGACAAACGATCGTATCTCCGGTGGGCCGTGAGAGGACGATATCCGGCTCATAGAGCTTCCAGAGCGCGGATTGAAAGCGCGCAGCCACAGCATAACGAAGCCTCGCCAGGGAGCGACGTACAAGACGGGACGCAATGTCTCTTATCGAGCTTCCCCGATGCGGTGTCAGAAGGCGATCTGCGCAGAGCACCGCCTGAGCCTGGGCGAGAGCCGCTCCGCCGAAACTCCCTGCCTCGCCAATAATCGAGATATCTTCCTGTTCCGTCTGGCCATCATGACGGCGGCCGATCTCAGGATGCGTCCCGAAACGTGTGGAGATCCGCGTCCTGCAGCCCAGAAGTCGCGCCAGTTCACTGGCGGGAAGAAACCCGTCACCAAGTGCACAGAGACGCGCTTCCGCCCATTTTTCACTTCCGTCTTTCCCCCGTATGCAGACACGTTGCAAGGAGCCTTTACCGTCAAATGCCGAAGCAGCGCTCGCCCATAAGATCGTAACCCCCGCTCGCCGGAGGGCCAGAAGATGCCGTGCCCCGGTCAGGGCCAGACGTGGCGACCATATGAAGGCCAGAACCATCTGGCGCAGTCGACGCCAGGGTGGCGGTGCAGCCTCCACCACGCTCATCTGTGTCTCCCCATGCGCCAGATATTCTGCCGCCAGTTGCAGATTGAGCGGACCATTACCCGCAATGACGAGCGGCCCCTTTGGCCTTACCTCATAACCACGCCCGAATGTTTGCATGGCCCCGGTGGTCATCACACCAGGCAAGGTCCAGCCGGCGCGCGCGCTCGGCGCTTCCTGTGCGCCTGTCGCGATAATCAGATGGGAAGGCCGGATGTAAAAGGCCTGGCCTGCCTTTATTGCACCTAGCACCAGGCCATCTGTTTCGCGTGCAGCGCTCCAGACCATGGTATCGCCCAGATAACGGGCGCCACTATGTGCCATTTCCTCAATCAGGATACTTCCGCGCTTCGCTTGAGCGTCGCCCTGGGCAGCGGCAACAGCGTTTTGCTTGAAATACTGGCCGCCCGGAAGATGCCGCTCATCAACAAGGAGAACGTCGCGTCCGCCTCTGGCGAGTTCACGCGCCACGACCAGTCCGGCTGGGCCGGCTCCAACGATCAGAATATCGCACCCTATCTCTTCAAGCGGCGCCTCATCTGGCGCCCCGTGATTGTCGGGACGCATTGCTTCGGATCGCCGGGGCTCCTGTGACGACACGCCAGGCGCATTCTCATCAACGGGAAGGGCAAGCACCCGCCTGACATCCATGCCCGGCGCGACCTCGGTGAGACACCCACGCTGCGGCATACCGCCATTAATCGAAAGCAGGCACTCCTGGCAGGCGCCTATGCCGCAAAAGGCACCGCGCTTCGTGCCGTCGGGCGCCGTACGATGGTCCAGCACACCTGCTGAGAGGAGGGCTGCGCTCACTGTCTGACCGCGCTGTGCGGTAATCAGACGGCCCTCGAACGTGAAATCTAGCATCGCATGCCCCTATCGAGCATCTTGTGAGAGATCGATGGCAATGCCTTTCTGACTTACCGACACGCTCTTCTCCCGGCGGTACGGACGCTCAGCATAGATTTCCAGGCGCCTTTGAAGGGCGTCCCAGGCGGTTGTCATCGCCAGATAGTAGAGGGCTGCCACCGAGAAAAGCTCGAGCACCATGAACCGATCCTGCACAAGGATCTGTGCACGCTGCATGAGTTCCTCCATGGAAATCACGGAAGTAACACTCGTTGTCTTGAGCAGGCTGTTAACAGAGTTGCCAAGTGGCGGGATAATCAGTCTGAATGCCTGCGGAAATGTGACCGTCCTGGCGATCTGCCTTTCGCTCAGGCCCAAGGCACGCGCTGCAGCAATTTGCCCCTTGGGGACTGCATTCAGTCCCGCCCGGATGATCTCGGCAAGATAGGCTCCCTCGTTGAGAGTCAACCCGATGATGGAGCAACTCAAGACGCTCAGGCGGATATCCAGCTTTGGCAGACCGGCATAAATAACCACCAGCTGTACAAGCAGCGGCGTCCCTCTGAAAAACCAGATATAAAGCCGCGCTGGTGCCGAGAGCCACAAAACGGGTGAGCGCTTCATCAGCGCCAGCACAAGACCAAGCACAAAGCCAAGGATGATCGCTATCAGCGTCATACCTATCGTGATCAGTGCGCCACGGAAAAGATAGCCGCTTTCGAGATAGGAGAAAAAACCTTGCCAATTCCAGACCTGCATGAGGGGTTCCTTACCGGCTTTTACTGGCGGACATATCGGGGCCGATCGCATGATCACATGATTGAACGGCGCGACGCCGTAGGGCGCCATCAGACGAAGCAACTCACCATTCATGCGCATATGTTCGAGCACGGTTGCCGCGAGACGTGCCAGTCCGGGATCGCGAAAGGCTAGAGCGACAGGCGTCGGAAACAACCCGCGCAATACAGGCTTCACGCCGCCCTGATCTGCGTTGCGCTGCGCAACCGCGTCTATCGACAGGACGGCAGCAACCTGTCCGGCCCGTAGCGCAGCAAAAGCAATGCCAACGTTCTGGAACGTCTTGATATCGAGCCCTGCCCGCCCCGATTTCCGCAGAGATTCATCGGTGGCGCGGGCATGAGCTTCTTCCATGCCTCCCATCTCGACCCCCACGGAGCGCCCTGAGAGTGCTCGATATCTCGTATCTTGCGCGTATCATCGACCTGCATCGACACACTGATCGCCTGTAGCTCGTAGGCACCATCGTCATGAGCGTTGCGCGATACGGAGTGAAAAACATTCCGGTGTCGATGACATCCCAGCGCTTTTCGAGTAGCCCGAGCGTGAGCTGGGCGAAGGAGGCCCGGTGATAGACCGACCGCAAGCATAGCTGACGCGCTAAGACGTTCCCGAGCTCAACACGCAATCCGACGAGAGCCCCGGAGGGCGTCACATACTGGAGTGGCGGCAATGTGGGGTTTGTTGCTAGGGCCAACTCACCTGGCCTGACGAGGCCGTCAAGCATCGGGCAGGATCTCTCACCGCTCGGGTGATCAGCTTCAACCCGATAGTCCGGAGCGGTCGCGTGATCGGGCACGACTTCGCTACTCTTGGCCGAGCCCCGATCTCTCGCGACGCTATCTGACGAAAAACCGGGAGGCGCCCCGGCTGTGGCCGTCCAAAGAGTAAGGGCCGCGCAAGTCAGTCCCTTCCCTCGCATCTTAGATCGGGTCCTCAAACCTGAGATCGAGATCACGCACGATTTCGCCCGCCCTCAGACGCGCCGCCTCCGGCAGGGGCAGACGCGGCGCCCGGGGAAGACCAACTTCAAGACCCATCATTCCCAGAAGCGCCTTGCTGCCCGCAACATACCCCTGTCCGCCAACAAGCTGGATCAGGGGAAGGTAGCGATGATAGAGAGCTTTGGCCTGCGCGATGTCGCGATATCCGTCACAAAGGCGGAAGATCTCGCTCATGGCGTGCGGCGCGACGTTTGAGGCAACGGCCACCCAGCCACTGCCCCTTCGAGGAAACTCTCATATCCCATAATCCCGCCGAAGACGGCCATGCCATCGCCGCACAGGCGCTGGATGTCGCGTATACGCGTGACATCCATTGTCGATTCCTTGATCATGCGGCAATTCGCGAGGGTCGAAAGCCGCGCGACCAGTTCGGGACGCAGATCGACATTGGCTGTCGCCGGGTTGTTGTAGAGCATGATCGGCAAGCCGATAGCCTCGGAAACAAGGCGATAATGCGCGAAGATTTCGTCATCGGTCGGGGTGGAATAAAATGGCGGGATGATCATGACGCCATCTGCGCCCAGCGTTTCAGCCTCGCGGCTGTATCGGATGACATCATGCGTGTTTTCAGCACCCGTTCCGATCAGAACGGGCACGCGACCATCTGCCTGCTCGATAACGGTACGGGCAACGAGATGACGCTCCTCGTCGGTGAGGGACAGAAATTCACCCGTTGAACCAAGCGGAATCAGACCAGCGATACCCTGCGCAATCTGCCATTCGGTAAAACGACGCAGGACAGACAGATCCACCTGCCCCTCTTGATCAAAAGGCGTAATCATCACCGTATAAGTGCCGCGAAATTTCATGATTTTACCCTCGATTGAAAATGATGTCCCCCGACCTCCGAAGCGGTCAGGCCATGTTGTCCTGGGCGTCCTGTGAATTCATGAAACGCGCAATCGGATGATCGGGGGTGGCGGCGTCAGCGCTGTCAGCGGCATGGATCACCCTTCCCTCTTGCAGAAGAATGATGCGGCTGGACAGGCTACGCACAGCCTGCATGGCATGTGACACCTGAATGATTGTCATGCCCTCAGCGGCCAGGTCCTGCATCAGATGCCCGACTTCGCGCACACGCGCCGGATCAAGAGCCGATGTCGGCTCATCCAGCAGGAGTAAGGCAGGGCGCTGCATCAGGCACGGGCAATCGCTACGCGCTGCTTCTGCCCCCCTGAGAGTTCGCGCGGGGACAGCTTGGCTTATCCTCGATTCCGAGCCTTTCAAGGAGCGTTCGCGCCTCTTTTTCGGCTTCGTCGCCAGGCCGCTTATGCACAAGCGTCGGTGCCAGGGTTAGGTTACGCAGGACCGACATGTGATCGAACAGACCGAAATTCTGAAACACGATTGCAGCCTTGTGTCTCAAAGAGGCGGCAGCGTTGGGCGCCGAGAGGTCGATCCAGCGTCCGTCCACGGTAACCGTGCCCGACTGAGCGCCCTGCAGCCCGATCAAGGCGCGCAGCATGGTTGTCTTGCCCGAACCCGATGGCCCAATCAGGCTGACGATTTCCCCGCGGCCGGCCTGAAAGCCCACATTGCCAAGGATCTCCTTACGACCCTGTCGAACAGAAACATTGCTTACATCAAGATAGGGCAAGACGCTTCTCCAGAGCACGACTCAGCCGCGTCAGCGGATAGGACAAGGCGAAGTATAGTGAGAGGACGACGATAAAGACGGGTGTCGCTGGCAAGCCGCGACTTGAAAGGATCACACCTGCCTGGCTGAGTTCCACAACACCAATCTGGGATGCCAGCGCCGTGTCCTTGATAAAGAGCACGAGATAGCCAATTGCCGGCGGGAGAATGGCCCTCATGCTTGCGGCAGAACCACATGGCGCCAGCGCGCCCAGACAGGAAGGTCGAGAGCAAGTGCGGAATCGAATTGCTCAGGGCCGACAGTACGAATGCCGCCCAGGATGATTTCCGAGAGATAGGCCGAGGCGATCAGGCCAATGGCCCCTATTGCCACTCCCATTGCCCCGATATCGGCACCCAATGCACCAGCGAGAAAGAAAAGGCCATAAAGCGTCACGATGAAGGGAATCCGACGCATGATCTGCACATAGGCTGCACCGACCAGCCCAAGGCCTGGGAGCCATCTCACAGTCGACAAACGCATGGCGGTCAGGGCGATACCCCCAGCCACCCCAAGCAAACCGCCTGCCAGTGAGAGAATGGCCGTACGCAGAACAGCGTGTTCGAAAAGGGCGATATCATAGACCGAAAAAACCATCAGACCCTGCGCTCCACAAGGTGATGGAAAAGCGCGAGAAGCCCCCCAAGGACAAAGGACAGGATGATATAAAGGCCTGCGGTAACGCTCATTACTTCGACGATACGAAAGCTTGAGGTGCCAATATCGTAGGCACGCCCTGTCAGATCCTCCACGCCAAAAATGGAGGCCATCGAGGAGCCGAGGATCATGATCTGGAAGTGGTTAGAAAGCGCCGGATACATGGCCCTTCCGGCATGAGGAAGAAGAACACGGGTCCAGATCTGGAAACGGCTCATCCCAAGCGTGAGCGCAGCGTCATGATAAGCATGCGGAACGGTTCGCAGACCAGTTACCAGAATTTCTGCGAGGTATGCCGCAGCATTGAGCGCCATGCCCGTCAGCACGGAAATGAAAGGCGATACCGTCATGCCGAATAACGGCAATGAATAAAACAGGGCAAAGATCTGCGACAATTGCGGCGTATTCGTCAGGGCCGTACCGTAAATAACGCTCAGCCGTTTCACCGGACCACGCCCATCGACGCGCATGATCACCAGCACCACTGCCAGAAGCAGGCCCAGAGCAAAGGAAATGCCTGCGAGCAGCATTGTTGTACCAACACCTCCAAGCAGGAAAGGCAGCTTCAGCATGACAGGATGAAAATCGAGGCCGCTCATTCTGAATGCGTATCCGCACCGAACCATCGCTTGTCGATGGACCGCAATGCGCGACTCCTGCGCATCGCCTCAATGATCCTGTTGACCTCTGCGATGAGTTGGCGGTCTCGCGGATTCATCCCAATACCGTCCTCTCCGGCCGGCGGCGCAAACTCCCTCTCTATGCGCCAGGGGGAGCGGGGATCTTGGGGAACAAGATGCCCGACATAATCAATGACATCGACCAGTGCGTCCCCCCGGCCCTGAGCGAGGGCGCGCATCGCATCCTCATATGTATCAAGAACGAGCATTGCCGCTCTTGGCGCCTGTGCCCGCATAAAGGAAA
Organism: Asaia platycodi JCM 25414; assembly: GCF_000614545.1. Lineage (GTDB taxonomy): Bacteria > Pseudomonadota > Alphaproteobacteria > Acetobacterales > Acetobacteraceae > Asaia > Asaia platycodi. The sequence goes on along the minus strand of NZ_BAKW01000001.1, from coordinate 176,608 downwards.
CGGCGGTGGAGCCACGCACCTCAACCAGACGAAAACGGCCCGTAGCGAGATCGGCAAAATGCTGCACCGGAGAAAAACCCGGCATGATGGCCGCGAATGACTCCCGATAGAGAGGCGCGGAAAACGCGATGACGGCCTCACGATCGGCGGTCCGTGTCAGGCCGCCGAGCACGACATCCACCTTACCCGCCAGAAGATAGAGAATACGCCCACTTGAAGTCACCGTGACGAAGCGCGGCTCTACCCCGAGTTTGCGAGCGAGGTACGAGCCGACATCGAGATCGTAACCCACAAGGCGATTGTGATCATCATAACCAGCCAATGGGGGTAATCCGGGCTCCACCCCTATATTCAGATGCCCGCTCGCACGTATCGCGTCGAGATCACGGGCCTGCGCCAGCCCGGGACTAAAAGCACAAGACCCGAGGAGACTCAGGAAGAAAACAGCCGCGCGCGCAGCGACGCCACGCCTGAACAAGGCACGACACCTATTCAACCCGGCATCGCCCCTGACGCTCTGCGCTGCCTTGTCCTTGAGGCTGCTCATAAGATGATTTCCTGCCCCAATGCGAGTTTGCTCTTGCGGATTCCCCGCCCCTCATCTAATCGTAATATACGCTTTGTATACGATAATAAACCCGTTTCTGAGATTCTCTATCAAAACGTTCTGATAAGGAAATATCGTGACCCTGGTGCGTCTCACTTTCAAGGGCAAGAAGCTCGAGGCCCATAAAGGGGAGCCTCTGACCGCTGCGCTGATCAGGGCCGGATATCTCGCCCTTGGACAGAGCCGAATGCCGGGTCAGGGCCAGCGTGGTACGTGCGGGGCTTTTTGCTTCATGGGTGTTTGTCAGGAGTGCCGTGTCATCGTTGATGGCAAGCTTGCACAGGCCTGCCGCACCTTTGTTGAAACCGACATGCAGGTTCTTCCCTATGACCGCCTCTGAGCCCAGACCCGATATCGCTGTTGCAGGCGCCGGGGTCTCCGGGACCACCTGCGCGGTGGCACTCTCTCGCCATGGGTTTGCCGTCACGCTCATAGATGATCAGCCCGATGCAGGCGGACAGGTTTTCAGGGCTCCATCACCCTATGCCAGAGAAAAAATCCGTGCGGACCAGGAACGGAAAAAGGGCGACAGGATACGTAAGCATCTTGCTGCTTCCGGGGTCGACCATCGTCGTGCCACGCGCATATGGGGGCTGACGGGGCGATTTGAGCTCGATCTGCTTGGCCCTGATGGCATGGCTCAGCTCCGAGCCGAGCGACTGGTTATCGCCAATGGCGCTGTTGAGCGTTTCCTTCCTGCGCCGGGCTGGACGACACCGCGGGTTATCGGCCTTGCAGGTGCAAGCATTCTCCTGAGAGGGGGTGGGACGCTCCCCGGTCGAAGTATCGTCCTGGCTGGATCCGGGCCGCTGCTCTTTTCGGTCGCCCATCAGGTGCTTGCGCTTGGCGGCAAAGTCGCGGCCATTGTCTCATCTGCAGGGCTGGGGGAATGGATCGAACTCGGTACGAAATTGTATCGCGACGCCGGGCGTCTGCTGGAGGCCACACGATGGATGGCGCAGATCACCGCTGCCCGCATCCCTATCCATTATAATGCCCGCATCTCGGATATCCAGAATCTGGAAGATGGGGTTCTCGTGACAATCTGCCCCAAGGATCGCAGGAAATCCTCCTCGACCGTGAATGCCAGCATACTGGCCTATGGCGATGGCCTGAAGCCCACAACGCTCCTCTCGAGAGCAGCCGGAGCTCGGCATGAATACGATCCGTCAGGAGATTACTTCAAACCGGTCACCGATACGGCGGGGCGCACCGATATCACTAACCTCTATGTGACAGGCGATGCAGCCGGGATAGAGGGCGCGGAGGCTTCACGGCTCAGAGGACTTGTCACCGCCCATGCTATCGCGCTCGATACTGGCGTATAACCAAGGCTGGATTCGACTCATTGGCGGCGCCGGCGCTTCGACGCCTGCAAAAACTAGCCGCGATTTCCGTCACGATGCGCCGTTTGATGCGGTCAGGTCATGACTGCGCTCTTGCCATACCGGATGCGACGATCCTGTGTCGCTGCGAACAGGTCATGGCCTCGGCTGCACGCCAGGCCATCGCGGCAGGGGCAAGAGATGTCAATCAGGTCAAGGCGTGGACACGCTGCGGCATGGGCCCCTGTCAGGGGCGTTCCTGCGAGGACGGGCTGCGTCAGATCCTGATTGAGACTGGCAGCATATCCCCTCAGGACACCGGGATATTTACCGTACGCGCCCCGTTTTTTCCGCTCCCATTGAGCGCGATCTCGGGAGAATTCGATTACGACGATATCCCGCTTCCAAAGGCGGCGCCGCTATGAGCGTGACCATCGGGACTGCGCATGAACGCTATGACGCGGCTATCATCGGCGCCGGTGTCATGGGCGCGACAACCGCATTGTTCCTTGCCCAGGCTGGCATGAAGGTGGCGTTGATTGAACGCGGGGCCCTCTTTCGCGCTGCTTCCGGGATCAACGCAGGCACCCTGACCTTGCATATGACCCGGGCTCAACTGATACCCCATGCCATCAGGGACGGGAGATGTGGCTTGATGCGGCGCGCTGGCTTGGCGAGCCGGTAGGCGCTGTTTCCACTCATGGACTGTCCCTGGCTTTCACCGAAGCCGAAGAAGCGCTGCTCAGGCGCGGGCGCGTGTCAGGTCGGAAGCAGGCGCACCGATCGAGATTATTTCTGCCGGAAAAGCCGTCGAAATAGAGCCGGGGCTGAACCCGGGACTGCGCGCCGCTGCGTCATGCGCCCTTGACGGCCATATCCCGTCCTATCGCGTCGGAGCCGCCTACGCACGCGCTCTGGAGCGAGAGGGTGTCACCCTGCTTGAGCACGGCGAGGTGGCGCAGATCGCAACGGGTAACGGGGGCGATCATGCCATCCATCTTCGCGATCGTGCCCATCCTGTTCATGCCGCACGCGTCGTGGCGAGCGGAGGAGCCTGGCTCGAGAAAATGCTCGACTGGATGGGTTTTGCCATCCCGATACGCTGTCTGTTCAATCAGCTCGTCGTCACCGAGCCCATGAGCGAAGTGATGGGAAGCGTCATCAGCATTGCCAACGGTCTCCTCTCGCTCAAGCAATTCACCAATGGAAGTGTGCTTATTGGCGGCGGCTGGCAGGGAGAGGGCACGCTTGAAGCAGGCGGAACGCGCGTCATACCCGAAAACCTGCGAGGCAATGTGAGGCTGGCCCAGCATGTCATTCCCGCGCTTAGAAATGCGATGGTGCTCAGGGTATGGCTTGGCCAGGAGGCCGAGACACCCGACGCCATGCCATTGATCGGCTCCCTGGGGCCGGACGACACGCGGTTTGTCATTGGCTCGGTCCATTCCGGTTTTACCAGCGGCCCGTATATGGCCCGCCTCCTTGCAGATCGTATCCTGGGGGGTGATCCGGACCTGAGGGCATTTGACCCCTGTCGTTTCGCTCTCCCGCCAGCGACAAAAACCAGTTCCCTGCCCCCCACTCTCTCCTGACAGGATCGTCATGACGTCTTTCGAAACGGCCTCGCACTTCAGGGGGATCTATGCCGCCACCCTCGTTCCTTTCGACGAGACGGGGCTTATCGCATTCTCCTTGCTACGCGCCCATCTGCGTCGCTGTACGGCAGATGACGGGATCAGGGGCATTCTCTGCAACGGGCACGCTGGCGAAAACCATCTTCTCACCCGGGAAGAGAAAAAACAGGTCATAGAGGTCGCACGGGAGACGCTTGGAAACGACCGTCTGATCGTGAGCGGGATCCTCGCCGAGGAGACGACAGAGGCCTGTTTCCATGTGCAGGACGCGATTGATGCCGGGGCTGATGCCCTGCTGGTCTTTCCTCCGTTCTCATGGGCGCTGGCACAGGACGATGCGGCCATCCTCGCGCATCATCAGGCCATATGCGCTGCGTCGACAGTGCCGGTCATGCTGTATCAGTCATCAATCGGCAGCGGAGGCATGGCCTATAGCCTTCCCCTGCTCGAAACGCTTCTCGGCCTGCCGGGTATCGTTGCCGTCAAGGAGGGCAGTTGGGAAACGAATGCCTATGACCGCCACAGGAGACTGGCCGCGCGGGTTGCACCGCATGTGCAGGTCATGGCCTCAGGAGATGAGCATCTGCTCCCCTGTTTTGCGATTGGCACGACAGGCAGTCTCGTCAGCCTTGCAGCCATACTGCCGCGCTCGATGTGCAGGCTCTGGAGCGCTGTCGAAAGTGGCGACATGGCGAAAGCCCGTGCGATCCATGAAGCGATCCAGCCTCTCGCCAACCTGATCTACGGCAAGGCGCCATCCAGCCGGGCCACGTTGCGCTCAAGGCATGCCTCGTCATTCTGGGAGAATGGAGCGCCTGCCGCACCAGACGACCTTCTGTTATCCTCTCTTCCAATGAGTGGTCGGCTCTTCGGCACGCGCTGGAAGCCGCAATGAAAGTGGAAGAAGAGGCATGAGTGAGTACCGGGTTGCTGAACGCGAGCAAAATCTTGCAGAACTGGCTTATACCCAGATCAGACAGATGATCCTCGAGAAGAAGCTGCCTGGCGGCACTTCTGTAGTTGAGGGAAGACTGGCAGATCACTTGGAAATTTCCCGCACACCGGTACGCGAGGCGCTGATGCGCCTGGCTGCGGAGGACCTTCTGGTAAAGCAGGGCTCACGCTCGTTTGCCGTACGCAATGTCTCTGCTGCAGAGTTCTTTCAGGGCATCCATATTCGTGAGATTCTCGAAAGCGAGGCGATTGCGCTTTCCTTTGATCGGCTTGATCGGGGTTTGCTCGGCTCGCTGCGCGCAGAAGTTGTCGAGTTGGGAGAAACGCCCGAGCAAACTGCTGCGCAATGGCAACTCGATGACCGCCTTCACCTCCTCTTTCCCAAGACCACCGGAAATGGCGTGATGGTGCGAACGATCGACTCTCTGCGTACGCTTACGCGGCTTTGCGAGGTTTCCTACCCGCTCGGTCGCGTGCCTGCCTCTACTGTCGAACACCTGGCCATCCTCGATGCCCTGCTGGACGGTGATGCGAATGCAGCCCGGCAGGCCATGGTCACGCATCTGCGCAATGTCGCTGCAGATTGCATGGAAATTCTGCGCGGCGGCTAAGGTCCCCCGCTCTTACAGGAGCTTGCAATGACCCGCTATGACCTCGTTATCAAGAACGGTCTGATTGTTACGGCTACCGATCAAATTAGAGCCGATATCGGTATAAACGGGGAAAAAATCGTCGCCCTGGCCCATCATCTTCGCGGCGACGAAGAAGTCGATGCGACAGGCCTGATCGTGATGCCGGGAGGCGTGGACGGGCATTGCCATATTGAACAGGATGAGGCGGACGGCACCGTTCATGAGGACGGTTTCGCCTCGGCCACCGGCTCGGCGCTGCTCGGTGGAACAACGACAGTTGTATGTTTTTCAGCCCATTTGCCTGGCAGAGAACTCAAGGAACAATTTCTTGCTTATCGCGAGAAAGGCCAGGCATCGCGTTGTGATTATGCCATCCATCAAATCGTCACGCGCACAGACAAGGAAACACTGGAGACAGGCATACCTGAAGTCGTGGCACTGGGGGCGGCAGGTCTGAAGGTATTCATGACTTATGACGCGTTTCATCTCGCAGATGATCAGGTTCTGCAGGTGCTCTCTGCCGCACTTCCGCACGATATGATCGTCTCCCTTCACTGCGAAAATTATGAGGCGATACGGTTTCTGGTGTCCCGGCATCTGGCTGAGGGTAAGATCCACGCGCACAGCCACGTAACATCACGGCCAGTGAGTGTCGAACGCGAGGCCACATCCCGAGCCATCGCCCTAAGCGAAGTTACCGGCCAGCCTATACAGATATTCCATGTCTCGAGCCCGGAGGTGGCGGCCGAGATTGCCCGTGCACGCGATCGCGGCGTGCAGGTAACTGCAGAGACATGCACGCATTATTTGACCTTGACCGAAGATGAACTCAAGCGCGAAGGCTTCGAGGGGGCGAAATTCATATGCAGCCCTCCCTTGCGGAGCGTCGCGGAGCGCGAGGGCATGTGGCGGGCCTTGCTTGACGGCACGATCTCGGTCGTCTCTTCTGATCACTGCGGCTACACTTATGAAGCTCGTCAGGCAAGGCGCGCTACGGGCGGGATGCCGATTTTTCGAAGATACCGAACGGCATGCCGGGGCTGGGGACGCGCCTGCCTGTTCTGTTCGATGCGGCCATAACCAGAGATCGGATCGATCTGACAGATTTCATCCGCGTTACTGCCACAAATCCTGCGAAACGCTACGGATTATACCCTAGAAAAGGAACGATCGCGCCGGGCTCAGACGCGGACCTGGTTTTATGGGATCCTGCCATTCGCAAAATGATCTCACCGGAGCTGTTTGAGAGTGCCATCGATTACACGCCCTATGACGGCAGAGAGGTGACAGGGTGGCCGGTCGCCACCTATCTCCGCGGACGCTGGCCATGGGGAATGGTGTGCTCCATTCCATTCCAGGAGACGGACTGTATCTAGCGCGTGCTGGAAGATCACATGCGTGATCGAGACAGGCACGAGCGAGGTGTGATACCCCATCCCGATAAAGGCAATCTTGGGGACGCCCTCACCTACGTCCATTGCTCGGCTTCTTTGAATGCTGCCCGAGCAACAAGCTCGGAAGCCGGAGCGAGCGATATCACGCTCTCCAATGAGCCGGGGGTGGTCAAATTTGAAATCTCTCTCAGCCTGCTCGAGAGCGAATTGAAACGTCTCGGTCTCGACATTCAGTCACGGATCCACGTCATGGTCGAGATTGTAAGTTCGGACGAGGGATGCGCCACGAAGCTTCGTAAGCGGTCTCGTCTAGCTTGGCTGGCAGAAGAGCAGGAGACTTATATCGACCCTTATGTCACCACACGATGAGAACGACCTCATGTCGTCTTCACTTGTCTGCCGGCACTTTCCTTCTGCGGGATTTTCTATGAGATTTTTTTTGCAACGGTTCGAACCCATCTGGGCCATGCGCCGAACCTGTGCAATTTTATCAAGCGCCGTGCAGAGGGTCATTATATGTGATCATCAATGATTTTGCCTCCCTCCCGACTTTCGATCTCAGAGAGAACGTCTCAGCATTTCCACCGGCGACGTCGCATCAATCGTGGCGTGGTGGGTGCGAGCGATGAGAACGCCCCCTGATCAGTTACAAACGGCACCTATTTTCTTACGAGCAGATCACCTTCGATAGCCGAGCTCTGGATCGTTTCTTGCGACAGCAGTTGCACGACAAGCTGCTGAGTGGCGTTGGCGTCCAGATGTTGCATAGAGCCAATGAAGACAACCGAGCCCTTTAAGGGTCACTTTTCAGCGTCTTACAAACGAGCCCTATCGAATTGGAAACATGTCCAGTCCTGAAGTCGCCAGTTCCAACGCATGATCGATATCCCTACCGCTTATCGATCACCGTAAGCGTATTTTGTGATTTATAGAGGAGCCATCAATCGCTCATGCAACTCGAGATCACATGTGAGATCGGTACAATGATTCACCCGACCATCACGACCACATTACAAGCCACGAGCACCTTCGAAATCAGCTCTTGCCTTCCCGGATTGTTTGTCCAAGAATGGGAATAGAAAGAAACAGGAAGAAGCGCGTAGACAGCGAGACATCGAAAATCATTGGAAATACTGATGTGAACTACCCAGAGTATTTAGGCTCGAGTACCATAGTCCACATCATATAACACATTGAAATGATTGTGTTTTTTAGGCCACCGCAACCTGAGATCGGTGTTTTTCTACATTCAGGCGCCCCATCATAGCCTTGCAATGCTGGTTCGACGCCCTGCCGAATATGCCTTCAGACCAATCGTGAAACACTCCCCGGCATTCGACGTGCAGGAGAAGATGTCTGCCATCCTCGGCCACTTCAGCAATATCGAAACCTGGACCAAGCCGAAGGAACCAGACAAAAGCCCTCTGTTCTCCGAGGCCAGCGAAGCCTTCATTCTCGCCTCCTCACAGAAATGGAAGGACGCCGACTTCAGAGGTTATCGCAATGTCGTCAGGCGCTTTCTGGAAGTCTGCGGAGACAAGGAAATACGCCTGTATACCGGCGCCGATGCCGGACGGTTCAAGGAGGTCATGGAGAAGCTCCCGGAATACCACGGCAGAAAAAAGAACGACAAAAGGACCGCACTCGAACTCGCAGAGGAATCGACCCGGCTCAAACTCCGAACAGTCTCGGGCAAGGCTGTCAAAAACAACTTCTCCCGCCTGTCTGCCATCTGGCGCTATTATCTCCTGCGTGACCTCGTGGACAGAAACCTGTTCACAGGCTGGTCATTCGACACAAAGAAAAAACTCCAGCGCATCCGCTGGAGCGACGAGCATCTTGCCCGACTGGCAGAAGCCCCTTTCGAGATTGCCACATCCATTTCAAAGGAGACGTTTGGCTTCATCGTGGGTGTCGGCGCCTATACGGGTATGCGGGTGGAGGAAATCTGTCGCCTCCGAAATCAGGACATCATGACCCTCAGGGGCATCCCCTGCATCGTCATTCAGGAGCATGAAGCTACAGAGGGAGAACCTTGCACTTTCCTTTCCCAAATTTCATGGTCCGGATAAGGTCCTCCTGCCAAGATATTCATTATGAGGCGCGAGGGTTGGTGACCAGTCTCAGGTGGAGATAGAGCACTGCATATCCGCTTGTCCATCTTCTGCCTTTTGACTCTCGTGGATGCCAGCCGCCAAGCCCGTCTTTCGACAAATGAGCGTCCAGAAAGAAAGCTCGCGTATTAACATCGAGCATCATCGTGCCCACTAACACGCCCAACTGACGTCGGTCGTCGACATAAGGGCCAATACTTTCACAGGGACGGCTATGGCGGGACACGATATATAGTCTGCTTTGTCGCTCCGGAATTTGAAAGGTGACGATCGCCCCCCTTGTCGTGACAGGCCAAATTTTCGTTCCATCTTCAGTTTCGAGATGGAGAGCAGCGTCACCCGTGATTGATGGAACGCTCGCTGAGCTTGAAAAGCCGAGCTTCTGCGACCGGTTGTTCAACTCCGTAAAGATTGGTTCCACGAACTCTCGGTCAACGCAAAGAGGCACTGCTGAATTTTCGTTCCAGCATTTTTGAGGGGCAGCACGTTGGTTGGATCTCGCTGCATTCTTCCCAAACCGTTCCTTGTTTCCTGTATCTAGATAGCTTTCGCTCCATACTCGATCCGCTAGAATGACGGCATAGTTGGCCGTCTCAATATGATAATAGTCATAAGAGTGGAACGACTTATCATAAGAAATAGATCCACCATTCACGAGCATACGAACAGGAATGAATTTTCCATCAAAAAATAGACTATGTTCTGACGTAATCAGCATATCCTTGCTCGGCACGCCCGGGCCGATTGCGTCTGCCCGTATTCTGACGGGATACCCAGAGAGATCATCCGGGAGAAGAGGATCAACGACATGCGTCGCCTTGCCAACCCAGACGACCTGAGTCGTCACGATTTTTCCATTCTCCAAGGAAAGGATCTCATCTCCCGGACGGATATCCTGAACAAGGCGATAACCTGTTCCCGTGCCTATTTGCCTATTCGAAAGATAGCAAACGGGCACACCCGGCTGGAAGTTAGAAGAACTAGTAGATTTGCTATAGAGGTCGTAAAAGCCAACTCCCCATGAGCTGTCATCGTTATATCCGCTTCCATCCCCGAACGTTACAAACTTTTCCGAGTAACTGGATGGCGTTTTCGTGGATATATACCAGAAATTTCCATTCGTATCTTTCATGATGAATGAATTGCCACTCGTACTGCATCCATATATTGTCGTGTATGTTATTTTTCTGGCTGGATATGGTTTTCTAGCAGGAACAACCACGAATCCTGCTCCGAACTGCACTGAACCAGTGCCATTATTCGAAGTATAGTCCAGATTCGTCCATGCTTGCTTCGACCCGGTCGGAAAGCCTGCCCCCCCGATGGCAAAACCTGGAATCGCACTAAATTAGAGATTATAGTTTCCTGACGTAGGGATCGCCATTTTCTATTTTTCCATCAATCCGTCATTTGACACCAATAATAGTTTTATTATTTGAAGGGGGGGGGACATAACCCCGAGCCTTTATATCGGCTTCAGTGAAGTCCCCCACCAATCACGAGGATTTCTCCACTAATCCAGCTCGCTGCTTCCGAAGCCAAAAACGCGATTGCCGGCGCTATATCCTGCGGGATGCCAGTCCGTCCAAGGGGCGTAACAGTCTCGATAGAGGCGCGAAACTTATCATCCGAAAAACCCGTCGCCGACAGCCTTCAGTCAATATGAGACCTGGATTGACCGAGTTGACCCTGATTTTACGACCACCAAGCTCCTTCGAAAGGGTCCTGGTTATTGCATCGACAGCACCTTTAGAGGCCGTGTAAACAACGGAGTTCGGCGGCGTAAACGAGGTAACAGAAGACCCAATATTGATGATCGAGCCACCCTTATCGTCAAAAAGCCCTAAAGCCTCGCGACAGCAAAAAAGAGTTCCAAATACGTTCAGATCAAAATGCCAGTTGAAGGTACTTTTCTGCAAATCGGACAACGCCCCGGTGCCATAGACCCCTGCATTATTGACCAAAACATCCAGACGCCCGTATTTTCGCCGTATCTCAGCGAAAATAGCTGTCACACTTCGTTCGTCAGAGACATCGCCTTTGACAATTACGGCCTCACCTCCGGCCTTCTCAATCTCGCCAACAACACACTGCGCAGAAATCAGATCCCGAGAATAATTGACAAAGACGACAAATCCTTTTTTCGCGAGTTCCTTCGCAATTTCAGCACCAATGCCTTTGGAAGAGCCTGTTACAAGCGCAATTTTCTTATCGGACATCCGAGAACCCCAGTTTTCGACCACAACTCAATAAACAGGTGACATCTATCAAAAGGGAGGAAGGCGGATATTCGTGAGAGCACTGATAAGATGATCGATAATCCAGTTATGCTTTCAAAGCATGACAACGGCGTTGCACAACTCTGATAGGATAGGACAGGATAGATACGCGCCTCGCCTCGACTTTAACGGTGAGTTTGCAATTCTCAACAAGACAACAGGTGCAAAGTTACCGACACCGCCCGACCTGACTTCGCCCCGCAATATGACGATCATTCGATGTGACTCATCTATGAAACGCCAGCACTGGATGCCAAGGTCGGCAAGCCTTTCGGAGAGGGGCGCCTTCCGTTCATCCGCCGATTAGAGGCGGCGTGCTGCCCACGACTACCTGGCCCGACGCTCACGATATGACCGGGGAGAGATACCCAAGTTTCTTCTGAACGCGGTACTGAACGCGCTTTCTGACGCATAACCGTATCGATAGGCGATCTCAGAAATAGCCTCGGCAGTAGTTGTCAGCGATGAACATGCCAGCGCCATGCGCCACTGCGTCAGATATTCGATCGGACCGATCCCGACCAGGAGGCGAAACCGCGCAGCGAAGTTTGAACGTGACATGCCAGCCGCAAGAGCAAGATTTTCGACTGTCCAGGCTTTACCGGGTAAGTCATGAATTGCGTGAACTGCTTTTCCGATACGCCTATCACTTAGACCCGATAGTATATTTCCTGCGTGATTACCCCCTTTTTCGAGCTGGAAACGTATAATCTCCAGCACCATCATTCTGGCGAGGTTATGTATTGCGGCGGTGCGTCCGGGCCGCGCATTGCGAACCTCCAGAACAAACCGATCAATGAGCGGCTTTAGAAGCGATGCACCCGTTTCTTCTGCACGCAAGCATATGAATCTCGGAAGAAGATCGCGTAGTATTGCGTCATGTATATCGGAAAAAAAGAAGCGCCCCCCCTGCAAATGCACGTCGCTCCCCCCGTTCGTGTAAAATGCCTCCGTTTCGGACAGGTCTTGTTTAAGGATGGATGGGTTCGCACATGCGGCCTTGGCCGAACTTAACGTTGAAAATGGCGATCCCTGGGTCATCAAGATGCAGTCACCGGGGTTGAGGTAAATCGTCTCACCCGTATCTCCCAATTTCATGCAACAGTGCCCTTTTGAAAGCACAGTGAATTTGATCCCTCCTATTTCGTCAAATTTCAGCCCCCAAGTTCCGGAAAAATCGAGCGTAGCCAGATAGAACCTGTCTATCACCGCGGCAGAAATTATATCCGAAACAGGATCCTGCTCCATATTCATCACAGTTCGTTCCTCACTGCCAGATGCCGTAATAGCGACGCTCAATCATGAAAACTCGCCTGAACTACAAGAACACTTTCATGACGACCAGATGTGGCTCCCCGTACCTCGCCATCAGAATATGGGGTCGATGATCCGTGACCTGCATTTTGCAAAAATACGAATAAGACAACACCGAGCATGCGTTCGTGACAGCAGCCCCTTGCGGTTCGCCGACAAGACTACAAATGCCTTATTTCAACGCCTGTCTGACAAGACCTTTATCGGAAACAGCTTGATCGCCGCACGAAGTAACATGTGGTGTACGTACTTAAGGCCTCGCTATCGGTCAATCCATCACCCGCGGCAGCATGATTGAGCAATCATTTGTCTATATTAGCCGACGCTAGCCAAAATATGTCTTGAAAACCGGATCATGACGAAGAAGTTTCGGACTTGAAAACATAACCGATAATACGCTCAACTATATCTTCGATATAAAGATCATATCGAGAGTATTATAAATGAAAAAAATCACACTCACTTCAACCATACAATGGATGAACTGTGCCGTTGCAGTTGGAGACGAGGTCAGAGTCCTTGCGACCGGAACCTCCGGCTATCTTTCAAACACCGACTATCCCGCATCGCCGCGAGGGAACCTTCAAATAGATGGCTCATTGATCGCCGACAAAACTGTTCCGGGAACGGTACTGATTGTTGGTGGTCTTTATGTTTCGACAACCATATCAAAACAAGGATCACTCACGATAGACGGGAATGGAACTTACGACCAACGGAATTACGTCGGTTTTGCGAATACCACAACGAATAACGGCACAATAAATATATCAAACAGCACTGTATGGGGAAGGAACAACGGCACATTAACAGGGACGGGGGTACTAAATCTCAAAAACGTTAAACTCCCGACGACCGTAAACTCTGTGAAAAGTCAGTCATCTTTCGCATACATAACCGGCGGTCAGACTGTTAATATGGAAAATTCAGTGCTATCCGTTTCTACATCGATGTCCGACGTAACCATCAATATGATTGGTGGCAATAACCTCTTCGCATTTACGACAACGAATACATTATCGAACGTCAACATAAGAGGGTTTGGCGCAGGAGATACAATCGATTATCAGCTCGGGTCAGGGGTTGAAACCTTTACCTATGATGCGCGGACGGGCGATCTCGTTTTCAACTCAGGCGCTTACCGAAAAGTCGTCAATATCGGCCTGGGGTATGACCCGAGCCTTCTGGCTTTGGTTCCAAATCCGAAATCTCCTGGTCTGAAAGTCTTGTCCTACGCAGGGCCCACTCCCTGCTTTCTGGCGGGAACTAAAATTCTCACCAGCGCTGGCTGGACCCTTATCGAAAATCTGAAAATTGGGGATAAGATCGCCACCTTTACGAACGGAGAAAATGCCTTTTCGTCAGCCGAATGGGTCGGAAAAGGAGAAACACATTGTAATTCGTGGCTCCCGGACGACCTTTCCGGCTTTCCTGTCGTCATCATGAAAGATGCACTCGGGGATAATGTCCCTCACGAAGATATACGGCTAACGCCAGAGCATTGCATTTTTATGGACGGAGTATTGATTCCGTGCCGAATGTTGGTGAATGGAATGAGCATATACTACGATAAATCGTATCTTCATTATTCATACTATCATATAAAACTGCAAAACCACTCGATCATCAATGCCAATGGCATGTTGACGGAAAGCCTTGCCGATACGAATCATTTCTCTCGTAATTCAGATAATGAAAGCTCTCAAGACGCTGCCGATCTCGCCGCGCCTCTGGGCGTCGATCCGGACATTGCCGAAGCATTGCATTACAGAATCTCGAGACGCGCTACAATAAGCGGCGTTACCCCAAAATCCATACCCAGTCTCGCCGCGCATAAACCGGAAGTTCATCTATATGCCGATGATAAGATCGTCCATCCCATCCGGATTTCAGGAAACAGGCACGTTTTCATGCTTCCCAGGAACATAGGCGGCGTTTCCATTATCTCTTCAACTACGCGCCCATGTGATAGCGTCGGCCCTTTTATCAACGATCGCCGCGCATTGGGCGTTCTGATAGGGAAAATAGATATTTTTGACAGTTTTGGTCATAAAAATTTGGATATTCACACGCACACAAAGTATTTGAGCGGCTGGCACTGCCTCGAAAACGAACAATCTCGCTGGACAAACGGAAATGCCTACCTCCCCCTCGGTGAACGAAGCACCGACAATTCCATTTCCATACTTTCCCTGGAAGTCTTGACTACGTTTCAAACGCCGCGACAGTTTGAACACTGCTCGGGTCCAGTGGCGGAAGAAGTTGTGTCTTACTCACAGGTCGCGCCAAAATAATCTTGCAGCGTTCAACTTTATTCCCACGCGTATCCCAACAGCCAAGAGCGTTGTCGGAATGTATCGAAATAGTAAATCACCTTTGAATAAGCGGTTCGTCATCATCGTTTTTTTTCACGCCATCGTTATTTCGACTGAAGGTGCAGCTCGGACGTATCAAAGTCCATGCCCTCTTTTGGTCGGAATATCTTCATGCCTCGAGTCCGCCTCAGCAATGCGGTTGTGCTGCCTGGATCGAGAAATCTCGCCTGAGTCTATTGCACTATTGTCTGCGGTTGTTTCCACAAACAATTGACGGTGTCCGTGGTTATGATAAATCACAAACGGTTCACCTTCATTCTTGATTCGGAACAACACCATGAGCCGCCGATCGTCCAAAGGTACTGCCCGTTACGCGTTGTTTCTACAGAGGAAAGGGTGGATAGCCGCGTTAGCCGTCCTCGTTGCTGGCGGTATCGTCATGGCGCCCACCCCGTCAGCGAGGGCGGAGTCTCAGCGCCTCCTCAACGTCTCCTACGATCCCACCCGCGAGCCTATGATCTGCACTGCCCCGGAGAGGTCTCTTTTCTACAGCAGCGCAACAGAACGCTTCAGATCACAGGCACCATACCGTGCTTGCGCGCCACCATCAGCGCAGCCCCCTATACCGTCGATAAATTACGACGACGCTTGCTGCAGAATTATCGACTTACCTTCATCGACAAGAGACTGAACGGTGCCCGTATGGTCGATTTTCCATGGTTGAACTGGGCCAGGCGGTCGAGTTGGGCCACCGGAAGCCAGAGCCTGCCTTCTGCTGTAAGGGTGGGCGCGTCAGCCCAATGCAGACGGGGATCGGAAAGAAGCGCCACGATCCGTCCATCCGGCTCGCGCCGATAAACGGTATTATCCTTCAGCGCGGTAAAATAGAGCCTGCCTGCATGATCCATCGTGCTGCCCCCGATCGGTGGCAGATCGGCCCAGGGAGTCACTCGTGCAGCCAATGCTTCTGAGGGTAGCGACGCATCATCGAGTGCCTCTGTCGGCACCTGCGACCACGGCCCTTCCAGCGGACCGAAATACAGGGTCTTCCCGTCCGGGCTGACTTCGAGCGGATCGACATTGATCCGAAGTGCCGTGCCCCTGTCATCACGCAAAGTTTTGCCGTCCATGATGATAGGACGGTCTGCCCGCGCCATGACCGCAGGGTGGCCCACCAGAACACGACGCAGTCTCCGCTCGCGACATCGAGCACCAGTAACGCACCGGTACCGGCATCGGTCAGATAGGCATGCGCGCCATTGAAGCGGATGTCGTCGATATAACTCCCTGCAGGCGCCAGCCCGGAGCCTAAAGGATAGACCCGAAGTAACGCTCCCGTTCGCGCATCGAAACGGATCAGCTTCGCGCCACCCTTAACGGGAGGGCCACCGAATTGCGGTGTCCCTGTATCTACCACCCATAATTTGCCTTCACCATCGACATGCAGGGCATTGACGTTGACGAATTTCCGTCGTGCATCGAGACCCGGTCTCCAGTCATTCCACGCTCGATCGGGGAAAGCGCGAAGTCTGTTTCCCGGCTCCAGCAAAGCTACCGACGGACCGGGAAATCCGGTCCAGCGAGGCCCGCTCACAAAGATCCGTCCCGCTGCCTGAGCCACCGCGTTCCAGTCGAGTGTCGTGCTCGTTGCTTCCACGCGAAGCGGGGCCGCTTCTGCGCCCTCTGCAGACCCGATTGAAGAGCCGAAGCTCAGCAGAATGCCAAAGACGAGCGACGCAAGAGGAACGCGGCGGCCCCGCGAGTGGAGGGAAAGAGGCTCGATTGCGTTCATTCGATCAGATCCTTTTGCGGGATTACATTTCAGCCACCCGGACCATGGCAACAGCAAGACCAGGCGCCTAACGGTCGGACAGACGCTCCGGTTGACCGGCATCCGACATGAATGCGCATTTGTCACGCCTGGCCGAGCCCGATCACGCCTATGACGCAACGCCGCACCATCTGCATCTCCACCAGATGTGCAGAGGTCATCTGGCTCCAGCCCTTACTCAGACTTTGGCGCAGGAGCGAACCCTTCGAGAACCAGCTTGCCACGCGCCTTGCCGCTTTCGATCAAGGCGTGGGCACGATGAAGATTCGCGGCCGTAATCGGCCCGAAATGCGCGCCCAGCGTCGTGCGCAACCGCCCGTTATCGATGAGAGCGGCTACCTCGCTCAGAATACGGCCCTGCCGGCCCATGTCAGATGTCGCAAATGTCGAACGGGTAAACATGGACTCCCAATGCAGCGAGAGGCTCTTGCGCTTCAACGGCGCGGCATCGAGCGTCGCCGGGTCGTCGATCAGGCCGAAATGCCCCTGTGGAGCGAGCAGTGCTACAATATCGGCCATATGCTCGGCTGTCTGGGTCGTGGCGAACACGAAACCCGGGGCACCTGACGGCAGCGCGGCCACTTGCGGCGCCAGATTCTGACGGTGATCGATCACGTGATGCGCGCCAAGTTCTTTCACCCATTCCTGCGTTTCAGGACGCGAAGCGGTTGCGATAACGGTCATCTCCGTCAGCGCGCGTGCAAGCTGGATGGCGATGGACCCGACACCGCCTGCCCCGCCAATGATGAGCAGCGTCCCTTGCGTTCCCGGCACCGCGCGTGATATCGAGCCGATCGAACAACATCTCCCACGCTGTCAGGGCGGTCAGCGGCAGAGCTGCCGCCTGCGCCCAGTCGAGCGTTTCGGGCTTGCGACCGACGAGCCGCTCATCCACCAGATGAAATTCGGCGTTGGTGCCGGAGCGCTGCAATGCTCCGGCGTAGAAAACGGCGTCACCGACGGCAAAATCCTGCACATCCGGGCCGACCGCCGTGACGGTTCCGGCGGCATCCCAGCCGAGCACACGCCACTGACCCGGCTCGGGAGGCGTGCTGGCACGAATTTTCGTATCTACAGGATTAACCGACACGGCACGTATTTCAACGAGAAGGTCACGTCCCGTCGGAACCGGAGTTGGGAGTTCCAGATCGCTCAGTCCGTTCACGTCGTCGATCGCGTGAGGAATTTTATAGCCGATGGCACGCATGTTGTTTGCTCCATGGTTGAATGAAGCAGAGATGGAACCTTATGATCGTTCTGCGCAAGAACGCACATATTCTGTCCATAGTATCGGAAATGATACCGTCATGCCTCGTATCCGGCACAAAAGTCTCGATTGCAGCCCAGGCTGCGCAGTGGAAGCCACGCTTGAACTGATCGATGGAAAATGGAAGGGCGTCATCCTGTTCCATCTTTTTCACGGCACGTTGCGCTTCAACGCCTTGCGCAAGATCCTGCCGAACGTGACGCAGCGTATGCTGACAATGCAGCTTCGTGAACTGGAGGAAGACGGTTTCATTCATCGCGAAGTGTATCCGCAAATTCCTCCCAAGGTGGAATACAGCCTGACCGATTTCGGCCGCACCCTTGAGCCGGTCGTGATGGCGCTCAAAAGCTGGGGAGATGAGCATACGAAATTCGGGGCAAAAAAAGTGCGTAATCAGCAGGGATGACGCAAGCTGGTACGTCTTTCAGATGTCTCCATCGGAGGGACGTTTCAGAACACCATCAGGCAAGACCTGAAAAGACAAGCATCTGTCCCGCTCCCTCCATCTACCCGGAGCGAGCCCGGCCGGATCGGGCTTCAGGGCTGCCTTGCCGGGCCTGGACTGCCGTCAAAGCCCAAGACGGTCCTTGATCCGGCCTCTCATGATTCCGGCGACGACCCCTGCTTTCCAGGCGAAATGGAGCGGGATGGGCTTGATCGGTGTGTCTGGAAAAAGAGCAGCGCCGCCCTGCGCCATTTCAGCAAAATTTTGCCCCATCAGAGTCGCCATCGCGACACCGCGTCCATTATAGCCCAGACATGCCGTCAACCCCGGTTCGGGTCGGTGCAGATGGGGATAATGATCGAGCGTCAAAGCGAGCTGACCATTCCACCCGGCTTCCCATTCCAGTGTCTCAAGCTCGGGCCAAAGACTGCGCGCGCGGGCGATCAGATAGGGAAAAGCCTCAGCCCCTTCCAGATCGCGCGATGCCGAGCGCCCTCCCATAAGCAGGCGCCCTTCGGCATCGACGCGATAATACGTGGTGATTTCACCAAGTTCGTAGAGCGACTCCCGCTGTGGGAGAATTTTCGCGCGCAGATGCGGCGGCAGCGGCGCACTGGCAACGATGGCACTATAGACGGGCACGATCGACCGGCGGAGCTCATCAAGCAGCGGGCCGGAATAGGCGTTGGTCGCGAGAATGATCTGCTGCGCCCGCACCGTTCCGCCCGGCGTGAGAACACGCCACCCCTCACCACTCCGCCTGATAGAAGACACGACCGAGCGATCATGCAGCCGCGCCCCGACGCTCATGGCGGCTCGCGCCAGACCACGCGTATAAGCCAGCGGATCGAGCTGGCCGCCACGACGATCGATCATGCCCCCATGATAGAGGCTTGTGCCACTGCGTTGCGCGATCTCCTCTTTCGTCAGGCATTCAGCCTGATTGCCGAGCGCCACACATTGTCGCGCAAGCGCCTCGAGCGGCGCCATGTGCCCCGATGCTGTGGCCGCCCTGATCGTTCCGCCGCGCACCGCATCGCAGGCAATCGCGTGACGGGCAACCAGATCGAAAACGAGGTCGGGTGCTGCCCAGGCGCGCTGCGCCAACACCGCCCCACGCTCGGGACCGAAATCCTGCATGACCTGCTCGGGTGTGGTCTTGAGGCCAGGGTTGATCTGCCCGCCATTACGCCCAGAAGCTCCCCAGCCCGGCTCATGCGCGTCAAGCACGACCACGTCATGCCCGGCCTCCGACAAATGGAGCGCAGCAGAAAGTCCGGTCAGACCGCGCCGATAACGACAATCTGGGCCCGTGCTTCCCCGGACAGGGAAGTGAGCCCGAGAGACGCCTTTCTACGTGCGTAAAGACTGGGATTCATGCAGCCCTCCCCTGCGCGAAACGCCTCAGCCGCCGTAACCGATCAGGGCGCGTATTTCGAGAAAATCATGCAAACCCCATTTGGAGCATTCACGGCCATTGCCTGACTGGCCGAACCCGCCAAAGGGCGCGGCCACGGTCCAGTCTGCCCCGTTGATATTCACATTGCCCGCTCGCAGACGCCGTGCCACCGCACGCGCATGAACCAGATCGCCCGACTGCACATAGGCGGCAAGGCCATAAGGCGTATCATTGGCGATACGGATCGCCTCTTCTTCGTCATCATAAGCGATGATCGAGAGCACAGGGCCAAAGATCTCTTCGCGCGCAATGGTCATGTCGGTGGTGACATGACCGAAAATCGTCGGCTGGACGTAATAGCCGGTCTCCAGCCCCCTGGGCTTGCCAGTTCCTCCCGTGACCAGCGTTGCCCCCTCTTTGATCCCTTTGAGAATGAGCGTCTGAATGCGGCCATATTGTACGTCACTCACCACCGGGCCGAGCTGGGTTTCCTCATCTGCGGGGTTGCCTAGGCGCAAGGTGGCGACGGTCTGGCCCGCGAGTGCCATGGCCTCTTCCATGCGCGCGCGCGGCACGAGCATGCGGGTCGGTGCGTCACAGGACTGCCCGGAATTGCTCAGGCAGCCCCGCACGCCACGTTGCACGGCCTCGGCAAAATCAGCATCGGGCAGGATGATATTGGCCGATTTTCCACCCAGCTCCTGATGCACACGCTTGACCGTATCGGCAGCAAGCTTCGCAACGGCCGCACCGGCTCTGGTCGATCCGGTAATGGAAATCATCGCGATATCGGGGTGTGACGCCAAAGTGGCACCCACGCCAAATCCGTCGCCATTGACCAGATTGAACACGCCAGCCGGTACGCCTGCCTCATGCAGGATCTCGGCAAAAACCAGCGCACTGAGGGGGGCCACCTCACTCGGCTTGAGAACCATGGTGCAGCCTGCCGCCAGAGCCGGGGCGATCTTGCACATGATCTGGTTCATCGGCCAGTTCCACGGCGTAATCAGCCACAGACGCCGACAGCCTCGCGGGTGATGTAGACATCGCCCTCAGGCCCCTCGAAAGAAAAACCGCGCAGAACCGCGATCATCTCTTCCAGATGCGCGAGACCTGCCCAGCTCTGACTGTCGCGCGCGCGGGCTATGGGAGAACCCATTTCGAGCGAGATAGCCTGCGCCATATCCTCGCTGCGACGTTTGTAGACGGCGAGCATACGCTCCAGCACGGCAAGACGCTCTTCACGCGTCGAAACGGACCAGGCGGGAAAAGCAGCTTTCGCGGCGGCGACGGCGCGCTCGACATCGACCGCGTCACCAAGGGCGATCTGCGCGCAGGGCTGCTCGGTTGCCGGGTTGATCACGTCGATCTGCGTCGCGCCATGCGGCTTGACCCACTGACCGTTGATATAGAATTCGAGAGCATGGGACATGAGAAGGAGAGATCCTGAGAGCGGGAAAAGCCTGAGATCGAAAAGGAGAGATTACTGCCCCGGTCGGGGCAGCGAACAGACGCGTCTTGGCGCCTTGCCGATGAGCTGGCGCAGCAATGCCACGCCTCCCATCAGCATCATCGTAACCGTGCTGAGGGCGAGCTCGTGGCGCGTATGGGCGACGAGCGCCATCGCCACCAGCGCCCCCATCAGCAGAATAAGTGTGAGAACGGGGGTAAAACCCATGCCGCAAAGACGGATGCGCGTCAGCACGATCAGCGCATTGTGGAAAATGATCAGCGCGCCGGTTGCACTGAGCAGAAACGCAAAGACGGCATTGGGAGAAATGATCGCTACGGCCGAGATGGCGAGAGCGGCGGCGGCGCTGAACAGCACGGCGATGCGCGGCGCCTGTGTACGCGGGTCGAGACGCATAAAATGGCGCGGCGCGTCATCGACATCAGCCAGTTCGAACAGCACGCGTGACGTGGCGTAGAGCCCCGAATTGAGCGTCGAGAGCATGGCTAAAACGATCACGACTTCCATCGCCGCACTGGCAAACGGCACATGCAGCCGGTTCAGCACCATGAGAAAGGGCGACTCACCCGGCACGACCTGCGACCACGGCACCAGACAGAGTATGAGCGCGACCGAGCAGAGGTAAAAACCGACCACACGCAGCGCAACCGCGCGGGTGGCCCTGGCGATGTTCCGGTCGGGTGCGTCGGATTCGAGCGCTGCAATTGTCACGACCTCGCTGCCCGACATCGAGAAGATGATGGCCGGAATGACAGCCAGCAACGCCATCCAGCCATGCGGCACGAAACCACCGGTCAGAGCCTCCTGATGCAACACCCCGTTTCCATGCAGAAGGGCACCCAGACCGATCAGGATGAACACGGCGATCGCTGCGATCTTGAGCATGGCAAACCAGTATTCCAGCTCGCCGTAAGCCTGCACCGCCAACAGATTGGCCGCCGTCATGGTGCCTAGAATAAGCACCTCCACCAGACCGAAGGGCAGATGCGCAAGCGGCGCCAGCAGGGCTGCGGCGGCCATGATTTCGATGGCCAACGTCGTGACCCAGACGAGCCAGTAGGTCCAGCCGGTCATGAACCCGGCATGACCGCCGAGCGCGTGACGGATCTGATTGACGAAAGACCCGTGACCCGGCGCCCGCAAGGCAATATCGCGCAGCATCAGATTGACCAGAAAGGTCATGAGCCTGCCAAAGCATATGAGAGCAACGCACCCGGCCCCGCCACGGAAATCGGCGTGGAGGCTCCTATGAAGAACCCCGCCCCGACCACGCCACCGATTGAAATCATGGCGATATGGCGCGGGCGAAGACTGCGGGCGAGCGCGTTTTCTGTCATGCACGATCCTATGATCTGGCCTCTGAGGCGGCCTTGTGACTGGAACGTTCCGAAATCGATCAGGATTCCGCAGGCAAAGGTAGCTCGCCGGTCAGAAACTGGGCACGACCATGACCGAACGACCAATGGGCATCACCATTCTCGACGACGGAAATCATGACATCGGAAGGGAGAATGCCACAATCCCTTTCAAGATAATTCGTGAGCAATCGGTAAAACTCCGAAACGGAATCAGCGCCGCGCGGACGACTGAACATCTGCAGCAACACCATGGATTGCGTGCGCGGAATATCGAGCCCGGTATCCTCCATGATCATATGGCTGGGCTTATGCTCCGTTACAATTTGATAACGATCTCTGCACGGAACCTGAAAGGCTTCGAGCATGGCCTCATGGGCCGAATCCAGAATGCCCCTGATCTGCTCGGGGGTTCGACCTTCAAGGATGTGAAAATGCAGTAAAGGCATGAAATAAATCCTGATAGAAAAAAAGGAAAATCAGTGTGTGACGGTTTCGATAAGCCGCCCGAGCGTGCCCGCCATGTCGCGCAATTCCTGCGGTGTCGCGACAAAAGGCGGGGCAAGCGACACCGTATCGCCGGTGCAGCGCAACAACAGCCCATGCTTGAGACCAAGCTCGAACAGCGCCAGCCCCCGCGCACCGGGAGCTGCCGGATCGGGTTCGAGATCGATTGCCGCCGCAAGACCGATATTGCGGATGTCGCGTATGCCCGGCGCATGATCGAGATGGTGAACCGCTTCCTGCAGCACGGGTTCGAGAGCACGAACACGTTCGAAAACGCCTTCCTCCTCCATGATATCCAGAACGGCATTACCCACCGCTGCCGCCAGAGGATGGCCGGAATAGGTATAGCCATGCGCGAATTCGATGGCGTTCTCGGGGCCGGTCATGAACGTCTCATAGATATCGCGACGCACGAGCACACCGCCCATCGGGACCACGCCATTCGTGACCGCCTTGGCAAAGGTGATCATGTCGGGAACAACATCGAAACGCTGGGCGGCAAAAGGGACACCAAGACGGCCGAAGCCGGTGATGACCTCATCGAAAATCAGCAAAATGCCATGTTTCGTGCAGAGGTCGCGCAAACGGCGCAGATAGCCGATCGGGGGCACGATCACCCCCGTCGAGCCCTGAACGGGCTCGACGATCACGGCCGCGATCGTGCCAGCATCATGAAGGTCGACCAGCCGCTCCAGATCATCTGCCAGTTCAGCGCCGACTGCGGGCTGACCATGCGAGAATGCCGTCTTTGCCGGCTCATGGGTGTGACGCAGATGATCAACACCGTTGAGCATGCCCGCAGCAAACATCTTGCGGTTGGGTACAATACCCCCCACCGAGAGACCGCCAAAGCCGACACCATGATAGCCGCGCTCGCGTCCTATCATGCGGAACCGGCCGCCTTCGCCACGCAGTCCATGATAACCGAGCGCCATCTTCAGCGCCGTATCGGCCGCCTCCGAGCCCGAATTGGTAAAGAACACATGCTCGATCCCGTCAGGCGCCATGCCGACAATCCGATCGGCGAGCCGGATTGTAGCGGGGTTCGTCAACTGGAAGCCCGTGCAGTAATCGAGCGTTTCGGCCTGGGTCTTGAGCGCTTCGACGATGCGCGGGTGGCCATGACCGAGCGGCGTGCACCACAGGCCCGACAGCGTGTCGAACAGCGCGGCCCCACCCGGCGTTCGATAATAGCATCCCTTAGCCGAGGCGATCAGACGCGAAGCCGGGTCCTGCCTGACACGCCTGTTGGCCGTGAACGGCATCCAGTATGTGCCTGCGGCGAGGCTGCGAACAGGATCGAAATCGGAAGGCGACGATGCCATCGGGGCGGCTCTCTTGTTTCTCGGTCGAGGCATAGCTGAAGCCCGCCTCTCACGGACGACGCTCGCAACGGCGTCACTATTCCAATTTCGAAATGACCCTGTCTATATACAGTCAGACTGCCTCGCCCTGTATCTGTGTCGGTCTGTATAGCGGTACAGCCGCATACCGCTATGCGGGTAGAGGCTTTTTCGTCGTCAGACTTTCCTGTTTTTTATTGGAGCGCCCTCGATCATGATCAAACTCAACCATGGCGCCTCTACCCCTCTGGTTGCGCAGATCGTCGACGCCATACGCACGCGCATCGTCTCGGGCACCTGGCTGGATGGCATGAAGCTTGCCTCCATCAGGAAACTCGCCGAAGAATGCGGCGTCAGCCCCCTTACGGTTTCGAATGCCTATAATCGGCTGGTGGCAGAAGGCTTTCTTCAGGCCAGACGAGCGAGCGGCTATTTCGTCACCCATGAGTCAAAACCTGTTTCCGGACAGATCGAGACGGTCGGTCTCCAGCCTCGGTCGACTCTTTGTGGCTGCTGCAACGCGCCTATGAAGGCGATTCCCGGCTGATTCAGGCCGGGTGCGGCTGGCTTCCCGAAAACTGCCTCTATGGCAGCGGAATCCGCCAGGCGCTCAACAGCCTCGGGCGTCGGCCTGACATGCAGGGTCTCGGCTATGGCAACCCTTACGGGCATGACGGCCTGCGCGAGCAGATCGCACTCAGTCTGGCGCGTCAGGGCATTGCCTGTCAGCGCAGCGGGATCATTCTTACTCATGGCGCCAGTCAGGCTCTGGAATTATCCATACGCTGCCTCACGCGACCGGGTGACACGATTCTGGTGGAAGACCCAGGCTACTGCAATCTTTTCCCCGCGCTGCATGCACTCGGGCTCAGCCTGTGCGGCGTGCCCCGGCTCAAGGAGGGGCCCTGCCCCGAGATTTTCGCAAAACTGGCGCGCGAGAAGCGCCCCAAGGCCTTCATCGTCAATACACGCCTGCACAACCCTACCGGCACCTCCTGCTCTGCGCCCGTTCTGCACAAGCTGCTGCGCATTGCCGAAGCGCATGACATCATGCTGATCGAAGATGATATTTTCGGCGATCTCGCCCCTGAAGCGAGCCCAACTCTGGCCTATCTGGGTCAGCTGGATCAGGTGATCCGCATCAGCAGCTTTTCCAAAACCATCTCGCCGGGATTGCGCGTGGGGTATGTTGCCTCCAACACGACCCTGGCACGGGCAATTCTCAAGCTGAAAATGGCAAGCAGCCTGACCAGCACCTCGATTTCGGAAGCCATCGTGTATCACTGCCTCGCCGATGGGCGCTATCGCCTTCATCTGGCTAGATTGCGCGAAAAACTGGTCCATCTTCAGGAAAAAGCGCTCAGACGCTTTGCCAAAACCGGGCTCGTCCCTTTCTGCAAACCTGAGGGCGGCATGTTTCTCTGGATGCGATTCGCGCAGGAGCTTGATGTGCTGCAACTCACTCACGACGCCGCCCGGGCCAATTTTCTGCTGGCACCGGGCGGCTATTTCTCACCCGATGGCGCAGTGTCGCCCTGGCTGCGCTTCAATATCACCCAATGCGACAGACCGGAGATTTTCTCCTTTCTCAGCCAATGGAGGGCCGCAAACCGGGACGCGCATCGCATTGAAACGGGTCGCTCCACGCCCTGTTGAAACAGCCCGCTATTATTTCCACAAAAACGTTGCGCGTTCGATTTTATGCACATAGAGTTTGACAAAGGATGACGGCACGGCCCGACCCATGCATCCGGCATGGAATCAGGGGGTGCACGCATCTTCAAGAAAATCGTGCTCTGACAGTGCACAGCCCTCCGACTTACCCGTTCGGGGACTGAGACGAGCGGCTTCGCTCAAATTGTTACGAACGCCAAACGAGATGGAACGGATATGATCAAATTCACCCGCCCCACCCGGTTTGACCCACGATGTCGCGTCCAGCCCCTCTCTTTTCGCGCCCTGCTCTGCGCTTCGGCACTTTTCATCGTTCTTCCTCACCCCGGTCAGGCTGCCCCCAAAGCCGAAAACTATCGCAAATCGGGCGCCCCGTCTTCCCGCATGGCGACCGCAGCGGCACACGCCCCTCAGAAAAAACGCTCCACGGCACATGTTGCCCGTACGGGTGGCAACGAGACGATGACGATCAGTGCCAGTCGCGTCGCATCGCGCGGCGCCGATAACGTCGTCTCCAAAGCCGTCATGGCGCAGTTTACGCCCGGCACAAGCGTGCTGAAAGCCGTCGATCGCCTGCCGGGTGTAAGCTTCAGCTCCACCGACCCGCTCGGCATCGATACCTGGGGGTCGAGCATCTATGTGCGCGGCTTTTTCATGGATCAGCTCGGCGTTACACTCGATGGTATTCCGCTGAACGACCAGACCTATGAAAGCAATAACGGCCTCAACGTCATTCAGGCCTCGATTTCAGACGATATCGAGCGCTCGGTGCTTTCCGAAGGCCCAGGCGGTGTGGGTGTGCCTTCGACCTCCACCCTCGGGGGCACGCTGGAATTCGAAACCAGCGACCCGAAGGACAAGACGGGAGGCAAGATCTCTCAGGGTTTTGGCACATACAGCTCATACCGCACCTATCTGCGCGGTGATTCAGGTATTCTGAACCCGAGCGGTACCAAGGCCTTCGTCGCCTATTCGCGCAGCGAGGAAGGGATGTGGATGGGAGCTGGCAAGCAGTTCCAGCAGCAGGTCGATGCGAAAATCGTGCAGCCCGTCGGCCATGACAGTGTGATCAAGGCCTTCTTCAACTGGAGCGATCTTCAGGAATGGGGCTATCAGGACACGTCTCTGGCCATGATCGATGCCCTTGGCTGGCGCGTGCCGCATCTCTACCCCAATTATGCTCTCGCCACGGCCTATGCCTCGGGTGCCGTATCCCTGCCGACATCGGCGGCCATCCAGGCCAATGGCGATGAGCCCTACCTCTACGATGGCGGTCAGGCGGAAGTGGATTATACCGGTGGCCTGAACATGGATCTGGCGCTGACGGATCGTCTGCGCTGGAAGTCCACTCTCTACGGCACCAGCCAGACTGGCTATTATACCTATACCGACTACGGCACGCCTTCAGCCGGTACCGGAGCACCTTTCTCCGAAGAGGTCTGGCAGACGCGGCAGGAACGTTACGGCTTCACCTCGGCGCTGAATTACCATATCGCGCATCACACTATCGATACGGGTGTCTGGTTTGAAAACAACAATCAACAGGCCGATCTGTTCTGGTATAATGAGCCGCTTCTTGGCACCGGCGCCCCACTCAAGACCGTCGGACCCTATGACACCTACGGCCCCGCGTTCCTGCAGGGCTACGGTTTTGTCTGGCACACCAATACCTTCACCTATCATCTTGAGGATAACTGGCGCCCGCTGGATAATCTCCGCCTGACGGCAGGATTCAAATCCATGCTCTCCACAACAGCGGGCGGCGCCAATTACAACAATCCCGATTACACCGGCGCCGACGCCCTGCCCAATGGCAGCATGACCGCCTCATCGGCCTTTCTGCCTCATGTCGGCGGAAGCTGGCATTTTCTGCCGCATCATGAAGTCTATTTCGATCTGGCCGAAAACATGCGCAGCTATCAGGTGCTGCCCAATGGCGTAGGCAATGCGCTCTGGTCGGTGCAGGATCAGGCGACGTTCAACCAGCTGCGCCAGACGGTCAAACCTGAGCGCGACTGGGTTTATGCGGTCGGTTATCGCTATACAGACAAATATCTGCAGGCGAGCCTCGCTGGCTATCATGCTGACGCCAATCACAGGTTACAGGCTGCAACAGAAGGCACCATTACCAACCCCGTTTCGAGCGTGACGCAGACCAGTGTTCACACCAATGGCGTCGATGCTGCCCTCACCCTGACACCGATCAAGGGTCTCTCACTGTATAACAGTGTAAGCTATAATC
Organism: Asaia platycodi JCM 25414; assembly: GCF_000614545.1. GTDB lineage: Bacteria > Pseudomonadota > Alphaproteobacteria > Acetobacterales > Acetobacteraceae > Asaia > Asaia platycodi. The sequence continues at coordinate 148,506 of NZ_BAKW01000001.1, read as the reverse complement.
ACTCGACCTATGGTGGTAATATCACGACGGCTGACGGCGTGTACTACACCAAGGGAAAGAAAGTCGTGAACTACCCTCAGTTCATGTACAAGGCCAATCTCTCTTATCGATGGAAGGGACTCGAAACGCATTTCGACGTCCATTACTATTCGAAACGCTTTTTCAGCTATACCAACGACACTTCCGTTCCGGGTTACTGGCTGACGAGCGCAGGTGCACGATACAACGTCGGCAATTACGGATTCGCCAAGAACATTACCATCGACTTCAACGTCTATAATCTGCTCAATTCGAAATATATCTCGATGATGGGCGAGAACGGCAACCCCATGTCGGGCGACTACCAATCCCTCGAACGTGGTTCTCCCCGACAGTTTTTCGGCACGGTCAGCACCGAATTCTGACCTGAAAATCCGCTATCAAGGCTTCACCCGTTTCACGTCGCCTTCCTGCACCGCCGCTCTTTCCGTTCTTGTCACAAGATCACCGCAACTCCTCACCGCTCCCTCCGCAAGGACCTGACCCCAATGCGTTTCCTCCCCCGAAAACTGGCTGGCATGACAGCGCTTCTGCTCGCTGGTGCGGCCCTGACACCCTGCGGCATGGCTCTTGCGGATGAACCCGTTCTGCAGACTGAAGAGAGCGATATCATCAAGCTCTCGCCTGTCACACCGCATCGCATTCTCGTTCAGGACCCCGTAGGGCATCACGCCAAGGACGGGCGCGTCTATGTGGTCGACGCCGATCAGGGCAAGCTGCTCGGCATGGTGCAGGCAGCCTATAACGGCAATGTCGTACAAGACCCCAGGGGAGGCGCCTTTTATGTAGGCGAGACTGTCTGGTCACGCGGCAATCGTGGCGACCGCGCCGATCTGCTTGCCACCTACGACCCGCAAACGCTTGAAATAACGAATGATGAGGTTCTGCCAGGCCGTGCGCTGGTCACGCCCAAGAAGAACGACCTGACCATCAGCCATGATGGCAGCCGCGTCTATGTTTACGACATGGTGCCGACAAACGCCGTGCATGTGGTCGATACGGCCACTCACAAGATCGCCATGAATGTTGGACTTCCCGGCTGTGCCCTGACCTATCCTTGGGGCAATGCGGGTTTCACCTCGATCTGCGCCGATGGCAGCCTGGCCAATGTGAGCATCGGCGCCGAGAAAGCCGAGATCACCCATACCAAGCCGTTTTTCGACCCGGAAAAAAGACGCTGTCTTCGAGCACAGCCCGTCGCATAGCGCCGATGGCAAGACGTTCTTCATTTCCTATAGCGGTCTCGTCTATCCTGCGACCCTCTCGGCAAAGACGACCATCGACAGGCCCTGGTCGATTCAGGAAGCGGCTGGCATGAAGGCCGCGACCAATGCCGACAGCCCCTTCACGGTCACCTGGCGCCCCGGAGGCTGGCAACTCGCGGCCCTGCATTATGCGACCGGCCATCTTTATGTGGCGATGCACCAGGGCACGTTCTGGACGCATAAGGTGGCGGGCACGGAAATCTGGGAACTCGATACAGCCACGCACAAGCTGCTACGCCGCATCAAACTGCCCAAGCCAAGCTCGATGGTCGGCGTGACGCAGGATGCCAACCGCTGCTTTTCACCGATGACGAGGCCGGGGATTTCTTCATCTGGGATCTGAAATCGGGCAAGATCGTGCATACGATGAAGCATCTCGGCGATGATCTCTATTTCACGGTCGCTCTGGGGGAATGATGGGCGCGCTCGCTCTGCAACTGGCCAGTGCGATCAGTGCCGATGCAATCGGGGCGCTGTTTCTCGGTACAGGCATAACGAAAATGCTCGATCAGCCCGGCTTTGCCTCGGTCATCGCGTCCTATCGTCTCCTGCCTCTCGATGCGGCTTTTCCCGCAGCACGGTTTCTGACAGGTGCCCAGATCGCGATCGGCTGCTGGCTCTGCTCGGGGTTCCTCCCGGGTGCGGCATGCTTTGCCGCCATGTTGCTGCTCGCCCTCTTCGCATTCGCTATGGGGCTCAATGTCGCTCGTGGCCGCACAGGACTCTCCTGCGGGTGTCTGCCCGGTCATGACACGGTGCTCTCGGGTCGATCGGTCCTGCGCACGCTGCTGCTCGCCCTGCTCATGCTTGGCGCTGCCATAATCGGACGCCCTCCTGGTGCGGTGCTCGGCACGGTCGCCTGATGGGCGGGGTGTCGCTTATGTTGCTGGCACTGGCCTCCCTTCAGCTCAGCACCGCAGGAGACGCGGCATGATTGTTTTTCTGCTCGCCTCCACCCTGCTTCTGGCAGCTCTGTGCTGCTTCCTCACCCTCGCTGTGCTGGTTCTGGCCCGACAGATCGGCGTGCTGCATGAGCGCATTGCCCCTATTGGCCAGCAACCAGTCCTGTCGGGGCTTCAGGCCGGTCAGGCCCTGCCACGCCTTACGGCAAAGCGGCTTGATGACTCACTCTTCATCATGGGCGGTCAGCATGAGACCGGGCGTTCGAGCCTGATCCTGTTCGTCTCGCCCGATTGCCCGGTCTGCAAACGCGTTCTGCCGATCGTGCAGGCACAGGCCAGCATCCATGATCTCGATCTCGTCCTCGCAGGCGAGGGCGATGTCGTGGCACTGCGCGCCATGGCTTCCGGCATCAGGCTTGGTGCGACGCCCTTCGTGACCAGCCAGGAACTGCTGCTTCTGCTCCAGATCGGCAGACTGCCCACGCTCGTGACCCTCGACCCACGCGGCGTGATCACAGCGCGTGACGTCGCCAATACCAGACAACAGGTTGAGGCGCTGATCGCGACCCTGCCTGCTTCCTCTTCCCCCTCGCTTGAGACCAAGGAGTTCCTCCATGACGCAGTCTGAACTGATTTCGGGCCGCGCGATCCAGGACGGTACCTCGTCCAGCCCGCTCGACCGGATAACGGAACGCCTGATCCGGCGCGTTGCCGGCCATAGCTCGCGACGCAGCGTGCTCGGTCGCCTCGGCGCCTGGGCCACATTCGGCGCCATCGTACCGCTTCTGCCGGTTGAACGCGCTTCTGCTGCCACCCCGGCAAAAAAAGACGAGAAGGCGGTCGCAAAAGCGCCCTCTCCATTTGCCGCCAAGGCGCAGACCACCGATCCGACGGCCTGCGATTACTGGCGCTATTGCGCGATTGACGGGTTTCTCTGCGCCTCCTGCGGCGGCGGCGTACATAGCTGCCCGCCCGGCACACGCCCCTCGCCCACCTCATGGATCGGCACCTGCTTCAATCCGCGCGACGGCCAGTCCTATCTCGTGGCTTATCGCGATTGCTGCGGACAGGATGCGTGCAGCCAGCCGCCCTGCCTCGGTACGGATGGCGATCAGCCCAGCTATCGCCCCCAGGCCAATAACGACATCATCTGGTGCTTTGGCACCGGTGCGCTTGTCTATAACTGCTCAACATCCGTCATCGTCGGAAACGCTTCATGACCAGACGTCTCCTTCCTCTCGCAAGCCTGCTTGCCCTGCCGCTTTTCACGGGGGGCATCGCCCATGCCGAAGACGGCCTGGCCGTCTACAACGCCAATTGCAGCGTCTGCCATCAGGCAGGAGGGGCGGGGTCGCCGGGTCAGTTTCCCCCTCTGGCCGGACGTATCGGCAAGATCGCCGCAACCGCCGGAGGCAAGGCCTATATTGCTGACGTTCTGCTCAACGGTGTTCACGGCACGATCGAGGCAGGCGGAGCCAGCTATATGGGCTTCATGCCCTCTTTCAAGGCCCTGACCGACGACCAGCTTGCTGTAGTGCTGACCTATATCAGCTCTCTCGACACACCAGGCGCCCCAATTTTCACCGCCGACGAGGTCAAAGCCCTGCGCGCCGCACCCAAAAAGGCCAAGGAAATTCTCGCCGAAAGAAAGGCTCTGAATGACGCGCATCCGCTTCCCTGATTTTCTGATTGTTTGCAGCATCGTCCTGCTCGGCCTCGCAGGCACGAGCGGGGCGAGGGCCGCGATCCAGACCCATACGGTGACGAATTATCTGACCCATTGCGGCGGATGCCACGGCATCGAGGGCATTTCAGGCAAGACCTTCGTACCCACCTGCGCGATCAGGTCGGATGGTTTGCCTGCTCGCCAGAAGGTCGGGATTACCTGGTGCGCGTTCCGGGAATCTCGATGTCGCTGATACGCGACGACGGGGAGCTGGCCGATGTGCTCAACTTCGTGCTCTTCCGTCTTGGCGGCGCCAGCACCCCGACAGGCACCCGGCCGTTTACCGCCGCGGAAGTGCACAAGCTGCGCGCTCAACCCTTGCAGACAGACGACCTCATGGCCCTGCGTGCGGAAGTACTTAGCCGGGCACGCGCCGCCTGCCCGCATTAGCATCGCTCTTTATCGAAGAGCGCTTCAGCACTCTGGGTCATGCCCGGAAGCTGAGTCGTGCGACGGTCGAGACTAAAGCGTAGGCTCGATAGAGATCGACAGCGCCGTGAGATCAAAACGGGACAGACCGGGGCCATGACGGCTTGCCCTCGTGTCCCGATGAAATCAACGCTTCACTGACCAAAAGAGCGCGGGGACGCCGCTATGTCAGAGTGTCTCGGCAAGGCCCGAGACAAATGGGGCGCCTAAAAAAGACCTTCCCGAAATCGTTCGGAAAACAAGGCGTTGGGATAGCCCACCGCCCGTTTTCACACATCCTGCCTTTCCCTTTATCGGCACCGCATCGCTTGCGAAGGCTCGACAAATACGCACCGCGCCCTCACTCGACTAACCGACCGACCGGGGCATCAGACAGACAGCGCAGATCCGCAGCAGAAAAATCGCTTATTCAGCCTGTCAGCGCCTGCGGGTTTGCCGTCATGAAGCCCTGCAAAGAGCGATATCCTGTTTCCTGCACGCCGAGCAGGCTTTCCAGATGCTCCAGATTATTCACCAGCGCGTGCCTGAACTGCGCCCATGGGGTCGAGCAGCACGGCAAAAGGCACACGATCCACGCCGAGCAGACGACCGATCGCAGAATCATTGACGAAAATGTTGTCGGAAAGACCAAGCGTGGCGATTGTACGTCTCTGCGCCTCATCGCTTTCATCACCGCAATACAGCAGCGACAGGCCCTCACGCCGAGCGAAATCATTGATGATCGGTACCATCTTGCGCGAAACGGGGCAGGAGCCGGAAACGAAAACCAGAAGCTGCGGCCGCCCGTCTTCCCGACTCCCCCCTGCCGTCACCTCACCGCCCGAAAGGCTGCGCAAGTGTGTCGTCGGCAGATGCTCAATGGTCGCCACTGTTGGCGCCAGAGCCCCAAGGGGCGCGATACGGCGATAAAAGCCTCTCACGCGTCTGAACATCAGCGCGATCACCGCACAAAGGCCGAAAATGACCAACCAGATGACGGATTGCGCGTAAAGCAGCGTTGTCGTGTCGCTCATTGACGGGTCTCCTTGACGCGCTTCCAGACGCGACGCTTGAGCAGGGCCAGAAGAGTGGTAAGCCCCGCCAGATAGATCAGAACAGCCAGGCCGGTATGCGTGCGCGCTACGCGATGCGGATGCGCCACCCAATCGAGAAACGTCCCTACATCCTGCGCCATCTGAGGGATCGTGGCTTTCGTTCCATCGGCATAGATCAGCTGCCCGTCATGAAGCGGTGGCGGCATGCCGATATGGTTCTGGGCGAAAGCGGTATTGTAATAGGAGCCCGGCCCGAGAACGACGTCGGCAGGCTTGGCGCGTAGGAGCGCAGGATCGTCTCGATCCGTTTGGCGCCCCCTTCTTCGGTCATGGCCAGGCGCGAGAAATCGGGCGGCACGTCGCCATGATTGGCCAGACGCGCCATGGCCTCGTTCGGATAGGGTGAGCCGATGGGGTCTGAAAGATGCGCCGCGCGCGTCTTGGGGTCGCCATCGTCATCCAGACCATCGGGCACCTGACGAGACGCCGCATAGGCCTTGATATCGGGAACGGCGAGGCCGATGCCGGAAAGATCGGCAAAACGCACCTGGTTGAGGCTGTGGCAGGTGGCACAGACCTGACGATAGACCTGAAAGCCACGTTGCTCGGGCGTTGAAGCCTGCGCCGTCAAAGGCAGCACCATGAGCGCGACAAGAAGATACCGCTTCATACGCTCTCTCCCCGCAAGGAAGCAGGCAAGGGCCGTGTGACCTCTATTCTGGGCAGAAACGGGAGCAGGACCAGGAAATACGCGTAGTAATACGTCACGCTGACGCGGCTGATGGCGAGCCAGAGCCCGGTCGGCTTGTGCATTCCCGCGACACCGAGCGCGATGAAGGCCAGAAACAGACCCAGAAGCGCCCAGCGGAGCACCGGGCGATAACGCGCCGATTTTACGGGAGAGCGATCGAGCCAGGGAACGGCAAACAGCACGGCCAGACTGCCCGCAGACAGAACGAGCCCGCCCAGCTTGGACGGAACAGCACGCAAAATGGCGTAGAAAGGGGCGAAATACCATTCCGGCGTGATGTCACCCGGTGTCACCAGCGGATTGGCCATGGCGTAGTTATTGGCGAGCGTCAGGAGATCAGGCGCGAAGAAAATCAACGCTGCATAGACCATCAGAAACAGGCACAGACCGAGACCGTCCTTGGTGGTGTAGTAAGGATGAAAAGGCACCACATCGTCAGATACTTTCGCTCAACGCCGGTCGGGTTGTTGGACCCCACCACGTGCAGCGCGGCCACATGCAGCACAATGACCCCAACAATCGAAAAACCTGTCACGAAATGCAGGACATAGATCCGATGCAAGGCAACAGAGCCCAGCCCTTCACCCCCCAGCAGCCATGAGGCCAGAGCAGCCGATCAGAGGCACGGCGTTCATGGCATTGATGACGACCGTCGCGCCCCAATAGGACATCTGACCCCAGGGCAGGATATACCCCGCAAAAGCCGCGATCATGACCAGAATGAACAGACCGAGCCCCGTGAGCCAGAGCAATTCGCGTGGCGCCTTGTAGGAGCCGTAATAAAGGCTGCGCGCCATATGCACATAAAGCGCCACAAAAAGCATCGACACACCACCCATATGAATGGCGCGCACGAGCCAGCCCGATGACACGTGACGATCGATCATCTCGATGCTGTTAAAGCTTCGGCGACGCTCGGCGTGTAATTGAGCGCGAGAAAAATCCCGCTCACGATCAGAAGGGCGAGCGCAATTGTCGCGAATGCCCCGAAATTCCAGAGATAGGTCAGATTGCGCGGCATGGCGAAATCGACATATTCGCGCCGGAAGGCCGAGACGATGGCAGGCGCGTTTCGAGCCAGCCGCTTGGCGTGATGTCAGGTTTACTCATGGTCGCCGCTCAGATCTGCTGGATGGAGGCGATTGAAAATGCCGGATCGCCCTTGCTCTGCCCGATACGCACTTGCGTGGCAGAAAGCATGGTGACAGGCGGCACGGGAAGATTATAGGGCGCGGGGGCCTCTTTATACACACGACCCGCCGCATCGAATTGCGAGCCATGGCACGGGCAGGAATATTTTGCCGCTTTATCGTTGGCAGAAGGTGTGGCGTAGGAGGGCACACAACCCAGATGGGTGCAGATACCTATCAGCACGCCGATTTCCGGCACGACAGAGCGATGCCAGTTCGTGGCATCTTTCGGCTGTTGCAGAATTTTCGAGTCGGGGTCGCGCAAATGCTGCACGATCTCAGTCGCTTTCAACGACGCCAGCATCTCCGGCGTGCGCCTCTGTATAAATACAGGCCAGCCGCGCCATGTCACGACAAGCTGCTGGCCAGGACGAAGCGCGGCAATATCGATATCGATCGAATCATCTTCGCCAAGAGTCGTATTTTTCGTGCCGTTCAGACTGTCTAGAAAAGGATAGGCCAAAGCGCAGGCGCCAACACAGCCAGCCCCGACAATCACGGTCGACAGCACATCGCGGCGCCTCGTCCCTCCCCCGGGTAGCGGACAGGAGGAAGAGGAAGTGGGGCGGTCTGCGTCCTGAGTCATGAAGTCCTGCTTAAATAGGATGAAATGATCATCCGGGGGCCACAAAAACGTGTCAACATCAAAACAACTTCCGGAGCCCAAATAGAAGAGCAGACTTGCAATCCGTCGCGACACTGGCGATCCTCCGTAAAGGACGGCGCCAGAAAAAACTGAAGGATCACAACGACATGAGAACGATTCTTATTAACGGGGAGTCGCATGACGTGGATGTTCCGGATGACATGCCCCTTTTATGGGTGCTGCGTGACATTCTGGGACTGACCGGCACGAAATATGGCTGCGGCATCGCGCAATGCGGCGCCTGTACCGTGCATGTGGCAGGGCAACCTGCGCGCGCCTGTCAGCTGCCGGTTTCTCTCATCGGCGACCGGCCTGTCACCACCATTGAGGCCATAGGGCAGACCGCGCTCGGACAGCGCGTGCAGGAAGCCTGGCTGCACGAGCAGGTCATCCAGTGCGGCTATTGCCAATCGGGCCAGATCATGGCGGCGACCGCCCTGCTTCAGACCACGCCCGCACCGAACGATGACGATATTGACGACGCCATGTCGGGCAATATCTGCCGGTGCGGCACCTATGTGCGCATACGCGCCGCCATTCATAAGGCCGCCAGTAATGCGTAAACCCCACCAGATCGGCCCTGTGCTCAACAGACGTGCCATTTTGCGCGCGGCCCTCGCTACGGGTGGCGGGCTGATGCTGTCAGGCCTTATCCCCGGCCTGCCCGCGCGCGTGCGGAGGCCAGTGGTGTCTTTACGCCGAACGCGTTCATCCGCATCGATCGCGAAGGCGCCATTACCTTCATCATGCGCCACGCCGAAATGGGTCAGGGCATTTATACCGGCATCGCCATGCTGATCGCCGAAGAGCTTGAAGTCCCGCTCGACAAGATCGCCCTGAAGGCGGCACCCGCCGATGCGCGGTTTATCGACAAGGCTGCCGGTGAAGAGGTGACGGGCGGCTCGGCTTCAACCCGCGATAGCTGGATTCCGCTGCGTCAGGCGGGTGCCGCGGCACGGATCATGCTTCTGCGCGCCGCAGCCGCGCGCTGGTCGGTGCCAGCCGAAAGCTGTGTCGCAAAAGATGGCATGGTGTCTCACGCCGCATCGGGACGCAGCCTGTCTTACGGCGCCCTTGCCGAAGACGCCGCCCGACAGCCCGTCCCTGATCCCATCCCGTTGAAAGACCCTGCCCAGTTCCGTCTGATCGGCACCAGCCCGCAACGCATGGACACCCATGCCAAAAGCAATGGCAGTGCTGTCTTCGGCATGGATGTGCTTCTCGACGGCATGAAAATCGGGCGGATCATGGCCTGCCCGGTCAAGGGGGGCAAGCTGAAAGGCTTCGACCGTAAGGCTGCGCTGAAAATTCCTGGTGTGATCGATATCGTCACCCTGCCCGATGCGCTGGCCGTTATCGGCGCGCATAGCTGGGCCGCCATCTCGGGAATGAAGGCAGCCAACCCGCAATGGGATCTCGGCCCCCATGCCGGAATGTCGAGCGCTTCACTACTTGAGGCGCTGAAAAAGGCTTCGGAAACGACCGGACTCGTGGCGAAGAAGACCGGCGATGTCGATTCTGCTCTCGTCAGCGCCTCTAGCCGCATTGAGGCGGTGTACGAATTGCCGTTTCTGGCCCATGCCGCGCTGGAGCCCATCAACACCACGCTGCATATCCGCCCTGACTCCGCCGATGTCTGGGTTGGCACGCAAGTGCCCTGCGTGCCCGTCAGGAAGTGGCCGACGCCACCGGCCTGCCGCCAGAACGTATCACCGTGCATAACCACCTGATCGGCGGAGGCTTTGGGCGCAGGCTTGATTCGAACTCCATCGGTCAGGCCGCCCGTCTGGCGAAGCAGGTGCCCTATCCGGTCAAACTGTTCTGGACGCGTGAGGAAGATATCCGTCAGGACCAGTTCCGCCCCTTCTATTACGATCGCATCACAGCCGGGCTCGACGACAAGGGCATGATCAAAGCCTGGCATCATCGCACGACCGGGTCGTTCGTTCTGGCACGCTGGGCGCCCGAAGGACTGCAGAACGGCCTCGATTCGGACGCTGTCGAAGGCGCTACCGAAACACCCTATGCCATTCCCGCACAACGCAACGAGGCGGTACAATGCGAGCCCGAGGGGCTGGTAACCTTGTGGTGGCGTGGCGTCGGCCCGACCCATAATGTTTTTGTCGTCGAAGGCATGATCGACGAACTTGCCCATGCCGCCGGAGCCGATCCGCTCGCTTTCCGTCGCAAGCATCTGGGGGCCTCACCAAGAGGGCTCAAGGTTCTCGATGAAGCCGCCAAACAGGCCGGCTGGGGGCGTCAGCTTCCCAAGGGGCACGGGCTCGGTATCGCCCTGCATTATTCCTTCCAGAGCTGGGCCGCGACCGTGCTGGAAGTCAGGGTGGAAGAAAACGGCCAGATCCATCTCGTGCGGGCCGATACCGCCGTGGATTGCGGGCCTGTCGTGTTTCCCGACGCGGTGCGTGCGCAGATCCAGGGCGGGCTGATTTTCGGCCTGACCATGGCGCTTTATAATGAAATCACCTTCCTCGACGGTCAGGCAGAGCAGAGCAATTTTCATGATTATCGCATGATGCGCCTCAATGAAGCGCCCGATATCCGTGTGCATCTCGTCTGCGACCCGACAGCAGAAATAGGGGGTATCGGCGAGGTCGGCACCGTGGCAGCCGCCCCTGCCCTGGCCAATGCCATTTTCGCGGCAAGTGGAAAGCGCCTGAGACGCATTCCCTTCGTGCCGCAGATGAGCGCCGCAGCAAACGGGGAGAAACGCGCATGAAACGCGCCCTCGCCTTCTCCGCCACGGCCCTCATGACGCTGGCCTGTGCGTTTTACGGTAATTCGGCATCCGCTCAGGAAGCCCCGATGCAACAGACAGCACTCCCCAACGGTGAAGCCACTCAGGTCACACGCGGCCGGGCCCTTTTCGTCGCGGCAGATTGCGCGGCCTGCCATCTCTCTCAGGACGGTCGCGCCCTGACAGGTGGACGCGTATTCACCCTGCCTTTCGGCACGATCCATGCGGTCAATATCACGCCCGACCGCGAAACGGGCATCGGTGCCTATACCGACGCGGCCTGGTTGAAAATGCTGCGCAAAGGCGTCGGTCTGGGGGGCAAGCACCTCTATCCGGTCATGCCATACACCTCCTACACCCTGCTCAGCGATGACGATGCGCTGGCCATCAAGGCCTATCTGTTCACCCTGCCCGCCATTCGCGCCGAAGCCCCGAAGAACGGCCTCTCTTTTCCGTTCAACCAGCGCTGGACCATGATTTTCTGGAACTGGTTCAACAATCCCAACCGACGCATGGCCCCTGATACGGCACGTTCTGCGGAGTGGAATCGCGGCGCCTATCTCACCGAGGCGCTGGGCCATTGCGGCCAGTGCCATACGCCACGCAACTTCATGTTCGGCCTCAGCAGCCGCGCCTACGCAGGCGCGGTGCAGGTGGGGTGGACCGCCTATAATCTGACCCCGGACAAGGCGCACGGTCTGGGCGCCTGGAGCGATGCGGACCTCTTCAGCTATCTCGCGACAGGTCACGCCAAAGGCCACGGCCCGGCCTCCGGCCCCATGGCAGAAGCCATAGAGCACAGTCTGAGCCAGCTACCAGCCAATGATATCCGCGCGATGGTCGTCTATCTGCGCAGCGTTCCGGCGCAGCCCGATGGCCCGCCGCGCAATTCTGGACTGATTGCAAAAAATGACGGTCCTTCTGCGGGCAGACATGTGTTTCAACAGGCCTGTGCCGGGTGTCATCTGGAAGACGGATCGGGCCGTCAATTGGACTGGGCCGCTCTGGGCGGCAGCCATTCACTGAACGACCCGTCGGCCACCAATCTGGTCGCCGTGCTCAGGGAGGGTACCTCCTTGCAGACAGTCCACGGCACGATGACGATGCAGAAATTCACCTCAGCCTATACGTCGGAAGAACTCGCGGCGCTCTCTTCGTGGATGCTGCATCATTTCGGTGGGGTAAATGCATCGGTCGATCCGAAGAAATTCAAACCCTGAGCTTCCGCGTCTGAGCCTGGGCTTCGGGAAATTCCGCGAGCCGCGCTCAGGCCCGATCGTTTACGACAGCAATCCTTTGCACCGCTCGCCAGAGAGGTAGAGGCGCAAAGGATGCGCATAGAGCGATAACGCTCTTTTCTACACGCGTCCCTTGAGCCTTGCCTGCATGACCGCCGCCCTGAAGCAGGCACTCAAACCACTCAGGGCGTATCGACATTCGCCCAGACGACGCGCGTAACCTGCTGCGAGCCATTGCTATAGCGATGCGGTGTCTCGCTCGGGAAAGAGAAGGAATCTCCCTCGCGTAAAATGCAGTCCTGACCGCCCACCTGCAAATGCAGGCAGCCCTGCAGGACGAGACCAGACTCAAAACCGCTATGGGTCAGGATTTTGGAACCCGAATGGCCGTTCGGCTCAATGATCATGAGATAGGTACGCAGCAGATCGGGGCTCTGCGAATTGAGCATCACCTTGGTGATCCCCTCGCCGAAGCTGAGGAGACCATGATCTTCGATGCGCGTGTAAAAGGCTGGATTATCGAGGGACTGACCTCTTATCGAGCCGAAGAAAGTCGACATATCGAGTTCGAGAACATCCGAAATCTTCATCAGATCGCGGATGCTCGGCGATGACGCGCCGCGCTCGATCTGGCTCAGATGACTGAGCGAGATTCCGACGCGCGAGGCCACATCCTTGAGCAGATACCCGTTCTGCTTTCTTCTCTCGCGTATGGTGTTGCCCAGGGTACGATCGATGTTCGACGTCATAACGACAGATTCGTTCAAGGACATTTCGCGTAAACCAGATCCCGGAGAAAGTATCAGTTAAGTCGGAGCACCTGAATCAACCGGTCGTTCTGATGAGGGCCTTTGGCGAGCTCCATCCCTTTGGGAACGGGATAGACCAGAGTGGCAACAAAAATGCTTTTATTCAACCAGTCATATTTACCCTTGGGCGCGATGAACTCCGGGCTCAGGCGATATTTGTAATCCTTGCCCCCATCGACAGGGTAAGCGAGGCCCTTGTTGTGAATGACTATAATCTGACCGTCATCGGTCTTGAGGCGGTAGAACGCATCAACCACCTCAACGCCATCGGGGCGCGAAACGGGCAGATCGGCACCGCCAGCCTCTACCGTGCCATGGATGCCCGGCCCGTCGAAGCGCCCGCCGATAATCGGCCAGATTTCGGTGCGTTCGCCATCCTTGCTGGCACCTTCAGGGCCAGGTCTTACTGGGTCAGTGCAGGTCACGACGAGATTGAGAACCAGCTCGGTCTTGACCGGATCATAAACCTTGCCGTTGAAGGGCGCCTCCGTTGCGGCATGGGCCGCGCCCGATGCCACGAGGCAGGAAAGCGCAAAAAGAGTGTTTTTCAGGGTCTTCATGTCAGATCACCTTGAAGGAAAAAACGATGGTCACTGCAACGGATCGCGCCGACAGGGCTGCATGAGCACGTCATTGCACGGCGCAAGTGTTTTGGGGATGGCAGAGACCGCCAGACCGTCGCGGCCCTTTTCTGGCACGGTGCGAGAATCAGACGGGACACATGGCCTGCATCATGCCAGAGACGATTTGTGGCGGGCAGAAGCCAGGGCGAAAACCCGTAGCCACCGAAATTACCCGGTGCATCGATCCACAGGCGCAGACGCGAACCCGCGCGAAAGACATGCCCCATCTTGCTCAGCTCAACACGCGCCAGAACGGGCTCGTCAGGGGCAAGGCTCTGCGTGGTCTCGATATGATCGAGCGGAAACGGCCGCAGTGCAGTCGATCTCGCAGGGTCCTGTGCCCGGTCGGAAAGACGAAGCCAGCCACGCTCGACGAACATCTCCTGATTGTCCGGGCGCAACTCCGTCAGTGTCACCTCGACATCCGTATCCGGCATGTCGGATGACAGCCAGAGATCGACGCTGGCGGGCCCATAGGCCACCAGGGTTGTGCCGAGCGGCGCCGAGGTATAGGCGAGACTGCCCTCGCGCCAATGCTCCGGCAGCGCACCCCAGCCGTAATGATCGGCATCGACATCCACATCCGGCCCGCGCACCGGATAAGCATAGCTGTCCGATCCGGTCGAGGAAGTCATACCGTCCTCAAGCACGCCCTTACTGGCGAGCGTGAACACATGGGGGGTAGCGGCAATCGGATAGGTCGCCCCGCTCAGGGTCACACGCGGCGCCATCTGCTCGACCTTTTCATGCCCCTCGCCATGAGATCCGCTTTCCAGCCAGACGCGCACATGAGGCGGATCGCTGAAAGCGGCTCGATGGCCCTTGAGGAAACGATCGAAAAACCCGAGCAGCAGCGCGCGGTATTTCAGGGATTCATAGGCGTCGTGCTGGCCATTGGTCTGGACCAGCCAGGTTTTTTCCGGCGCCAGCGTATCCTGATAATAGCCCTCACGCGAGGTCACGGCCTCGTCCTGAAACGCTTCCATGGATAGAACCGGCACGGCGATCTGACTGGTTCTGGCCGCCAGATTACGCTTCTCGATTTCAGCATCGCGCAGCGGATGGCGCAAAATGAGATCGCGCAGATTATCCCTGCGATTTGCCTCCGTATTGATCGCGAGCCTGTCCAGACAGCGCTGGTCATGCTCTGTCTGTGCGCCTTCTTTTAAAGCGTCCCAGCGCGACTGCAGATAAAGCAGCCAACCGGACGGAAACTGCATATTCGGCACACCGCCGGGTGCCCAGCTATCGAGACGTGCATCGCCCAGCACCATGCCCGGCGCGATGGCCTTCAGGTGCGGCGGACGTGTCGAGGCCGTGGCGATTTGCGACATACCCGCCCAGGACCAGTTGGCCATGCCGACATGTCCGTCGGACCAGGGCTGTGAGGCGGCAAACTCGACAATATCGTAGCCATCCTGGCCATAGCTGGGCGTCAGAAAGGTGAATTGCCCCTCCGAACACCCGGTTCCACGGGCATTGACCCCGAACACCGCATAGCCATGTGCAACCAGATCGCGGTCGAGGCTGACCGACATAGCCGTGTCACCCTTGAGATAGGCCGAGCTGCCTACGCCGCCGGGATCGTAGCCGCTATAATTGATCACGACGGGAAACGACCCCTTGCCCCTCGGCAGAAGCACGCTGTAGCGCAGCGGCGTATGGTCGCGTGTCGGCAGATAGCCCACGAGACGCCGCCCCCAGAAGGGCGCCGTCTTGACCAGTTCGGGATTATAACCCGACACGGCGGCAATCACGCTGCCCCCCGATCGCGCTTCCTGCGCCCTCCCCGAACCGGGAAAGGCCATAAACGAAACACCGAGGCAGAGAACTGCCATGGAGGAGCGTGCTGCCGTCATGAGGGCGGTCAGTGGCGCTGGCAGGTATTGGAGGGCACATTGCCCGCCAGAACCGATTTCAGCCACGCAATCTGCGTATCCATCGACTCAACCATGGCGGCGCCATGCTCGGCATTGGGCACGACCATGTATTTCACATCCGATCCCGCATGGCAGGCATCCTTGGCGTAGGATTCCAGCGTATGAATGGGAATGGTCGTGTCACCTCCCCCTGCGATTAGCAGGATCGGGCCCTTGGCCTTTTCATAACCGACTGTCTGCTCGGCGAAGAACTTCTTGACGTATTTGTTCTTGTCCCAATCCGGACGCACCAGCTCCTTCGCCGAATAAGGGTAATAGAGCGCATTGCCCGTCAGCCAGCAGGCCTTGCCGGTGGCTTCCGGATATTGCGAGAGACCGGTCTTGGAGAGCAGGTCCTCGGGCTTGAATTCCGGGTATTGCGCGTGAATGGCATAGGCGAGCCACGACATGTAAGGGCCACCAGCCTTTTTCACGGCAGAGATATTGGCGTTGATCATGCCGACGCGTGCAGCCGGGGCGATCGAAATGGCACCGAGATAGCCGGGATCGTTATCCTTGGCTTCTGCTTCGGCGGTAGCGAGTGCAGCATAGGCGCCCTGCGAATGACCGACCACGAACCATTTCCGAGAAAGATCGGGCATCAGCGCGTGGGCCGCAGGCACTGCGTTGCGGATATCGGCTACCTGGGCGAATTTATTCATATATTGATGCGGGCTGTCGGTCCCGAGACCGTGATAATCGGTCATGACCAGAACGAATCCGGCAGAGGCCAGATCGAACACGCGCAGGCCGCCATAATAGACGTCTTTCATGAGCGACGGCGCGCAGGACTGAGCGGTGCCGCTGGTGCCGTGCGCCCAGACGATCACCGGCCAGCCGCCTTCGGGCGCCTTGCCCGGCGGCACGACGACCACGCCCGACGTCGCAACCGGCTTGCCGTGAGAGTCAGTCGAACGATAGAGAATACGCGTGGCTGTAAAGCCCTTGGGCAGGCTGTATTCAGGTGCTTTTTCCTGACGCAGCAGCGCACCCGGCGCCGAAGCAGCGATATCGGCCGGGGTGCTGTAGAAAGCCGTGCGCGGCAGGGCGTCCTGCGCTTCGAGCGAACGGGTGACGGCCGGATCGGTCGGCAAGGGTGGCTCTCCGGCATGAGCAAGCCCGCTCAGCCCGGTGGAGAGCACGAGCATGGCAAGCAGATTGGCTTTGAGAGACAGTTTCTTGGTCATATTCCACCTGAAAAGAGAGAAAAACCTGTTCTGAAACCGGGTGCGGTCAGAAATCATACCCGATCTGGAAGCGATAACTGGCGGGCATTCCATAGATCTGCTGGAAATCGCTCACGCCATCTGTCTGGCCCACCGTGCGATAATGCACGTTCGTCACGTTGAACCCCATAAGCGCCAGATTCCAGTGCTGCTTGTGGGAGAGCAGATCGAGACGCACATCCAGCAGGCCGTAACCCGGAATATTATTGATCCAGGCTCCGACGCCGCGTGTGGCATTGAGCGTGGTGCGGAAGCTGTAATTCATCTGCACCCCGGCGGTGTAAGCCCCGTTGAACATCTCGTGCTCATAACGGGCCGACGGCGTCAGGCTCCAGCGCGGGGCGTACGGCAGACGCTGCCCCTGCCAGGCGATCAGATTACCCGCGTAGTCGAGCTGATATTGCGAGGATTTGACGATTTTTGCATCATTATACGCCGCACCGAGATTGAACGTGAGAGTCGGCACCGGCTTCCAGACAATGTTGCCCTCGAGGCCCTGATTCACCGCCGTACCGATATTCGTAAGCGTCGACGTAATGGTCTTGCTGACCGCTGAATATTCGGTGGTGAAATTCTGATAATTATACGTGCGATAATAGAAGGCCGCGCCATCGACGATCAGCTTGCGATCGCGTGTCTGGGCCTTGAACCCGGCTTCGACCGCCCAGACCTGCTCTTCACGATAAGGATCGATCTGCGCCGTACTGGCGATGGGGAAGCCGCCATAAAAGCCGCCCGATTTATACCCGCGCGCCACAGAGGCATAGACCATGTTCAGCGGGTCGAACTGATACCGCAGCACGGCTTTACCGGTCACATGATCTTTCAGCTGATACTGACGCGTAACGTCAGATGAGACATAATAACCGGGCGATTGCTGGAAGGCACCGTTATAGGTCTTGTATTCCCAGGTGCTGCGCGCGCCGAAATCGAGCGAGAGCTTGGGCAGGATATGATAGGTGATCTGCCCGTAACCGCTATAGGATTGCGTCTTTTGCGTATAGCTCAGAATGCCTTCATTCGCGGCACCCGAAAGGCCGGTATAAAGCGTCTGAAGCGCGTTATCGAAAAGCTGGAACTGCTTGTTTTCTTCCAGATCCTCATAAGACACATCGACACCCAGCAGCCAGTCCAGACGCTTGGGCTTGCCTGAGCTGAGGCGCAGATTTTCCTGTGCCATGCGCATGGGCGTATGCTCGAGCTGGGTGGCATAGACCGGACCGGTGGCGGCGTAGTTGTAGTTGAGCCCATAATCGAAATAATCGAGCGAGGTGATGGAGGTTAGCTCCATTCCACCCAGATCGCCGACGGCGCTGAACTGGGCGCCACCCGCTTTATTGTCGAGCTGGTTGGTCGGCGCAGAAAGCACTTTCGTGCCATCCTGCGTCTGGCGCGAGGCGGCCTGGCTCGCATCGCCGAAAGCCTGCGGCAATGTGAGACAGTTCTGCTGATCGGCATAGCCTGCGATCATGGCAGAGCAGAAACCGCCTGTCGTGTTATAAACACCCAACGCCGTTGCCAGAGCGAGCTGTGACTTGTCACGGCTGCCATGCAGATCGAAATTCAGCGTCCAGTTATCGAGCTTTGCCGCGACTTCCAGGCGCACCGCGTCACGGTTCTTGCGGCCCCATTTTGCGCCATTCTGAAGCGAGGTCTGCCAGCCGCTCCAGCCATGATCAGAGGTTTCGGCAATACGAAATGCCAGATTACGCGTAATCGGCGCGCCATAGGCGGCATTGACGTGCCCGTCGCCCCAACGCCCATAGGAGACGGCAACCGACCCGCTCGCCTTGTCGAAATTGGGCTTGTTGGTCAGCACGCGCACCGCGCCACCAATCGTGTTGCGTCCATAGAGACCGCTTTGTGGTCCCTTGAGCACCTCGACACGAGAGATATCGAAAAGACTGCCCGTACCCATGACCGTGCTCGGCTGATACGCATCATTCAGAAATATCGGCGCAGCAGGCGTTGAATTGGGATTGAAATCGGCCAGGCTAACGCCGCGAATGACCCAGGTCGGCATGGCGCCGCCATAAAAATCGAGATTTTGGGCATTGGTCGTGTATTTGATCAGATCAGGCAGTGCCTGCACGCCCAGACGATTGAGCTCCTTTCCCGTAAAGATTTGCACGGTTTCAGGGATCTGCTGCGCCGTCTCCTTGCGCCGACGGGACGTGACCATCACCTCTTCGACGCCGCTGCTTTGAGCCACAGATGGCCTGACAGGCTTTTTATTAGTTGCGATACCGGAACGTTTATGATGCGTCTCTGTTTTTGTTACGCTCTGGGCGTTTGCCGCGACAGGCAGAATGCAGAGCGAGCAGGAAAGCCAGAAACGCAGCGACAGCGCACCGCGTTTTCTGAAGGGGCTAAACGCCCCTGCCGCCGCAAAGGGGCCAGAAGAGTCTGGTTCGGTATCGAAACGACTAGACGTGCGATATCGGCTCTGCTCATGGCGACACATTGACGGCCTCAAATTGTTCGGGTGCGTGTTTGCGAAGGGAGTTTTCAAATCGATCCGAATACGAAACATCAGATCATGAGCGGAAAATCCGGTCAACAATTTTCTTGAAGAAATAATGACAGTTACAATTCTCTATGGAAAAATCTCCACATCACCGCGGGACAATGCCCGCACTGAAGGCTAGTCTGGCCTCTAAAGCCATCTCGGAACGGGAAACCATGCAAGACCGGACCAGTGTGACGACCGCCCAAGTCAGGGCCGTCTGCGCCCTACCCAGCGACCATCCGGACGATGTTGTGCGCTTTCTTGTCTCAAGTCACCAGGCAGGCCATGGCTGCGTTCTGGCAATTCTGACCGATATTGTTGAGGGCGCCTCACGTCCCCTGGGCACCCTGATGGCCATACGCGATGACGGTTACTATGTCGGCATGGTGTCGGGTGGCTGCATCGAGGCCAGTGTTGTCAGTGAAGCCTGCCATGCCATGGCACAGGGGCGTGACCGCTTTTGTCGTTACGGAAAGGGATCTCCCTGGTTCGATATCGTCCTGCCATGCCGTGGCGGCATTGGGCTGCACCTGCATGTCATCCGTGACCCCAGCGTTTTGACCGGGTTTCTGGAACTGCGTGCGTCGAGAAGAACTGTCCTGCTGCATTACGACAGTGCAAGCGAGACCCTGAACACTGAAAAGGGCAATACCCCCGTTGGATGGCAGGGTTCTCGTTTCACCGCCAGATTTTTCCCCGACCCTCAAATACTGCTTTTTGGCGAGGGTCTTGAGAGGCATTTTCTTACGTCGCTTGCCGCCGCTGCCGGGCTGACCCTGATAAGGGGCGACCTGGCTCTCGTGACAGAACATGCACAAGACAGTGAGACTGCGCTCGTATTGCTGCACCACGATCTCGACAGGGAATTGCCGATACTGCAAGCCGCGCTGCAAACCAGCGCCTTCTTCATCGGCTGTCTGGGAAGCCGCAAGACACAGGCGCGTCGCCTCGCCGTCCTGCGTCAGGCTGGCCACGACAAAGCGGCTCTGGAGCGGATCCGTGGACCGATCGGACTGTTCGGCCCATCGCGCGAAGCCCGCTCCCTGGCTGTTTCGGTTCTGGCAGAGTTGTTTGCCTCATCGAGGCCCGCAGAGCAGAACAAACGCCATGAGCACGCAATCCTGCGTTCTGCTTGTTCTTGGCGCCGGTCTGAGCCGCCGCTTCGGCGAGGATGACAAGCTCGCCGCATTACTGGACGACCGTCACCTCGCTCAGCACGTTTTACATATTGTGAAGACTCTCCCGTGGCAGCAGAAGCGCGTTGTCTCCCGCCTCAAGCGCCTGGCATGAGGCATACGATCAAGCGGGATTTCAGCGCTTAATCAACCCAAGCCCGGAACGTGGATTAGGCTCGTCACTCGCGTTAGGAATCACGGGGCTCCCACCGCAAGCCCGGGTCCTTATCTGCCTCGCCGATATGCCTTTCATCACGCCCGCCCATCTGATGGGGCTATGCGCCGCAAGCGAAGCGGAACCGCATCTGGTTTTCGCAACATCTGCCCCCTCATATCGGGGACCGCCTGCCGTGTTTCCCGTGGATAGCCTTCTAAAGCTCTCACCCGAGGGAGAGATGGGCGCTCGCTCCCTGATCCGCACGGCACAGCTTTTATCCTGCCCTACCCACGAAACCATTGATATCGATGACGCCGCCAACCTTAAAGCCGCCATACAAGCCATACGAAAGTAGCCCGATCCTTCGCCACTGTTCAAGAATGCCTCAGCTTGCAGCATAGCACCCTATTCGGCGGACGAGCTTGACGTTTGCATCGAAATCGAAACGACCATAACGTTGCAGATCCTCGCCCATGGCGCTGCTCTTCCGAAAGCCGGAATGCGCCTCATCACGTAGCGAAAGCGGCTTTTCATGCACCCTTCCGAGCCGTCACGGCAGAAAGCCCATCCGGCCGGACTCTATTTCATCGCGGCTGCGCAAGGTGCGTGGTATTTTTCCCGCTACAGTACCCAGGCTATCCTGGTGCTCTATCTCGCGCATGTGGTCTACGCGGCGCCGCACAACACCGCCTTTCCTGGTGTCGCCCCCCTGCGTCACCTCCTTTCCTGGGAAGCACAGACCAGTAATCCACAAGCCCTGGCTTCCACCACGATCGGCCTGCTCGCCCTGTGCATGATCCCGACCCAGATTATTGGTGGCTTTCTGTCTGACCGGTTTCTGGGGCGACGACGCGGCGCCCTGCTCGGACTAGTCTTTCTGACACTGGCGCCCCTGTTCTGGGCCTTCGATACCAGCTTCATTCTGGCACTGCCGTGCTTCGTGATCGGCCTCTCTCTGGCGGTCAATCTGTTTGCTCAGGTGGGTGACCTCTACAGCGATACAGACCCGCGCCGTGCGGATGCCTATCAGCTTATGTCGCTGGTGCAGGAAGCTGCTGTCATTATCGGCCCGACCTTCTGCGGCTGGCTGGCCGCGCGCTATGGCTGGCATGAAGGTTTTGCAGCCGCAGGGATCGTCATGCTGGCGGGCACGCTCGCCTATTTTCTGGCTGGCGCCATCTTCCCGCCCCAGCCGTCCACGGCCGGCCCCGTGATGCAGGCGCTACACCGGCGCTGTTGGTGAAGACAGGAGGGCGTATCGCGCTTCTGATACCGATACTCGCCATGATCTTCCTCTGCAACGAGCAGATTTATGACACCTATCTGATATGGGGCGAGCAGCATTATGATCGCCACCTGTCAGGCTGGGTGTTCCCCGCAAGCTGGCTCATGTCGCTCGATGCCGGGGTCAGCTTTGTGACCCAGATCATGGCCATCGCGTTCTGGCGCTATTACACGCGCCATCGTGGCGCCCCCAGCGAATGGGGGCAGATCACGAGCTTCGGTGTTCTGGGCGCTCTGGCGCCCCTCGTTCTGGTCTATGCGTCAGCCTGTAGCGCCGACCCGAGCCAGATCAACATGATCTGGGGTCTGATTTTCCATTTCATCAACGATCTCGCCATGGCGACCATCATGCCCATCAGCCTTGCCCTGTTCATCAGACTGGCCCCCGACAATGCCAAGAGCATGGCAGCCGCCGCCTATGCTCTGGTAGGCCGCCTGGCCGATATCATGGCGGGTCAGATAGGGCAGAACCTGCCATTCTGGGGCTCGATCCGTTTCTGGTTGCTGCACACCGGTATAATCTGTATCGGCGTCGCTCTGCTTCTGGCTTCAAAGCGGCTCTGCACACAGCGAAGCACTGATCCTTACCAGTCGTAGCGCGACAAGAGGGCATGAAAAGCGCCTGACCATGCCGGGCGTGCCAGCCCCCCAGACGAGGGCCTTCGGGGCAAAAATGTGCGCAACATACGCGACCTTAAACTTTCCCAATCTCGGCACTTATTCATGTTTATGATAATCATTTGCATGTAGTGACACCGCAAATTGACGCATCGGCCTTCCCACAACCCTGCGCGCATGACGCGTGGAAGCCGCTACGCGTCGCATGCGGAGTGTCATGAGAAAATACTGTTTCCCCCTGTTGTGCCTGGGTGCAACGCCGTTTGCGGCGGTCGCTGCACCGCTCTCGCAAGAGTCTTCCGACGCGATAAAAGCCAGAACTGCGCATGCAGCTGCGGCTGTCCCTGCGGTTTCTGCTCCGCCAGTTGTTGCTCAGTCAAAACAGAAACCGAGTGAGTTGATCACTGTTACCGGGCGCGCGACACCGCCGCCTGAAATTACCGATACGCGCTATCAGCCGACGCCCGACGCCTCGACCCTGCGCACGACCACGTCGGTTCTGAATATCCCACAAGTGGTCAATATCGTGTCGCAGCAGGTCATCCGCGATCAGGAGCCGCGCAATCTGGACGATGCGCTGATCAATGTCAGCGGCATCACCCAGGGCAATACGCTGGCCGGGACGCAGGACACGATCATGAAGCGTGGCTTTGGCGGCAATCGCGACGGCTCGATCATGCATAACGGCATGCCGCTGGTTCAGGGGCGCGGCTTCAATGCAGCGGCGAACAGTGTCGAAGTGCTCAAGGGCCCGTCCTCCCTGCTTTACGGCATTATGGATCCGGGCGGGGTCATCAATATCGTCAGCAAGAAGCCGCGCCTTCAGGCCAGGACCATCGCCTCCGTCATGGGCTCGACCTATGGACGGGGCAAGAACGGTTTCGAAGGAATGCTCGATTCAACCGGGCCGATCGGCAAGGGCAAGCTTGCCTATCGTCTGGTGCTTGACCGCATCGCCGAAGATTACTGGCGCAATTTCGGCATGCATCAGGAGACGCTCATCGCGCCATCGATCGCCTGGCTCGGCAAAAAAACGCAGATTACCGCCTGGTATGAGTTCCGCGATTTCCTCTACCCCTTTGATCGCGGCACCGCGCTTGATCCGCGCACCGGGCGTCCGCTTGCTATTCCGGCAACGCGCCGTCTGGACGAGAACTTCAATCGCATGACCGGGCAGAGCCATCTGGGCCAGGTGTCGCTCGATCATCGCTTCGGCGCCGGTTGGTCGGCCCATGTCAATTTCAGCTATAATCAGGAAACCTATGACGCCAATCAGCTGCGCGTTACAGGCATCAATGTCACCAAAGGCACGTTGAGCCGCAGCAACGACGCCACCCATGGCGCGTTCAGCTCGGATACGTATGGCACGGCCTATCTCGATGGCCCGATCAGGATAGGCAATTTCAAACAGGCAATCCAGATCGGCATGGATGGCGAATACAGACTGATCTACCGCAAGGATCTGCTGCGTCAGTCCAGCAAATATACATTCAGTTATCTCAACCCGGTTTACGGACTCGAAAACCCCTCCTCTACCGTTTCGGCAAGCGATAGCGACCAGACCGATAATCTGCACGATTATTCCGGCTTCTTGCGCGACACGTTCAAACTTGGCGACCGCTGGGTCGTGGTCGGCGGTGTGCGCTATCTCAGCTATCGTCAGATTGCCGGGCGCGGGCGCCCTTCAAGGCCAATACCGATATCGGCGACGGTGCCTTTCTGCCTCAGGCAGGGCTGGTCTATCGCCTTGCGCCTGCGTGGTCGCTCTATGCCAGCTATACGCAGTCGCTCAAACCGGCCTCGACCATCGCACCGCTTTCGAGCGGGCTCGTATTGAGTTCCGGCTTTCAGCCGGAGAAGGGCCGTTCTTACGAGTTCGGCGCCAAAATGGCGCTGCATGATCGCCTGACCGGTACACTTGCCTTCTACGACATCCACAAACGCAACGTGCTCGTTTCCCAATACAACACAACGACCAACCAGACAGATTACCGCACTGCGGGTGCTGCGCGCTCGCGCGGCATAGAACTCGATCTTGCGGGCAGGGTCACGAAGCGCCTGAGCATGATCGGCAGCTATGCCTATCTCGACGGCGCCACAACCAAGGACCCGCTTTATGCGGGCAAGCAGCTCTGGAATGCCGCTCGTCATACCGCCTCTCTCGGTCTGGCTTATGATCTCGGCTCGGTGTTTGGTGACGACAAGCTGCGCTTTGGCGGCGATGCGCACTACGTCGGGCGCCGTGCAGGCGACTCAGCCAACAGCTTTTTCCTGCCCGATTATGTCACTGGCGATCTGTTCGCTACCTATGACAGGGTGATTGCGCGGCACACTGTGAATTTCCAGTTCAACATCAAGAATATCTCAAATGCCGTCTATTATCCGTCAGGCGTGAACAGCTATTTCGTCTCTCTCGGTGAAGCGCGCCGCTTCTCCCTGCGCACCATGGTGGCCTTCTGATGAAAAACCGGGCTCTTTTCCCCCTCGCCAGCTGCCTTTTCCTGCTTGCAGCGCTCCCGGCAGCGCCCGCCTGTGCCGAAGCGACACACAGTATTGCCTATCTGTGCAAGACCGAGGGGCCCAACCGTGCCATCGACGATGCGGCCATGACCCATATCGCGAGCCTTGGCTTTACGGTCCATGCCGTGGACGAAGCAACGAACCCCGATGAGGTGAAAGACGATCTGGTCATTCTGTCTTCTACCGTTTCTGGCAAGAATGTCAGTCCCGCATGGCGGCAATCCGGCAAGCCTCTCCTGACATGGGAGAATGACAGCCTCGACGATCTCGCCATGACGGGCAAGCGCCACGACACCGATTTCGGCGAAGCCGAAAAGGAACGCTATCTCTGGCTGGTCAATGCCCCCCACCCCATGAGTGGCGGCCTGAAAGCAGGGCTAGTGAATGTCTATACGCGGCAAAGCCCCATGAGCTGGGGCAAGCCCGGCCTCGGTGCGACCCTGATTGCCACGATTTATGGCCAGCCGGAAAAGGCGGCCATTTTCGGCTATGAAAAAGGGGCGACGATGGATTATGAAACGCTCGCTCCGGCAAGACGCGTCATGCTTTTTCTGAATAATGCGACCTTTACCCTTCTCTCGCCGCAGGGGCTGTGCCTGTTCGACTCAGCTTTTCTGGACGAGTGGCCGACAGGGTCCCGCTTCGTCATGCCTCTCATCGACGCCGCACACGAATGCCCATCCCTAGGCATTCTCCTGTCGTAGCTGCCCGGTCTCCGGGACATGTCGACCGGGATCTGACACCGTAGCGTTCTGCGTTGCCTACCGGGAACGTCTGCGGCATGAAAACCATCTCTCGTGAGACGAAAGCCCTGAACCGGGGCGTTATATCGCCCGAAGAGAAAAATGGCCCTACCGTCAGAGCACTACATGATCCCGGATGGTCGGCAGAAATTCTGTCCTGCGGGACAGTTTAAATTAAGCTTTCCCAATCTTCCCCCTATTCGTTTGCCCTGCAAGAAAAAGACACATAGCAACTGCGACGCGTTCTCATTTCGAAGGTTGCCATGTCGTCTCTTCCTCACTCTTTCTCCCTCACGGCACGCTCTTTTGGCGCGCTTTGCCTGATCGGTACGGCGCTCTCTACGCCTGTTCGCGCGGCTACGGCTGAGATCGACGCAAAAACGAAACAGACGGCTACGCAACCGGCGAAGCAACCCCAAGGAACAGAACAAAAAGCGCGGGCAGCCAATTATGCCGCGGGCAAGGAAAAGGCTGGTCGTGAAGATCTGACGGTTATCGGTAAATCGCATCCCCTTCTCACCGGCTCTCACCCAATCGCAAATTCACCGCTTCTCTTCTCGACACGCCCCGCTCAGTTTCGGTGGTGACGAAAGAACAGATGAAGCTGGTCAATGCGACGTCTTTTGAAGACGCCATGCGTACCGTGCCAGGGGTCAGCTTTCGCGGCGGTGATGCCTATGCCATTCCGGGCGGGAATTATCCCGTCATTCGCGGCTTCGGCTCTTACAGCAACATGTTCATCGACGGGCTGCGCGACAGCGGAGTGAGCCAGCGCGAAGTTTTCGATGTTGAAGAAATGGAAGTGCTCAAAGGGCCGGGCTCGGTCTATGGCGGCCGCGGCGGTCTTGGCGGGCAGATCAACATCACCAGCAAGAAAGCCCAGCTCGGCAATCTGACATCCGGGCAGATTGGCTTCGGCACTGCCGCCTACAAGCGCGGCACGATCGATATCAACCGCCAGATCGGCTCGTCGACAGCGTTTCGTCTCAACGCCATGGGTGCCGATGGCGACACAGCGGGCCGCGCTCCGATTGGCGGTCACAAATGGGGGGTCTCCCCCTCGCTCGCCTTCGGTCTGGGCACCAAGACGCGCCTGACGCTTGGCTATTACCATCTCTATTCTTTCGATATGCCCGATTATTCGGCGCCTTACAGCAAGGTCACGCATGAGCCGCTGAAAATTCCCCGTAGCACGGTGCTCGGCCTGGAAGATCGCGATTTCGAGCGCAGCACAACCGATCTCGGTCAGATCATCCTTGAGCGCGACCTGTTCAAGGACTTCATGTTCAGGAACACGTTGCAATGGACCAGCACGCAATACGACTATATTGCTACCAATCCCCAATGGCAGAGTACGGCCGTCAATAATCAGACCATCCTGCTCGAAGCCAAATCGGGCAAGTTCCATACGGATAATTTCCAGGAACAGGCGATGGCCTCAGGCACCTTCGACACGGGGCTGATTCATCACGCGATCAATACAGGCATCGAAGTCTCGCGCGAGCGCCTGACGCGCAACGAATATTACGTGGTCGATTCAGGCGGCCATAATCTGCGTAATGGCGGCCCATGCACCATCGCCTATAACTGCATCTCGGCCACCAATCTAGGCAGCTGGAGCGCCCATAATTCCTGGCTTGGCTCCTATACGCTGGGCGAACCGGGTATTGCGCCGCTCAATACCAATGTCACCACAGGCTCGGCCTATGCGTTCGACACTATGAGCATGTTGCGCGATCATCTGCTGATCAATGGCGGCGTGCGTTTCGACCGCTTCATGACCTCTGCAGTTCAGGCAATGTCGGGCTCAGCAACAACCAGAGTTTCATCAACTATCAGGCGGGCGCGGTCTATAAGCCGATCAAACCCGTCAGCCTCTATTTCTCCTACGCCACCGCGTCCAATCCGGTCGGTGTCGATGCCGGCGCGGATGGACAGATCGCGCTCTCGACCGCGAATACAAAACTCAACCCTCAGAACGGCAAGAATATTGAAGTCGGTGCCAAGGCCGATCTGTTCAACGGGCGCTTTTCCATCACAGGCTCGCTTTTCGACGGCAAAATGACCAAGGCCCAGGTTTCGGACGGCTATGGCAACCAGATCAATGCTGGAACGCAGCGCGTCCGCGGGGCGGAGATCAACGTTGCAGGCAGCATCACGCCGAAATGGGAGATGTTTGGCGGCTGGACCTATCTCGACAGTACCGTCATCAATGGTGGACCGACCAAGGCCAATGTCGGCAAGCGCTTTCCTTATACGCCGGGCAATTCGATTGCTCTCTGGAGCACCTACAAGATCCTGCCGCGCGTCAAGGCAGGGGGCGGCCTGACCTATATGAGCAAGCGCTATACCAATGTGAACAACCAGACCTGGGTGCCTGGTTATGTCCGGCTCGATATGGTGGCGGATTATCAGATCACACGCACGCTCGATTTGCAGGCCAATCTGCAGAACCTGACCAACAAACGCTATTACGACCGTGTCTATGTGAATTATTCGCGTATCGCAGCCGGTCGCGCCGTTACCTTCCAACTGACCCTCAAGATGTAACGCTCAAGGGCAAATGAAGCGCGCAACGCAGGCCGGGAGCATTATCATCCAGTTCTATCCTGCCGCCATGGAGCTGGGCCACGGCACGCACAAGACTCAGGCCGATCCCGGTGCCGGGCACATGCCGACTGCTATCGAGGCGCAGCATCTTTTCGAAGACGCGCTCACGATCGTCCGGCGCAATGCCCGACCCCGTGTCATCGACGAAAATCACAGCCTCACCGCCTTCATGCACAGATGAAAGCGTAATGCTCGCACCCTCAGGGGCGTGAAGCATGGCGTTTTCCAGCAGGTTGGAGACCATCTGCGTCAGTAGCACCCTGTTACCCTGCACGACCAATGGTCGACCGGCGGCCACATGGCGCCAGATCTGACCGTTCTGCTCTATCGTCGGGCCATAGAGCGCGGCGAGCATGTACAGAACCTGCTCCAGATCGACCGGCTGAACATCCGGGATCTGCCGGTAGGCTTCAAGCTGCGCCAGTTTGAGCAGCGAGGCGAAAATCTCCAGAGCCTCATTGAGGCTGGCGCGAGCCTGATCGAGTGCTCCCGCGGCTTCCGGCGCTGTTACCGCTGCCTGCGCCACGTCGAGATGGCGCCCCAGATGCGCCAGAGGGCGGCGCATGTCATGAGCGATATCGTCCGTCACCTGCCTAACGCGTGCCAGAAGCACCTCGTTGCGGTCAAGCATCGCATTGAGGCTTGAGGACAGGTGATTGAATTCGTCATCCATCTCAGTCAGCGGAAGCCGACGCGAAAGATCGCCCTGCATGATCTCGCGGGCGGTATGGCTGATCAGGTCGATCCGTCGCAGCAATAGCCGGCTCATCGCGAAACCGCCCGCCACGCCGATGATGAGAAACCCGGTGGCACACCAGAGCAGCGTCATGAAAAAACCGTGGCGCAGGGTCTGGAGCGGTGTCCCGCCCATACCAACGAACAGATAGCCGCCATCATCAAGCACGGTGCCGTAGCCAAGCACAGGGCGGTAATCGGGAGGCGAAGTGCGATGGGTCCAGGAGAGCATACGCCACCCCGGGCGTGGCCGCAGATGGAACATGTTGCCCACCACCACAGCCTGTTTCGCATCCTGCAAAAGGTAATAGAACCCGGGCTCGCTCTGCACGAATTCGCGCATCACTGGCGCCAGATGCGGCACATCCTGATGTTTGGCGTCGGCCAGCGCCTCATTGCGCTCGTTCATGACCGTCTCACGCATCTGCCGCTCGAGCTGGCTGATACCGCGCGTCCCCGACCAGATGACTCCGGCCAGCCCACAAATCACGAGGCACCCGGCGAAGGATGCGATGATACGAAAGGATGAGCTTTTAAGAACCGAAAGCGGCCTTTGCGCCGGTTCGGCCTGTCGGGGTTCAGCCATGATCGCGCAGAACATAGCCCTGCCCCTTGACCGTATGGAGCAGCGCAGGCGCGTCGCGCCCCAAACGTTCACGCAGTCGACTGATATGAGTCTCGACGAGATTGGTGTGTACCGGAAAATCGATTCCCCACACCTGCTGCAACAGCATGGCACGGGAAATGACGATCAGCGGATACCGCATGAAGTACTCCAGAAGCCGCAATTCCTGTGACTGGATGTAGAGCTTCACACCGCGACGGAAGACCTCGCGCCCGACAAGATCCAGCTCAAGATCGGCAAAAACGAGCCTGGCCGTATTGAGCGGCTGTTCCGCCCGACGCAGCAGGGTCTCGATGCGCGCTTTGAGTTCGGGCAAGGCGAAGGGCTTGACGAGATAGTCATCGGCACCGCTGCGCAACCCCTCGACCCTGTCCCTCACACCATCCATGGTGGTGAGAAACAGAACCGGACAATCAATCCCCGAGAGCCTGATCTCTTTCAGAATGGAAAGACCGTCAATTCCGGGTAGGCGTCGATCGAGAACGATACAATCCCACCCGCCCTCAAGCGCCAGCGCCTTGCCTGCAAGCCCCTCTTCAGCACAGGTTACCTGCAACCCCCAGCCTGCCATCGCCTCGCTCGCATAAGCACAGAGTGCCCAGTCGTCCTCTGCAAAGAGGACACGCCTCGCAGAAAGGGCGCTTTCGGCGGTCGGTGCAGAGGGGGGCTGTGACAATGCTTCACTCTCTCGATAGCGACACGCCACCAGTCTGAAACACAACTCCATGAAGGCGGCGGCGCTATCCTAACGCCTATTCGAGCCCCACACCTAGCGGTCATGACGGGCAGCGATGAAGTGTTACCTCGCCGTTACCCTCCTTCACCTCGGGATCAGCCGGGAGATGGCAGCTTGCCCGCGCGCATCGCAGCGATGACCCCGCCATCGATCAGGAGGTCGCTGCCAGTAATGAACCCCGCATCCGGCCCCAGAAGAAAGCTGGCTGCTACGGCGATTTCATCCGGTGGCGCCATGCGCCCCGAGGGAGACGCGGCGACCATCGCATGATAGATATCACCCGTAGGAGATTCGAGTTCATGCGCCGCCAACGGTGTCACAACAATTCCCGGACTGATGGCATTCACGCGGGCACCGCGCGCCCCCCAGTGAACCGCCTCGGCCTGTACACGTAGGATATTGGCGCGCTTGGAAACCATATAGGCCACCAACGGGTTGGCAATAACGGCTTTTTGCAGACAGGGCAGCGCGAGAAGCGCATCTGCCGGTAACATGGCCAATTGACGCTCATCCTCTTCAGGCAGGGGGCGCATCATATGACCGGCCATGCTGGACACGATCAGACCGGAACCACCTCGCGCGATGACATGACGAAACACCTCGAACACGACCGCAGAACCGTACAGATCGATTTCAAGAATTGTCTCGACCGGAGCCATGTTGGGTGACACGCCAGCCGTATTGACCAGTTGCATGACCGGCCCCAAAGCAAGAGCCGCCTCGGCCAGAACATGAACCGACGAACGCGAGCCGACATCGACATGGCGCGTCTCGACCAAATAACTGGCAGCTCGCATGCTTTCCGCCGCCGCATTCAGCGTCTTCTCGTTATAATCGGCCAGAAGAACGGTCTTGCCGATCCCCTGACGTCGCGCGATCGCGTGGCCGATCCCTCCGGCGCCGATCACGACGATTACCTCTCTGGTCATGACAATATTCTCTCTGCGTTTTCAGATCGCGGGCTCAAAATGCCCGTGCGACTAGTTTACGAGAGGTCATTCAGTTGCATTAGAGAGATAATCGAGAATGAGCTCATATCTCATTATCATGAATCGGCTATGGCTCGGGACGGCACGCGCGCTTTCAGCTCGTTGCGCGGTCAAAGCACTTAGAGCCACCAGGATGGGACATGCCTCAGGCAACAATCCTGCGAAAACGGATAAGGCTGCGGGTCAATTTCTCAGGCGCCCAGTTGGGCATATGACGCCAGGGGGTTGTGACATTGGCGATATTGTCGGTGAGAGAAACGAAACGCTTCTGCTCTGATCCTACCCATTCTGGCACCCAGGCCGTTTCAATCTGGGTAATCCAGGCATTTCCCTCGATACGAAAGCGCCCGATATAGGAAACAAGTGTCTGGAGCAGAGCCGCGCGATCAGCATCATTGCGGGCAGGCGTTCTGCCCTCGCCCTCGAGGTTGAAAGCCACCCAGCCATCCGCAGTGAAGATGACGCGGCCACGTGGGGCCTCACCCATCGCCGGGACAAGACAGGCCGTATCACGTTCCTCAACGCTGTAGGCGATAAGCTCCCATGTGCCGATGAGAGCCTGACGCAGCGAGTCCCCCGTCACCTCTTTGATCGACGGTTTTGTCGCCATTGTCTCACCTGTCATCCGATATGCCCCGCTCAATGATCGCCATTACTTGTCATGCCATGTGTTCTAACCCTGTTTTCATAAAATTCGACGTCTATCCTGTTCAACACAAGATCACGCGAATTCCTGAATCGGGGGGCAGAACAAAGCAGAAGACGGCGCGGGGCGCCAGTGTCGGAGAGGCAGATCTGCCATGTTGGTGAAGCTTACGCCGATATCAGCCGATTTCACCAGCCTTAGAAGGGATGGTTCAGAAAGGGGCTGATAAGGCAGACATCGTCCGGGCAGGTGGAGCGATCAAGGGTTGGCGCTACACGCGCAAACTGGGTCGGAATGGTTCCCGACCCGGCTCAGCCCCAAGCCTTCCCATCGCGCGGTGGAGAGCAAGGAAAGGACAGAGGAGGCCGGGTCACTGGCTAGAGAAACGGTCCGATGAAACCCTGGACGATTACAGCCTGCCCATCAGGATCAAAATTACCAGGACCAGCACGATCAGCCCTACACCGCCGCCAGCGCCATAGCCGGTCCAGGCTGTTCCATACCACCCACCGTACCCACCAAAAGTGCCGAGCAGCAGGAGTACGATGATAATGAGAACGATGATATTCATGGTGGGCTTCCCCCAGCGGCAGTCATGATTGTCCCGCCGTGAGCCCTACACGTTTCAGAAGGGCTCAGGTTCGCCGTCATGGCGACCCGGAGCTCATATTTTAGGTTACTATGCATTTTATGCCACAGCCGTTACAATATGCCGAGCGCGAGCGCCGCCCAAACAGAGCATTCTTCAAAAACGCAGTCATGCGCATCCGCAACGCCGCTGAAATCGCGCCGTGTTTCTGGAGCAAGCGTGTCGCCAGTCGTCATATAATACGAACGTCGTGCTGCTTTCACCTTCGTTGCAGCATGCTCTCGTCGCGCTTTTCAAGCCGGGAAATTTCCATTCCCCACCCGCCAAGCGCGCATTCAGGCGGATAACGCGTCCTCCTGCGGCCGAACGATTTCGCCAAATAAATAAATCAAAAACGATATATTTATTTAGAGACAACAGGAAACTTATCGATGCAGAGACAAAATATCAAAAGACACATGTAGAATTTCTCAGATATATATGAATTTTCATTTATTATTTATAAAAAATCCTACATAAATATACCATATTTATACAAAAATAATTTTTATAGCTGTACTATATTTAATAAGTAACGAATTTCCCGAATTACGCTTTTTATCATCTAAAATGGTCAGCTTTCTGCCATTAAACTGTCGTTAAACTGAGATTGACTCTCATAACAGATTCGTGATCAAGTCCTCGAGCGATGAACGGCCGGGACCATTGGTCATCGATAAAAAATCTCCCTTCCCTCATTGCGACTTCGCAGAACGCCTGCGCCGGACAATCTCACATTTCGAGGGCGATATGACGAACAAATCCAGAATGAGATCACTGCTCACCCTGTTGCTCGCCGGTTCCACGGTCGCAACATTCGCGGGCCAGGCGGCCCACGCGCAGATCAGCGGATGCCTTGCGTGAGGCATTTCGCGTGGCACCGCACCCCGGCATGATGCCTCATGGTGGTCGTCTTTTCCCCGGCAGCTCGCTCAACGGCGTGCCCGGCTTTCCGCTTCCGACCGTTCATACGCAAAAAGCCTATGGCCCGCAGGACAACTTCACGGCCAAATGGACGCGTGCAGACGCGATGCAGATCAAGGCACATTCCGACACTTCAGTCGCCGCAGGCAAGAATTCCCTGCCGCAGCAGCTCGTCATGCCCGATGTCCCTGCCGATTTTCCGGCAACCAACCTGATGTGTGGGTCTGGGATACCTGGACGCTTATTGACAAGAAAGCCAACCAGTTCAGCTATAACGGCTGGGAAGTCATTTTCTGCCTGACCGCCGACAAGAATGCCGGTTATGGCTTTGATGATCGTCACACTCATGCCCGCATTGGCTATTTCTATCGGCGTGCAGGCGTTCCGGCGAACCGCCGCCCGACCAACGGCGGGTGGATCTATGGTGGCCATCTTATCCCCGAAGGCGCGCAGGAACAGGTTTTTGCGGGCACCGATTACACCATCACCGCCGAGTGGTCGGGCTCGATGCGCCTTCTCGACCCCACGAGCAACAAGGTCTCTCTGTTCTATACCGACATGGCCTTCAACCGGAATTCTGCCGGTCAGGACATCTCGCCGTCGCAGGCAGTGATCACCCAGAGCCTCGGCCAGATCCATGCCGATTTCAACCATGTCTGGTTCACCGGCTTCACGAAACATACACCGCTGCTACGTCCGGACGGCGTATTGTATCAAAACGGCGCGCAGAACCCGTATTACAACTTCCGCGACCCGTTCACCTTCGAAGACCCGAAGCATCCGGGCACGAACTACATGGTGTTCGAAGGCAATACGGCTGGCCAGCGCGGCACTGCGGATTGCTCCGCAGAAGATCTCGGATACCGCGCCAACGATCCTCATGCAGAAACAGTGCAGCAGGTACTCGCAACCGGCGCCTATTACCAGAAGGCCAATATCGGTCTCGCGATCGCCGAGGATTCCTCGCTGTCGAAATGGAAGTTCCTGCCACCGCTGGTTTCGGCCAACTGCGTGAACGACCAGACCGAGCGCCCACAGATGTATATCAAGGACGGCAAATACTACATCTTTACCATCAGCCATCGCACGACTTATGCGGCTGGCGTCGATGGGCCTGACGGCGTCTATGGTTTTGTCGGTAACGGCATCCGCAGCGATTTCCAGCCCATGAATTACGGCTCGGGCCTCATGCTCGGCAACCCGACCGACCTCAATGAGGCGGCTGGCACCGATTATGATGCCAATCCGAACCAGAACCCGCGTGCTTTCCAATCCTACTCGCATTACGTGATGCCGGACGGGCTTGTGGAATCCTTCATCGATACGGTTGAAGGGCGCCGCGGCGGGGCGCTGTCACCGACGGTAAAGGTGCGCCTGCGTGGCGATGCCTCGGCAGTGGATACGCGTTATGGCGATAACGGTCTTGGTGGCTATGGCGACATCTCGGCCAATCGCGCCGCGATCAATGTCGTCGGGTTCATTCAGGATATCCTCAGCCAGAAGGGGCAGCTCGGTCCGGATACGAACACACGTATGCGCTCCTTCCTCAACACGAGCCAGTAACCTCATACCCGGTCTGCGCGTTACGATGCGCAGACCACACTTCCCTCGACATGGCAGGTGATGATGCTACGGCTCGCTTCCGTTTTCCCCGGTCAAACACATCAGCCGACAAAGCCGTTCAAAAGATTGCTCTGCGGTTTTGTCACGATGCTGGTCCTTCTCGTCCCGAGCCTCGCTCCGGGACACGCCGCGGCTGCCACAGACACCCCGCCCGACACGGCTTTCTGGCGACCCGCCCTGCATTACTCGCCCCCTGCCCATTGGATGAACGACCCGAACGGTCCCTTCTTCCTCAACGGCACATGGCATCTTTATTATCAGTACAACCCTGACAGCATGGTTTGGGGACATACTTCTTGGGGTCACGCAACCAGTACCGACCTGTTGCATTGGCAGGAGCAGCCCGTCGCGCTGCCCGCTACACCCGGCCACGACATTTTTTCAGGTTCCGTCGTTTACGATAGCGACAATCGCTCAGGTCTTGGCTCGGCGGCTTCCCCACCCCTGCTCGCACTCTATACCACGGTATTCAGCGGCGATCCGGCCCATCCCGATGGCACACAGGCCCAGTCCGTCGCTCTGAGCCTCAATCAGGGGCGCTCCTTCACGCCGCACAAGGGCAACCCTGTTCTGACGCTTCACCCTGATTCGCGACAGTTTCGAGACCCATCTATCATCTGGTACGCACCCGGAAAATACTGGGTCATGACGACTGTGGTAGCCGACGCTCAAATCGTGAAGCTCTATCGCTCGACCGACCTCCTGCACTGGGATTTTCTGAGCGATTTCCAGCCTTCGGGCTATCGCAAGCCCGGCATGTTATGGGAAATGCCCTGCCTCATCCCCCTGCCTGTTGACGGTACTCAACACGATATGCGCTGGGTCATGATCGTCAGCGTAAACCCGTGGAGCATCGCTGGCGGGTCAGGTGTGCAGTATTTCACCGGTCATTTTGACGGGATTAACTTCATCGCGGACACGCTGCCAAAAGAGGGCTCTGACCCCGCAGATTATCACTGGCTCGACCATGGCGCGGATAATTACGCCGCCATACGCTTTGCCAACACGCCCGGCCAGCCTCCGCGCCTGATCAGCTGGATGAGCAACTGGGCCTATGGTGAGCATCTTCCTACTGCACCCTGCGCGGCCAGATGACGCTGCCAGTCATTCTTTCGCTACACAGCGATCACGGCCAAATCGCCCTGCATCAGAACCCGACGCCCGAATACGAGCATTTCGCGCAGGCGCATCCGGGCAGGCATTTCACGGCGCGGCGTCTCGCCGCCGGATCGAGCTGGCATCTGGGCATGAAAAGCAGCGTGCAGGATATCACCGTGACCCTGAGCAGCGCGGGCAAAGGCAAGGCGAGTCTGGTGCTGCGTCAATCAGCAGACAGGAAGGAGGGCACGCGTATCAGTTATGATTTCAGCACCCATCTTCTGACGCTGGATCGCAGCAATTCAGGAAAAACCGATTTTTCGCCTGATTTCAGCCTCGTTCATATTGCCCAACTGACGCCACGGAACGATACGATAACGCTTCATATCGTGGTCGATCGCAGCTCGGTCGAGCTTTTCGCCAATGAAGGAGAATTGCGCATGACAGATCTGATCTTCCCACAGGAGAATAGCAACGACATCACCCTTTTCGCCAGTGACGCTCCGGCCCTTGTCAATGCTCTTCACGTTGCGGATCTGGCCCCCTGAAGGAGCGCTCAGGGATGCAGAGGCTGGAAGAGACGTCGCGCCGAGCCCAGTACGCGCTGCTGATAGGCCAGATTGAGGGTGAGCGTATGGGAATGATAATTCCCGATCGCCCGCATCAGGTCGCCATGGGTTTCGTTCAAGTAAAGACGCATGATCGCACCTGCCGCGTTGATATTATAGCAGGGCTGGGTCAGGAGATTGCGGTAAACAAGGGCGGGTGCAGCATGGGTGAAGCGCGCAATAGGCCCCACCCAGCGCGTATTAACCTGCATCAACCCCAGATCGTCTGTTCCGTTGCTGTTATGATGCACAGAACCGCTCTGACCGTTCTCGACCGCCAGGATGGAAGGCAGGATCCGAGGCGGCAGGTGGTACAGAGACGCCACGAAAATCATGCAGCTGGCATAGGCGACAGCCATGGCCCTTCCTTCTTATATCGGGATCGATTCTGATGCGCTTTTTCATCACGCTAGCACAATCATGCAAGGCACAGGCACCAAAAACCCGCCGCGCTCCCGGGACGGAAGAGGGCGGCTTCACTCTGCTCGAATTGCTGGTGGTCATCGCCATTCTCGGCCTGCTGATCGGGCTTGTCGCCCCGGCGGCCCTGCGCCAGCTCGGTGGTGCACGTAATTCTGTCGCGCATCAATCCATCCAGCGTCTGGGCGAGGTTCTCGATCTCTATCGGCTCGACATGGGCAACTATCCGAGCACGGAAGAGGGGCTGCATGCCCTGATCGAACGTCCACAAGGTGCTGAAAACTGGAATGGCCCCTACCTCAAGGATAGCGCGGAGCCCCAGGACCCGTGGCACCACACCTATCTCTACGCTGCCCCGTCCGAACGCCCCGGCCATGACTACGATCTGTGCTCGGGAGGCGCCAAGAACAGCACAAATGACCGCGCCGCCATGATCTGCAACCCGTGAGGTGCGCCATAATGGCCTTTACGTCCACCACGACCGCGCTCGTTATTGCTTCTCCCTTTATCGGGTCGTTTCTCGGCGTGCTGGCATGGCGCCTGCCCGAAGGACGATCGCCATTTTTCAACCGATCGCGGTGTCCGTTTTGCAACGGCGTGCTGAGAGCATGCGAGCTTATTCCGCTGGTCAGCTATGCGGTGCAGAAAGGCAAATGCCGCCAGTGTCAGGCGCCGAT
Source organism: Asaia platycodi JCM 25414 (assembly GCF_000614545.1). GTDB lineage: Bacteria > Pseudomonadota > Alphaproteobacteria > Acetobacterales > Acetobacteraceae > Asaia > Asaia platycodi. The sequence continues at coordinate 110,629 of NZ_BAKW01000001.1, read as the reverse complement.
CGACAAATTTCATCCGCTTATGGAAGTGGCTGCCCTGCTCGTGGCCGGCAGCGCCAATCTGGCAACGTATTTTGATCCGTTGGCAGACAGCCCGACCCAGATCATGGCTCAGGGCTGTCTGTTTGGTTGGGTACTACTGTTGCTGGCGGCCATTGATCTGCGCAGCCATACCCTGCCCGATTATCTGACCCAGCCCCTTCTCGGTGTCGGCCTTCTTTTTGCTGCCCTCCAAGGCAGGGCAAATTTTCACATCCACACACTTACTGCCCTTCTCTCCTGGCTTGTCCTCGAAGGGCTGGCGACGCTTTATCGTACGCTCCGTCATCGTGAAGGGCTTGGCGGCGGCGATGCGAAACTGGTGGCAGCGGGCGGCGGCTGGCTGGGGCCGCTTCTTCTGCCCGAAATCGTCTGTTCAGCCGCCATCATCACGCTCATTGCCACAGCTATCGGCACGAAAGGCAGGCTGAGAGGCGCCATGAAAATTCCTCTCGGCCCCGGTCTCTCTCTGGCGCTCTGGGGCGGGTGGCTGATCGAAACCTCGGGCCTTGCCTATGCCTGATCAGGCGCTCGATGCCCTTTCAGCCCTGCTTGTCGCGACCGGACGCTGCGACCGCCGTGCCATAGACCGCGCCGAGCGTGCCGCCGAGCAGAATGGGGGGCGGCTCGACCAGATCCTGCTTCAGCTCGGGCTCGTCTCCGAAGCCCTTATGGCGGCGAGCTACGCCGAGTTGCTGACCCTGCCTCAGGCCTCTGCCGCGCATTACCCGTCAGAGCCGGTATTGCCCGAGGCCCTTTCGGCACGGTTTCTGCGCGATGCGCATGTCGTGCCGCTTAGTATCGAAGGCGGAACGCTGCATCTTGCCATGCGCGATCCGCTCGACAGCTTCACCCCTGAGGCACTCGGGGCTGCAACAGGCCTGACCATCGCGCCCCAGGTCGCCCTGCCCCTCGAACTCGAAGCTGCACTCGAGCGCCTCTACCCACGAGACAATCCGGAAACCGCCAGCGACACGACAGATGATGCCCCCCTCGAAGACGATGCGGAGCGGCTGAAAGACCTCGCCTCCGAAGCGCCGGTCATACGCCTCGTCAACCAGATCATCAGCCGCGCCGTCGAGACACGCGCGTCCGATATTCATATCGAGCCCTTCGAAGACAGGCTGCGCGTGCGCTATCGTTATGACGGCGTGCTCCATGAGGTCGAGACGCTCGCGGCGCAGCTCATTCCGGCCATTCTTTCACGCGTCAAGATCATGGCGCGGCTCGATATCGCCGAGCGGCGCCTGCCTCAGGACGGACGTATAAAGCTCGCGGTGCGCGGCCATGAAATTGATTTTCGTGTCTCGACCATTCCCTCGCTTCACGGCGAAACGCTCGTGCTGCGTGTGCTCGACCGCTCCAGCGTGCGCTTCGACTATGCGACGCTCGGTCTCGCCGACAAACTCGTTGCCAGACTGCGTGACCTGCTGGCCCTGCCCGATGGGATAGTGCTGGTTACCGGCCCCACCGGCTCAGGCAAGACGACCACCCTCTATACCGGGCTCACCGATCTCAACGCCGTCACCCGCAAGCTGGTCACGATTGAAGATCCGATCGAATATCAGCTTGCCGGCATCAATCAGGTTCAGGTCAAACCCCAGATCGGGCTCAGCTTTGCGGCCCTGCTCCGCTCCATCCTGCGTCAGGACCCCGATGTGATCATGGTGGGCGAGATTCGCGATGGAGAGACGGCCCAGATCGCGGTGCAGGCTGCCCTGACCGGTCATCTGGTTCTGTCCACACTCCACACCAATTCCGCCTCTGCTGCCGTGATCCGCCTGCGCGATATGGGAGTAGAAGATTACCTCATGACCGCCGTGCTGCGTGGTGTCCTGGCGCAGCGTCTGGTCAGAAGGCTCTGCCCGCATTGCAAGACGGGTTATACGCCGCCTGAAGCGTTGATCGACCGTCTAGGCCTGAACGACCTCACGAATGGCGCACCCGTTACGCTATATCAGGCGACAGGCTGCCCGCATTGCCTACAAACGGGCTATCTGGGGCGACTCGCCATCGCTGAGCTGCTCGAACCTGATGAGGCCATCGAAAAGCTGATTTTCGAACGCGCCGATCATCTGGCCATCGAGCGCGCCGCCGTCGCCGCCGGGATGGAGCCCCTTTTCACGGCGGGGCTCAGGGCCGCTCTGGCAGGGGAAACCACCATAGAAGACGTGACGCGCAGCGTCCGCGCCACGGTCTGAGCGCGTGGCAAACTACGCCTATAAAGCCATAGATGCCCAGGGTACGATGCTGAGCGGATCGCTCGACGCCCAGAACGAAGCCGAGGCGATCGCCGCGCTGCGTCGGCTCGGGTATATCCCCGTCACGCTGGGCGCGTCGCGTCCAGAAGGGCTGCTACAGACGCTCCCGGGCTTTTCATTTTCGCTCTCACGACGCGATCTGACGCGCGGCGAGCTGGCCATATTCACCCGCGAACTCGCCGTGATGCTTGGCGCCGGGCAGGATATCGATCGTGCCCTGCGTTTTCTGATCGAAACCGCGCAAAGTGTCCGCCCCAGGGCAGTTCTGAACGCGGTTCGCGACCAGCTGCGCGACGGACGCGCCCTGCATCTCGCGATGGGCGCTGCGCCCGGAAGTTTCCCGAAGCTCTATCTCGGCATGGTGCGCGCAGCCGAGGCCACGGGCGATCTGGCGCCCACCATGGAGCGCCTCGCCACGCTGCTCGAACGCGAACGTGCTCTGGCAAGTACCGTTCAATCGGCCATGATTTATCCGGCGATTCTTACTTTGGCCGCCATCGGTTCGGTCACGCTGCTGCTCACGAAGGTCTTGCCCCAATTCACACCGCTCTTTGCACAGAACGGCGTTGCCCTGCCTGCCTCAACGCAATTCCTGACCGAGACAGGCGCATTGATCGGCCATTATGGCGTATTCGGCCTGATCGGGATCGGCCTTCTGGTGCTCGTTGCGCGCCTTCTGCTGGCCCGGCCCGATATCAGGCGCGTGGTCGACCGCCTGTTTTTACGCCTGCCGGGCCTCGGGGCATTGAGCCGTGAAATTCTGGCGGCCCGTCTGGCGCGCATTCTGGGCACACTTCTGGTCAATGGCGTGCCGCTTCTGGCCGCGCTGGGTATCGTGCGCGAGGCTCTGGGCAATCAGGCAGCGATTGCGGCTATCGAGGCCGCGACAGACAGCGCCAGACAGGGGGCGGGACTATCGAGCACGCTCGACCGGGCCGGGATCTTTCCACGCCGGCTGATCCATCTGCTTCAGCTTGGCGAGGAGACCGCGCAGCTCGGCCCCATGGCGTTGCGTGCTGCCGATATCCATGAGGAACAGGCCCGCATTGCCATACAGCGTCTTGTGGCCATTCTCGTTCCAGCCATCACCATCGTGATGGGGCTGATGGTTGCTGGCATCGTCTCTTCGCTGCTTCTTGCCATGCTGAGCCTGAACGACCTTGCGCAGTAAAGGCCGCGCCGAGAGCGGCTTCACCCTTCTGGAAATGCTGGTCGTGCTCGCCATCATGGCAGCACTCGGGGCGATGCTGGTCGCACGCGGTCCCTCCCATTCCGCCCGTCTCGAACTGCGCGGCGCGGCGCGCGAACTTGCGGCCGGTCTGCGCGAAGCGCATATGCGCGCCCTTTATTCGGACAAGACGCAAATCTTCAGTATCGATCCGGCTCTTCAGAACTATGGTGTTGTCGGCACCGTACCTCACGCCTTGCCGAAAATTGGCTTTCTGCCGGTCACACCCAGCCGCTTCGTCTTTTATCCCGATGGCAGCGCCGCCGGTCCGGTCTTGACACTTGTCAGCGGACCGAACCGGATCACCCTTGGGGTCAACTGGCTTACCGGCGCCGTGGAGGCCCATGGCGGATGAAAGAACAAACAAGGCAGGAACCGGACGACGAGGCAGGATTCACGCTGATCGAGGTGCTGATCGCCTTTATCATCGTCATGCTGTCTCTCGGTGTGCTCTATCGCGGGATGCTCGGCGGGGTGGGGGCAACCCATCTGGCCAATGCCACTCATGAAGCCCTGTCGCGCGCGCAATCGCATATGGCGGCCATCGGTCATGGCATGCGTCTGGGCACCTATGAGCAAAGCGGCGAAGATGGGAGCGGCTTTCGCTGGCGGGTCGTGATGACACCGCAGCAAAATGCTGCCGGCATGGTGCTCTATCATGTTGCTGTGACGGAATCCTGGCCCGACCCGGTGACGGCATCAGGACGTCGTGCGCTCACCCTCACCACGCTTCGTCTCGGCGCCCCCGAGACAGCGCCATGAGAGGCGCCGCCACAGTGAAGCAGGCTTTACCCTGCTCGAAATGCTGCTCGCTCTGGTCGTGTTCTCGATCGTCATGCTGGTGCTGCGTCAGGGATTCGATGCGGCCACACGCGTTTTCGAGAAACAACGCACGTCTGTCTCTGCGCAGGGCGATCTGGGTGCGGTCGATCGCTTTCTGCGCCAGATGATCGCCACTGCCGATCCGGGTGCCGGGCAGGACGGGCCGCTTTTCGTTGGCAGGCCGCATGGGCTGGTTCTGCGCGGCCCGACACCACGCGCTCTCGATGACAGACCCGATGCACACGCCGATATGCGACTCTCTGTTGATGAAGCGCACCGGCTTGTGCTGATCTGGACACCTCACCGCCACGTGATCGAGCCTGCCCCGCCACCCCGAACCCGCCTTCTGCTCGAAGGCCTCACCGGCCTCGACTGCAGTTACTACTCAGACGGACACTGGAACACGACATGGTACGGCAACAAACTGCCCCGGCTTGTGCGGCTGCGCCTGCATTTTGCAGCAGGCGATCCGCGTCATTGGCCCGATATCGTCGCGGCTCCCCTGCTGGACCCCATGCCATGACGGCGGAGACAGGCGCTTCATGACACTGCGTTTGCTTCTGTTCTGGTGGGGGCGGCAGCTTTTTTCCCTGATCCCGCAACGGCTCAGGGAAGCACGCTTCATACCTGCCCGACCGATTCTGTTTGCCGTGCCACAAGAGACCCATCTCGACCTGACGCTGTCGTTTCGCGATGGAACCACGGCTCTGGGCAGGCTGGGCCTTTCAGACACAGAAGACGGTGAGACACGCTTACGGTGTCAGAGCGCGCTGAAAAAAGCCTCACGACCGGATCGGCTGATCGTGATTCTCTCCGATACGCAGATCATGCAGCGCAGCGTGACCCTGCCTCTGGCTGCGGAGAACGATCTGAAAACCGTGCTGGGTTTCGAAATGGACCGTCTCACCCCTTTCCCTGCCGAGACACTTTTCTGGAGCCACGCCGTCACGCGTCGCGATCTCACCCAGAAAACCGTCACCCTCAGCCTCTCCCTTGCAAGACGGGCTGCCGTCGAGCCGCTTCTGGCGCCGCTCGCAAAGCTGGGCCGCAGCCCCGACACGCTCGAAAATGCCAGCGGCACCAGACGCATCGCGCTCTCGCCGCAGCAAGGCGCGCATCGTTTCGGCCTGTCAGACCCGCGCCGTCTGGCCGGAGCGGGCGCCGCGCTCATATTGCTCGCGCTGATCGCCCTGGCTTTCTGGCAACAATCGCTGCGCCTCGGCAGGCTCGACGCCGAAATCGCCATGCTGCGCCCAGCCGCCTTGCAGGCGAGCGCCCTGCGTCACCAGATCGAAGACCATAGGGCTGAAGCCGGATCATGGGGAGGGCGCGTCAGCGCTGGGGAGATCCGCTCGATATTCTGGCGGCGCTGACCGACTCCCTTTCCGACCGCTCGTATCTTTCCGATCTGAGCCTGAGACAGGGTCAATTGCTGATCAGCGGTCAATCCACCGAGCCAACAACCCTCATCCAGACCCTGAGCCGCACACCGCTTTTTCGTAATCCAGCCTTCATCGCCCCGGTAACGCATCTTGCAGGGCAGAGCGCCAGCCTGTTTTCGATCCGCGCCGATATCGGCACGGTGAAGGACGGCAAGTCCAGGGACGGCACTCCATGAGGCATTGTCTTCCTCACTCCCCGAAGGGCGTCGCGGGCAGGTACTTGCCTGCGCTATGCTTGTGGGTGCGCTTTTTCTTGTCTGGAACATCGCGCTCGGCCCGGTCTTCGAGATTTATGCCGCACGCGCGCATCGCCTCGCTGTTGAAGAGGAAACGCTGGACCGGATGCGCCATCTGCAGGAGATCCTGCCTCATCTGCGCCTCTCCGCAGCACGTCTCCCACAAGGCGGGTCACGCCTGATAGAGGGCAGCAGCGATGCCATTGCCGGCGCCAATCTGCAGGATCTGGTGCAGAAGATCGCCACCGATCAGGGGGCCGATCTGGGTAGCAGCGAAACCCTTCCCCCGATCAAGGACGGGCGCTATCGGCGCGTCGGGCTGCATATCACGCTTACAGCGCCCTATGCGGTGCTAGTGCGTGTTCTGACTTCATTCGAAACCAATGCCCCGACCATGGTGAGCGACGCGCTGCATCTGCATGAAGCCGAAAGCGAGGGGGCCGTGCCCGACAGCATGAGCTGCGACATGAGCGTCTTCGCCTATCGTCGCGAAACGAGCGCCCCGGCAGAAAAAGGCAGCACCCCATGATGCGCGTTCTGCGCCAGTTCTGGCTGCTCTCTCCTCTCCTGAATTGCCTGACAGAACCGGCGCTTGCCGCGTCGCAAAACCCGATCGAGCAGCCTCTGGCCCGGCAGACGCAGATACTGGCCCGCCCTCTTTTTACCCCGACCAGGCGACCGCCTCCGAGCACTGCCCTGATGACGGGCACGCCAAGGCTTTCTGCAATTATCGACGGCACCGGCCAGCAACGCGCCATTTTCATGCTGCCCGGTCACGATCGCGGCGTGATCGTGCCGGTGAACGGGGTCATTGGCGCGTGGCAGGTGATCGGCATCGACAACGGTGCCGTGCGCATCAGGGACGGGCGCGGCGAGCGCCTGCTCCATCCCGACCGTGAGCGCACCGACCCTGCCACACCCGATCAGCTTCCCTTCGCTGCTTCACCGCAACCCGCTCAACGTCCCGAGCCCGATTTTGCACCGCCCGCCTCTTCTCTCGACAACGCTCCACCAGGTATGCCGCAATGATTTCTCAGCCTCGCGCTTTCTCCCTCTTTCGCCTGCCCCGCGCGCGCGCTGTTACCTTCGCCTCAAGCTCAGCACTCTGCGCCGCGATGCTTCTGGGTCTCTCGGGCTGCGACAAGGGGCCGCCCAAGGTCAAGCCGCTCGGCGGGCCACTCCTCCTCGCGGGCATGTCGCAGGATCTGTCTGAAGGGCGCCTTACAAACGGCACGACTCCGGGGCAGGCCCAGACCAGTCTCGGTCGGGCTGTACTCCCCAGCCTGCCAATTTCGGGAAGCACGACGGGTATCGGTCAGATCTCGCTCAATTTTGCCGATACCGATATTCGTGATGCGGTCGCGCAGATCCTCAACGATATCCTGCACGTCAATTACGCCATCGACCCGTCGGTGAAGGGGCAGGTCACGCTGCGTACCAGCGAGCCTCTGACCAACGCGCAGATCCTGCCTGCCCTGCAGGTTCTGCTTTCTCAGGTTCATGCGGTTCTGATCCATTCCGACGGGCTTTACCGCGTGGTACCGAGCCAGTCAGCGCCGGGCGCGGCACAAGGCGCGGTTGCGGGCATGGCTGACAGCCTGTCGATGGGCGGCGAAGTGATGGTGGCCCTGCGTTACGCACAAGCCAGCAACCTGGCTCATGCGCTGCAACCCTTCGTGCAGAATGGCGCGCGCGTCACTCCGGTCGAGAGCGGCAATGCGCTGCTGGTAAGCGGCGACCCTTCGGCACGCAATGCGCTGATCGAAGTCATCCGGGCGTTCGATGTCGACTGGCTGAGCGCACAATCCTACGCCCTGTTGCCCGTCGATTCCGGCAATGCCAAGGATATGGCGACGGCGTTGCAGAGTGCCCTGCACGGCACGAACAACTCCCTCTCGCAACTCGTGCAGGTTCTGCCGCTGAGTCGCGTCAACGCCGTGCTCGTGGTTTCGCGCACTCCGCGCTATATCGAGGATGCCAGACGCCTCTCCGCACTAATCGAACGTCACAGACGCGCAACGGTGCGAAGCTGGCACATTTTCTATGTGCAGAACTCCAGCGTCAACGATGTCACCTACACGCTGCAACAGGCCTTCACCCCCGAGAACGTCACGGCCCTTCCCCCCGGCGGCACGGGCCAGAACACGCAGACAGGATTCACAGGGGCCATGTCCAGCGCCATGGCTGGCGGCGCGGGCGGCGGCACGGGAGGAGTTGGTGGCACGACCGGGCTCGCAGGCGGGCTGACAGGCAATCAGGGCACGACCGGACCTGGCGGAAACGGCACAGCGGGGCTCGGGCAGAATCCGGGCCAGAATGCTCAGGGCACCCAGCAGGCAGCCATGAATAACCCCCTGCTAGGGGGGCTTGACAGCAGCGGAACCGGCGGCGAGAAAAACACCGATACACTGCGCATTCTCTCTAACGCGCAGCATAATGCCATTCTCGTTTTCGCCACCGATCAAGAGAGCGACGAGGTTGATCAGATGCTGCGGCGCATCGATGTCATGCCGCTTCAGGTGCGTATCGATGCTGTCGTGGCCGAGGTACAGCTCAATGACGCCCTGCAATACGGCACCCAGTTCTTTTTCAAATCGGGCGGCATAAACGGGGTTCTGAGCGGCAACAGCCAGAGCATCACGGCAGGCACACTGGCAACCGCAGCTTTCAGCCATACGCTGCCCGGCTTCATTATCGGCGGGGCGAGCGGCGGCGGGGCACCGTTTGCGATCGATGCGCTCCAGAACGTCACCACCGTGCATGTGCTGTCTTCGCCACAGCTCATGGTGCTGGATAACCGGGCCGCGCGGCTTCAGGTCGGCCAGCTCGTACCCGTGCAGATCGGCTCACAATCGAGCACAATCGGCACGTCTGTCTATAACCAGTTCACCTATCAGCCGACCGGGGTGATCATGGAAGTGACCCCCCATGTCAGCCAGAGCGGTCTGGTAACGCTCGATGTCTCGCAGGAAGTCAGTTCCGTCAGCTCCAATGCAGCGAGCAATACCAGCAGCGCGGCAAACCCCACTTTCAACGACCGTTCGGTCAATTCGCGTGTCGTGGTGCAGGATGGCCAGACAGTCGGGCTTGCCGGGCTGATCACCGAAAACTCGAGCCGCGCCAATAGCGGCATTCCCTGGCTCAAGAACATTCCCGTGCTCGGCTTTCTGGCGGGTAGCCAGAATAACAGCCGCCAACGCACCGAATTGCTGATCCTGATCACGCCGCATGTCATGCATGATCAGCGCGAGGCCGTCGATCTGATGGAAGATCTGCGCGATACCCACCCCAACGCCGCCGATGTGCCCAATGAGCTGACGCCCATGCATGGAACGGGCAGCGCGGACCCGCAGAAGCGTATTCGCGAAAGCCTCAGGCTGGATCATTGAGCGCAGCGCGAAAGAAGCACGAGGGCGGTTTCGCTCTGCTGATCACGCTCTGGACACTGGCCGGGCTGTCTTTTCTCGTGGCGATGATCTTGGCCGGAGCAGGGTCTGAGCTACGCGAAACGCGGCTCCTGCGCCGCACCGCCCAGATGGACAGTCTTGCAGAAGGCGGTATCTGGATCGGTGTGTTGCATGAACTCGGCCCCGAAAAAACCCGTTGGCGCGCCGATGGCACCCCGCACAGGCTGGTACAGGATGGCATGAAGCTGACGATATGGGTGCAGTCGCAAGCCAGCCGCGTCAACCCGAACACGGCTCCGCGCCCGCTTCTGGCGGCGCTCCTGCAACAGAGCGGTGCTGCGCCTTCTCAGGCCGACGCTCTTGCGGGCGATCTCGTCGCATGGCGCAACCGAAGTCAGGGCAACGACCCCAATGAGCAAAAGCGCTATCTTGGCGCCGGTCTGCCCTATCAGCGCCTCATGCACCGTTTCAGTCTCTTCAGGAGCTGGCTCTCATACCGGGCATGACCCCGCCGTTGATGGGTAATTTGCGCCCGCATCTCTCCCTGACACAGACGGAAGATCTCCGCCTGCCCATCACCGATCCCGTCACCCGCGCCGCTCTCGCCCGCTCCGGTATGGCGCCCCTGCCCCCTCTCAAACCGGGTCAATCGCATGCCACGAGCGTCGATATTGTTGTCAGGGTCGAAGACGGTCAGGCAGGTTCTGTCGAACGCCGGGCCGCTTTCCTGCTCACGAACGACACCGGGCGCAGCGCCCCGACAATCCTCAGGTTGGCACAAGAGACGCGTTGAGGGGTTTGCCTGGATGATGTCACGCAAGAACTGATCGGTATATAGGACGACTTTAGGCAATACTGTCTACGTCGCCCGCTTCTACCTGACGGTCAAGTGAGATCGCATACGCGTCCATTGTGGGCAACGACACACTTATAAACAGCGCCTCATATATCAGCAGGAAATATTGGCGACATCCCGAGATATTCGTTAATATGTCGCAAAGTGCGACCTGTACTGCAGCCAAATTACGCTAAACCGTGATGATTATACAACATGGTCAGGCATTTCATCGAACAAGGTAAGAGACTGGTTTTGCTGCACCAGCAATAGGCCATAGGTAACGAACTCCAAATCACAGAGCGAGCGATAAGGCCAAATCGATGACCCTTCCCGGACCAATGGCAATTCTGGGTATTCATCGCAGAAAAACCTTCACGCTGGCTGTCGCTGCTCTGATCAGCAGCACGTCGCTTTGTTCGGTCGCTTTAGCCAATACCAAACTGAAACAACGCCCGGTCGCGGCCAAAAGAAACGGTTCCAATACCGCGAAACCCGGAACTGCCTCGACGCAGCGAAACATCAAAGCCAATACTCTTGCGAAGGCCGTCACCGCTCCTGCCCCCACAACCGAAACGCTCTATGTCACCGGCACGAGACTCAGCCAGTCGCGTCTGACAAATGTCATGGCAGGCACCACATTGAGCGGCGAACAGCTGCAACGACGTGGCTATCTCGATCTGGGTCTGGCGCTTCTGCGTGAAAATCCGGCGGTCAGTGTCGGCGATAATTCCCCGATTGGCACACAGAGCAGTTTCGGTGCCGGACAGTCTTTCGTCAGCCTGCTCAATCTCGGCTCGCAACGCACCCTGACCCTGGTGGATGGCATGCGCATGGGCGGCGGCGCCACGGCCTCGATCTATGGAGTCGGGCCAGGTTCCGAAGTCGATATCAGCGCTCTGCCGACTTCATTGATCAAGACCATCGACACACGTCTCGGTGGGGCTGGCGCCGCTTATGGCGCCGACGCCGTAGCGGGCGTGATCAATTACGAACTCGATGATCGTTACAAGGGCGTCTCGCTTGACGCACAGGGCGACTGGTCTCAGAAACTCGATAATGCCGCCGAGAAAATTGCCTTCAAGGCGGGTACCGGCTTCGATCACGATCGCGGCGGCCTAGTGTTCGACGTCGAATATCGCAATCAGGCGGGGATGCTCGCCAGCGACCGACCCAGCAGTTTCGGCGAGAACGCCGTTATCTATCATCGTGCCGCTCTCGGGCAGAACGCGCCCTATGATTTTGTATTGGGTTCGGGCACGCGTTACATTCAGAGTTCCCTGACCGGCATGCCGACACTGACCGGCGTTTACGGCGACCTCCCGGTTTATGGAGGTGTCTATGGTTCAGCCTATGCCGGGTTAGCCAATGCTGGCATCGCCGATGCCAATGGCGTCCCCCTCGTCTTCAGCCAGAACGGCCAGGCGCTTGTGCCCTTCAACAGCGGCACTCTGCTCAAGGGCGATAACGCTCTGGGTATCGGCGGAGACGGGTTAGCCCTGCGCAATTACATCCAGATGCGCACGCCAACGGACAAGCTCAATCTCACCCTGCTCGGCCATTACGATTTCACCGAGCATCTCCACGCCACCTGGCAGGGCTGGTACGCCAGAGGCAGCTCTGAAAATCAGGTCAATAACGGGACCTTCAGCAGCGCCGTCTTCAATGACGCGCTTACCCCCAATACAGACGGTTCACGTAGCAGCAGCTATTTTACTGAAGGCGTCACAAACGGCCCGCTCGCACTCAGCACCGACAATCCCTATCTCACCAGCGCCGAAAGCAGCACGATCAAGAGCGCGCTTGCAGCCAATGGCCTGCCGACCGATCAGTTCTATCTGAACCGCCTCAATCAGGATCTCGATACCGGCTATTTCCGCACCACCTTGCAGATGTTCCGCTTTCAGGGCGGCCTGCACGGCGATTTCAAGGCAGCGAACCGCCAGTTCAACTGGAAGATCCGTGGCGAATATACGCGCTATACCAATGTCACGACACAGCCCTCTCTGGTCGTGCCCAATCTGGTCAATGCGCTGAACGCCGTGCGTGCAGCCGATGGAACGATCGAATGCGCCCCCGGCTACGAAAATGCCCCCATAGCCACGCGCAGCGCTGTCTGTGCACCGCTGGACCCTTTCGGCTATAACCAGATGACACAGGCCGCACGCGACTATGTGACAGCTATCGAACGCACGACAAATCGTAATACGCAGCGCGATCTGCTGGCAGAGATCAGCTCCACCGTTTTCCGGCTACCCGCAGGGGATATACGCTGGGATCTTGGCTACGAACACCGCCGTGAAGCCTATCATTTCAACCCCGGCGCCTATCTGAGCGGGTGGGAGCAGCCGGATGGCACCGTGCTTCAATACGGCAATGACGCCGTCATTCCCTCGACGGGCGGCGCCTATCACACCCACGAAGCGTTTGGTGAACTCGATATCCCGCTGGTCTCGCCCGGCATGCAGGTACCCGGCGCCTATCATTTGTCTCTGACAGCAAACGGTCGCCTTACCTATAACAGCATTACCGGCGCTTACTGGACGTATATGGTCGGTGCCTCATGGTGGCCCATGCGCGATTTCGGACTGAGCGGCAATTACGCCGTTTCGGTTCGCAACCCTTCTGTCGGCGAACTCTATTCGCCACGCGCGACCGACTATGAAAGCGGCGTCGATCCCTGCTCGGATGTCGGTCTTACTTCCGGCCCTAATCCGGCTTTGCGCATGGCAAACTGCGCCAAGGCGGGACTGGCACAACCTTTCACCTCCAATTTCAATTCCTATTCCGTGCCCGGCACAGCAGGCGGCAATGCGCATCTGCGTAATGAACGGTCGAAGAGCTACACAGGCAGTCTCGAATTCAGACCCCATTTTTCAGGGGTTTCGATATGAAGGCGTCTTTCGTCGATGTAAAAATCGCCGATGCCATCACCTATCTGAGCGCCAGCAACCTGCTTGATGCCTGCTATGACTCAGCGAGCTATCCCAATAACGCGTTTTGTTCGACCTTTACCCGCGACAGCTCGGGACAGATCAGTTCGTTCGAGGCGGGCTATTATAATATTGCCAGCTATGAAACGCAGGCCTTGCAGACAACTCTCGCCTATGTCCTGCCGCTAAAAAGGCTCGGCCTGCCGGAGGAAGCTGGTATAATCGATCTGCAAGGCAATTACGTTCATTATCTGAAAAGCCAGCAGAATTATCTCGGCAGCACCTATGCTCTGGTCGGCAATACCAGTTCGCCCAAAGATAATTTCACGCTCAACACCAACTGGCAGCGTGGCGCGTTCAGCGCGCAGTGGCAGACAATGTGGTACGGGCCGAGCCTCTTCATGCTACAGGTGCCCTCAACGCGTTATGAGGCCAACAGGCGTCCCGCTTTCGCGCAGTTCAATCTTTCGCTTGGCTACGCGGTCACGAAAAATCTTTCCACGAGCTTCGTGATCAATAATATCACCGACGCCCTGCCGAAAGACGCCGGAATCTATAACCTCACCCGTTATTACGAGGCCCTGATCGGTCGCAGCTTCCAAATGCGCATCGGCGCCAGCTTCTGAAGCCCAGCAACACGCTCACTCAGGATTGGGGGCGACACCCGGAGTTCACCCCCGGCGGCGTCTGTCGACGCGGTAGAAAACAAGCGACAGCATCCAGGCCAGAACGAAGAGGCCGATCACGATGAAACCGATCTGGTTGAAGCTGTCACTCACCAGCGAAACGAGCTGCCAGAACCGGCCCTCGAAACCGATCTTGTCACCCAGCAACTTCAATGTCTCGATACTGCCGATCCCGATTGCCACAATGACCGAAATCAGGGTGATGATGATATTATAGCGCAGCTTGCGTAATGGATCGACGAAGGCCCAGCGATAAGCACCCAGCATCAGCACGCCATCGGCCGTATCGATCAAGGCCATACCGGCAGCGAAGAGTGCCGGAAAGATCATGATTGTCGCGATCGACACCCCATGGCTGGCCTGAGAGGCAGACAGCCCGAGCAACGACACCTCTGTCGCCGTATCGAAGCCCAGCCCGAACAGAAACCCGAGCAGCACCATATGCCAGCTTTTCGACACCAGTCTGAAAAGTGGCGTGAGCAACCGAGCCAGTACACCCCCTTTGGCCAGCAGCGCGTCGATATCGATCTCCTCGACCGCGCCTCCGGCCTTCACATGGCGCCAGGCACGCCAGGCCCCGCGCAGGACGATAAAATTCGTGATCGCCAGCGCAAATAAGAAGCCTGCCGAAATCAGCGTGCCGGTCACACTGCCGATATCACGCCAGGCGCCAAAGCGGTCCTGCATGGCCTGAGACAGCAGCGCCGTACCCAACGCCGCCAACACAACGATAAGAGAATGGCCTATCGCAAACCAGAACCCCGTCAGAAGCGGCTGAGACCCATCTGGATAAATTTGCGCGTCACGTTATCGATCGAGGCGATATGATCGGCATCGACCGCATGACGCAGCCCGAAGCCATAAGCCAGCAGCGCATTGCCAAGCAGAAGCGGCCTGTCGCGCAGCAGGACAAAGCTCCAGACCCAGAGCGCAAGATTGGCCAGTATCAGACACAAACCAAGCATGGAAATACGCAGACGAAGGCTTTTCTCCGGGGTGCCCGCATCAATCGGTGCCTTTGTCATGACCGGGCCTCTCTTCGGCGGAATTGTGATGGACGGCTGACTGTCTGATCGATCAAAACCCTGTCTCCGGCTGCCGGATCGACCCGCCCGGCGGCCATGGCATAAAGACGAAGGCAGGTCTCCTGGCTCGCGGGTCATCATGTCCTGCGCCTTCCCGGAGGCATGCCTCCAGTGGCTCAAGCAGGCACTCACCGCTCACAGTTGCGGGGACAGCTGCCGCCTCGAACCCGACCGATTGCCGATCTGCCAGCCCGCTCGGCATTCCCTTTTCACTCGCTCGCGCGAGACCTTCGACAAGCACGGACGTAACCACCCGAAAGCCCGAATGCCAAGCGCATTTCGCCCCACGATGTCGTAATTTTCAGGGCGCCAAAGGATGCGACGACCAGTCTGACGCGCTTTGTAGCGTTACGCGAAACGCAACCATCCTGCTGCTCGCCCTTTTCTAGATCATGCAGATCACCCGACCGAGAGGAAAGGGATCCCCCAAAAAGGAGCCATCACGATGAGCCTTTATCGGACAATCAACCCGTCAACCGGCAAGATCGAGCGCGAATTCGAGCTTCACACCAAGGCTCAGGCCTTCGAGAAACTCGAAACCGCGCATGCGCTCTACAACAGCGACTGGCGCCATCGCAGCTTCGCCGATCGTAAGGCCATTGTGCTCAAGGCGGCGCAGATCCTTGAGCAGAACAAGGAAAAATACGCGCGCCTCATCGCCATCGAAATGGGCAAGGTGCTGCCGGAATCCATCGCGGAAACCGAGCTTTCAGCGAAAATCCTGCGCTACTACGCCGAAAATGCCGAGAAATTTCTCGCCCCACGCGAGATCGCGGTGGAGAAGGGCCGCGCGACGGTTCTGAGCCAGTCTCTCGGTGTCATCTACTGCGTCGAGCCCTGGAATTTCCCGTACTATCAGCTCGCGCGTGTCGCCGGCCCCAATCTCATGGCGGGGAATGTCGTCCTTGCCAAGCACGCCCCTGGCGTGCCGCAATGCGCGCTCGCTTTCGAGGCGCTCTTCCTCGAAGCCGGGGCGCCCAAGGGTGTCTGGACCAATCTCTTCATCGATAACGACGTCTCCGAAGAGCTGATCGCCCGCCCCGAAGTGCGCGGCGTTGCCCTGACCGGCAGTGAACGCGCAGGCAGCGCGGTGGCCGCCCAGGCAGGCAAGGCGCTCAAGAAGACCACGCTCGAACTCGGTGGCTCCGATCCGTTCATCGTGCTCGAAGATGCCAATCTCGACGAGGTCATCCCCAACGCCGTTGCGGGCCGCATGTCCAATAACGGTCAGGTCTGCACCGCAGCCAAACGCATGATCGTGCACGAATCCCTTGCCGATGAGTTCGTGCGTCGCCTTTCCGACGCCATCAGTGAATTCCGCTATGGCGACCCGCTGGAACAGGGCGTGACCCACGGCCCGATGAGCAGCGAAAACGCATGAAGCTCGCTTTGAGCCAGGTCGCAAAAGCGGTCTCCAACGGCGCGAAGCTCGTCGCGGGTGGCAAGCAGCTTGATCGCGAGGGCTTCTTTATGCAAGCCGCTCTTCTGACCGGGGTGACCAAGGACAACCCGATTTTTTACGAAGAGATCTTTGGCCCCGCTGCCATCGTCTACCCCGTCGCTGATGACGACGCAGCGATCGCGCTCGCGAATGACTCGCCTTACGGTCTCGGCGGTTCGATCCACACCAGCAATGTCGAGCGCGGGCGCAAGCTTGCCGAGCGTATCGAGACCGGCATGGTGTTCATCAACGAGCCGACAGGCACCGCTCCCGAGCTGCCTTTTGGTGGCGTCAAGAACTCCGGCTATGGCCGTGAGCTTTCCTCGAACGGCATTGAGGAATTCGTCAATCACAAACTGATCCGTTCGGCCTGATCGACGCGTCGGATATCGGGGGTTCTTACCCCTGATATCCTTTGCCATGAAACTTCACCTCACGGTTTCGCGATGAACACAGGCAGGCCACGCGCCGCGTCTTTTCCTTCCCCCGCATGAAGGCATTCATCATGACGAATTTTCCCCGACCTCCTTTCGATACCCCCCTCCAGGACCGCATCCCCGGCCAGACCGAGGCCATGACGCCTCTGCCCGATCATGGTGAAAGCAGCTATGAGGCTCCGGCAGGCTTGAAGGCAAGATCGCCTCATCACGGGCGCCGATTCAGGCATTGGCCGTGCCGTAGCCATCGGTTTCGCCCGCGAAGGTGCGGATATCGCTCTCTCCTTTCTCGCCGAGGAAGAGAAGGATGCCCGGGAAACGGCAAACTGGATTGAAAAGGCCGGTCGCAAGGCGCTCCTGCTCCCCGGCGATCTTAAATCGCGCGCGATCTGCAAATCCGTCGTCGACGACACCGTGGCCGCTTTCGGACGCATCGACGTGCTCGTCAACAACGCGGCGTTTCAGGTCGAGCGTCTCGCTCTGGAAGATATTTCCGAGGATGAGTGGGACGATACCTTCGCCACGAATATTGGGGCAACGTTCCGCCTGACACGCCACGCCGTCGCCCATATGAAGAGCGGCGCCTCGATCATCCATACCATTTCGGTCAATGCTGACAGCCCCAAACCGCGCCTTCTGGCCTATTCCGCCACCAAGGCTGCCATCCAGAATTTCAGCGGTGGTCTGGCCCAGCTTCTCGGCGAGAGGGGTATTCGCTCCAACACCGTGGCACCCGGCCCGATCTGGACCCCACTTATCCCCGCCACCATGCATGGCAATCATGTTCACGTTTTCGGTGCCGACACTCCGCTCGGCCGCCCCGGCCAGCCGGTCGAGCTGATCGCGCCCTATGTGATGCTCGCCAGCGACGAAGCCAGCTATATCTCAGGCGCCACCATCGCCGTAACAGGCGGCACGCCGGTTATCTGAGTGTTTGGGGCTCCGCCCCAAACACCGCCAAAGGGCCGTCGCCCTTTGGAAACCCTACATCGGGATGAAAGGGGCTCGCCCCTTTCCGGGGCGGGCGGGGCAGCACCCCGCAGAGAGCACGTTCAGCGATGACCGTTGATCAGCTCACCTGCCAGACCGTCTTCGTGATAGACGACCCTGAGTGCCGCGATGATAGCGCTCGTATCGGTCGCGACCGCACGGTTATTGCTGATGTCGTAATAAAGATCGCCAGCAAGGCTAGGTAGATTACCATCGAAAATCAGACCGACAGCCTTGCCTTCACGGTTGATGACCGGCGAGCCGGAATTGCCACCCACGATATCATTGGTCGAAACGAAATCGAGATGCGTTGACGGATTGACCGCGGCCTTGGCATCGAGCCAGCGCTTGGGCAGAGCGAAAGGCTCGCTGCCGGTGGCGTGACGATACATCCCGGCAAAATCAGTGAAGGGCGCTACATCGACGCCGTTCTTGCGCCAACCTTTGACCGTGCCATACGAAAGACGCGGCGAGAACGTGGCATCGGGATAAAGCGTATCGAGACGCCCTTCAGCCTTGGCTTGCGCGAAGCGGGCACGGGCGATATCGCCTTCAGCCTTGTGCAACGGCGCACCGACTTCATCACGCATACGATCGCGCAATGCAGCATAGCTGGGATAAAGCTTGCGCGTGAACACCACCAGCGGGTCGGTAGACGCATCGACCGCCTTGAGGCCGCCTTTCCACAGCGCCAGACGTGCCGCCGGGTCGCCCATTGTCGTGCTCTTGATCAGGCGGGCGGCGAGATCATCAGGGGCATCATTGCCGAGCGCCAGATGCACAAGCGCATCGTCCGCCCCGATGGTCTGACGCAGGCTCGTCAGGCGAAGCGCGAAAAGAGCCGTTTCGAGTTCCGGATAAAATGGCTCTTTCGCGCCAAGAGCGGTTTCGATTTCACCAAGCTGGGCGTCGTGAAAGCCAGCATGACGCTTGGCATCGGGCAAACCACGCTCATGGGCGCCCTCGACCAGCGCCATGACATTATCGAGCGCTCCACCGAACACCATGCCCAGAGCCAGGTTACGCGCGAAAAGATCCTTCTCGAGCGCGATGGCCTTGTCGACGGCCTTGAAGGGTTCGCCATACCTCGTCCTGCGAGCCGGATCGGCGTCAATCCATGCCTGAAGCGCGGCATCTTCTTTGGCACGGCGTGCAACGATATCGCTCGATTGCAGAGCAGACTGCGTGCCCGAAAATGACTTCAAGGCGTTCTGCACACCAAAGAGCGTGTTTTCGGCCTGCTTGGCATGCTCGGCACTTTCACGCCCGTATTGCCACAACATGCCTTCGCGCACCGAATACAGGGCGATTACGGTCGGATTGATTACGTCGCGCTGGAAAGCAAGAGCAGCGGCAGGGAGGCCGCGCTGGGTGCGTCCCGGATTGCCGGAGGTGAAAACGAGATCATCCGCCTTGGGGCCTGCGGGGTCGAATTGCAGGAAAGGTGTATGAACGGGCTTGCCGTCCTCATAAACACGCAGCATCGACAGATCGATATCATAGCGCGGATAGTCGAAATTATCGGGGTCGCCGCCGAAAAACGCGATGCCCTGCTCGGGCGCCATAACGACGCGCACATCCTTGTAGCGGCGATAGCGATAAAGCGCCGTCTGCCCACCGTGATAAAGCGAGACCATGTCGCAGCGCCAATGAGCGTCATCACCACCAACGCAGTCTTTGGTGAGTTTGCTTTCGACTTCCTGAAGGGCCGCTGCATAAGCCGCGCCCTGCTTGCCCTTGGTGGCATCGGCAACGGGGCTGGAAACATCTTTCATCGTGTCGAGACGATCGAGCTCCATGCCGGGGCACTGACGCTCATCTGCGAGGTCCTTGGTCGTGAAACCGTCGCGGAAATAATCGTGATCCTTGTCCGACAGGGCGGCCAGGCAGGAATTCGCGCAATGATGGTTGGTCATCACCAACCCGTCACCCGAGACGAAAGAAGCCGAGCAGCCTTCAGCCAGTCGTGCCGAAGACTGAACAACATGTTGAATCCAGTTGGCATCGGGGGTGAAACCATAGGATTTCTGCAAGGCCGCCTTGGGCAGATGGTCGAAGGTCCACATGCCTTCATCCGCATGGGCAGTGCTTGCAAAAGCGAAAGCACCGATAAGCGCGGAGGAAAGCAGAAGCGGGGATCGTTTGAGAGACATGGATCGGAAGCTCGCGACTGAAGGATGATATAATGTATCAATCCATATCGCGCTCAGATTTGCAACCGGGCGAAAACGCAGCAGATCGATGCCGGACCACGCTGACCGTAACGCTGAAGGCCGGGACAGAATCCGCTTCTGTGATCGGCGCAGTTTATATCGGGGACGCAACATTGCGTTTTCGCCTGTCACGACAGCGCCGGATCTCCATGACAAATTCATGACACCCTTTGGATCGGGCATGACGAGAACCTTCGTGCCCTCATCTCTGCGCGCAGGATTTCGGAAGAGTGAAGTCGTTTTTACGAAGTAGTTACATGTCGTTTCAAACATCAGGCAGATATGTAATGACAGCCGAAAATGGTTTCGAGAGAAAAATAGCCTCTCGCAAGAGAGACAAAGATTATCTTCCCACTCTTTAATCGTGAAACATGAGAGACGATTTCATTCAATTTTGGAATAACGAGAGATAAATAACGGGATTTTATCACCTCTACTCTTCGACTAATCGAGGTCGACATTCGGCTATTTTGTTGGTCCATCAACATTGGAAATATTCTATCAAAAACTAGAAATAATACGACATATTGCCATAAAAGCTTAACTTTACTCGCGCCACCCCGGTAACAATTTTGCGACCCGTTACATCCAGAGACGTGTCGGAGAGACCGGTGAAAAGACTTGCCCTGTTCCTCGTTGCAACGACTGCCTGCACGCCATTCGTGAGCCGGGGCGCCGAAGCAGCCGCCTCGCCCGAGGCGCAGGAAGTCACCCAGAAGAAAGCCGACAAGGCGACCGCACTGACGAAGAAGAACAAATTCGTCAAACCCTCTGACGACGCCGAACAGGTCGTCGTGACCGGCACGCGTGAGAGCCATGTCAAGGCGCGCCAGAGCATCAGCCCGTGGTCGTGATTTCGTCGAAGACGCTGGAGCGCTCGGGCGAGCTGAACATCGCCAATGCGCTGACACGCACCTATCCGTCCATCACCATGAGCGCACGCGGGTCGAACACGAACTCGCTGGTGTCGTCCATCCAGATGCGCGGTCTCGGCCCTAACGAAACGCTGGTTCTGGTCGATGGCAAGCGTCGCCATTCGACGGCCAATATCGTGCAGAAGCCTGGCCCTCAATTCGCGTCCTCGGGCGTCGATCTGAACATGCTCGCGGGCAATATGATCGACCATATCGAAGTGCTCGAAGATGGCGCGGCAGCCATGTATGGCTCTGACGCCATTGCAGGCGTGGTGAACATCATCACCAAGAAAAAGGACCATGGCCTGACCCTGAGCGGTCAGGGCGGCGCTAATGCCTATCTTGCAGCGGCGA
The DNA here is from genome assembly GCF_000614545.1 of Asaia platycodi JCM 25414. Lineage (GTDB taxonomy): Bacteria > Pseudomonadota > Alphaproteobacteria > Acetobacterales > Acetobacteraceae > Asaia > Asaia platycodi. Next base: position 89,309 of record NZ_BAKW01000001.1, on the reverse strand, counting down.
GCAATATCAGCTCGATGCCGATGGCGGCTTCAAGCTGGGCAAGGATGGCTATGTCCATCTCGGCGCGCAGTTCTATCAGACACAGCATGCCATCGCCTGGGGCCCCGATCACGCCCTGCTCGGCTACTGGCCCGCAGGTGCCGATACCAAGAACTACTTTGTGGGCGTCAAGCCCGGCTCTGAAAGCTGGCGCGGCCGCAAGACCGATTATCTGAGCACGCCGAAGGAAACCCGCGAAACCTTCGCGCTCAATTTCGGCAAGCCTCTGGCGGCTGGCATCGAACTTTATGGTCAGGCAACACTCGCTATCGCCATGCCGAAATGATGGCCTATAAATATCCCTATGTCGTGCCTGCTGCCGGCATTTCGGAACTTCGCCCGATCACCGGAGATGACGAACTCGATTACGCTGCCGAACTCGGCATCAAGGGCGAAAACCTTTTCGGGTTCGACTGGAATCTTTCGACCGTCTATGGCGGCGATAATTCACGCATCAGCATTCGCGACGTGGTCAATCTGGGCGAACTCGCCCGTACCGGCTACTCACCCAGCAAGTTCTGGGACTACACCCAGAAGAACACGCAATGGACGAACAATCTCGATCTGCGTCGCGGTTTCAAGGTCTGGTCCATGCCCGTCAGCCTTGCCTTTGGTGGCGAGCATCGTCTGGACTCCTATCAGATCATCTCCGGCAATCCTGAATCCTATCTCGATGGCGGCCCGGTCGAGCATGCGGGTATTCCGCCGCAATCGGCAGGCACCTGGTATCGCAACATCTATTCGGCCTATGTCGATGCGACCATCCGCCCCACCAGCAAGCTCTCGATCGACCTGGCCGGGAGGTACGAATATTATACCGACACCGACAACACACAGAACGGCAAGATTTCGGCCCGTTACGATTTCACCAATCGTTTTGCCCTGCGCGGTACCATCGCCAACGGGTTTCGTGCTCCGACGCTGCAGGAATCGCATTTCAGCCGTCTGAACATCTTTGCCGGCACGGGCAGTGTCGGCGGCCAGTTGCCGGTTGAATCCGCTGCTGCCCGCTCTCTGGGGGCCTCGGGCCTGAAGCCGGAACGTTCGGTCAATGCCAGCGCAGGCTTCACCATGGAGCCGGTGCGCGGCCTGCATGTCGAGACCGATGTCTATCAGATCAATCTGCGCGACCGCATCGTTCAGGGCGGCACGGTCCGTGGGGCCCAGGCGCTCGACGCGATCCGCTCTTTCGGCTTCGATGTCTCGCCCACCGCGACCAATGCGGCGGCCTCTTCGGCCTACTTCCTGTCAAACGGGGCCAGCACCCGCACACAGGGTCTGGATATCAAGGCCGATTACCTCGTGCATCTGCATGAATACGGCAATGTCGCACTCATGGCGGCATTCAACCTCAACCGCACCCGCCTGCATCACAACGGTATCTCGTCCATCGGCAAGCCACTGCTGAACGACCAGACGATCGGCTACATCACCACGGCGACACCGCGCAGCAAGATCATTCTCGATGCGCTGTGGACAATCGGCAAGTGGGATGTGAACATTCGCCAGAGCCGTTATGGCGAGACGACAAACATGATGACCTATCAGGACTGGACACCTGCATCGGCCACCTGCGCCAGCGGCGGCGCCCTGCGCTACTCCACCTCATGCTTCGGCCAGTTCAAGAACACACCGCGCTGGCTGACCGATCTTGAAATCGGCTACAAGATCACCTCGCGCGTTCATGCGACGATCGGCGTCAACAACGTGTTCAACGTGCGCCCCCGTCGCCTACCCGGCAATCTCGTCCCGGCTGGCGGCTCGATGTATGATCAGTTCTCCAATCAGGTGCCATTTACCGGCGGCTATTATTTCGGTCGCATCAGCGCCAGCCTGTAAACTGGTCGATCGCGTGATTTGATGAAGCCGGGAGCGGAAACGCTGCCGGCTTCATGCGTTCTTGAACCTGAGTCCATTGCGCTGTAGCGGCACAGTGGCACGTCAGCATTCCTGACACGATCCTTTGCGCCGCAAAGCGGTCTGCCCAGCTTGACAAGGAGAACTTCATGTTCAGTCACATCGTGACCGGTAGCAACGATCTGGAAGCGTCGAAGGCGTTTTACGACGCGGTTCTCGGCGTTCTGGGGTGTCCCCCCGCGAAGGTCGACCCGAAGACGGGCCGACTTCTCTATGTGCATAACGGTAGCCGCTTCGTCGTGACCAAACCCATCGATGGCGAACCTGCTGCTTGCGGCAATGGTGGCACAATCGGTTTTTCGGCCAATTCGCCAGAAGAAATCGAGGCTTGGCACAAGGCCGGTCTGACCCATGGCGGTGTCGCCATCGAAAACCCGCCCGGTCCACGCGAGACCGCTATCGGTACGCTCTATCTGGCCTATCTGCGTGACCCGTCAGGCAACAAGCTCTGCGCCATGCATCACATGGGCTGAGCAGCCTGCCCTGTTTCTGACGCCTGTGTAGGCCCGTCGTTAAAAAACCGGGCGTAGAGCAGCGGCAGAACGAGCAGCGTCAGGAGGGTTGAGGTGATCAGCCCTCCGATTACCACAGTCGCCAGAGGCCGCTCGACTTCAGCCCCGGCACTTGCCGAAAACGCCATCGGGAAAAACCCGAAACTCGCCACAGATGCCGTCGCCAGAACCGGACGGAAACGAGCCTTTGCTGCGGCAAAGGCTGCCTCGGCTGCGGCCATGCCCGCCAGTCGGAAATCGCGTATCTGGCTGACCAGCACCACGCCATTGAGAATGGCCACGCCGAACAGGGCGATAAAACCGATCCCCGCTGCAATACTGAAAGGCAGCCCCCGTATCGCAAGCATATATGCCACCAGTGGCCGCAATCGGCAGGTTGATGAATACCAGAAGGGCGGCGCGCGGCGTACCCAGAGCCAAAATCAGGAACACGAAAATCAACACGAGCGCGATGGGCACCACCATGCTCAGACGCTTCACAGCTGAATCGAGATTGCGGAACTGCCCGGACCAGCTCAGGCGGTACCCGGCTGGCATAACCAGTGCCCTAGCGACTTTTGCCTGAGCCTCACTGACGAACGATTTGACGTCGCGACCGCGCACATTGGCCTGCACAACAACGCGTCTGTGCAGCCAGTCCCGGTCGATACGGGCGTTACCCTGCTCTATCGCCATCCGGGTGACGTCCTTGAGCAGCACCCAGCCGCGCCCGTCTTCACGCCGCACCTGCAAACCGCCGATACGCTCGGGAGAGGCCGTCGCGCCCTCACGATAGCGAATCTGGGTCGGAACCAGCGCATTATCCAGAATCACCGGGCGGCCGATATGCCCACCGATGGCTTCGATCGTCGCCAGAATTTCCGGTATCGCGACGCCCAGACGGGCCGCAGCATCGCGATTGACGTCGATATGCAGATAAGGCACCGAGCCCTCGCCCTGCTGTGCCACGTCCGCCGCACCGGGGATTGAGGCGACCGTCGCAACGAGCCTGCCTGCCAGTCGGTTGAGCATCGTGAGGTCGTCGCCGTATATCGAGATCGCAATCTGGCTGCGCACGCCCGACAGCATGTCGTCCATCCGCATTTCGATCGGCTGCGTCCAGGAATAGGACGCGTCAGGCAGATCATGAGACAACTTCGCGCTCATGGCCCCGATCAGTTTCGCCTGTGTCATTCCGGCGCGCCACGCACTGCGCGGTTTGAGAAAAATGAAACTGTCGGTTTCGTTCGTCCCCATCGGATCGGTTGGAATGGCAGAGGTGCCGGTATTGCTGACCACCGTTTCGACCTCGGGGAAGCCACTCAGGATCTGCTCTTGCTGCGTCACCGAATGAAGCACGGTGGGCAGGGACGCACTCGGCAGTCGCATGGAGGTGACAACCAGCGCACCCTCTTCGAGCTGCGGCACGAATTCGCCGCCCAGGCGCGATGCAAGCAGCAGCGCCAGAACGAAGACCGTGCCTGTGGTGAGAAACACGATTTTCGCATGAGTGGCACACCATGAGAGTGCAGGCTCGTAAACCCCGCGCAGCCTCACGACGAGACGCGTCTCGCGGTCCTGTCGGGCGCGGCGCAACGCAAGAGACGAGAGAACCGGTACCACAACGAAGCAATAGACGAGTGACGTCAGCAGCCCCATGATGATGGTCTGGGCCATCGGACGAAACATCCGCCCCTCGACACCCTGAAGGGTGAGAATGGGCAGATAGACCATGATGATCACGAAAATTGCAAAGCTGACGGGGCGCAGCACGACGCGCAGCTATGCACGGCGAGGCTTTCGAGCGTCTCACCCTTATCGTTCCGGCCGCGCTCGACCATCAGATGTTCAACAACGACCAGTGATCCATCGACGATCATGCCGAAATCGATGGCCCCAAGGCTGAGCAGATTGGCCGAAATGCCGAAGAGACGCATGCCGACAAACGCCGCCACAAGCGAAACCGGAATCACCGAAATGATGACCAGAGCCGCCTGCCAGTTTCCCAGCACGAAAAACAGCGTGAGAAAAACCAGTAGCGCGCCAAGCAGCAGATTCTCCTTGATCGTATGCACGGTCTCGCCGGTCAGGGTCGCGCGACTGTAGAAGGGTTCGAGTGTCACACCCGGCGGCAGGGAGTGGCGGATATCGGGCAGCGCCCGGTTGATGGCATCGAGCGTGGCATTCGAGCTGGCACCTTTCTGCATCAGCACCACACCATTGACGATCTCGCCCTTGCCATCACGCGTCACCGCGCCGAGACGCAATCTGGCGCCGAGAGAGACATGTCCCAGATCCCGCAAGCGCAGCACGACACCATTGGCCCCCATCGTGACCGGAATGGCCCCGAAATCGGCCAATGAGCCGACAAGCGCACGCCCGACCACGATCTGCTGTTCAGCCTGCTGCGCAATCCACCCGCCCCCTGAAGAGGCGTTATTACTCTCTATCGCTGCGTAGATACGCCCCATGGGAATGTCATGAGCGCGCATACGGGCTGGATCGAGAGTAAGCGTATAGGTCTCTTCGGCACCACCATTGACGTTGACCTCTGCCACACCCGGTACAAGGCGCAGTTGCGGGGCGACCGACCAGGTCATGAGCCGGTTCAGCGCCAGCGGGGAGAAACGCTTATCTCCCTTGATCTGGATCTGCATGATCTCGCCCATGCCGGTGGCGAGCGGCCCCATGGAAAGGCTGACGGGCACGGCAATGCTCTCACGCGCCTTTTGCAGCCGCTCATTCACCCGTGCCCGATCCAGATCGAGATCGGAATGCTCGTCGAATTGCAGATAGACGACAGAAACCCCGGTACGCGATACAGAGCGCAGATCGACAAGAGCGGGCAATCCGGTCAGGCTGGCCTCAAGCGGAAAGGTGATCTGCTTTTCGACCTCTTCAGTGGCGAGCCCAGGCGCCGTGACCGAAACCAGAACCTGTTGCGGTGAAATATCGGGTACAGGCTCGACCGGCAGACCGGGCACGACGAAAAGCCCCGCCAGAACGAGCAGCGCGCACAGCGCCAGAACCGCCAGTTTATTGGCTTGCAGGAAATGCCACATGGCCCGGTCAGTCATCCGCCATGGAAGAGAGCAGCGCCATGGATTTCAGCGTGAAGCTGCCCTCGCCCACAATCTGTTCGCCCTCATGCACGGACCCGGTAATCAGGGCGCTTTCTTCATTCTGCTCGACGATCTGCACCTCGACCGGCATGAAATGCGTTGCGTCGCGACGCAGAAAAACCACATCACGCCCGTCGATCTCCTGCAACGCCGCTTTGGGCACGATCAGACCCTTGCTGCCTGCCCCACTCTGGAAGAGCGCATCGAGCATCATGCCCGGTCTGATAAAACCGGGCGGATGGTCAAGGGCACAGACCACGCGCACAAGGCCGGTCGACGGATCGGCCAGACCGGCAATCGTCTCTATTTCAGCCTTGAAAGGGAGGGATTTCTCCTGCCCGGCAAGATGAAACACTGCCCCGCCTCCGATGGCGAGCTGGGCCGCATCTTCAGGTGAGATATCCGCCACCAGCCACAGGCGGGAAAGGTCGGCCACCGTGACCAGACTATCGCCCGCCGTGATATCGGCTGCCACGGCCGTGCGAACAGCCTGAACGACGCCGTTAACCGGGCTGATCAGGTCGGAGGCTTCGTCCTGAACGATCCGCTCCGTGACTGAAGTGAACTCTTCGGTCTGACGGTGCTCCAGCGTCGCAAGATCGGCCTGACGGGCCGTCACCAGACCGCGCTGCTGTTGCAGCACCATACGCCGCCTCTCAAGCTCGCCCGTGGAGACCGCACTTCCGGCCAGCGCCAGACCGCGCTTGTAGAGCAGACTAGCCTCGGCCTCTCCCGCACGTGCGGAGTCGAGTGCTGCAACGACCTGTTCGCGTTGCAACTGCAATTCGTGCAGTGAATGATCGGTATAGGAAATCAGCGCCTCGCCCAGCGTGACGCGCTGTCCCGGCGTCACATGCACGGCCGTGACCTTGCCGCTGCCTGCGGAATGGATATCGACCACCCGACTGGTATCGGCATCGACGCGCGCCATCGCGGCGATCTGATGAAACAGCGTTCCCTGGGTCAGGGGAACGAGCGCAACACGCTCGTTGCGCTGGGCCTCTGGCGAAAGTTCGAAGACATGATGCCACGCCTCTTCTGCCTGCGCGCACGGCATGACGAAGGCGCCCGCCAGAGACAGAGCGCCCGCCACGAGGAACAGGGAGACGGAAAGCCGCATCGCTCGCCCCCTTGTCAAAGATATTTCACGAGACGGGCGAATTCCTGCACGGCATCGTCGCGGGTGATACCGCCATCCGCCATCGCCTCGACGATGCAGTGTTCGACATGGTCGCGGATCAGGCTGCGCTTGGCATTGCGCAGCGTGTTCTCGACGGCCTGTATCTGCTGCGCGAGATCGGCGCAGCTGCGATCGGCCTCGATCATCTCGAGAATGCTTTCGAGATGACCCCGGGCCTGTTTCAGACGAAGAGAAATCTGCTTGTGCTTATGCGCGCTCATATACTCCCTATACCCTAGGGGGGAGGGTATAGGGAAGCATAATTCGCGCCCGCCATCAGCCAGCCGTCTCGACCACGACGATTTCCGACTCCTCTTCAGCCGTGATCGTCAGCGGCCCCTCATCACGAATGGCCACGCCGTCACGCGGCTTCAACGCCAGATCGCCGAGCCTAACCGCGCCCGAGGCCAGAACCGCATAGCCCGACCATCCCGGTTCGAGCGCCCAGGAGAGCGTCTCGCCGCGCCTGATCGTCGCCGCCTTGACCCGTGCCTCGGCATTGATCCTGAGCGCGTCTTCATCACCTGCCACGCCTGAGGCAAGAGTCACGAGGCGGTTGTCTCGTGCCTCGACCGGAAAGGGTCGGGTGCCCCATGAGGGTGCATGACCGCGACGGTCTGGCATGATCCAGATCTGGAACAGCGTCGTGGTCTCACTCTCCAGATTGGCCTCGCTATGCACGATGCCCGTGCCCGCGGACATGACCTGGACCTGCCCTGCCTCAGTGCGCCCTTCATTACCGAGCGAGTCCCGGTGCGAAATAGCGCCACTACGCACATAGGTGATGATCTCCATGTCGCGATGGGGATGAGAGGGAAAGCCGCTGGCGGGGGCAATCTCATCGTCGTTCCAGACCCTCAGCGCGCCCCAACCCATACGGTTGGGGTCGTGATAGCTAGAGAACGAGAAATGATGGGCTGCCTTGAGCCAGCCGTGATCGGCATGGCCGAGAGAGGCGAAGGGGCGATAATCGATCATGAGGATAATCCTTCGTTCCTTGATGCGCTCACCATAGAAAAGCAGGGCAGAGTCAAGATATAGAAATAATGGAAACAGATCGGTTCCATTTTATGACATCACGCCTGCCCGATTTCGAGGCTCTCGCCATTTTTGCCCGCATCGTCGAGCTGGGGTCGTTCAGCGCCACCGCACATGCGTTGGGCCTTTCACGCCCGACTGTTTCGAAGGCGATCACACGCCTCGAACAGGCGACGGGCACGTTCGTCTTCAACCGGACCTCACGCAAGCTGGCCCTGACCGAGACGGGGCATCGTGTTCTGGCTCATGCCATGCGCCTTCTCGGAGAGGGTGAGGCTGCAGAAGCCGAGCTGCGACGCGCTGTGCACCATCCTCATGGATTATTGCGGGTCACTGCCCCTATTTCTTTCGGACTCAGCCATGTCGCACCGCTCCTTCCGGATTTTCTGGCGCAGTTTCCCGATATTACCCTCTCGATCACCTATACGGATGAGCAGCTCGACCTGATTGAGGGCGGGTTCGATATTGCAATCAGAATTGCCTCCCACGCCCCTTCCTCTTTGCGCGGGCTTCGTCTGTGCCGCATCCCTCTGCTTCTGGTCGCCTCACCCCGATATCTGACGCAGCATGGTCGCCCGTCTCATCCGAAAGATCTCAGGCAACATGACGGGTTTTTCTATACCAGCACACAGACCGGCAGTTTTCTGCGCATGAGCTGCGAGAGCGAGGCACTTCAGGTCGAACCACCCAAGCCACGCTACAGCGCCAATAATGCCGAAGCGTTTCTTCCCGCTCTCCTGGCAGGGATCGGTATGGGCGTGTTTCCCGAGTTCATGATTGCGGCCGCCCTGAGTGACGGCAGGCTGGAACATGTACTGCCTGAATGGCGCTTTCCCGAGACCGAACTTTGCCTGCTGACGCCGCCGGGGCGCTCTCACCCGGCGCGGGTCGCGTCATTTCTTGACCTCATAGGCGGTATTTTACGCCGCAAACCCTGGAAACAATCCACCTAATTTTACCGAAAGGGGGCTGATTTTGGCCTTCAGCAAGTGCTAACCGTGTTGCTGTAAAATTTCTGAAGAATAGAGAGCAAGAAAACATGTCGGTAAATCGAAAGGGCGAAATCTCACCCAGCTTTGCTCTCACACGGCGCATCGCAATGCTTCGGAAGAGCCAAGGCCTTAGTCAGCAGCAACTTGCCGACGCTCTGGGGGTATCGCGATCGGCTGTTGCTTTTTGGGAAACAGGCCGTGTCGGTAGTTTGCGCAAATATATTCCCAAGCTCGCTGTTCTTTTCGATGTTTCGACTGAAGCCTTTCTTACAGGCATGGTCGAAGAGGATATTCCTGCCGTTCTCACCCCGGATGAAGACGATCTGCTGCGCCTGTACCGTTTTCTCGATCCCGAACTGAAACTGACTGCTCAGAAATGGATGGAGCGTCAGGTTCACAAGCAATCGACAGCCCGTCGGAGAGAAGAAGACGACAACACGGCCTGAGCTCGCGATCCATGACTGCGTATGGCGCGGCAAGCCCAGGCGTGCCGCCCTGACCAGACAGTCGGCACGCTTTCACTACGGGCTCACGTCATGACACGCGCCACGTCCGGCTAGATGATCTCGCGCGGTGGGGTCTCATCGCGCCCGCGAAACCGCCTCTGATAATGCGCGTCATAGAGCGCGCTCTCTCTCGTCATTGCCGGGTCAAGCGCATGGCCCACCAGAATGAGGGCCGTACGTGTCTCGGGCTCGGCGGCCATGACCCCGGCAATCTCCCCGAGCGTCGCCTCAACGCAACGCTCATCCGGCCAGCTCGCACGGGCGACGATCGCAACGGGACAGGCTGAGCCGTAGAACGGCAGCAGACGCGTCACCACCTCCTCAAGCCTGTGTATGGCAAGATGGATTGCAAGAGTCGCTCGAGTCGCTGCAAAGGCCTCCAGCGTTTCGGCCTCCGGCATTGCGGAAGCCCGCCCAGAGATGCGCGTCAGCACAAGGCTTTGCACCAGCCCCGGCACCGTCAGTTCCCGCCCCAGAAGCGCAGCGGAAGCCGCATAGGCCGGCACACCCGGTGTCAGTGTGTAAGGAATGCCCTGCTTGTTCAGGCGGGCAACCTGCTCGGCGACGGCGCTGTAAACAGACAGATCGCCCGAATGCAGGCGGGCGACATCCAGACCGTCACGATGGGCCTGAACGAAAATGGCCTCGATCTCGTCCAGACAAAGCGGCGCCGTATCGATCAGTCGGGTCTGCGGCCCGCAAAAGCCCAGGACATCGGGGGGAATGATCGATCCCGCATAAAGACAGACTGGCAGACGGGCCAGAAGATCGCGCCCGCGTATGGTGATGAGATCGGCAGCACCCGGCCCGGCGCCGATGAAATGCACTGTCATGGAGAGAGCATATCGGGGGCGATCGAGGCGAAAGCGCAAGTGACCCCTTCACCGGCGATACGCGCGCCGAGAAGCTGCGCCTGCGGGCCCAGCGCGGCCAGCGCGCACCCCTCGGCGATCGATCCAAAGCCCATCGTGATGCGCGCACGTTCGGAATGGGTAAGGCAGCGCGGCTGCGCCGAGGCCAGAGCCAGAAGATCGACAATGGCAATCGGCAGGCTGAAAAGCTGGGCGACGGCCTGAACCGCCGCGTGATTCTGCCTGAATGGCGGCACCGCAAAGCTATGGGGCAGCCCCCAACGCTCGACAGCCTGCTTTACTACCGCGATCATAGCCTCTGGAGAGGCATCGAGCTTGCAGCCCAATCCCCCGATGATCATGTCTTGACAGCCTGAAACTGGGTTACTGTCATCGCGGGCCTGAATCCAAACACATTGCCTATCGGTCCTAGACGCTCTACGCCGATGCGCGATAGCGCACCCCCCCACGCTTGAAAAGCCTGGAAAAGCCTCTGCTCGCCTTCAAGCGTCACCGCATTGGCTACCAGACGCCCGCCCGGCCTTAACGCGGACCAGCCCATTTCGAGCAGCCCCGGCACGCCGACACCCCCACCGACAAACACGGCATCAGGCACCGAAAAACCGGGCAGAGCGCAGGGCAAAGCGTGCTGCTCCACGTGAAGCTCGGGCACACCCAGCGCCTCGGCGTTACGCATGATACGGGCCACACGCGTCGCATCGCGCTCGACCGCAAAAGCGCGATTGGCGGGGTGACGCAGCATCCATTCGATGCCTATCGACCCTGATCCTGCCCCCAGATCCCACAGGATCTGCCCCGGATGCGGCGCCAGCGCCGAAAGCGTCACCGCACGGATTTCCTGCTTGGTGATCTGCCCGTCATGCTCGAAAAAATCATCCGGCAGACCACTGGAGAGCGGCATCAATCGCGCCCCTGCGCCAGCCACGATCTCGACCGCCACCATATTGAGCCGGGCAACAGGCTCCGGCACTGCCTCGCAGGCGCGCAGAGCGCGCTGGCTCTCATCGGGGCCATCGAGGGCCTCAAGCAGATGGAGCCAACTCTGGCCGCACCCATGTTCGGTCAGGAAAGCCCCCACTCTGGCTGGGGTCGTCTCGTCGGCAGAAAGCAGCAACAGCCGTGCACCGGCTGAAGATGCGGCACGAGCCGCGAAAGCGGACGCCCGCATAGAGAAACGACCGTGATATCCTGTACCGACCAGCCAAGACGGGAGCAGGCGGCGGTCAGACAGGAGCGCCCCGGCAGGACACACAGCGCCTCACGACCAAAATGCGCGACAAGCTGCGTGCCTGCACCGAAAAAGAACGGATCGCCTGAGGCCAGAACCACCACCTTCCTGCCTTCATGCTTTTCAAGTGCGCGCATGGCCTGAGCATAGGGCGATGGCCATGGCTGCTGTTCGGCACGGCTTCGTCTTTCGATCAGGCCAGATGGCGCCTGCCTCCCATAATCACCTCGGCGTCAGCGATTGCCCGTTGCGCCTGTCGTGAAAGCGCCTCAAACCCGTCTTCACCTAGCCCGACGACGGTGAGCCAGGGTGTGGCGCCTGAGTGAAAAGCAAGAGAAGGCAAACGATGCAGATCCTGATCCTTGGGGGAACGAGCGAGGCACGCCAGCTTTGCCGCGCGCTGGAGTCTCGACGCAGTCATCATATCATTTTTTCACTGGCAGGGGTCACAAACTCGGCACTCCCCGTGCCCGCCGAAACGCGCATTGGCGGGTTCGGCGGCGTTGCGGGGCTGGCAGATTATCTCAGGGCCAACCGGATCGATGCGGTCATCGACGCAACCCATCCTTTCGCCGCGCAAATGAGCCGCCATGCCGTCGAAGCCACGCAGCTTTGCGCCATAAAGCTGCTGCGTCTGGCGCGACCGGCCTGGCAGGCGCCGCCGGGGGCACGATGGCACCATGTGAGCACGATCGCCCAGGTGCCAGCGGCTCTGGGAGAAATGCCGCGCCATGTTTTCCTCACAACCGGGCGCAAGGACCTCGCCCCGTTCATGATGACGCCGCACCGCTATCTCCTGCGCAGCATCGAGACACCGCATCTGCCTCTTCCTCCTCACACGACCCTGATTCTGGCGCGTGGCCCCTTCTCACTCGATGACGAGATCACTCTCATGAAGCAGCACAGGATCGATTGTCTCGTGACAAAAAATGCAGGGTCCGATGCGACAATCGCCAAGCTGGAAGCCGCACGGCTTCTCGGTCTTGAGGTGATCATGGTCGATCGCCCTGCCTTGCCGCCTGCACAGGAATGCGCAAGCGTCGAGGCCGCGCTGGACTGGGTTGAGCAGAACCCGACTCAGGGAATACGGCGCAACGTATAGAGCCACGGCGTCTGGCCCGGTCGCTCTATCTGACGCGTATGGGCACAGCCGATCAGCACCAGCGTGCTCATATCCGCGCTTTCCCCCCTCGCCTGGGCCAGTGTCGTGCTCAGCACATGCTCGGCAGGACGCCCGATCGCACGCGCAAAAACGACCGGAATATCTCCCGGCAGCACCTCGCGCAGTGCCGCAAACCCCAGATCGAGCTGCCCCGGCCGCGCAAGAGAGCGCGGGTTGTAGAGTGCGATCACAAGCCCGGCCTCTGCGGCAAGGCGCAGACGTCTGACGACAATTTCCCAGGGCTTGAGGTTGTCGGAAAGAGAAACAACGCAGAAATCGCCGCCCAGAGGCGCACCCAGACGCGCGGCGGCTGCCAGCACGGCGGTAACACCGGGAATGATTCTGATATCGATCGCACGCCAGGCTTCGGGCCCGTCAGCCAGAGCCTCGAACACGGCACTCGCCATCCCAAACACCCCGGCATCGCCACCAGACACCACGACCGGCACATGCCCCTGCATGGCAAGTTCGAGCGCATGGCGCGCCCGGCCAAGCTCTTCGCGGTTATCGGTCACATGCGCCACGGCATTACCAGCCGCTCCAAGCACGACGGCGCGTGTAACATAGAGACCATAACCAAGCAGGTCGGTCGCCTGTGCCAGCGCGTCACGCGCCTCTTGCGTGATCTGCTCTGCGGCACCTGGGCCGAGCCCCACGACGTAAAGACGCAGACTCATCGGGCGCGCTTGCGGCCAGGTACCAGCACCATCGAAAAATACGGTGCTTTTTCCGGCGCCTGATCGAGAGGTAGACAGATCTGACCGCTCTGCGTACCACGCTCGACATAGACGGCGTTTTCATGCCGTCCGCTACGTTGCAAAGCCCCGCGCACCTTGGCGAAATTACGCCCGAGCTTCATGATCACATGCGCATCGCCACGACTCAGCCAGGCCGCGAGGCTCTCTTCATCGAGCGTGGCCGGAAGCACGCTCAGCACGTCATCGCCATGCACCATGCAGATGCGCTGCCGACCAGCACCCGCTCATGCCGGAAATACCGGGCACGATCTCGCAACGATGGGCGGGACTCAAACGATCAAACAAATACATGGCCGAGCCGTAGAGAAACGGATCACCTTCGCAAAGCAGCGCGACATGACGCCCCTGCGCGAGTTCTTCTGCCAGACGCTGCGCGCAGGAATCGTAGAACGCGGCCATCTCGATGAGATAGCGCGGGTCTTCAACCGAGACGCCTGTGGTGAAGGGATAGTCAAAGCGCAGTTCCTGCGCTGTTACGGGAATATGCCCGTCTGCAATCACCCGCGCATGGCCCGCCCGACCGCAGGCAGCAAACCAGGCGACCACATCGGCCTCGCCCAGAAGCCGCACCGCCTTGAGCGTCAGGAGTTCAGGATCACCCGGCCCCATACCGAGGATTCGACAGACACCGCTCATTCCGTCTCGCTTGCCAGTGCGTTCACGCAGGCCGCCGCCATGGCGCTGCCACCAAGCCTGCCACGTACGATGACCCACGGGATCTCGCCGAACAGGGCCAACGCCTCTTTCGACTCCGCCGCGCCCACAAACCCGACCGGCATGCCGATAATGGCCGCAGGGCGCTCACCGCCATGCTGGATGAGTTCGAGGAGCCGAAAAAGAGCGGTCGGCGCATTACCGATAGCCACCAGAGCCCCATCAAGATCGTCGCCCCAGAGATCGACTGCCGCCGCCGAGCGTGTATTGCCGATAAAAGCCGCAACTTCGGGCGTACGCTTGTCGCGCAAGGTGCAGATCACCTGGTTTTCAGCAGGCAGGCGGGCCCGGGTCACACCATGGGCCACCATTTCTGAATCGCAAAGGATCGGCTTGCCTGCAAGAAGAGCCGCCCGCGCCGCAGAAACGAAATCGGGAGAAAAAGACAGAGAGCGCGTTATCTCGACCATTCCGCAGGCATGAATCACCCGCACAGCAACACGCGACTGGTCGGGCGTAAAGCCGGAGAGATCGGCCTCTGCCCTGATCGTCGCGAAGGATTGCGCGTAGATTGCAGCCCCGTCGTGAATGTAGTCGTAGCGCCCCTCGGTCATGGGTGGCTTTCTTCCTTCCTGTCTTCCCGGTTCAGTAAATCCGGGCCTGTCTATCTCGTCGCGTCACGGACGATGCAGACGCCTTCGCACGTCCGCGATGCCAAGGCCAGTCTCGACCGGCCTGTCGGCGACCGTTCCATTCCAGATGAGATCATAACCTGCCTCACGCGCAACGAGGGTCACATCACTCAGACCACGAGAAGCACAACCCTTGGCGCAGCCCGAAACATGCAGACTGCGACCTGAAAGCGCGGATGCAAGAGACAAGGCATCCTGCCGGGTCGGGCTGAGTGCATGGGCACAGCCGCCCTTGCCGGGGCAGGCGATCAGGTCCTTCCGGCTATCCTTCGGGTCGGTCATGAGATCGGGCGCCTCTACAGTTCGATCCAGCACAATGCCTCGCCAGGGCGTCACGCGAACCCTTGCCGCCGTTTCTGCCAGCATGAAGCAGGTCGCAGCACTGATCTCTCCCAGAAGGGCGAGCGCCCCGAAACATTCCGGCAGAAACGCGCCCATGAGCGAGGGTCTCTGCCCCGTGAACGATGGGGCGCGGTGTAGCGCCCGTTCTGCCCTCGGTTGCGCCGATGAAGCCGCTATCAGATCGAGCAGAAGCGGGACAATGACGGCTCTGCCACCCCTATGCCGGGTCGGGCCGTGATGAAGAACCCAGTCGCCCTGCTCGTGGCGCAGCATCAGATCGGCCCGCAACGCCCCGCTCGGCACGTGTCCCCCGCCATCGACAGCCACCCCGAATTTTTCGGGGGGGGCGCCAGCCCAGATCGGGCGCGATGAGGGCGGCCTCTACCTCGCGCGCAAGCGCCAGCGTGTCGGACGCGCAATCCGGGTCGAGGCCGGCAAGAGGCGACATGAACAGCAGGCGGCGGCGGGACTCGCGTTCAGGATTGGCAAGACCCAGCCCCCTTTCCGCCGCCTCTGCCGAGAACCGGCGGGCAGCGACTTCGTCGAAGCCACGCAATTGCAGATTGCCGCGCATGGTGAGCGTGATGCGCCCATTGCCCCACCCGGCTGCTTTTGCTGCAAGAAAAGAGAGATGCGCGGGCGTCAGCCCTTCGAGGTCGGGGGTGACACGCACGAGCCAGCCATCATGCGTCTGCATGGGAGCATGGAGCTCGGACACCAACCTTTACGGAGAGGAGAACGCGTCATCAGGCGGTGATAGCGCTACTTGGCGTGCCTGCCTCATAAAAAAAGCTGCATGCCTCGCGACATGCAGCTTTCTGACCTTCCGGCACAAGGCCCTGCTAACAATCAGGGTAACCTTGCAGGCGCGGCCGGTAGCGGCGGAGCAACGACCAGACCCTGGCTGCGCTGCACCAGCGTGCTGGGGCAGATACCCAGCAGGATGGTGGCGCAGGCCAGAACTGCGATCAGTGCAGCGTTGACCGGGGTCGGCGCCGTCACCTCGGCATGGGTCTCACGACCGGCCGGAGCGGGCGTCAGCATGATGAGAATCAGACGCAGATAGTAGAACAGGCCGATCGTGCTGCTCAAAATCAGGACGAAAAGCAGCAGGGTCTGATGCGCGGAGACACCGGCCGCCACGATGTAGAACTTCGCAAAAAAGCCGACTGCAGGCGGAATGCCAGCCAGCGAGATCAGCATGACCGACATTGCCAGAGCCGCCGCAGGTTTGCGACGGAACAGGCCGTGCCATTCACGGATATCGGTACCCTGCGGCAGCACGCCATTCATGATGGCAAACACGCCAATGGTCGAAATCGCGTAGGCCGCCAGATAGAAGGCTGCCGAGGCCACACCGAACGGACCCGGCGACAGAAAGGCCACCAGAAGATAACCGACATGCGCGATAGACGAGCCTGCCAGCAGGCGACGCAGATCGGTCTGCACCACCGCCATCAGGTTACCACCAAGCATGCTGAGCACGGCCACGATCAGGATCTCGTTCACCTGCGCGCTTGGCAGATAGAGATTGACCGAGGAGAAATAGCGCAGCATCGCGGCAAACAGCGCGATCTTTGATGTCACCGCCACAAGCGCCGCTACCGGCACCGACGTGCCTCAAGAACATCAGCCAGCCAGAGATGGAACGGCACGGCAGACAGCTTGAAGAACATGCCGGTCAGCACGAGGATCACGCCCATCGTGCCGATGATCGGCTCAGGAGCCTGAGACAGGTCTGGAGCACCAAAGCGCAGCGATCCGGTCTCGGCATAGATCAGCGCAAAGCCGAATACCATGGTGGCCGAGGCCACACCGGAGAGCAGCAGATATTTCATTGCTGCTTCACCGGCATCCAGACGCTTGTTCTGGAAGGCGATCAGACCGAGCAATGAGAGGCTGAGCGTTTCGAGACCGAGGAAGAACGAGATGAAATGCACGGCGCCGGTCATGGCGACCCCGCCCAACGTCGCCAGCGTCAGCAGCAGGAAATACTCGCTATTGACAGTCGGGTCGGCGCTGATCGCGCATGGCGCGACATCAGGACAATGGCCAGAACGGAAAGAATGATCAGCGCACCCGCAAACGACGCCCAGGTATCGGGCGCAAAAAGCGGCAGCGCACCGTTCATGATCAAGGCCGTAGGCAGCATGATCGAGGCGAGAGCCGCCACGAGCACGATGACGCACAAAATGGCGTCACGCGCCACATGACGCCGCCACGAAATGGCGGCGAGCTGCACCAGGCTCCCGAGGCAGAGCACCAGCACAGCATTGGGAAGGAACGAGAAAGACATTACTGGGCCTGCTCCTGAGCGATGCTCACGACATGGGGGCTTGCAGGTACTGAGAGGTTCAGAACCGGCTGAGGATAGACACCAAGCGCAAGGAGAAGAAGGGCTGCCACACCGAGAACGGCGATATGCGGCACGGAAGGCGCACCGAGCGGAGCGAGGCTTTCGGTCTTTTTCGGGCCATAGAACACGCGAAGCATCATCGTGAGCGAATAGACCGAAGAGAGAACCAGGCCAGCAGCCGCAAAGAACGTCATCACATGGCTGACCTGCCATGTGCCCATCAGCACCAGGAACTCACCAACGAAATTTCCCAGACCCGGAAGGCCGAGAGAGGCGGCGGCAAAGAACATGGCCAGGGCCGAGAATTGCGGCATGGCGGGCCAGAGACCGCCCATTTTGGACATGTCGCGTGTGCCCAGACGTTCTTCCAGCAGACCGGCAATCACAAAGAGCGCCCCGGTGCTCAGACCATGCGCCACCATCTGGGCAATGGCGCCCTCCATACCGATGCGCGTGCCCGAAAACACACCCAGCAGGATGAAACCAAGATGGCTGATGGAAGAGTAGGCGATCAGGCGTTTGATATCGTCCTGCGCAACGGCAAGCCACGCGCAGTAGAGAATACCGACAACACCAAGCGTCATGGCGATAGGCGCGAGATGCGCGGCCGGCCCCGGGAAGAGCATGACCACGAAGCGGATCAGACCGTAGCCGCCCGTCTTGGCCAGCACGCCCGAAAGCAGGATGCTCACCGCAGCCGGCGACGCTGCATAGGTGTCAGGTAGCCAGGCGTGGAACGGCACCATCGGCAGCTTCACCGCAAAGGCGATGAAGAAGCCCAGCATCAGCACCGGCGCGATCGGCGCGATCATGGCGGTCTGCGACAGGGCGAAATAGTCGAAGGTGATCACGCCGGTGCGCTGGGCATTGACGATGACCAGACCCAGAATGGCCAGAAGCATCAACAGGCCGCTGCCCTGCGTGAACAGGAAGAATTTCAGCACGGCGCGCTGACGACCGGCATCGCCCCAGATCAGGATGAGCCCGAAAAGCGGCAGCAGCATCAGTTCCCAGAAGAAGAAGAACAGGAACAGATCGGTCGCCATGAACACGCCGTTGATTCCGGCCACAGTGGCCAGAAGCAGGCAGTGAAACAGTCCAGCGCGATCGGCTACGTTACGGGCGCTGAGCAGCGCGCAAGGCAGCGCGATCAGCGCGTTCAGCCAAAGCATGACGAGACTCAGCCCGTCGAGATCGAACCGCACATTGATACCGAGCATCGGCACCCAGGCCATGGAGAAATGGGCGAACCATCCCCCTGCCCCGGCGCCAGCGGCAAAGCTGCTGATCGTGATCTGCGCGAGCAGCACCACCATGAGAACAAGGGTGATCAGAGACGACACCCAGGCGGCACGTGAAGCGCCCCGCAGCCCGACAAGCCAGGCTGCGAGACCCCCGATGAAGGGGATAAGTACGAGAGCGGGAAGTGCAAACATCATCATACCGCCAGACAAAGAGCTGCAACCGTTCCTGCTGCGATCCAGCCGGCATAGCGACGCACCTGGCCGCTCTGCAGCTTCGCAACAGCATGTCCGCTGCCCTGTGTGAGGGCTGCAACAAGATCATAGAAACGATCGATGAAATCACGACGGTTCAGATGGGCAAGCACCATGAACGGCCGCACGAAGAGCCAGTCATACAGCGTGTCGAAACCCCAATCGGCGCGCAGCGTCGCAATAGCGGGGCTTTCGGCAGCAACCGGTGCTTCGCCCTTGGGGCGCCACAGCGTCCAGGCGATGGTCACACCGGCAATCGGCACAAGCGAGCCGAGAATGAGCAGGCTGGTATTATGCTCTTCAGGCAAGGCGCCCAGCACGGGTGCCAGCAGGTTCGAGAAGATATGCACGTTTGCAATCGCATCCGGCATTTCCATCCAGCCACCGCCGATGGCGAGCACCGACAGGATGGCCATCGGCAGCGCCATGGCCAGACCGGACTTACCGTGAGCATGGGTGCGATGACCGCCCCAGAACACGATGAACACGCAGCGGAAGATGTAGATCGAAGTCAGGAAGGCACCGAACAGCGCACCGGCCCAGAAGATCGGGCTCAGATCATAGGCGCTGCCAAGGATGAGTTCCTTTGAGAAATAACCCGCCGTGATCAGCGGCAGACCGGCAAGTGCTGCCGAGCCCGCGAGGAACGCGGCAAACACCCAAGGCATGTCCTTGCGCAGACCACCCATCTTGAAGATGTCCTGCTCGTGATGAACGCGCAGGATGATCGAACCGGCCGCCATGAAGAGCAGCGCCTTGAAGAAGGCATGAGTCACGAGATGGAACATGGCCGCATGCCAGGCGCCGCAACCGAGCGCCAGATACATGTAGCCGAGCTGGCTCATGGTCGAATAAGCGAGAATACGCTTGATATCGGTCTGAACCAGCGCACTACCGGCAGCGAGCAGGATGGTTACGAAGCCGACAATGGCGCAGGCCAGCATGGCCAGCGGCGTCATGACGAACAGCCCATGCAGTCGAGCAAGAAGATAGACGCCCGCCGTGACCATGGTCGCGGCATGGATCAGGGCCGAAACAGGCGTCGGACCAGCCATGGCATCAGGAAGCCAGGTCTGGAGCGGCACCTGTGCCGATTTGGCCATGGCGCCGCCGAGCAGCAGGAACATGCCAAGCGTCAGCGTGCGCGGCGCGGCATGGGGGCCGACAGCCAGAAGTGTCGGAATGTCCAGCGAGCCGACGGCCGTTGCCATCAGCAGCATACCGAGCAGGAACAGCGCGTCACCGACACGCGTGACCACGAAGGCCTTGCGCGCGGCGATGGCATTGGCCTGTTCGCCATACCAGAAGCCGATGAGCAGATAGGAGCACAACCCCACGCCTTCCCAGCCGATGAAGACGCCAAGCAGATCTGACGCCAGAACCAGCAGCAGCATGGAGGCGACGAACAACGTCATATAGGTGAAGAAGCGCGCGATATCCTCGTCGTCATACATATACGCGCAGGCATAGACGAGAATGAGGAAGCCGACGCAGGACACGACCAGCATCATGACCAGCGAGAGCCGGTCGAGCGTGAGCGCGATCTGGGCGTTGAAGGAGCCGACATTCATCCAGTTCCACAGCACGACGTGCAGCGATCCAAGCGAATTCGGGCCAGAGAGAAAGCTGTAGGCCGAGACCACGGCGAACAGGGCGCAAAGCCCCATCCCCGCGCCGACGAGCAGCGTCGTGGCCTTGCGGGCAACTTGCCCCCGGTCAGCATCAGGATGATGGAGACCGCAAGGGGGCAGAGAATGACGAGCGGAAGCAGCGAAGCCACGAGACTAACCCCCCAGACGGTTGCCGGTATCGGCATCAAGCGTGGAGCGTCCAGCAGCATGCATGCGCAGGATGATGGCCAGGCCGACAGCGGATTCCGCTGCGGCAAAAGCCACGACCATCATGAACATGACCTGGCCATCCGCCATATGCCAGCGATTGCCCGCCGCGATAAAGGCGAGGCATGCGGCATTGAGCATGATCTCGGTCGACATCAGCATGAAGAGCAGGTTGCGGCGTACGAGAACGCCCAACGCTCCGAGTGAAAAGAGAATGACGGCGACAATGAGCGCGCCATTGGGATCGGCAGCAGTCATATCAGGAATTCCCCCCAATGCGGCGGCCGATGTGATAGGCGCTCACCAGCCCTGCGAGCAGCAGGAAAGATGAAAGCTCAACGGTCAGGATATACGGACCATACAGCGTCAGGCCGACTGCTTTCGGGCCGATAGCAGCACCGACCGTGCCCACTGCCATGGTGTTATGGTGCAGCCCGTAGACAAGGAGCCCCATCAGCAGGATCGAGATCACGCTGGGGCCGATCCAGGCACCACCGGCGAACCAGCCTTTTTCACGAAGCTGATCGGGCTGGCCGAGATTGATCATCATGACCACAAACACGAACAGCACCATGATCGCGCCGGCATAGACGATGATTTCGAGCATGGCGGCAAAAGGCGCACCAAGCTGTTCGAACATGCAGGCCAGGGCCAGAAGGGACACGACAAGATAAAGCAGGCCATGCACCGGGATTGTGCGGGTAATCGCCAACGCGGTCGCGCCGATGGCAATCAGCCCATAGAGTTCAAGCATGATATTCATGATCAGGGCATCAGCGCATGAATGTCGATGGGCTTGGCTTCATTTTCGGCTTCACCTTTATTCTTGCCCGGGATCTTGAGCCCCGAAACATTATAGAAGCTGTAATCATGTACCTTGCCGGGACCGCTGATCAGGAGGTCTTCCTTTTCGTAAACCAGGTTCTGGCGCACATATTCGCTCATCTCGAAATCGGGCGTGAGCTGGATGGCATAGGTCGGGCAGGCTTCCTCACAAAAACCGCAGAAAATGCAGCGTGAGAAATTGATCTGGAAGAATTCCGGATACCAGCGCCCTTCCTTCTCGCCTTTCTGCAGGCTGATGCAATCGACCGGGCAGGCTGCCGCGCAAAGATTGCAGGCCACGCAGCGTTCTTCGCCGCTGGGGTCGCGGGTCAGAACGATACGGCCGCGATAGCGGGGGGACAGGTACGGTTTGACGTCCGGATACTGAACCGTTTCATTGCGATGAAACATGTGCAGGAACGTCAACCATATAGTGCGGAGAATACCGAGCATGGCGCGCTCCCTCTCAGACGCCCGCGCGCAGCAGAATGACCGCGCCGGTGACCAGAATGTTAAGCAGGGATAGCGGCAGCAGCACCTTCCAGCCGAAAGACATCAGCTGGTCGTAACGCGGACGGGGCAGTGCTGCACGCAGGAGGATATAGAAGCAGATCAGCAGGAAGACCTTGATCGCAAACCACAGGAAGGGCGGCAGGAACGGGCCATGCCAGCCACCCAGGTAAAGCGTGGTGATCAGGGCCGAGCTAAGCGCGACACCGGCATATTCAGCCAGATAGAACAGACCGAATTTCATGCCGGAATATTCGGTATGGAACCCGGCGCCGATCTCGTTCTCGCCCTCAGGAAAGTCGAAAGGCAGACGATGCGTCTCGGCAATACCGGCGAGCAGGAAAATGACGGCACCAACGCATTGCGGAATAATGAACCAGCAATTCGTCTGGGCTTCGACGATGTCGCGAATGCTGAACGAACCAGCCGCCATCACCACGCCCATGACCGAAAGGCCCATGAAGACCTCATAGGAGATCATCTGGGCGGCGGCACGCATGCCACCGAGCAGGGCGTATTTGTTGTTGGACGACCAACCGGCGAGAACCACGGAATAAACGCCAAGTCCGAGCATACCGAAAACGAAGAGCAGGCCGACATTGAGGTCACCCGCAACACTCCAGATCGGCGTGATCGGCACAACGCCGAAGCAGAGCAGAACCGCCATGAACCCGATGATCGGGGCCACGAGGAACACCCATTTATCGGCGAAAGGCGGGATCCAGTCTTGCTTGAACAGCATCTTCATCGCATCGGCGATGATCTGGAAGAGACCGAAAGGTCCGACACGGTTAGGGCCGGGACGATCCTGGAACACGCCGAGAAGGCGCCGCTCCAGTGTCGTCGAGAGCGCTGCGACGCCGAGAACGCCAAAGACGGTCACGACGATCACAAGAATTGGCCACACGATGGGCATCATACCGCGCTCTCCGTTCCAATACGCTCGGCAGGCGCCGTGATTTCAAGCGAGACCCAGCCCGGTGTGGACCAGGAGCGCGACACCATATGGGGCGGGCAGGTCGCCACACCTTCGGGCAGGGTCGGGTCAGACACGGCATCGACCGTGTAGATCTCGCCATTCAGCGACAGGCGAACCTGTGCGCCCTCAGCCACCGTACCACCGACACGGATGAAGGCCGGGGCAGCACGATCGGCGATCGGCTGAGCCATCATGCTCATTTCGTCGGTGCCGAACACACGCGCCTCGGGGAGGAGCATGACCTGACCAGCACGAGCGACGAAGGCATTCGGCACGTCCATGGCATAGCCATGAGCGGCCCCTTCAGCCCCCTCGACCAGACGCACACCACTATCACCACCGCGCATCTTGCCACCGATTTCCTGTTGGAATCGGTTGAGCGCCTGCTCGGAATTCCAGCCGGGCACCTGATAGAACGGCACGAGCGTGCCGGGCATATCGGTCCCGTAGGAGCCTTCCATGGTGGAATGCAGCGGCGTGTCGGGCGAACTCGGCGGCGGAATGTCGCGCACACTGATATTGGCGCGAATGGCCGTGCGACCGCTGACGCGATGCGTCTGGCTGCGCAGCGATGTGCCTTCGAGCGTGTAATCCGAACCCGGTGCTGCCTCTGGGATGCGGGCAAAAACCGGCATGACAGTGGCGATCTCGGCGATCAGATCGTCCAGCCTGGCCCAGGGCTGCACATGGCTGAGGCCAGCGGCCTGCGCCATATCGACAATCCAGCGCCACCCCGCCTGGAGCGGAGCATCAGGATAGACCACCTGGAAGAAGCGCTGGGCACGACCTTCGGCGCTGACCAGCGTGCCGTCCGTTTCGGAATAGGCTGCCGAGGGAAAGGTGACGTGCGAGCGTATGGCCGTCGGCGTGACCGAGTGATCGAGCACGACCAGATTGGCAGCACCACCGACCAGCGCGTCGAACTGAGCGCCATCCAGACGGCGGCTCAGATCGTTTTCGAGCACGATGAGCGTGGCGTCGGCTGCGCGTGACGCGACTGTGTCGAGAGACAGCCCATCCATCAGGGCAAGCCCCATGGAATTCGCTTCCGGCAGGACGAAGCTCATCAGCGGCGTCTTGCCCCTAGCAGCAAGGGCCGAAGCAATATTGGCCGTCGCCTGAAGCAGGGCAGGAGACGCATATTGCAGGCCAGACACCAGAAGCGGCTTTTCTGCCGCAAGCAAGGTCTCGGCAATACGCGTCGCCGCTGCCGTTTCAGCGTCGGTCAGACCCGTCACATCGGGTGCAGAGGCATCGATGCGATGGGCGATGGCAAAACCAAGGCGGGCCGCGTCGTCAGGCATGGCGCGAACGGCCTCCTGAGCGAAGCCGTCCAGATCGGTCGATGTCGGTGACACCACGAAGAGCGGCGAAATCGTGTCCTGACCCAGCGTACGCACAGAGGCGTCCATCCAGTGCGGCACGCGGGCCTGATCGGCAGCCTTGTTGAAGGCCGTGCGCTTGATCTGGCGCAGCGCCAGGCTCATGCGCGGCGAGGTTGCCGAAACATCCTCACCCAGAATCAGCGCGCCGTCAGCCGTTTCCATCTCCTGCATCGTGGCGATGCGGGCGGGGGTGGACGTCAGCAGCGAGACGGCCAGTTTGACCAGACCATGCTCAGGCTCGGCCATGCCGGTCGAGAAATTCTCGGCACCGACCAGCTTGCGCAGGGCATAGTTGGATTCCAGCGAGGCGCGCGGCGAGCCGATGCCCACCAGCTTGCCGGAAGCTGCGATCTTGCCGAAATGATCGAGTGCGGCCTGTGCCGGAACCGGCGTCATGTCACCATTGATCACATAACCCGCCGAACGCAGACGCGTGGGGGCATTGACCCAGCCGTGACCGAAGCGACCGCGATCGCACAGGAAGTAGCGGTTCACCTCATCATTATAACGGTTGAGCGTACGGCGAACCTTGCCGGCGCGCTCATTGATGATGGTGTTGCAGCCTGTCGCGCAGTTGGAGCAGACGGAGGGTGCGCCGCGCATATCCCATTTACGGCTGTACATCTTCGAGAACGGCTTGTCGGTAAACACGCCGGTCGGGCAGACCTCGATCAGATTGCCTGAAAAGGGGCTCTCAAGCGTGCCGCTCTCATGGCGTCCGAAATAGACGTTGTTATGCGAGGCAAAAACGCCCAGATCCTCGCCGCCCGCATAATCGCGATAGAAGCGCACGCAACGATAGCAGGAGATGCAGCGGTTCATTTCGTGCTTCACGAAAGGACCGAGTTCCTGATTGTTGTGGGTGCGCTTGTCGAAGCGATAACGACGCTCGCGATGACCGGTCATGACGGTCATGTCCTGAAGATGGCACTCGCCGCCTTCTTCGCAGACAGGGCAGTCATGAGGGTGGTTGGTCATCAGCCACTCGACCACCTCGCCACGGAATTCCTTGGCTTCGGGATCTTCCACCGAGATGATCGCGCCTTCGGTCACCGGCGTCATGCAGGCCATAACGATACGACCGCGCGTATCATCGGCATTGGCATATTGCTTGACGGCACATTGGCGGCAGGCGCCAACAGACCCGAGTTCGGGATGCCAGCAGAAATAGGGCAGGTCTTCCCCTGCCTCGAGACAGGCCTGCAGAAGGTTCACGTCAGTGCGTGCTTCAACCTCGCGGCCGTCGATTACGATTTTTGCCATCGGGCCGTTCCTCCTACGCCGCCTGCCCTGCGGCGCCGCTCTCTGCGGTGCCGGGGGTGGCCTTGCTGACAAGTCGCTGGAAATCTTCGGCGAACAGCTTCAGACCGCTGGCCAGAGGCGCGATGGCGCCGGGGGCGTGAGCACAGAAGGTGCGTCCCATCGGGCCGATCAGGCGGGCAGCATCATGCAGCCGCTCGATATCGTCCGGCGTGCCGCGCCCTTCTTCAATGGCGATCAGAAGGCGCTCGACCCAGGGCAGGCCATCACGACAGGGCGTGCACCAGCCACAGGATTCCTGCGCAAAGAAATGCTCGAGATTGCGGATCATCCCGATCGGCTGGTCTTGTCATCGAGCAGAATGGCCAGACCCGTACCGAGGCGGCTGCCCGCCTTCTCCGGCGTCGGGTAGTCCATGATAATATCGGCGTGCTCTGCCCCGAGAAATGCTGTCGAGGCGCCGCCGGGCAGGAAGGCGCGCAGCTTGTAGCCGTCCTGCATGCCACCGGCGCATTCGTTCAGGATCACGCCAAGCGATGTGCCCAGAGGCAGCTCGAACACGCCCGGACGCTTGGCACGACCGCTGACACCGTAAAGCTTGGTGCCGCCATCGATGCAGGCGCTCAGCCCCAGATACCACTCCGTGCCATTGGCCAGGATGTGCGGGATATTGCTGAAGGTCTCAATATTGTTGACGACCGTCGGCGCGCCCCACAGACCACCGATCTGAGGGAAAGGCGGCTTGGCGCGCGGGTTGGCGCGACGGCCTTCAAGCGCCGTGATCAGAGCCGTTTCCTCACCGCAGATATAGCGCCCGGCGGAGGGATGGACGTGCAGATCGAAGTCGAAGCCCGAGCGAGGATGTTCTCACCGAGGAAACCGGCTTCACGCGCCTGAATGACCGCCTGCTGAAGACGCTCAAGACCAAGATGATACTCGCCACGCAGGAAGATGATGCCGTGCCGTGCCTGAATGGCATAGGCCGAGATGATCATGCCTTCGATGAGCTGAAGCGGGTTACCCTCGACAAGGATGCGATCCTTGAAAGTGCCCGGCTCCATCTCGTCACCATTGGCGACGATATATTTGAGACGGTCCTTTGAGGATTCCTTGGGGACAAAGCTCCACTTCATGCCGGTGCTGAAACCAGCGCCGCCACGACCGCGCAGCTTGGAATCCGTCACTTCGGTGATGATCTCGGCGGGGCTCATGCCCAGGGCGCGACGCAGGCCGCGCCAGCCGCCCTTCTTGTCATAACCGGCCGGGTCGAGCGGCGTCTCGCGATTGACGAGCGCCAGAAGCGGCTGCTTTTCGGGGTTGAGACCTGTCATCACTTCTTCCTCGCCCGAATGTCGTCGATGATGCCGTCAATGTCTTCCGGGCGGACAGGACCGAAAAGATCCTTTCCGACCAGCATGGCCGGGGCGTGGTCGCAATGACCGAGCAGACGATCGGCAGAACGGTGAATTCACCGTCAGGCGTCGTCTCGCCCATTTTCACGCCCAGCTTCTTGCACAGGCGTTCGCGCGTCTGTTCGGCACCCATGATGTAGCAGGAGACGGAGTCACAGAGCATGACCACGTTCTTGCCGACCGGCTTGCGGAACAGGAGATTGAAATAGGTGGCAATCCCGTCCAGATCGGCCTGGGACATGCCCAGAATACGTGCCGTATGGGCAAGATGGGCGTCGTTGATCCATCCGAAGCGTTCCTGCACCAGACGCAGCGCTTCGATGGCGGCGCCACGAGGATGATGCTCGTGGGCGGCCATGTCGATGAACGTATCGACGAGATCCTGTGGGAGTTCGGCGTCCTGCGCCGTAAGTTCAGCGGTCGACATCGGCCATCACAAAATCGATGCTTCCGATAATCGCAATCAGATCGGCAATCATGGTGCCGCGTGACAGCATCGGAAGCTGTTGCAGATGAATGAACGACGGTGTGCGGATACGTGTCCGGTAGGACATCGTGCCGCCGTCGCTCACGAGGTAATACTGATTGAGCCCCTTGGTGGCCTCGATGCAGGAGCGGACTTCGCCCTGCGGAATGACCGGCCCCCAGCTGACGCCCACGAAGTGATGGATGAGCGTCTCGATGTCATGCATCGTGCGCGGCTTCGGCGGCGGCATGGCCAGCGGATGCTCGGCCTTGTAGTCGCCACCCGGCATGTTATCGAGGCAGTAGCGGATGATACGCAGGCTCTGGCGGATCTCTTCGATATGCACCGCAGCGCGGTCATAGCAGTCGCCATTGACAGCGGTCGGAATATCGAAATCGATCTGGTCATACCCCGAATAGCGCCTTGCGGCGGTAATCCCACTCCAGACCCGTCGCGCGCAGCCCCGGACCCGTCACACCCCAGTCGATCGCCTCTTCGGTATTATAGACGCCAACGCCCTTCGTACGGGCCTTGAAGATGGGGTTCTTCATGACGAGTTCGTTGTACTCGTCCAGGCGCTTGGCAGGTAGTCAAGGAACGCGCGAACCTCGCCATCCCAGCCCTGCGGCAGATCCATGGCCACGCCGCCAATGCGGAAGAAGGCCGGATGCATACGGAAGCCGCAGATCTTCTCGATGATCTCGAAAACGCGCTCGCGATCGGTGAAGATATAGAAAACCGGCGAAAGCTGACCCAGATCCTGCACCATGGTTCCGTAGAACACGAGATGGCTGGAGATACGGAAGAACTCGGCCAGCATCACGCGAATAAGCTGCGCACGGGGCGGCACGGTGATGCCTGCGAGCTTCTCGACACCCATCACATAGGGGAAATTGTTCATCACCCCGCCGACATAGTCGATACGGTCGGTATAGGGGATGTAGCTGTGCCAGGTCTGGCGCTCGGCCATTTTCTCGGCACCGCGATGATGGAACCGATATCGGGCACCGCATCGACGATGAACTCGCCTTCGAGCTGCAGCACGACACGAAACACACCATGGACCGAAGGATGGTTCGGGCCGAGGTTCAGGAACATGAAGTCGCTGTTGTCGGAATGACGCTTCATCCCCCAGGATTCGGGGTCGAATTTCAGCGCTTCCTGCTCATCGAAAACCTGGTCTTCTGAGAGCGTATAAGGCGGGCGCTCGGTGGCGCGGGCATAATGGTCCTTGCGCAGCGGATGACCGACCCATGTGGGCGGGGTCAGGATGCGCGAGAGATGGGGATGCCCCTCGAACACGACGCCGAACAGATCCCAGACCTCACGCTCCAGCCAGTTCGCGTTCGGCCAGATATCAGAAATGGTGCCGATATTCGCATCATCGACCGAAAGCGGCACCTTGAAGCGCACCTCGTCGATCGGGCCGTTGAAAGACTGAATGTGATAGACAACCGTGAAATCGGAAGCCGGCAGACCATCGCGATGGATACGCTGGCGTTCGTCCACGCAGGTCAGATCGAGCAGCATGCGCAATGTGCCGCCAGACTTGACCGCCTGTAATACGGCGCGGATCTGGCCGCGCGACACCCAGAAGGTCGGCACGCCATCGCGCGTCGATTCTTCGAGCATGATCATGTGCGGGGGGAAAGCGGCAACTGCCGCACCCATGACGCCCGAACGGGTTTTTTCGAAAACTTCGCTCATTGCTGTCCGCTCCTCAGATCGTATCCGGGGTGCGCAGCTTGGTAACCGCCATGCGCTCCTCGCGCTTGAGGTCGCGCATGCTGGCCGGGGTCACCTTGGTCACACCCTGATCGCCCACCATCCAGCTGAGCGGGCGACGCTGCTTGCCGATGGAATCCTGAAGAAGCATCAGCCCTTCGAGCAGCGCGTCGGGGCGCGGCGGGCAGCCTGGCACATACACATCGACCGGAAGGAAGCTGTCGACACCCTGCACGACGCTGTAAATGTCATACATGCCGCCCGAATTGGCACAGGAGCCCATGGAAATGACCCAACGCGGCTCGAGCATCTGGTCGTAGAGATACTTCACGATGGGCGCCATCTTGCGGAACACCGTACCCGCAATCACGATCAGGTCGGCCTCACGCGGCGTGGCGCGCAGCACTTCGGAACCGAAGCGGGCGATGTCGTAACGGCTGGTAAAGGCCGTCGCCATTTCAACGTAACAGCAGGACAGGCCGAAATTGAACGGCCAGACCGAATTCTTCTGCCCCCACGAAATGAAATCCTGCAGCTTGCCCACAACGAGATTGCTACGCACATCATCATGCATCAGCAGTTCTTCGGGAGATTGCAGGCGGGGTTCGCCAACGGCGGAGGTAAGAGTCCAAGTCATCGTTATACGACCTCGCGCGCGGGAATTTTGACAAGTTCAACGGGGGAATTCGGTGGCACCTTGACCGGCATGCGGCGGTGCTTGGGGCCATTCGAGGGCACCACTGCGCCAGAGGTAAACCAGGGCGAGCGTGAGAAAGACGACAAAGGTCGCTACCGAGATGAAGGCGGCCCAGCCAGCCTCGACCACCACGGAAGCCCATGAATAGATGAAGACGCTTTCAACATCGAAAATCACGAAGAACACGGCCAGCAGATAATACTGAACCGGCAGACGGATACGCGCCGACCCTGTGGAAAGGATACCTGACTCGTAGGGCAGGCTCATCGACCGACCGCGTGCGGCACCGACGCGACGAGGCCCTAAAGCAGCAGAAAGCGCCACCACGATACAAAGGAAGATGACCGTAAAGGCCACGTAGATCGCTAAAGCATGATCTGCAAGAAACTGAGACACTGGCGCAACCACCTATTCCCGACGGGACCAGTAGCCTGAGTTCCATCAAGGCGTGTAACACCGGTCTGGAACTAAAAAGCTAGTGGTCGTGAGGTTTTTTTCTGCGCCATTGCCTAGCATCACATCAAGTGCCTGCCTATCACCTGACCGAGAACACACGAAGCCGTGATCAATTAGGTATTGGTATAGTCCTCTTTTTGTTGATACTGATTATCAACTTCCGTGCCGATTTCAGAAAATCGTCGACACTTAGTTGATACCAATTCTCAACTAGTGCCTTTATCGCGATATATTACCTGATCGAGATACTGCCCGGCCCTGATCAGGCGAGATGAGTGAAAGCCTGCGGGAAATTGCCCAGATGCTCACCTGCCGGACCGATTTCCTCTGAAAACAGCCCAACATGGTTGGCGTAAGAGAGCGTCTTGTCGAACAGGAAACGCGCCATCAGCAGATCGCCGGATCGGGCCAGGCACTCGATGTACCAAAAGGAACACATAGTGAAGGTGCCCTCACGCCCTTCCAGCCCGTCCTCATTATCGCCTTCAGCCACATGATAGCGAAAGACATGGCTGTCATCGAGCAGCTGCTCGCCTACAGCCCGCAGGGTCGAGGCCCATCGCGGGTCATGATCGCCGATAAATCCCATGAGAGGCATCAGCAGGCAGGACGCATCGATAGCCGTACCCCCCTTGTACTGCACAAAATACTGGAGTTCCTCATTCCAGAAATTGTTCTGCACATCCATATAAATGGCATTGCGCTCACGCACCCAAACAGCGATCCGCGCAGGAAACCCGCGTTCTTCTGACAGACGAATTGCGCGATCAAGCGCAACCCAGCACATAATACGAGAAAATAGGAAGTGCTTTTTCCCCCCACGTACTTCCCATATACTTTCGTCTGGCTGATTCCAGTTCAGGCAGAGCCAGTCTATGCCTTCGGCAACGGACTCCCATGCTTTCCAGCTCAGTCGTTCGCAATGACGATCGGCGTGATAGACGGCATCCATCATCTCGCCAATGATATCGAGCTGTAACTGATCTTCCGCCCCATTCCCGATGCGCACGGGGCGCGAATCACGAAAACCTCTGAAATGGGTCAGGTCGGTCTCGGGCACAAAAGCCTTGCCATCAATAGCATACATGACTTTCAGACGCGCATCGCCCGGCTGCGCCTCGAGGCGACGCTTATGCAGCCAGCGAATGAAAGCAGTCGCCTCGTCCTTATGCCCCGTCTTCATGAAGGCATAGACCATGAATGACGAGTCGCGGATCCAGCAATAACGATAATCCCAATTGCGCACACCGCCGGGATCTTCAGGCAACCCGAAAGTCGCGGCCGCCACCATCGAACCATGCTCTGCCGAGGTCAGTAATTTGAGCGCGAGCGTCGATCGGGTGATCTGGTCGTGCCAGCGTCCGTGATAGCTCGCGCGCGCCACCCAATCGATCCAGTAATTGGCCGTCGCCTTGAACGCGGTCGACGTCCAGTGATCTTCGAGACAGAGATTCTCTTCGGTCGTAAGGCTGTCGAGCATGAACGTCGCCGTCTCGTTGAGTTGCAGTACGAACTCAGCGCAGGCGTCATCCTTTATCAGCGTCATGGGAATGGTCGAACTGATACGCAGCGGCGGCAGATCATCGCGCAGCGGTTCGAACAGGATCACCCTCTCATTCAGAAGACGGGCCTTATGGCCAACACGGGCGTAGTCGAAACGTGGCGCACAATGCAGCCGGAACTTCAACGTGCCCCGAACGGCCTTCACACGTCTGATGACGCGCTGCTCCGGGTAATCCGGAGCAAGGGTCATGAAGTCTGAAATTTCGCTCACCCCCTCAGGTGAGAGCACACGCGTCAAAAGGACATTGGTGTCGGGCACATAGAACTGACGAAATCTGCCCCCCTCGAGCACCGGCGCCAGCTCAAAAAACCCGGCGCTCGGCTCGAGCAGCGACGCGAAAACACTCGGAGAGTCAAAACGGGGCCAGCACATGAAATCGATCGAACCGTTGAGCGCGACCAGGGCGGTCGTGCGCAGATCGCCGATCACAGCGTGGTTTTCGATTGCCATACTCATCATCAGTTCTTTCGACCCAGCCCTTTTACAGGAACCTTGTTTTGGAAAGCCGGCTTACCGACCCGAAACGTGCGCATATCGGACAAGACAACCGGCAGGTTCATCTGACAGGAAGCCAGCTACGCCCGTCACGCGCAAGCAAGGCTGCTGCCTCGTCCGGCCCCTCGGAACCGGCCTTGTAGAAATATGGTGCTTCAGGAGTCACGATGGCGTCGATTGCCGCCCAGGCCGCCTCGATGGTCTCGGCACTCTGGAAGAGCATCTGATTGCCGCCCATACAATCATGCAGCAGCGCCTCGTAACCGACATTGGGAGCCTTACTGAAGAAATCGTCATAAAGAAACCGACTACTCACCGGCGCAATCTCCTCTGACAGACCGGGCCGCTTGGCGTCGAAATCGATCGAAACACCCCGCACCGGGTCGAGCAGAAAACGGATAACATTGCCGGTACGCGGGTCGTCCATATCCTGATTGAACAGGGCATAAGGTGGCTTTTTAAAGACGACATTGATTTCAGTACGTCGCCCGGACATGCGTTTACCGGTGCGCAGATAGAAAGGTACGCCACCCCAACGCCAGTTATCGATGTAGAGCTTCAGAGCAGCGAAGGTCTCGGTCTGACTCTCTGGCGCGACACCGGGCTCACTGCGATAGCCAGGCACCGATACGCCTTCGATCTGCCCCGCAGCATATTGCCCCGGCACGTAATCCTCTTTCCTTATAGGGCGTATGGCTTGCAGAAGGCGCGTCTTTTCCTGTCGCACGGCGTCAGCCGAGAGCGACGACGGTGGCTCCATCGCGATCAGGCTCAGCAGCACAAACAGATGATTGGGCACCATATCTCGAAGCGCACCCGTATGCTCGTAAAACGCCCCGCGTTGTTCGACGCCGATTGTTTCCGCAGCGGTGATCTGCACATGATCGATATATTCGCGGCGCCAGATCGGCTCGAACAGCACGTTCGAGAAACGGGCGATCATGATGCCCTGATTGGCTTCCTTGCCCAGAAAATGATCGATCCGGTAAATCTGGCTTTCATCGGCCTGAGCACGCAGCACAGCATCCAGCTCGCGCGCCGAGGCAAAATCATGACCGAAGGGCTTCTCGATCACGAGACGTCGAAAACCGCGCCCTTCTTTAAGCAATCCCCCCTGCCCCAGCCCCGTGGCAATGCGGGCGAAAAACCGCGATGCGACAGCAAGATAGAAAATGACATTACCCGCGCCGAGTGCCTCTCTGAGCGTCGTGTAGATATCGGGCTGTGTGAAATCGCCTGAAAGATACTGCGCCTTGGCCGTCACCCGATCCCAGACCGTTCGATCAAGCTGAGGACAGGAGAATTCGGCGGAAGGGTCTTTCGCATCCTGCTCAGCCAGGGAGAACAGGCGCGCCGCCCAATCCTGTCCGGTCTGCTCGGCGCGATCAACCGCGATGATCTGGAAGTCGTCGGGCAACGCTCCCGCCACGGCGAGATCGTAGAGCGAGGGGAGAAGCAGGCGTCGGGTCAGATCGCCGCCCGCGCCGAAAACAACCAGCTTGCAAGGCTGTTGTTCGGCGACGCTTCCCAGAGCATCGCGTAGCTGTTCAGTGGCGATCGACATGATGGTCCTCCCTCTTGCTCAATGAGCAAGAGAGAAAAAGCCTAACACGTCAAATAGATCATCCGATTATTTTATAAAGCTTAAACAATAACGTGATCAGGCGTGACGGGGACTGTCCCCGCCAAGCTGCCGGATTGTTGCATCTTCGGGTTTGTCTTGCGGGAACTGCGTCTCCCATCCACCACCCAGCGCGTTATACAGATGCGCCAGATTGCTCGCGAGTGTTGTGGTGCTATCGGCGAGCTGCAGCTCGGCAGAAAGCAGATCACGCTGCGCTGAAAGTACGTTCAGATAAGTGGTCAGACCGCTGCGATACTGATCCTGCGCCAGATGAAGCGCACGTTGCCCCGAAACCACCGCAGCCTGCAACCCGTCACGACGACGCTGCTCGTCGCGATAGGCGATAAGCGCGTTATCGACATCACGCCAGGCACCCAGCACCGTCTGGCGATAGGTGATGGCGGCAGCTTTCTGAGCATAACGGTTGAGCATCAACTGACCGCGCAGACGCCCGCCCTGAAAGATCGGCAGAGAGATGGACGGGCCGATATTCCATGCACGCGCATTCCAGAAGCCAAGATCGCGGAACGAGAGCGATTGCAGCCCGAAATCGGCGTTGAGCGTGATCTTTGGATAGAACTCGGCCTCGGCCTCACCCACATTGGCCACGGCCGCATGGAGCTGCGCCTCGGCCTGACGGATATCCGGGCGACGCTGCGCCAGTTCGGAAGGCACACCCACCGGCACGCGCGGCGGCACAACCGGGATGCCCGCCGTGCGTGTCAGCTCCTCGTTGAGCGTGCCCGGAGGCGCTCCGAGCAACAGGCTGATGGCGTTGATCTGTTGTTCGATTCGCTGCTCGACCTGAGCGATCTGGGCGGTCGTCGAATCGAGCTGCGTCTCGGCGCTTGTCACGTCGAGTTCGGTCACGAGCCCGGTTTTCTGGCGCTCTCTGGCCAGAGAGAGTGTCTGGGCCTGCGTGTCACGATTGGCCCGAGTGATGCGCAACTGCTCCTGAAGCCCGCGCAGGGTCAGATAGTCATTTGCCATATCGGCCTGCTGCGCGATCAGCACGCCGCGGCGCTCCTCATCGCTCGCCTGCAGGTCGGCCTTGGCTGCCTCATACTGGCGCGCCACGCGTCCCCAGATATCGACTTCATATTGAGCGTCGATCGAATATTTCCACTGGTTCAGCAGAGGAATGGTCGCATCGCCCACGCTCTGGTCGAGCAGCGTGGCGTTCTGCTGCCCCAGTGCCGTGACGTTATCCTTGGCCACGCCGGAAAGGATACGCTGCAGCGACTTGGTGCTGTATTGCGAGCGCGTATAGGACCCACTGGCCGAAAGCCCGGGGAAGCGCTCGGCACCGGCCATCAGCAGCTGCGCACGACTTTGCGCCAGCTGCGCCGCAGCACGCTGGATATCGAGATTCTGCGTTGCCAGACGGGTTTCGAGCGAGGTCAGCGTCGGATCGTTGAAGATCTTCCACCAGTTCGGATCGGGAGCATCCGTCGTGGTCTGGCTGCCAGCCTGACCCGAACGGGCATGCATATCATACTGGCTGGGCGACCAGAGATCGGGCTTCTGATATTTCGGCCCGACACAGCCTGGCAGGGAAAGAGCCATAGCGAGCGAGGCGCCGCTCAGCATCAGAGCGCGCGGGGAACGGCCTGTCTTCAAGGCGTGGCTCCAGAAAGTCGTGAAATTAGTCATTAATGGGCACCTCCGGCCGGGCCCTTCTTGGCCACCGGGGAGAGCAGGAAACAGAATGGCACGACGCAGAACGCCATGATTCCGATCACCATGAAGGTCTGATTATAGGCCACCATGGAGACCTGCTGAAGAAAGCTCTGATAGTAGCTATGCACGGCAAATTGCTGAGCCGCCGCCGAGGTCATGCCGTTATCGACCGCCACCTTGTGCACGGTGTGCAGATAATCCTGCCCGTTGGCTGATAATCCGAAGTCCAATGAGCCATCAGACTTTGTCGAACCTGCTTGGTTTCGGTGATGGCCGCTGTGGCGAGTGAAATCGCGAGCGACCCGATATAATTGCGCGACATGCTGAACATCGCCGACGCGTCAGAATTCAGCTCTTTCGGCAGCGTCGAATAGGCAATCGTCGAAATCGGCACGAAGAGGAAGGCCAGCGCAGAGGTCTGGAAAATACGATACTCGACCAGATGGGCGTAACTGGTGGTCGGCACAAGCTGCGCCGAATAGAACATGGCGAGGCCCATCAGGAAGAATCCGAAAGCAATCAGATTGCGTACCTGCACGAACCCCATGAGTTTGCCGACAAGCGGGATCAGACAGATGATGACGCACCGCCCGGCGCGAGAACCTCGCCGGAAATCGTCGCCGTATAACCCAGAACCTGCTGTGCGAACTGCGGCACGATGATCGCGGAAGCGTAGAGCAGTCCGCCGACCATTGCCATGAGGAACGTGCCGACCGCAAAATTGCGATCCTTGAAGATGGCGAGGTTCAGAAGCGGATTTTTGGCCTTGAGCAGCCAGATAACCGCACCGACCACGCCAGCCACGCCGAGCACGGCCATCGTCACGATAAAGGGCGACCCGAACCAGTCATCATCCTCGCCGCGATCGGCCATGATTTCGAGACAGCCGAGACCGAGCGAAATCAGGCAGATGCCGATCACATCGACCTTCTCGCGCTTCTGCTTCTCCCATGGCGGATCTTCCACCAGAGCGGACACACCGATGAGAGTCAGAATGCCGAACGGCACATTGACGTAAAAAATCCACCGCCAGGAATAGTTATCGACCAGATACCCACCGAGAAGCGGACCGAGAATCGGCGCCACGATGGTCGCAATAGCCGTCAGGCCGAAAGCTGCACCACGTTTTTCCGGCGGGAAGGTGTCAAGAATGATCGATTGCTGATTCGGTTGCAGACCACCACCGAAGAAGCCCTGCATCAAGCGGAAAACAATCAGCATGGGCAGGCTCGTCGACAATCCGCAAAGGAAGGACGAGACCGTGAACATGGCGATGCAGATCAGGAAGTAGCGCTTGCGCCCCAGCAATTTGCCGAACCATGCGGAAATGGTCAGCACGATGCCGTTCGCCACCAGATAGGAGGTGAGCGCCAGGTGGAGTCATCGTAGGAGCTGCCGAGCGCACCCGAAATATGCGGGAGCGCCACGTTGATGATGGTGGTGTCGAGCACCTCCATGAAAGCGCCCAGCGTCACCACCACAGCAATCAGCCAGGGGTTCGCTTTGGGCTTCCAACTGGAGTGGTTTTGATTTTCGCCGGACGCGTCGCTCATGGAATGGTCACCGTCGGCACGACGGACACGCCGAGCGGCAGAGGGACATTTGGATCCAGCCCGCTATCGATCAGGATCTTGACCGGCACGCGCTGGACGATCTTGACGAAATTACCCGTCGCATTTTCGGGCGGGAAGGCACTGAATGCGGCACCGGCCCCTAGCTGGATCGAATCGACATGGCCATGGAGCGTGAGATTTGGGTAGGCATCGACCTCGATCTCGACCTTCTGGCCCGGACGCATCTTGTTGATCTGCGTTTCCTTGTAGTTCGCGACTACCCAGACTTCGGGCTCGACGACGGAAAACAGTTTCTGTCCGGTCTGAACGAAATCGCCCTGCTCGACATTACGCTGCGAAATCCAGCCGTCATGCGGTGCGCGCACTTCTGTCCAGCCAAGATTGAGTTGTGCCTGAACCAGATCTGCCTCGGCAGCCTTGAGCGCAGCATTCTGCTGCTTCATCGTGGCTTCCTGATTTTCGATATTCGGCTGGACAGGTGTCGCCTGCTGCAATTCGCCTTCGGCGCGCATGACTTCGGCATGAGCCTGATCGAGGGCAGCCTTGGAATAATCGATATCCTGCTGCGTTGTCGCAGCACGGGAAACGCTATGCTGGCGGCGGTAATCGGTTTCGGCCTTGAAGAGCTGCGCCTGTGCCGAAGCCAGGGCGCCCTTTGCTGCATTCAGACGACCCGGGAAGTTCTGCTTGGCAACCATGACCATTTGCGTGGCTGCAGCAAAATTTGCCTGCGCCTGAGCGATGCTGGCCTCTGCCTTGTGCAGTGAAGCGAGATAGTCGCGATCATCGATCTTGACCAGTAACTGGCCTGCATGAACGAACTGGTTGTCATTAACCAGAAGCTGCGTGACATAGCCGTTTACATGCGGCGCCACGGCAATTTTGCGCCCTGTCGTATAGGCGTCATCCGTCTCGATCTGATTGCGTGTCAGCAACCAGTATCCCAGCCAGGCAAGCGCAATGACGACGACGACCGCAATGAGAATGAGGCGCTTGAGGGGACTGGCCTTCTTGCCGCCCTTCTTGCTGCCCTGATCGTTCTGCTGTTCGTCATCACCCTGCGATGCGCGATTATCCTGATCGTCGCCCTGCGCCATGTGCATCCTCTCGCCGTCACTCCCTCTCTGCGGGAGCAACTCGGTTTCTGGGTCTCTGAACCCGACGTCTCACTCGCCTGATCTGAAAATGACCGTTCGGTTCGGTCACGGACTAGCATAGCTCTCTGAGTGCTTCAATCATCTGTTTCAGAGAATGTCTGCCCTCTTGAAACCTGCCCGGACGTGCAAATGCTGCCAGGCCTTCAACCGGAAGCTGCCCTTCTCGGTTGCGTGAAAATACGCCTGCCCGAAACCCGTCTGACGGCTGTTACGAAAAAGCCACAACCCGACGCGCTTCAGAACAAATACCCGCTTGATGACAGTCGCATGCCTCTGAAAGACTCCAAAGGCATCGAAGCGGGTCATACATACTCAACCGACCTGCGCCTCGCCCTGCGCGTTCCAGCGGCTGAACCGGGCAAACTTGCCTTTGCGGGCACATATTCAGTTGCCTTGGCATCCTTGCCTCGCCAACAAAGGGTCTCATGAACGAGCTTCTGACCATCGACGCCGCCGAGACCCTGATCGGGGAGGCATTGATTCCTTTTCCAGGCGAGGCGATCCCGCTCGATCAGGCGGCCAATCGCATCCTGCGCCAGAATGTCACCGCAGAGCGGGCTCTACCGCCTTACGATCGCGTCATTCTCGACGGTATCGCAGTGGCCTGGCGTGAGGGCCAGCGTGACTTCCGTGTTGTCGCCACTCAGCCAGCCGGTCGGCCCCCACTTAACATGCAAGGCGGATCCGATCAGGCGATTGCCGTCATGACTGGCTCGGTGTTACCGACCGGCACCGATACGATCATTCCGCGAGAAGATTTCGACACGCAGGACGATCTTGTTACGCTGCACGCTGGCGTCACGCCGCGAAAGGGTCAGCATATCCATCCCAAGGGAGCAGATTGCGCACGCGGTGCAACGCTGCTTACCCCTGGTTTGAGGCTCACACCGCCGGAAATGGCTATTCTGGCGGCCAACGGAATCTCTCATCCCCAGGTCTCGGTCATTCCCTCGATTGCCGTCGTTTCGACTGGCGACGAGCTGGTGGCGCCTGACGCGCCCGTTCAGGAATGGCAAATTCGCCGCTCGAACGAATTCGCGATTGCCGCCTCTCTCTCACGCAAGGGGTTTACCCGTCAGGCCTTTGCCGTGCTGCCAGACGATCTGGCGCTGACAACCGAACATCTTGCGACGCTGCTGGAACGGCACGATGTGCTGGTTCTCAGTGGCGGGGTGTCGATGGGACAATTCGATTTCGTACCTCAGGCGCTCGCGGCACTCGGGATACAGAAAATTTTTCATAAAATCGCCCAGCGTCCCGGCAAACCCTTCTGGTTCGGCCTCTCCCCCAAAGGCCAGCCGGTTTTCGCCCTGCCCGGCAATCCCGTCTCGGCGCTCGCCTGTTGCAGTCGGCATGTCGTGCCCGCACTTTTGCGCGCTCAGGGTCTCAAGCAAGGCGTCGTCTCGGTGCAGCTTGGCGAGACCTTTTCTCCCCTGCCTTCGATGACCCGCCTCGTACCGGTGCAACTCGTGCATGACGCCGATGGCGTCGCCCGGGCAATGCCTCATCCGATGCCTACTTCGGGCGATTTCAA
This sequence comes from Asaia platycodi JCM 25414, assembly GCF_000614545.1. Classification (GTDB taxonomy): domain Bacteria; phylum Pseudomonadota; class Alphaproteobacteria; order Acetobacterales; family Acetobacteraceae; genus Asaia; species Asaia platycodi. Next base: position 49,283 of record NZ_BAKW01000001.1, on the reverse strand, counting down.
CCGCCTCGGCGTCACACAGGGGCTCGTTACCCTCCCTCCTGGCACGACGCCCCTTCCCCCCGGTACGAGCGTTCCCTTCCATGAATGGTGACGATACTGCGCCTCAACGGCCGAAAGATCTGCTGGCGCGGCCCTGGCATGATCTGCGCATTTCGGTCATGGATCGATGCAATTTTCGCTGCCCCTATTGCATGCCGCTATCGGTGTTTCACGACGATTTCGCCTTTCTCGAACCGGCGCAGCGCCTCGACTTCACGACAATCGAGCGTATCGCCCGCATTTCGGCGCGACTTGGCGTCAGCAAGCTGCGCCTGACAGGCGGCGAGCCCTTGTTGCGGCCCCGCCTCGATACGCTCGTGACGCGGCTCGCCTCGCTGCCGGGCATCGACGATGTGGCGCTGACCACTAATGGTGTGCTGCTCGACCGCCATCTGGAGTCGCTCTACCACGCAGGTCTTTCTCGCCTGACGATCAGTCTCGACAGTCTCGACCCCACTGTTTTCAGCCGCATGAGCGGTGGTCGCGACGAACTCGGCACGGTGCTGACCGCCATCGACAACGCTGCCTCACGCGGCTTTCCCGGCGGGATCAAGATCAACACTGTTGTGCAGCGTGGCTTCAACGAGCAGGATATCCTGCCTCTCGTGAGCCGTTTTCGCCACACAGGCATTACCCTTCGCTTCATCGAATATATGGATGTCGGCACACGCAATCACTGGTCCGAAAGTGCTGTCGTGCCTTCTGCCGTGCTTTTGGAACGCATCAACGCCATCTATCCGCTCGAACCGCTTGCCCCCCTCTATCGTGGCGAGGTCGCACAGCGTTACCGCTTTGCCGATGGTGGTGGCGAGATCGGTTTCATTTCCTCGGTCACGGCCCCGTTCTGCGGCGACTGCTCGCGTGCGCGCCTGTCTTCAGAGGGGCAGATTTATACCTGCCTTTTCGCCAAAACCGGCACCGATCTGCGCCCAGCGCTCGCTGATTCCGATGACGCCGCGCTCGAAACGCAGCTCCGTCGCATCTGGCGAGGCCGCGCAGATCGTTATAGTGAAATACGCAATCCCGATCCCCAGCCCGCCTCGGGCGAGCGGATCGAAATGTATTATATCGGAGGCTGAAATGGTGTCGCTGACCCATGTGGATGAAACCGGACAACGCCCCCATATGGTCGAGATCGGCGATAAAAATGTCACCCGTCGCGAAGCCCATGCCCGAGCCACGCTCCGTTTCCCACCCGAAGTTGCCAAAACACTGGCCGATTCGGGCTACATGACCAGCAAGGGCGCCGTGCTGACCGTGGCGCAACTCGCGGGCATCATGGGCACCAAGGCCACCGCACAGCTCATTCCGCTCTGCCATCCATTGTCTCTCACCGGCTGCAAGGTCGAGATTGCCATTGAAGGATGCGACGCGCTCATCGATTGCCGCGTCAAATGCGAAGGCAAAACCGGTGTCGAGATGGAAGCCCTGACCGGCGCTACCGTGGCGGCCCTCACGCTTTATGACATGTGCAAGGCGCTCAGCCATGACATGGTCATTCAGGACGTACGCCTGATGGGCAAGACGGGCGGCAAACGCGATTTCGGCGCGCCCTGACATGCCGCGCCTGACCCTCGAATATTTCGCCCTTCTGCGTGACGAAGCTGGTTGCGTGCAGGAGGAAATCGATACGACAGCAGCCAGCCTTGCCGCGCTTTATCAGGAACTGACAACGCGCCACGGCTTCACCCTGCCCGCATCCCGCCTGCGCGTCGCCGTCAACGCTGCCTTTACCCATTGGGACCGTCGCCCCGCAGAGGGCGATCATGTCGTATTCATCCCTCCGGTATCTGGCGGATGAGCGCTTTCCTTCTGACAGAAGCGTCGATCGACCCGACCGGTTTCGCTACGACCCTGCGTCGTGATGAAGCGGGCGGCTATTGCAGTTTCGAAGGCTGGGTGCGCAACCACAGCGACGGGCAGGCGGTGCTCGGCCTCGATTACCAGGCCTATCCCCCCCTCGCCGAAGCCGAAGCCCTTGCCGTGCTCGCAGAGGCAGAAGATCGCTTCGATATTCTCGCCGCCTCCTGCATTCATCGCATAGGCACGCTCGCCATCGGCGAGATGGCGGTATGGATCGGCGTGTCAGCTCCGCATCGCGACGCCGCCTTTACCGCCTGCCGCTTTGTCATCGACGAAATCAAGCGGCGCGTACCGATCTGGAAACGCGAACGCTATGCCGATGGGCATTCGGAATGGATCGCCTGCCATGAAGTAGCCGAAGACTCCTGAGGGCGTGCAGGGGCTCCGCCCCAAACCCCGCAAAAGGCCGTCGCCCTTTGGAAACCCTTTGCCGGGATGAAAGGGGTAAGCCCCTTTCCGGGGAGCGGGGCAGCGCCCCGCAGCACTTTCAGACCAGACGCCAGCCAACGATGAACAACACAGCGGCCAGAACCGTACGCTGTACGCGCTCATTGACCTGACCGACGCACAGACTACCGAGAATGATGCCGGGGATGGAGCCGCAAAGCAGCGAAACCAGCATCGGAATCTTCACCGCACCAAGATACCAGTGCCCCATACCTGCAATCAGCGTCAGCGGAACGGCATGGGCAATATCCGAGCCGACCAGACGCGCTGTGCTAAGCGAGGGATAGAGCAGGATCAGGACGGTCATACCGATCGCGCCTGCACCTACGGAAGAGAGCGTCACCATTACGCCCAGAACGGCGCCCAGAACGACGGTCAGAATGGCGGCGACACGGGGAGAAAGCTCTCCGGCATGGCGGTGAGACCAAGCTTGCAGTTCTTTACGGAAAAAAACGCTGGGCGCGGTGATCAGAAGGGCAACACCGAGTGCGGTAGAGACCAGTCTGGTCGTGTCATGCGACGGGCTGCCGTACCAGTGCAGGAACAAAAGTGCGATCAGAGTGGCGGGCAGACTGCCTGTCAGCATACGCAGCACCACACGCCATTCAACAGCACCGCGATGACCATGCACCAGCGTACCGACCGATTTGGTGATGGCGGCATAGAGCAGGTCCGTACCGACAGCAGCCTGAGGGTGCACCTTGAACAAAAGGATCAGCAGAGGGGTCATCAGCGACCCGCCACCAACGCCGGTCATGCCGACCAGAAATCCGACTCCGAGACCAGAGAGAACGAACAGCCAATTCAGATCGGCAAGCAGTGACATGTCGGAGCTTGATGCGCTTCTTGGGGAACGAGGCGCGACTAGGCCATACTTCCTAGCACTAATCAACGTTCATAGTGGTTTGAATTAAATGAACGATCATTCGTCGTTATTAATTCTGCCCCGCCTTGCCATCTTCCGACACGATGACGATAGTGTCGCACATTCATAGAATTGACCGGAAAGATCATGCTCGACATCCAGATCCAGGCACCGTTTCCCCTCCTGCAAGGCAAGGGAGCGCCGGAATCGGAGCAGACCCTCGTCCTGCTGACCGGACCGGATTTCGATGTCGCCAACGGCCCGTTTGCTCATCTTGACGCGGCGACAGGCGGGGCGCTGCGCCGCGCCGCCGCCATTTCGCGCTTCAAGGGCCAGCGCGACCAGAGCTGTGTGCTGCTGGCCCCCTGTGCTGCCTTCGCGCGGATTGTCCTGATCGGCTGTGGCCCGGCTGACGAGCTGGACATCCCGACCATGGAAGCCGCTGGCGGACAAGCGGCCAAGGCCGTGCGTGACACGACCCATGCCGATCTCGCCTTTGCCGGACGTTGTGCCGAGTTCGCCGCGCATGCGGCTTATGGGGCGGCCCTCGGTCGCTATAGCTTCGACCTGTATCACACAGACGAACCGGAAAACGCGCCCCAGCTTCAACGCCTGCATCTCGGGGTCGAGAACCCGGACGCTGTGCGATCGGCGTGGGAAGATCTGCGCGCCGTGGCGCAGGGCGTGTTCCGGGCACGCGATCTGGTCAGCGAGCCGCCCAACGTACTGACTCCGCCCGAATTTGCGCGTCGCATCGAGGGACTGCGCGATCTGGGTGTCGAGGTCGAAATTCTCGATGCCGTCAAGTTGACAGAGCTGGGCTTTGGCGCATTGCTCGGCGTGGCGCAGGGCAGCGATCAGGAAGCCCGCGTGGCGATCATGCGCTATCGCGGTTCGGAAGAGGCGCCTCTCGCCTTTATCGGCAAGGGCGTGACATTCGACTCCGGCGGCATCTCCATCAAGCCTGCTGCTGGCATGGATGAAATGAAAACCGATATGGGCGGTGCCGCTGCCGTTGTCGGTGCGATGGAAGCCGTGGCTCGTCGCAAGGCGAAAACCCATGTCATCGGCGTGGTCGGCCTCGTCGAGAACATGCTCTCTGGCAATGCCCAGCGCCCCGGCGACGTGGTGCGCAGCTATGCAGGCAAGACCATCGAGGTGCTGAACACCGATGCGGAGGGACGTCTCGTTCTGGCGGATGTGCTGGCTTATGCCAAGGAGCGTTTCCAGCCCCGTTTGATGGTCGATCTGGCGACGCTGACAGGCGCGATCGTGGTAAGCCTCGGTCATGTACGCGCGGGCCTTTTCAGCAATGACGATGTTCTTGCCGCTGCGCTTTTCGAAGCCGGCGAGCAGACGGGCGAAGCGGTCTGGCGCATGCCCATGGGCAAGGCTTATGACCGTCAACTCCGTTCGGACATTGCCGATATGAAGAATATCACGGGCCGTCCCGGCAGCTCAATCACGGCGGCGCAGTTTCTGGCGCGTTTCGTGGGCGACACACCCTGGGCCCATCTCGATATCGCAGGCGTTGCCTGGCGCTCGGATGCCTCACCGCAATGCCCGAAGGGCGCGACCGGGTTCGGCGTACGACTGCTCGACGCCCTAGTGCGTCATCACGAGCCGGAAAACACCCGCGCCTGATGAGCGAAATCGGCTTCTATCACCTGACGCGCACCACGCTGGAAGACGCCCTGCCCGCACTTCTGGGCCGTACGCTCGATGCGGGGCAGCGCGCCGTCATTCGCTGCCGCGACGCCGCGCAGGTCAAGCAGCTCGACGAGGCGCTCTGGAAGGCAAAAACCCCGCTCTGGCTTCCTCATGGCAGCCAGACCATGGGGCATGGCCCTCGTCAGCCCATCTGGCTGACGAAGGGCGACGACGTACCCAATGGAGCCCGTTTTTTATTCCTGCTCGATGGTGGTGTCGAGCAGGGGCTGGAAGAGTTCGACCGCGTCTTTACCCTGTTCGATGGCAATGATCCGCAGGCCGTCTCACGCGCCCGCACATTCTGGACAACTGTGAAACAGGCAGGGCACAGCCTCGCCTATTGGCAACAGCAGGAACGCGGCTGGAAGAAAGCCGGGTAAAATCCTGCCTTTCGACATAGTATATCGCTCTTATCACAAAACGATCATCCGATAGATCCGGCTCTTTACTGCGACGTTTACTGATCACGCATCAGAACCGCAGCACCTCTAAAAGAAAAGGTGCCGGCTCTCTTCAGGAAAGAGCGATCATGTCACTCAGCGGAAAAGTCATTCTCGTTACTGGCGCGGCACAGGGAATCGGTCGCGGCATCGCACACCGTCTGGCGAAAGACGGCGCTGATATCGCCCTTGTCGATCTCAAGACGGACAAGCTGCACAGCGTGAAGAACGAAATCGAAGCGCTCGGTCGCAAGGCCAGCGTCTTTGCCGCCGATGTGAGCGACCGCGATGCCGTCTATGCCGCGATCGATCATGCCGAGGCCGAACTGGGCGGCTTCGATGTCATGATCAACAATGCGGGTATCGCGCAGGTCAACCCGATTGCCGATGTCATGCCCGAGGAGGTCGAACGCATTCTGCGTATCAATATCCAGAGTGTGCTCTGGGGGATTCAGGCCGCTGCTGCCAAATTCAAGGCGCGCAAGCAGAAGGGCAAGATCATCAACGCCTCTTCCATTGCAGGTCATGACGGGTTTGCGATGCTCGGCGTCTATTCAGCCACGAAATTCGCTGTGCGCGCGCTCACCCAGCTGCTGCCAAGGAATATGCAAGCGCGGGCATTACCGTGAATGCCTACTGCCCCGGCATTGTGGGCACGGATATGTGGGTCGAAATCGATGAGCGCTTTGCCGAGGTGACCGGCTCGAAAAAGGGCGAGACCTACAAGAAATTCGTTGAGGGTATCGCGCTCGGCCGTGCCCAGACGCCCGATGACGTGGCAGCGCTCGTCGCTTTCCTGTCAGGACCCGATTCGGACTACATCACCGGTCAGGCCATCCTGACCGATGGCGGCGTCGTCTATCGCTGATCTTTTACCAAATGCCGCGCAATGGACTTTTCAACATTCCGGTCAGCGCGTTGCTCAGCACTCTGGCAGATTGACAGCAAGGCCACCCAGAGACGTCTCCTTGTAGCGATGGTTCATGTCGCGCCCCGTCTCGGCCATGGTCCGAATGACCTGATCGAGCGAGACCATATGGGCACCATCGCCATTCAGGGCGAGCGATGCGGCATTGATCGCTTTCACAGCCCCGAAAGCATTGCGCTCGATGCAGGGAATCTGCACCAGCCCCGCCACCGGATCGCAGGTCATGCCCAGATGATGCTCCATGCCGATCTCGGCAGCGTCCTCGATCTGCTCCGGCGTGCCGCCCAGAGCCGCTGCCAACCCTGCTGCGGCCATCGAAGAGGCGACGCCCACCTCGCCCTGACAGCCCACTTCGGCCCCGGAAATCGAGGCATTAAGCTTGAAGAGCCCCCCAATGGCGCCAGCGGTAAGCAGAAAATCGCGCATGCCTTGCTGCGCTGTGGCTGGCGGCAAAGGCGGACAATAATCGCGATAATAGCGCAAGACCGAGGGAATGATTCCGGCGGCACCATTGGTAGGAGCCGTCACCACGCGGCCACCGGCGGCATTTTCCTCATTCACCGCGATGGCGAAAAGGCTGATCCAGTCCATGATGCCATGAGCAGAGCGTGTATTCGCGCGCTCTCTCTCCCTGAGTTTCTCATGCAGGGCCTGCGCCCTGCGGCGTACTTTCAAACGCCCCGGCAGGATGCCGCTTTGTTCCATCCCGCGCGCGATGCAGGCCATCATCACGGCGATGATCTCATCCAGATAGGCGACGATCTCGTCTCTGGGGCGAAGGGCGCATTCATTTTCCATGACAAGCGCCGCAATACTCAGATCGTGCAATCTGGCCTGATGCAGCAATTCGGCGCCACTGGTGAATGGATAAGGCACGCTGGGCTGGGCATAGCCTGCCGTCTCGGTCGCTTTCTCAGGCACGATGAAGCCACCGCCCACCGAGCAGAAACGCGCCACCTCCAATGGCTCGCCTTCTGCGTTCAACGCCTCGAATTGCAGTGTGTTGGGATGAACGGGAGGCACACTCTGCTTGTCGAGAACCAGATCGTGAACCGGGTCGAAGGGCAGTACTTTCCCGTCGAAAACGATATGTCTGTTCGCTTCGACCTGCGCCACGATCCCGTCAGCCGCATCCGGGTCGATACTCTGCGGCAATTCTCCGCACAGGCCGAGAATGACCGCCTTGTCCGTGGCATGACCCTGCGCCGTCCATGCCAGAGACCCGTAAAGCGTGACGCGAAGACGCATGATGCTGTCGAAATCGGTGAGCGACGTCATGAAACGCTGCGCCGCGCGCATCGGCCCCACCGTATGCGATGATGACGGACCGATACCGATTTTGAAAAGATCGAACAGGCTGATCATACGCGTCTCGTCGTCACACTCGGGCAGAACCTGAACAGCCCGCCCCTGCCATGGCAGGAAGATTAAAAACTGGTCTCAGAGATCTGAAACGTTTACAACCCGAAAGCAACTCTCACGCGCCTCCATCAGGTAGTGTCGAGAGATCACGAGCGAGAGCGCCTTACAGGCCGGGCACCAGTCTGATGATGGCGCCAACCCTTGCAATTTCGCATAGATCCTTTCCGAATTGGCGGAATTTATGCCGGAATGCGATCACCGCTTCTCGATAACAGATTTTGATCGACCGTCTTCCGGCGCATGGCCAGCTACGTCGTCAGCGCCCGTCGGCGCAACTCAGAGGCTTTCTTCCTCGAATATTTTCTTCACGATCGGCAGCGCCGTCATGGCAGGCGGCCAGCCTGCATAAAAAGCGATCTGGGTAATCGCTTCGACGATCTCCTCTTTCCTGAGGCCGTTCGCGAGCCCTTTTCGAATGTGAAAGGCGAGTTCGTTATGCCGATATCCGGCGATCAGGCAGGTGATGGTGGTGAGGCTGCGATCACGCGGCGAAAGGGCCGTATTCTGCCACACATCACCGAACAGCACCTTGTCGGTAATTTCGGCAAGATGAGAGGCAATATCGCCAAAGGCCTTTCGGGCGTCGGTAGGGTCACTCGACATGGTCTTTTCTCCAGCAACGGAAGGAGACCAGGGTGCTGAGGCAGCCAGCGCCCCAATCACCATGGCCCGTCTGTTTATCGGCAGCATTCCCGCCTCAATGAGCCGTAAAGCCCCCATCGACCGGCAGGGCAACGCCGGTCACGAAGCTGGCGCCGGGGCTGCATAGCCACAGCACAGATTGCGCAATTTCCTCTGCTGTCCCAAGACGGCCTATCGGCTGCTGCTTCAGGAAATCGTCCATGGCCTGTTTTTGCGTCTTGAGCATATCGGCCACCATCGGCGTCTCGATCACGCCAGGGCAGATCGCATTGATACGCACACCACGCGGCGCGTAGTCGAGGGCGGCGCTTTTTGTGAGTCCGATAACGCCATGTTTCGAGGCGTGATACGCGGCACGCTCGGGAAGGCCGACTAGTCCACCCAAAGAAGAGCAATTGACGATCGCGCCGAAACCCTGCTGTCGCATCTGCCTGAGCTCATGCTTCATGCAGGTCCAGATTCCCCGCAGATTAACGGCCTGAACCCTGTCGAAGGCCTCAGCTGTTTCATCGGCGGCATCTGTAGGCGGGGCCTGGATACCGGCGTTGTTATAGGCGAAATCGAGCCGACCGAAGCGTGAAACGGCAAGCGCCACAAGGCCTGCCGCCTGTGCTTCGTCCGACACGTCACACGCCATACCCACCGCCCGATATCCTGCCGCGTTTAGCCGGGCTGCCGCTTCCTGAATCGCGACTTCATCGAGATCGCCCAAAACAATTGCTGCGCCGCTTCTGGCAAAGGCCTCTGCCGTAGCGAAGCCCATGCCGCCCTTGGCACCTGTTACGACAGCGACCTTGTCTGCGAAATCATAGCTTGGGTTCATGTCCCTCTCTCCAGATCGTGCCACGAGGCGCATGGCGTTTGATGAGGCAGGAAATGCGCGGATTATTTACCGACAGAAATGTCTCATTGACCCCGCGCGCCGCTCACAGCGTCATGGTGCCGGCCAGATGAAATGGCAGGCTTTTTCACGACCTGTGATTTCCAGAAATTTGCCTCGATTACACGACGGCCCGTGCCGCCTTCAAAAATTACTTTAGGCCTGCCAGAGCGATCGTAATATCCGGCTTCGTGTTGATACCCTGTTGAGTGACGCTCAACATCGAGCTGACTGTACTCAGAGTCCCAGCGGCTTAAGTTCACGCAGCAGCGCGATCAGAAGGCGCAGCCCTGTCGGCACCTGACGTCGACTGGCGTAATAGATGTAAAACCCGTCTCCCATCGGCGCCCAGTCTTCCAGGACGGAGCGAACCCTGCCTTCGGCAATCAGCGGTGCGACCAGAGGTTCGGGCGCATACATCAGGCCTGCGCCCCCCAGAAGAGCGGAGAGGATGGCCCGGCTGTCATCGAAAGTGAGCGATCCCGGCACTGCAACCGCCATGTTCTCCGATTGGCGTTCGAACTCCCAGCGATAGAGCGTGTCGTCGCCAAGGCGGAAGCGCAGGCAGCGATGCGCTGCGAGATCGTGCGGGTGCAGTGGGACACCATGACGTTCGAGATAGGCGACAGACCCCACGACCACCCCAGCGTATATCGGCCGACAGACGTTGGGCGATCATATCCTCGGGAACAGTGCCGCCATAACGGATACCAGCGTCGAACCCGCCATCGATCACATCCACGAGCTGATTACTGACCGCCAGATCGAGTGCGATATCCGGGTAGCGTTCGACGAAATGGGGAAGTGCCGGACCAAGCAGCAAACTCGCGGCGTCGCTGGGCACGTTCAGCCTGATACGCCCTTTGGGCACGTCGCGGAAACGGTTGAGGCTGTCGACAGCCTGCTCGATACGGTCGAACGGATCGCTGATCGCCGCCTGCAATTCCTCACCGGCAGCGGTGAGCGTGACACTGCGGTTGGTACGATTGATCAGCCTGATGCCAATACGGGTCTCCAGCCCCTTGAGCGAATGGCTCAGGGCAGAAGTGCTCACGCCCAGCTCGACACCCGCGCGCCTGAAGTTGCGGTGGCGGGCGATAGCCAGAAAATAGCTGTAATCGGCGAGATCGATCCGGTTAACGGGCATGGCCGAGCATGACTCACTCTTTTTCGAAGGGCAATCGGCCGCTCTTATTCGGAAGGCCCCTTGAACTGGACATCAGAGACTTTTTCCGCCCAGTCGACAGCATGGCCGCCGAGCGTTTCGGTGACCGACAGATGGGTCATTGATGTCGTATCCGTTGCGCCGTGCCAGTGACGAATGCCGGGCGGCACATAGACTGTGTCGCCTTTGCAGATACGCTGCACGGGGCCGCCTTCGCGCTGCGTCCAGCCACATCCTTGCGTCACATACAAAGTCTGTCCGGCAGGATGCGTATGCCAGTGGCTGCGTGCCCCGGCCTGAAAGGTTACCAGCCCCACGCCGGCACGCCCCGATGATACCGGTCTGACAAGCTCCAAAACCGTCACCTTGCCGGTGAAGAATGTCGCTGGGCCGGGTTTGGCGGCAATCGCTCCCGGTTTGATGACGTCCGATTGCTGATTGGGCAGCTGATGAACGAGCGCTGTCTGCGCAAAAGCGAGGCCGGTCCCGCACCACAGAAGCATAATGACACCGGCATATCTGGAAAAGAGCATCGTCGTTTTCTTTCGTTAGCGGGAGAATTCTTTCGGCAACGCATAGGCAACGAGCCGCGCACCTTGTGTTGTCTTGAGCGTTGGCTTGCCCCCTGTGGCAATGACCACGATCTGTCGACCGCTATGCGGCGCCCGATAGGTCATGGGCGTCGCCTGCCCTCCGGCAGGGAGGCGGACTTTCCACAACTCCTTGCCATTGAACAGGTCATAGGCACGGATAGCCTGCTCCATCGACGCCGCGATGAAAATCAGACCGCCGCGCGTCGTGATGCCCCCGCCTGAAAAAGGCACACCCATGGTAGAGGAACATGCGTGTGAAACCCAAGTGGTCCCGTATCGGCGCTCGTGCCGAACGGCTTTGTCCAGATCAGCCGCCCAGTGTGAAGATCGACGGCAGCCAGAGAGCCGTAAGGCGGCGATGTGCAGGGCACGCCGAGAAAAGACTGAAAAGGCCCGTTGATCGCACCATAGGGCGTGTTTGCCATGGGATTTTGGGTGTTGACCGGACCATGTGTCGGCCCGAGCACATTGCCAATCCGATTGGCCTGCTCGCGCGGAATGAGCTGCGACCGTGTCGGCAGGTTCATCCATGGCACAACCATGATGCCGCGCTCGGGATCGAGAGAAACGCTCCCCCAATTGACCCCGCCGCCATAACCCGGATGCACGATGGTCGGTCGATCGAGACCGATAGGTGTCAGGGGGCCTTCATAGCGCGCCTGTCTGAACCTGATGCGACAGAACATCTGGTCGATAGGCGTCAGCCCCCACATGTCGCGCTCTCGCAGCGTGGCGCCACGAAACGATGGCATCGCGACCGAAAACGGCTGGGTCGCCGACAGCCGGTCACCGGGGCCGCCGCCACCCTGAGGCACAGCCAACTCGCGTACCTCCCTGATCGGCTCGCCCGTGGCGCGGTCGAGCACGAAGATCTCACCGCGTTTGGTCGGCATGATCAGCCCGGCCCTCAGCCCTTTCGCGGTAGGTATATTGGCAAGGCTCGGCTGCGAAGGAATATCGTAATCCCACAAATCATGATGGGTCGTCTGAAATTTCCAGCGCGGGGTGCCTGTCTCAGCATCGATCGCGATCACAGCGCTGCTATTCTCGTCGTCGAAGGAGCGACGCTGCGCGCCATAAAGATCGGGCGTCGAATTGCCCATAGGCAGATAGACGAGACCGAGCTTCTCATCGGCACTGAGAGGCGCCCAGCTATTGGGCGTCGAGCGTGTATAGCTCTGGCCCGGAGGCGGCTCCCCCTTGCGGTCGGGATGACCCACATCGAACGCCCAGGAAAGCTTGCCCGAAATGGCATCGAAGGCGCGCACGACGCCCGACGGTGCCCCCCAGAACTGGTTGTCCAGAATGCTGCCCCCCACGACGAGCTTTCCACGTATGAGCTGGGGCGCAGAACTGACGTAATAGATGCCAAAAGGCGCAGCACTCATGCCCCGTCTGAGATCATAGCGACCCGCAACCGCAAAATCGTGACAGAGCTGCCCCGTATGCGCATCCAGTGCCACGAGATCGGGAAGCTGGCTGACTGCATAGAGACGCTCCGCGCAGGGCCCTGTTGCACCGGGAACGCGATAATAGGTAACGCCCCGGCAGGGCTTGCCGGAGCGGGAATCGCTCATCTGAAACGTCCAGCGTCGCTTGCCCGTCTCGGCGTCATACGCGACGACCGCATCATAATTATTGCAGATATAAAGACTATCACCGATCATGATCGGCGTTACTTCAAGTCCCGCCGTATAGGCATTATCCGGCCTGGGGCCGGTGTCGGCTTCCCAGATTTTTTCGAGCTTGCCTACATTGCCGGTATTGATCTGATCGAGCGGACTGAAGCGTGAACCGCCCTGATCGTTACCATAGACTGGCCATTGGTCAGTCGCCTCTGACTTTACTTGCGCCAGACGACCGGGAGCCTCGATGGGGCTGCCCGTCTGCCAGGCAGGATCTGGTGGAGCGCTCGAACCTGTTACATGCAACAAAACCCCGAATAGTGCGAAGGCCACCAGAACCAGGCCAAAACGAGACAGGCCCCACAAAGAGTGTCGTGCCGGTCCAGGCATGACGCCTGGCAGGAACAGCCCCAGACCAAGCACGCATGGCGCCACCAGACGCGGGACGAGTTGCCAGACATGTCCGCCGACCTCCCAGATCGACCAGGCAAGCGTGAGCGCGAGCATCGCAGCGTATACCCCCGCGCCACGCCGATCTGCCCGCCAGATCATGGCCGCACTTGAAAGCATCATCACCCCGGCAATGAGGTAGTAATACGAACCGCCTGCCTGAATGAGGATCGCCCCCCCTGCTATCAGGGTCGCGCCAAGAAGTGCCAGCAACGTGGCATAGAGACAGGCGAGCCAGCCATTCCGGCGCATGATCCTCTTTGAGATAGCCATGAGTTACCTTTTGCTGCCGCAATACCGTCACTGAAAATAATATGACGGAGATAACCCATCGAGCGCCCTTTTGATGTTGAGCGTCTTTCAATGCGGGTAGAGGAAAATTTCAGCACTCCTACGGCGGTCTTTTCCCCCGCTCGTCGAGGGGAACGCCCAACTGCACGCGGCCATCCGTGACGATCGCGGTTCACAAGCCGGGTTCGTTCCTGATCGCACCTTCTTCGGGTTCATTCAGAGAGGAAAAAGCCCCCCTCGATGGGCGCTCCTGCTTCCCGATCAAATACCAGGCCCGGAGCCCTGCATCAGAGCAGACACCTACTTGTCCGGAAGGTCAGAATAATGACGCATCGACCTGACTCAAACCTCAGGAATGACCAGTTTTCAGAGGCGGGAGAGGCTCGAAATCATGGCCACATCCACACACAGATGAGCGGCAATGAGCTCTGGAGACGATGCGGCGAGCCACTGAGAGAGGGATAGGTCGTGATAATGGTCCGACCTGAAGATCTCGAGCATCCTCAGCGGCGCATTGCCGTCATTGCGGATGAAATAGCCTTCTGCCCTAGGCACATGGCCGATCATGCCGGTGCAGAGCCTCTTCTCCTGCTGGGCTGCGCCCGCCGGAACACAGGTGACAGCGCCTGCACCGTCGAGGCATATCTGCCAGACAGAAGTATTGAGATGCCAGTGAAGATCGGTGCAGCAGCCGGGGCTGATCTCGACGAGTGCGGCAGAGAGCGCCTCGGGGTCACCAAAGGCGTCGGCTTCGAGCACGCGTATACTGCCCCACTGCGTCGTCTCGGCGGTCTGATCGAATAGTGCGTGGTGAAACGGGCCGTGCGCGGGTTGCGTATCGACCAGCACCAGTCGTCGCCCGTCTCGCCAGATCCGTTCTCTCTGCCACCCAAAAACATTACGACGCTGGCACGCTCATTATCACAGCAATGCAGCCAGGCTGAGGCGGAGGAAGGCACACTCCACACATCCCCTTCGCGCAGGACATCATGATAGAGCGTCGCGCCTGTTTCAGAGCACATTTCAAGTCTGGCGCACCCCGAAACGACCATGCCCCAGCCTGTGGCATCGCAGCGTACAACGCCGCCGCGTGACCCTTCGCCGAGATCATGGCGCCTGACCTCCACCTCTCTGCAATGCCGAGCCCCGCGCCGCGCCGGCCATGCGTCATCGGCTTCGTACGCGCCGGGCGCCCGTCGGGCCCGCAATCTTGAGGCCCAGCCGGAAGCCCCTTCGCGCCGCCTCATAGAAGACCCGGACGTTCCCGTTCCGCCGAAAAGGCGCTGGAAAACGCGATGATCAAAAGACACCATTTTCGGCCTCCTCTTTGAAAGCAGAAGCTGCCCCGAAAGCTCGTGCGACCAGCCTAACGCCGCACAGTCCATAGGGAGTCACTTCTCACGTATTCGTGATTAACGACTTGCCATCCTTATCGAACGCAAACCCAGATCTGACGCTTCGGCCTGAAGATTGAAAAGGAAGTTTCATGAAAAAGGTCAGTTTTCGTGACGGCACGTCCGTTCCGGCATTGGGCATGGGAAGCTGGAATATCGGAGATTCAACGGCGACACGTGCGAGGAGATCGCCAGTCTTCGGGCTGGACTCGATGCCGGCCTCAGCGTGATCGACACGGCGGAAATGTACGGCAGCGGTCGCTCCGAACGTCTCGTCGGTGAGGCTATACGCGGTCGACGCGACGAGGTCTTCCTGATCAGCAAGGTGCTCCCGTCGAATGCCAGCTATGAAAAGACCCTGCGCAGTTGCGAAGCCTCTCTAGACAGGCTCGGCACGGATCGGCTCGATCTTTATTTGCTCCACTGGCGCGGCGGCGTTCCGTTGGAGGAAACGGTCGAGGCGCTCACCCATCTGCAAACTCAGGGTATGATCCGTCGCTGGGGTGTTTCCAATTTCGATACCGAAGACATGCAGGAACTGGACGTACTGGGCGCTGACTGTGCCGCTAATCAGATTCTGTACAATCTCGAAGCACGCGGCGTGGAATTCGACCTGCTGGCGCATGACAGAGCCGAAGGCATCGTCTCCATTGCCTATTCACCCCTTGGCCAGGGCGGCGCGCTGCTGGGTGACGATATTCTGGCCGATATCGCCAAAAACCATGAAACGTCCAGCGGTCCCGCTAGCCCGGCCAGATCGCCCTTGCCTGGACACTTCGCCAGCCCAACCTGCTCGCCATTCCCAAGGCTGGCTCCCGGGCTCACATGTGCGAAAATATCGCCGCCCTCGATCTGGTCCTGCGTGACGAAGATCAGGCGCGTCTCGATGCGCGTTTTGCACCACCACACCGCAAAACCCCACTCGAAATGATTTGAGAACTGGCGCGCATTGAGGGGAACAGCCACAGCCCCCTAGTATCATCTCTCCTATACGCGGAGCCTACACGCTGAAATAACCACAGAACTTTCCAGAAAATAATGTTGAATTGGTAAGAAATACCATTTTTGTGTCAATATAAATCAACAGTCATACAAGTTATAATTTTACCGATAACTGGATCTATCATGACCCGTGCCGAGTTCGAGCGCTATCTCGCCGATCACCCGCATCTGTTGACCTCTTTCGCCCAGGAGCGCCAGATCTGGGTCTCGCATCTTCCGAGCGTCCAGATAAGAAGCTTCACCGCTCATCTGAGCGAGGCTGTCGGATGTTTTCTGGTCTGCACCCAGATGGAGCCGGAACTCGAACTCGTTTTCTACGACCCGCAAGCCCAGGGTAACAGCGAAAACGAGCTGGTCGAACTGGCCCTTGAACGCGCCGGAAACCTGGACCGCCATCGCCAGTCACCGACAATATAAAGATTCCTGCACTCATTCGGGCCCAAAAGCCCGGCAAGGGGAATTGGGCCGGGCCTGAAACTGCGGTAAGGAAAAAGCCTTAGCCGCTTACGCCATGTCAGGATGACTCCCTGTTTTCAGCTCTTCCCCTTGCCCTGCTGCTGAGCTGCCTCGTGCTGCGCCTTGCGACATCCTGGCGCTGCGGGCCGATCATGCCCTTGCTGCGCGTGGCCTTGCTGGGAATTCAGGGCGCGCTGGCTGCTGGGGTGCATTGGGGGCACATGAATCCCGGCTTGGTCCGATAGTGCTTGACCCGCTCAGCGCGTGCTGGATCGTGCTCTGGACCCTGTCGCTCGTCACGCCTCGTCGCCATCCGGGGCCGGTAGGTGAGGCACTGGGCGGCCTTGGCCTTCTCTGTCATGACGCGGCGCTTGCCCTGTTCTGTTTTCTCCCCTGCCTGGCCGAGGCCGCCCAGCACGCAAAGGCAAGCCGCGACGGGCAAACGCGTCAAGCCTGGCGACTGGGTCTTCTCGCCCCAGCGGGGTGCGCGCTCGCCATTCTGCCCGGTTTCCCCGCGCTCTCCTTTCTCGCGCCTGCGGCAGGTCTGGCAACCCTGCCCGCCTTTGCGGAGATGCCGCTCCTCGCCTATGCGCTTTTCGTGCCATCACTCCTGCAGGCGCAAGGCTCTTTCTGGCCGGTCGGCCTCGTTCTGCTGGGGGCGGCGCTCTGTCTTTGCCTGCGCATCGAAAAGGCCCTGAACTACTGGCCGCTCCTGTTGCTTGGGCTGACCCTCTGCGCCAGGCAAGGCGGACTGGCCGATACGGCTCTGGCGGGCAGTGAGGCGACAATCCTTGCCCTGGCCCTGCAAGGGCTCGGCAGCAGGGCCTTTCTGTTTCAGACACCTTTGCCGCCTCTGGCCGGGTTCCTGCCTTTCTGGCTCGGACTGCATGTGGTCAACGGCCTCAGCGGCTTTCACCCGCCTGGACTGCGGGCGCCGTGATGCTGAGCCTACTGATCGGCGTGCTGATGGTGCGAGGCTGGCTGGCCTCCTGGCGTTCCCTGGCCGGGGCTTTCGCATTCCATCATCGCGGGTTGGCGACTGCGCTCACCCTTGGCCTCTGTCTGTCGATATGCCCGGGCCTGCTGCTTGGTCTCCTGCATGTTTCTGCGCTTGATCTGGCGGGGGCGGGTCAGGAGATCTGGCGCACCTGGCCGATCTGGTCCGTTGCAGGCGGGGATGGCGCCTTCTGGTATCCGGCGCTGATTTTCCTGATCCCGGCGCTCATCATTCCCGCAGTCATGACCCATCTGCCGTCGATGGCAAACGCCTTGCCGAACTGGCCATCGCCCGAACTCAGGCTGCGCCTGCCCTGGGGGGCGAGGCGGACTCTCGCCCTGCTGCGCGCACGCTGGCATGCACTGCGCGGCGGATGGCATCATCTCACGACAGAGACTTCCTGGAACCGGACACCCCTCTCCCGCAGAGCTGGCTCTGCCTTGGCACGCCAGACATTGTCTCTCTGGCTGTTTCTGCTTGCCGCCGCTCTGGTCTGGCTTGGCTGGTCCGCATGATCGGGTTATTCGCCATTGCCCTGGCCGTAACCTTCGGCCAGATGCTCTGCCTCGCCGTGATCGCCCCTTTTCTGACCGATCTCGAACGGGGATTGCAGGGTCTTGGCGCAGGGTGCAGCGGCATCGCTCCCGGATGGCGCTGGAGCCAGATCCGCCGTGGCTGGGCGCAGCGCCGCCCCGTCCCTGCCCTGTGCTGGCTTGGCCTGTGCGCTGTCTTTCTTGCCATGACCGGCATTCCCTATGCCAATGCACGATCGCTGTTCGGTTTTCTCTCCGAGCCGCTCGCCTGCGGAGTGCTATTGATCCTCTCCTGCATGCCCGCCTGGGTACAGGCCCTGCAAAAACCGCCTACCCGGTTGATCGCCCTGCGCCTGCGCGCTTCTCTGGGCAGGCTTGGGCGCGATTTGCTGTTTCTGGTGCCACTACTCGCCCTGACAGGCACACTTATCACCATTGGCCTTCCCGGTGCCGGAACGCTTGTCGGCCTGTTGCAACAGCGGCTCCTGCAACCGGCCCCGACATTGATTGGCGGGCTGGTTTTCATTGCAGCCGCCCTGTTGCTGGTGCTGAACCGGCGCTTTCTGTCCGATAGCTGGCATGAGGAACTGATCGCCTCGGCTGAGGGTCGCCACCGCGCCCTGCTGCGCTACAGCCACGATCTTTCTGCCTGTTGCTGGTATCTGCTGATTGCCGATCTGGTATGGCCGGATTCCATTGCAGCGGGGACACGCCCTTTGGGCACATTGATCGTGCTCTGGTGTATCGCAGCGCCTGCCAAGCTGGCCCTGATGGTGACACTGGCAGCAGGATGGCGCGCCTGCCGGCCTATGCCTGCGGCTCGCCTCGCTCTGGTCCTGAGCGGGGCGGCAATCCTGCTCGTTCTTGCGGGGAGATTGGCGGCATGACCGTATTGCTTGGCCTTGCCCTGCTGATCGCTCTCGGTGCGATCGGGCGTGACGGACGTATCCTGCCTTTTCACGGCACCTGTGCCGCCGCCTGCGTGTCGGTCATTGGCCATGGCGCGCCTGCCATGGCCACGCTCATCCTGCTCCCCGTGCTCAATGGCGCAGGATGGATCGTGCTGCGCGCCCATGTTGCCTGGCGATCGGGCGATCTCCGCGAGCGGCGCGCCACCCAACAGGCTACAGGCTTGCGCTGTGCGCCGCTATCGGGCTCCTGCTACTCACAGCGCTCGCCGCCACACCGGGTCTGCCAGTGCTGATCTGTATCGGTATCGTTCTTTCGGGACTCTGCGCCGCCGCCTTGCCAGTGCCGCTGCTCCAGCTGGTCGGGTTACTCTGTGCGCTGAACGGCCTGCTGCTGCTCGGCGGCTATAGCGGAAGCTGGCCCCTCCTTCTGGGGGCGGCGCTTGTCTGGGTCGGCTTGCTTGCTCTGGGAGGCTGGCTGATGCCGAGACTCGCCTGGCTCCGTCTGGAAGGGCCGCGCAATGGCTGAGACCCTGCACCAGATTGCCAGATTTCTGGTTCCGACATGGCCGCTTCTGGCAGCCTGCCTTATCGCCCTCATGCCCGAGGCGCAGGCCGGGCGTTCCGCTCGGCTCTTCGCGATGGCAGGGCTCGTGCTGACTGCCATACTGGACCCTTTTCTCTCCGGGCAGGATATTCTGGCGCGCTGGGCCTGTCTTCTGGCTGGCTGTGTGCCTTTTCTCTCCTGGCAGGCGCGCGAAAAACGCCTTGCCTCTGTCTCAGTTTTCTGGCGAGTTCCGCGATCATGCTGGCCCTCAGCGTGCATACGCTGCTGCCCGTCACATGCCTGACCGCCAGCGGCACGCTGATTCTCGCGCTGCGCGAACCCTGGTCACGCCGCGCGCAAAACAGGCCTGGGAGTCGATGCGCCTGCGGCTTGCGGGGGTGGTTCTGGCCCTGCTCGGCACGAGCCTGACGACATTGACCCCTGACCCCGCCACGCTCCGCCTCGGCGACCTGTTTCTTTCTGTCGGATTGTGCCTCATGGCCGGTCTCGGCCCCCCCCTGACGACATACGCCCATGACACAACGGAAGGGCAGGGCACGGCTCTTCTGGACATGCTCCTCTGTCTGAGTGTCGTCACACTGATGCTTCGGCTGCCCGAACGCGACATTACCCATATGGTGCTGATTCTCGCCGGTCTGGCCGGGCTCTGGTTTTGCGTACTGACCCGACAGGACAATCCCCGCCCGATGGTGGCGCTGGCAATTCTTGCTGCCGCCCTGCCCCATGGCGTTGTACCGGCGCTGCTTCTTCTGAGTAGTGGACTGGCTCTGGCTACCGCTCCGGCGATCGACAGATCTGCTCGTTTCTGGATTTTTGGCAGCCTGCCGCCCTGGCCGGGCTTCGCAGCCGGTTTCGGCATCGTGGCCGGGCTGGCGACAATCGGCGCAATTCCAGCCGCGCTATGCCTTCTGGCCTTGGCCTGATGGCGAGCCGCGCGCGTCTGGGCCTGATCCTGCCTGCAACTTGGCAGGACAGGGCCGTTCTGGGAGCTGCTCGCTCTGGGGCTGGCCTCGCCTTTTCTCATGACCCTGCCTGACTCTGTCTGGGCTCTGTATTGGAGAGCCCCATGAGCATGGCGCAGCATATAAGGCGAGGCGACCGTCTTGCGCCCTATCACTACGCGCTGGACGAGCCACAATGGCGCTCCATGATCGAGGCCATACCGGGCTGGTTCATCGCGCATTGGTGCGATGACTGCCGCGCCTATGCGCTGTTTCTGGATCAGGAAACGCCGCTCATGGCCAGTACGCCGCTCATAGATGGGCGGTATTTCGCCCTCTCTGCCTCGGTACCAGCCGCCTCATGGCCAGAGCGCATCGCACAGGATCTCTGGGGCTGCCTGCCTCTGGGGGCCGCCGATACCGAACCGGCACTCGATCACGGCGGCTGGGCAAGTGTCTCGCCACTGTCGCAACGCTCCGTTTCTTCAGATCATGCCCCGCCCGATGCCGGTTTTCGTGAGGCACTCCATGCCGACATGACGCCTTTCACCTGGGGCAGCAGACAGATCACACCGGGGGTGGCGCATATCGGACTCATGCAACAGCTCCAGGGCAGCAAGCCAGAAGAGGCATTGCGTCTGATCGGGCGCAGCGTCTCGGCAGGCTTTGTGGCCGCGCCTCTGGCCTATTCGCGCGCTGTCGAACAGGCGCTGGGGCTCGTGCCCTCAGACGCCGTGCGCGATGCCCGTACGCTTCTGGCTGAAGTCGAACGTGTTGCCGTGCATTGTCGCGATATCGCGCAGATGGCCCGTCTGACCGGGTTTGCGCTTCTCGCCACCCATGCCGCCCTTGCCGAAGATCTCTGTGCCGCACTCTGTGCCCAGCACGGCGCCTCGCGACGACTGATCGATGCGATCGCACCAGACGGGATCGCTGCCGGAATCGATATCTGCACGCTGGCCCATGCGGTTCATGACGCATTGATGCCACGTCTGCCGGTTCTGGAGGGATTGCATGACCAGATGGCAGAGGTGCTCGAAGGGCTTGGTGTCATCACGGCCTCGACGGCCGAGCGCTTTTGTCTTGGTGGACTGATCGGTCGCGCCTCGGGACGCTCATTCGATCTGCGCCAGCTTGAGGACGACATGCGCCATGTGCCTGGTCGCGCCGGTTCGCGCCTTGCCGGAGATGGCTGGGCGCGCCAGTGCCTGCGCCTTGATGAAATACGCGACGCCCTGCGCCGCATCGACCGTATCGCAACGCAATTTGGCGCCCCCCTGCCCATGCCGCCGCCCGTCCCGACCGGCTCGGGTGAGGGCATTGGCGCCGCCGAAGGGCCGCATGGCGATCTGTGGTGCTGGGTGAGGCTCAAGGAATCCCGCCTCGACGGCATCATGCTGCGCGATCCGGCGCTGAGCACCCTCTCTGTTCTGCCGTCGCTCATGCATGATCGCTGGGAAGACAGGCTCGTTCTGACGTCTCTGGGGTTCGATCCGGGCGGGGCAGAGCAATAGGGCCGAAAAATCAGGCCTCGGCGGGAAGCTCGCTTTCGGACGGCGCGCCAGTCTGTTCGACGGCTGGGGCTCTGGGGGCGTCTTTTGCCGGGCGCAGCGAGCAGATTATCGCGCGCCAGAGCCGTGTGACGAACATGATGAAACTGCTGAACACGGTCGCGTAGCAGGCTCCCTTGAGCGACCACGTCGCCGTCAGACCGTAAAGCACCGGAAAATAGGCGAGTGTGATCCAGGTACGGTTGGCCATCAGAAAGCCGATCTGCCCCATGACTGTCAGCAGCGGCTCAAGCGGGACGATGAGCAGGGTCAGCACCGCCGAGACCAGCATGATCGAGATGTAATAGGTGGTGCCATGCAAATGGATATGCAGCATGAGCGC
This sequence comes from Asaia platycodi JCM 25414, assembly GCF_000614545.1. Classification (GTDB taxonomy): domain Bacteria; phylum Pseudomonadota; class Alphaproteobacteria; order Acetobacterales; family Acetobacteraceae; genus Asaia; species Asaia platycodi. The sequence goes on along the minus strand of NZ_BAKW01000001.1, from coordinate 27,231 downwards.
AAAGATGCGCCCGCCGAAAAAGGCCGAGACGAGCAGAAGCGCCACTGAAACGCCACAGAGCATGGCGAAGATCTTCCAGGTCAGGCGCTTGAGGCCCCGCCAGTCCTGACGGTCACGCATCTTGACCAGCTCGGGATAAAGCACGGGCGACAACATCTGGGCTGGCGTGACGATACCATCGGCAATCTGCCGGCAGATGCGAAACACCGCAGCTCGGCGGACCCAAGAAGCGAGCCGACGACCAGCGTGCTGATATGGCCCGAAACCGCCCCGAGCGTCTGGTTGATGCTGGTCGAGCGCGTGAAAGCCCACATTCCCGGCGATTGCCAGCGCCACTGGGTCAGGACGTCTCGCCAGCGCAAACGCAGCCCGATTTTCCGACGCAAGGTCGTGAGAGCAAAAAACAGGAACAGCCCGTAATCGAGCAATACCGCCCCAGCCCAGATCAGCACAAAAAACCCGAGATTGAGGTGCAGAGCAAAACCCAGCGCCGTGCCCGCCGTGCGGAAAATGGCCGTCGCCGTATCGCTGATCGGCACGAGGTGGAAACGATCTGTCAGACGCAGAACCCCGTTGCTCCAACCCGTGTACATGAACGGACTGATCAGCGCATAGCCATAGGCCAGCGACGTGACCCAAGGGGTCCACTGCGCAATGTGGCTGTAAAGCGCAACGCTGATTACCCCTATCGACACAGCAACGACTGCCGAAAGCAGGTCGAGCCTTATGCAGAACCCCAGGATCTGACGCAGCAGGTCCAGATCACGGCGGGCATAGGGCTCGTTACCGAACCGGATGAGCGTCTGCCATGACTGCATGCGCGAAAAGGTCGATGCCATGATACCGAGAGAATGGATCAGGATCAGCAGACCGAACTGGCCCAGCCCCAGCGCCCGCACCGCAAAAGCGATATAGGCGAAACTGCAAAGCGCCGTCGCGATACGCCCCAATGTCAGGAAGCTGACATTATGGGCAATCCGTCTGGCGGCTGAGGGGTGTTTCGACATGAAGGGGTTTTGGACGTCCGGCCCCGAAATGGAAAGGGAAAGGGCAAAAAAACTTGCCTGCTTTCTGACAGGCCTGATCTTGCGGCTCGGCGGGCGGACGTTATCTCTGAGTAACGAGAGCGTCCATTTTGCTTTTCTGACCGCCCTGTTCGGCCTGCACCCAAGAGGTATCATGCATCTTCCCCTCCGCCGCGCGCCTTTTCCGGCTTCCATGGCTGTCGAGGTGAACCCTGCCTCTTTCGCGGCCCCGCGCCTCGTAGCCCTGAATGCCCCCCTGGCAGAAACGCTCGGTTTCTCACCCGAATGGCTGAAATCTCCCGAGGGCATCGCCCTGCTGAGCGGACAGGCCCGTATCGATGGGGTGCCTGCATTGGCACAGGCTTATGCCGGGCACCAATTCGGTCAGTTCGTGCCGCAGCTCGGTGATGGACGCGCCCATCTTCTCGGAATTGTGACCGACGACCGCGGTCAGCTGCGCGACGTGCAACTCAAGGGATCGGGGCCGACCCCCTTTTCGCGACGCGGCGACGGATTGGCGGCACTCGGCCCGGTGCTGCGCGAATATCTGGTGAGCGAAGCCATGTCAGCACTCGGCGTGCCCACCACGCGTGCGCTCGCCGCTGTCACGACCGGCGAGACGATCTGGCGCGACCGCCCACAACCCGGCGCTATTCTGACACGTGTCGCTGCGAGCCATCTGCGGGTCGGCACGTTCCAGTATTTTGCAGCGCGCGAAGATCGCGAGGCGCTGGCTTTTCTTTGTGATCTTGCCATCGACCGTCACGTACCTGAGGCGCGTGAGGCCGAAAACCCGGTGCGAGCACTTTATGAGACAGTCGTGGCGAGGCAGGCCCGGCTCGTCGCGCACTGGATGAGCCTCGGCTTCGTGCATGGGGTAATGAATACGGACAACATGACGTTGTCGGGCGAGACCATCGATTACGGCCCCTGTGCCTTTCTCGACACCTATCGCCATGACAAGGTGTTCAGCTCGATCGATCGCAACGGACGCTATGCCTATGGCAACCAGCCGCGTCTGGCCGGATGGAACCTCGCCCGCCTGGCAGAGACGCTTCTGCCTTTTTCGACCCGGACGAAGACCGCGCGCTTGCCTGGGCGCGAGAGGCGATCAGCCGCTTTCAAAGCCTCCATGAGGAGGCCTGGCTGGCTCGAATGCGCCCCAAGCTGGGTTTGACCACGCCTGAGAAGCAGGACAGGGCGCTGGTTGAGGCCCTGCTGCAGGTGATGGAAAACGACGCGCTGGACTGGACACTCAGCTTCCGTCGTCTCGCCAGAAGCGAACCGCTGATTGCAGCGCCGCCTTCCGAAGCGCTTGAGCGCTGGATGACTGAGTGGAAGGCACGTCGCGCTCTGGAACCCGTTGCCGCGGAAACGCAGGAAGCCCTTATGCGCAGCAGCAACCCGGCCGTGATTGCCCGCAATCACCGCGTTGCCGAAGCCATCGCCGCCGCCGAAACAGGGAATTTCACGGTTTTCGAGGCTCTTCTGCAGCGCCTGCAGCAACCCTTTGAAGACGATGCCGCCTACGAAATGCCTCCATCGCCTGAGCAGATCGTTTACGCGACCTTCTGCGGTACTTGATGACGCAACGACAAGAAGGGCACTGACCTGAAAGCTACGCTCGACGCGTCATTGCGAGCGTGCTGGCGCGCGATCAACGCTCAGAACTCAGACAAGGACGCGCTCTGTCCTTATCCGGCGACGAGGCCTTTTGTCCTGCGTCGCAATTCTCCCCGGAAACGAAAAACGGCAATCGAACGGGCAGACCGCCTGATCCCCGTCATGACCTGAAACCGTACACGGTTTTTCGTCGATTACTGCGTTATAGCTGCCTTCCTCGCAGTCACATGCCCGCCAACGACAAAATGCCATGCGGCTTGCGCCCGAGAAGACCTCGCACGCCTAAACTGCCTTCACGCTACTTTGAACGGCGAAGCCATCGTCAAAATACCCCGGCTCCGTATGATGCGGTATCGAAATGGAGTCTTCATTTGATGCCGCTTCTTCGTGAACACTGGCGCTATCTTTACGGATTATTGTCTTACGCTTTCCTGTTTCTCTGGTTTTCGGAAATAATTCCAACATCGTCTCCGCCAATGGCGCGCTTCTGGCTTGTCTGCTTATGGATTGGCACGCTCCTGACGAGTTTTAACTGCTGCTACCGTCTACGGTCGCTCAGACAGGGACTGATGCGCGGCGTGTCGCTGGGCGGCTCGACGCTATGGCTGGCGCAAACCACCTTGCCCGGTATGTCATCCGAATTTCCGGGTCGTGCGGGTTGGCTGCGTGCATTGGGCATCAGCCTTTTATTGTTCTGCGAAGGCGCCGCATTGATTGCGCTTCTGCGCGTGATCTTCGATCGTGGATGCGATCCACGTTTTCTGGAGGCCCGGGGAATTCCGCCGGTCGTGACGCGGCTGATGCTGGACGAAGCCCACTTCTGGCGCCGCGTACTGGACTTTCTGACCGGTCGTTAGGATGCCCTCTTTTCACGATTCCGAAAACAAGAGGAATGCATGACCCGAAGACGCCTCTTTTCAGCTCTGCTGATCGCCTTACTCTTCGTCACCCCCTCAGCCTTGCGGGCCGCGAGCGACACAGCCACGCAGCAGAACGCACAGCCTTTCTCGGTCGTGATCGAGGGCAGCGGACCGGATGTTGTTCTGATACCGGGCCTTGCCTCGCCACGCTCTGTCTGGAACGGACTGGCAGCGCGGCTCAAAGCACATTATCGGCTGCATCTGGTGCAGATTGCCGGATTTGCGGGTGAGCCGGCACAGAAAACCGCCCCCGATCAGGTCATGCAGCCGGTCGCTTCTGCTTTGTCTCGCTACATCGAAACGGCGCATCTCAACAGACCGACACTGATAGGGCATTCGATTGGAGGTGAACTCGCTCTCATGGTGGCCAGCGACACCCCCGATCGTGTGGGAGCCGTCATCGTCGTCGACGCCCTACCCTTTTATCCGCTTGTTTTCAATCCGTTCGCCACGCGCGAAACGGTGCAACCACAGGCTGAGGCCTTTAGGCGGTCGCTTTTGCAGGAACAGCCACAGCGCCAGATCCGGACGAGCCAGGAACAGACCATCGCAAGAATGGTCAAAACCGAATCAGCCCGCCCCGGCCTCGTGGAAGCCGGGTTGAAATCGGACAAGAAGACAGTTGCCAACGCGATTTACGACGACATGACGACCGATCTGCGCTCTGCATTACCGAAAATCACAGCTCCAGTGACCGTGATCTACGCCTATGATCCGGTCTATGGTGTTCCCGCAGCCATGATCGACGCGCTCTATCGAACCAGCTATGCCGCGACGCCTCATGTGCAGTTCCAGCGGATCGATGACAGCTATCATTTCGTCATGATCGACCAGCCGGAGAAATTCGATGGGGCCGTCGAGGCCGCCCTCCGACCCCACTCCTGAGACAGGAACCCGATCAGCCGGAACCGGGTCAGGCAGCTATATCAGCCCAGCCCCAGACGCTTGCGCAGCTTGCGGACTTCGCGTCCCGCCTCGATCATCAGACCATGCGGAGAGAGCACTGTCTTCTTTATATCGAAAAGCGTGATATCGCCCGCTGCCGAGAGCGTGTGCATACCTTCGGTGAACGGCGCAAAACGGGGCGCAATTGGCAAAGCCGGGCCGACATGGGTTGTCACGCCTTCAGGCGTCAGCCTGTCGAACCAGAGCGGGCGCACCGCACCGCCATAAGTATGGGCGCAATCCTGCACCGGAAGCATGAGTTTACCATCGATCTCGAGCGGTGTGCCCCCGGCTCGAGCGCTTGACGGGTCGAGACGGATCGGGTTCTGCCTGTGACGCGTCCAGGGGCCGTGCAGGGTCTGGGCAAAGGCCAGATGAAGACGGCTTGGCGCCTTTTTGGCCGCCTCGACCGGCGTATAGATCAGCCACCATAACCCGTCGCGAAAACAGAGCGTGGCATCGACGGCAATCTCGCCACCCAGATCGATCTGACAGACAGGCACCCAGCGATCGGGAAAGCGTTCCGCGCGATAGAGTGTCTGTGTGCCAGAGCGATGCGCCTCGGGCAGCATCCAGAAAGAGCCCTCGGCCTCGACGATCTGCGGATAGGACAGGTGCCAGGGCTCACGCAGCACGATCTCGTTTCTGATCAGTCGCCACTCGCGGTCGTAAACGAACAGCTCGATCTCGCCGATACGATTGCGATAATCGTAGATCTCGAGAAAGACGTGCAGCCTGCCCTCGTGCCAGACCCCGAACGTCGGCACGAAACTGGAAATCACGCGGCATATCGGGCAGGAAACGGCACGGGACCTGCGACCAGTCAGGTTTTTGCAGCAGGCTGGCCAGAGGCGCATCAAGAATGCCCGTTCGCCATATATCCTTGCGCAAGCTCATGATGCCCTCCCCCCTTCAAGACGGCGCAGGGCTTAGCACCTCCACCCGCTTTCCCAAACAGCGCACGCGACGAAACTGCGCCGGGAGCCAGTGGCACCCGGACGCTGCGCGCAGCATTGATCAGCGCAGATCGATACGGATCCGCCCCTTTGGCGAAGACGGATCGGTTTTGGCTTCAATCTGCACCTGATTGACCGGCGCGCCAGACGCGACGATCTGGTCTGCCACGGCCTTGCCATCCTGCTCGGTGAGGGTTTCGAGAGCCTTCACCTGTGCAGCAGGGCTGCTAGTCTCAGGCGAGAGCACGGAAACGATAAAGATGATCGTCGGCCTGCGCGACAAGGCAAGTTTGGTGCTTCGTTCGACGGCAGACGCCCACTGATCCCTGGGGGTCCCTGCCACAATCTGCAGAAAGGGCGCCGGCGGCGGCTTGGATGGCGCTGCCGGGGGAATGTAAGGCTTAGGGGGCTTGCCTGCATCGGGGTTGAACAGACGCTGGTCGGGCGGCGTGCAAGCCGCGAGCGCCCCGGAAATCAGGCATAAGCCGATACCTGCCAAAGAGCGAAACTTCAGGTAACCACAATTTGTAGCATTCGTCATCGTCATGACCTTGAGAACTTGCAGGTAGAGCGGACACAAGCAAGAGAGCGGGAACAGAAAGACCAGTTTTCACGAAAATATCGGTAAGTTTTTTGAGCGCCCCCTCTCGTCTCGTCTTCCAAGGGTGCTATGGTTTCGCCTCTTATAACGAAACCGCCTACTGGCCGGGAGACTACAATGGCTGTGAAAATCGCGATCAACGGTTTTGGACGTATCGGACGTCTGGTGCTGCGTGGAATCATCGAGAGCGGACGTACGGATGTCGTGCCTGTCGCCATCAATGACCTCGGCTCGGTCGAAGAAAGCGCCCATCTGTTCGCCTATGACAGCGTCCACGGTCGTTTCCCCGGCACGGTACGCGTCGATGGCAGCAATCTGATCATCGAGCCAATGGCCGCACCTATGGGCCGATCCGCGTGTCTGCAGAGCGTGACCCGACCAAGGTGCCGTTCGAAGGCGTCGATGTTGCCATGGAATGCACGGGCCTGTTCACCAGCAAGGAGAAGGCTTCGGCTCTGATCACGGCTGGTGCGCGCAAGGTTCTGATTTCCGCTCCGGGCACCGATGTCGATGCCACCATCGTCTATGGCGTGAACAATGCCATGCTGACGAAGGACATGACGGTCATTTCCAACGCGTCCTGCACCACCAACTGTCTGGCGCCCGTCGCCCAGGTACTGGACGAAGCTTTGGCATCGATTGCGGCTACATGGTCACGATCCACTCCTATACGGGTGACCAGCGCACGGTCGACACCCATCACCGCGACCCGCGCCGCGCCCGCGCCGCTGCCCTGAACATGATCCCGACCTCGACGGGTGCTGCCAAGGCCATCGGCCTGGTTCTGCCGCATCTCAAGGGCCGTCTGGACGGCACCTCGATCCGCGTGCCGACGCCGAACGTCTCGGTCGTCTCGCTCGATTTCATCCCGGCCCGCGCACCCGCCTCGGTCCAGGCCGTCAACGACGCCCTGCGCGCTGCAGCAGCAGGCCCGCTGAAGGGCGTGCTCGACTATAACGAAGCACCGCTGGTCAGCACCGATTTCAACCACTCCTATGCCTCGTCCACCTTCGACGCCACCCAGACGGCGGTGATCAATGGCGGCAAGATGGTGCGCGTTTGCGCCTGGTACGACAATGAATGGGGCTTCTCGAACCGTATGTCCGACACGGCAGCCCTTTTCGGCAGCCTGTAAGAAACAAGAAAAACGGGAGAAAAGGGCATGGCCAGTTTCCAAACGCTCGAAGACCTGTCTCCTGAGGGTAAGCGCGTTCTTCTGCGCGCCGACCTCAACGTGCCGGTGCGCGACGGCGCCATTACAGACACGACGCGCATCGATCGCGTCATCCCCACGATCTGCGAACTCGCCGACAAGGGCGCACGCGTGATCATTCTGAGCCATTTCGACCGCCCCAAGGGTCAGGTCGTACCCAGCATGTCGCTCGCCCCTGTCGCCGAAATGCTGGAATCGAAAATTCAGCACAAGGTGCATTTCGCTTCCGACTGCATCGGGCCGAAGGCAGAAGAGGCCGTCGCCAAGCTCAAGAACGGCGAGATCTGCGTGCTTGAAAACACGCGCTTCCACGCTGGTGAAGAGAAGAACGACCCGGCTTTCACCGACATGCTCGCCCGTCTGGGCGATGTGTATGTGAATGACGCGTTCTCGGCGGCCCATCGTGCCCATGCGTCGACCGAAGGTCTGGCCCATCATCTTCCGGCCTATGCCGGTCGTCTGATGGAAGCCGAGCTGAACGCGCTAACGGCAGCTCTCGAACTGCCGGAACGCCCCGTCGGCGCTCTGATCGGCGGCGCAAAGATCTCGACCAAGCTCGATCTTATCGGGAATGTGCTGGGCAAGGTCGATGTGCTGTTCATCGGCGGCGCCATGGCCAATACCTTCCTCGCGGCTCAGGGCGTCTCTGTCGGCAAGTCGCTGCAGGAAGCCGAGATGCACGAGACGGCGCGCAAGATTCTCGCCCAGGCCAATGACGGCAAATGCGAGATCATTCTGCCGGTCGATGCGGTGATTGCCCGCGAATTCCGCGAAGGGGCCCCTTCGGAAGTCTGCGACATTCATCAGGTGCCTGATGATGCAATGATTCTCGATGCAGGTCCGAAGACGATCGCGCTTATCGAGGCCAAGCTCGAGGGCTTGAAGACGCTGGTCTGGAACGGGCCATTGGGTGCGTTCGAGATCAAGCCTTTCGACACGGCAACGGTTGCGGTGGCACAGAAGGCTGGCGCGCTGACAAAAGCAGGCAAGCTGAAGACCATTGCCGGTGGCGGCGACACGGTCTCTGCGCTGCGTCATGCGCAGGCGGCCGATGAGATGAGCTATGTGTCAACGGCTGGCGGGGCTTTCCTCGAATGGCTTGAAGGCAAGCTTCTGCCCGGGATCGCAGTGCTGACAGATGCTGCGCATAACGCCTTCCCGATCTGATAGGGCCGTACGGGCCGGTTGCATCACGTTTCGTATCGGCGTGATACAATCGGTCCGTCAGGGTTGCATTCCCTTTTTCCGGATGGATACAGTCTTCGCAGCCGGTAACGAGTCCGGTTCTTGCTGCATCCCCACTTGAACCGGAAAAGGGAGCGTTCCCTTGCGCGCCTGTCTTTCTCTTGCCCTGCTTGCCAGTATTGGCCTGAATACTGCTCACGCTTCTGACAACACTACTGCGACGCGTGGCACGGCTCGACATACGCCCTCCGCCTCATCCGGCTGGATGCCACCTCTTCCTACTCTCTCGAACCGACCACCGGCGAGGAACCGCTTATCCGTCAGGCATCCCTGACCGTGAGAGCGCCTGTTTCCATCAGCAAGGATGGTTTCACTCAAGCCCCCCTTCCCGATGACGACCTTGAAGCACCGAAGTCACGCAACAGCGATGACGACGCGAGCCTGCGGGCCGATTTCTTTCAACGTAACCACCATCAGGTTGGCGATGCGCTGACGGGAGGCGCCGGCGCGAATGATCAGAGACGTGGACATGGGTCGATGGCAGCGGGTGTCGCAGTTGCCATCCCGATGAACTGATCGCTCGAAGCGCTTTTTCAGAAACCTGCGATCACATTGAAATCGCAGAACACACCCTTGCTCCCCCGACTGGCAGCCCTTCTGAGGCGCCAGCCCGCATCGACCGTCACATTGAGCGCCCGGTTGATCTTGCTATTCAGATCCGCCCCCACGCTCGCCAGCGTCACGACACGCGGGCCTACTCCCGCAGGATGAACCTGCGAATTATCGCCCCAGTCCCAGAACGCCCCGGCCGTATTGGTGTCCTCAAGCGTGCCGAAACCGAGCGTTTTGCCGAGAGAGAAGCCCGGCGTCGTCACTTCTTCGCTGAAGGTAAAAGCGCGGCTACCGAAAGACGTGTTGACGTAGTAGCCGCGTACAGTGCCCATACCGCCAATCATGAGCTGCTCGCTGTAGAGCAGATTATGGGTCGCGCCCTGCCATGACAGCTTGGTATTTGCCTTGAACTTGCCGGGCAGAGAAAACGCGCGGTTCACCATAAGTCGGTCATAAACGTAATTCGGCTTGGCATTGGGGAAAATCGTCTCGTACCAGCCACGCTTGTTGTAAGCCGATATTCCGGGAGGGCCGTAGACGATCTGATTATTGATCTCGGTCTTGCCCCACGGGTCCTGCAACGAGCCGATAAAGCCCAGTACGAACTGATTGGTCTCGGCATTGGCCAGAATGAGCGGAACCGCCGCGCTGAACTGGTCCGAGATCGTCGATTTCCAGTCGAATCCCGCTTGCACTGTGCCATCGACCCCAAAGCGCGACCCAATTGCCCAATGAGGCAACATGTGCAGCCAGCGGAGCGAAGCCTGCCCCGATACGCCTTTATTGGTCAGGGGCTGATCGGCGACCGGATAGGACACTGAATAACTGCCATAGATCAGCAGCGCATCGCGCGACGTCAGGGGAATTTCCCAGCTCGCATTATGCCCGGTGAAGCGCCCTGAAACGCTGCGCTGAAGCTGATAGGTGAGGATATGCCCGAGATTGAAACCGTTGCCCCATGACACCCCAAGATCCCAGTTGAGGCGCCCGAGTGTCGGATCGAGCTGGTTGTTATAGGCGCCGTAAACGTAAAGCGGCAGACGATCGGCCACTTTCAGATCGACATCGGTAAGGCCGGATACCTGACCGGGGCGATAGACCATATCGACGGTCCGAAACGGATTGGTGTTCAGCCAGCTCAGATCGGTTTGCAGGGAGTCGAGCGAGAGTGTCTGGCCCGGCGCCAGGCCGCTCTGGTTCCGTATAGTTCGCGCAGAGAACCAACGATTGCCCACAACATGAATCGCCCCGACACGGTATTCCATTACGTCCAGATGCAACACGCCCTGATGCACGCGCTGGGGCGGCACACTGACCGTCACGAAAGCATGACCCTTCATGCGATAATAACCGACAACCCGATCGACCAGCGCCTGCATCTGACCGAAACTCAATTCATGACCGATGAACGGCAGAACTCGACGGGTGAAAGCCGGGTCATCGAGCAAGGGCAAGCCCTTTGTGCTCAGTACGCGCGCCTCCGTCTGGCTGGCGATTGTGCCGGCGGGCTGAAGCACAACGGCGCGAAGCAAAGGTACGACCTGCGTTGTCGATTGCAGGGCTTTAGGCGCGAGCCGGGTGTTTTCACCCCAGGGGCAGCACGATCAGGAAGACCGGCGACACCGCTTCCGGCTCCGGGCTCAAGAAGCGATTGCGCTTTTGCACTGAGCGGGAAAACGGCGAGGATAGCGCAGCAGACAAAACGCCTCATCGCGCTTTGCTCTCGCCATCAACCGCTTGCGAAGTCAGGCTTGGCTCGGCGTGGTCGGGCTGCGCGACGGTGAGCACGATATCGCCATCCGCCAGAGGAGTGACCTGATTCGCCTCCCGCAGCCCGTCGCGATTACCTGCCAGCGCGAACGCATTACCACCGGCAGAAGCCAGGGTCGCCGCCGCGTCACGGATCATGGCGCGCTTGTCGGTGCCACTCACCCGGCAGGGAACAGGCAGCACATAAACGCCTGAAGGACCGAAAGAAGCATTCATCGTGGCAGCAGGACGCAGAACAGGGGACTCACCGGCCTCGTTTACGTCAGCCGGACGCTGGGCACTGACCCCGATCATGACCGTTTCACTCTTGGAGGCACCTGATCCAGCGCCTGCGCTGCCATTCAGCGCTGGCTCAGCTGGGGCGCCGCCCGCCACGAACTGCCCCGCCGTGACAGAAGCAGGCGCAGGGCAGCCACCAGAAACAGCCTGTCCATCAGGCCGATAACCACAGCCTGCGGCGTCACGCGATAGACAACACCGCCCAGCCCCAGCTCCTTCTTCACGGGAGAGGGACGGTTGCCCACTACACTATCGAGAGTCGCGTTCGCCGAAGCCGACGCGCGCGCACCTGGCGCAAAGCCACCAGCCGCCTGCGCATTTTCTGCCCGTTGGGCCAGACAAGACGACATTATCGATGGGGCAGAAAGCACCATCGAGACGAGCAGGCATGTCGATACAAGAAGACGAGAACAGAGAGGCAGCTGCATAACACCGGAGAAAACAGGGACAGATCACAACCACGTATCACCAAATAGTGATTCTGTCGTTTCTTTCACCGGCTTCGCGGACCATATGATGATCTCCCTGCGATTCTGGCACAGGCTTATGGGCTACGTTCTTTCAGACAGAGCGCATCGAACACCATCGTTCACGCTTGATCATTTATATCAAACTGTCCGGTGTCCCTGATCCAATGCAGTGTTGCGGGTCCAAGAGCAGTCTGACCCAACGATACGAAGTCGCAACCAAATCCGTTTTATACAAAACTGGAAACTTGCGCGCTTACGAACAGAATTTGAGAATGCGTAGAAATTGTCGCCTATGAAAGGCAGATCCTTCTTCGGGATCTCCGACAAGAACGCCTTTTGTCTTATCAGGCAGGTCTTTTTGCCAAGACAGAGTGAGATGGGGACAAATCTGAGCGAATCAGGCGCGCAGGCAAGCTGCTGCAACACCGTCAGGCACGAACCCACGGAACAGCCATATCGTCTGCTCATACCTCACGTCAGAAACAGGGCGCGTCATGATTACCTCCCTTCATCGACAGAGGCTGATCCCTGTCGAGGGATCAGTTGCTTTCCGTTGCCGATCAGCAGCGCGACAAACGCGGATATCCCGACACTCGCCCAAAAGGGCGCAGTAATTGAAAACCGGTCGAGCAGTATCCCGCCGATGAGGGAGCCTGACAGAATGGAGCCTGAATGGCCGCGACCATGAGGCTTCCTGCCTCTTCGGAGTAATCCTGAACGGCATCGGCAAGCCAGCTCATCCACAAAACGGACATGGCCGTATTCATGCCTCCCCAGACAAGCAGACAGATTGCCGTGAAAACGGGCGATGCCCCAGACGTCAGCAAGGCCAGCGTGCTGGTCCCCATGACGAGCGTGGGAAGAAAGAGCAGGCCGTGCACACGCACATACCGCACCAGACGCCCTGCTGCCCAGCTTCCCGGAAATCCGGCCAGGCCGAGGGCCAGAAACAATAGGGTCAGAAGGACGGAATCGGCATGATTGCGCCACTCAAGAAAAGGTCTGAGATAGGTGAACATGGTGAAAGCCGCTCCCCATGAAAGCATGACCGCTACAAGACCTTCTCTGAAAAAAGGCCTGCCGAGCACAACTCCAAGGGCGACGCCATGACGCTCGGCGCGGACAGGTAGAGAAGGCAGGACACGCCATTGCCAGACGAGTGTTGCCACGATCAGCGGAACAAGAAGCCAGAACACCGCTCTCCAGCCCATCAGGCCACCCAGCAAGGCACCGGCAGGAGCACCGAGCGCCGCCGCAATAGCCTGACCGCCATACAGAATTCCCAGTGCTTTCGGAATATCGGGAGCCGGGACCAGCCGCATGATAACGGTGGTCGCCAAAGACCAGAATCCGCCTACACAAACCCCGAGCAAGGCCCGTGCCAACAAAAGAACAATAAATCCCTGTGCGACCGCCATGAGAAACTGGGACAGCAACAAGCAGACCGTCAGCCCCAGCAGAATCTTTCTTCTATCGATACGACCGATCAGAATAGTGAGAGCCAGACTTGCGCCTACGGCAAAGAAACCGCTCAACGATACAGACTGCCCTGTCATGCCATTCTTTGCATGCAACGTCTGCGCGATAGGCGTGAGCAGGCTGACCAGCATGAATTCAGCCATGATCAGCAAAGCAACGCAGGCAGCCAAAGCGTAAACAGCACTGCCAGTCTTGGGTGAAGAGGATATTTCACTCATCGGGCTTCTCCTTGCACAGGCAGGATAGAAGAAGCTCATTGATGCGATTATCATGAATAATCGGCATGCTGTGATCGTCAGCGTCGATTAATTACAACGTCCAGCGATTGGGGTCTCCCAGATGCAACAGATCGATTTGGCTCGTCTTATCTGGCTGCGTCTGATCGTAACGACAGGAAATTTCACGCGAGCCGCCGCCCAGGCAGGGGTCGCGCAATCAACCTTGAGCCATGGCATAAGTCAGCTTGAAGAACGGCTCGGCGCCCGCCTTCTGACACGCCCAACGCGCCATGTGGCTCTGACCGAGACCGGAGCCCGGTTTCTGACCCGTATTACGCCCCATCTCGAAGGACTTGAGACGGAAATCGCTACAACGCGTCAATTACGAGACCAGCCATCCGGGTCCTTTCGTCTCACTCTCTCCCAACATGCCTATGAAACCGTTGTCTGGCCGAAGCTCTGTGCGTTTTTGAAGGCCCAGCCTGGCATCCGGCTCGAGTTTTCAATCGATGATGGCTTTCGCAATCTTGTCACAGATCGTTTCGACGCCGGCATCCGCCTAGGGGAAAGCGTTGAAAAGGATATGATTGCCGTCCGCATTGGGCCTGACTGGCGGATGATCGCAGTCGCCTCACCCAGCTATCTTGCCCATCATGGGGCCCCCAATCACCCTCATGACCTCTTGCGTCATGACTGCATCAATATGCGCCAGCAATATTCTGGCGGACTTTATGGATGGGAATTTGAGAGGAACAAAAAATCAATCACGTCACGCGTCGATGGCCAGCTGACTTTCAACTCGTCCTATCCAATGATCGAGGCTGCCGCCGAAGGGCTCGGTATTGCTTATGTGCCCGAAAACGTGGCCTTGCCTGCGCTCTTAAACGGCACGCTTGTTCAGGTACTTGATGAATGGTGTCCATTTTTTGACGGATATTTTCTTTATTATCCGTCGCGCCGGCAGCAAATACCGGCGTTCCGGTTGCTGGTCGAGGCGCTTCGTGAAAAGCGCCCCTGACCTGCTCCATGACAATGATCAGAAGCTTATACCGGCCTGCAGGAAGGCATAGCGGCCGACAATCAGGCTGCCGTACTGATAGATATTGGTGTTGGTCGCAGCATCCATCACGAAAGGCGGCTTCTTGTCGAAGAGGTTGCTGACACCGGCTTCGAAATTCCAGCGGTTCAGGCGATAGCCCAGCGTAATATCATGGGTGAAGATACCAGGCGTCTTGTACTGGCCAGCCGTTTTCGCCGTCAGATCGGTCACGCCGTTATTCCACACCATGCCGCCGATATAGCGCATCATGTAAGTAAAGCTGAAATCGTCATGCTGCCACGTCGCCTGGGCGTAATCACTTACCCGCGGCTGACCGCTGCCACCAGCATAGAACAGGCGTCCGGTGTAGTTATACCACTGACCATTCGGCACGTTCTGCTGCAGATAGCTGACAAGCTGCTGCATGTTGTTCGACACATTCAGGGAGTCATGCGGCGTCAGGCGCACATGATAGTCGAGATCGAAATCGATACCGCTCGTGCGGATCCCGCCCAGATTCTGATAAAAGGCATTGACCGAAGTGAGCTGCTGCGATGTGGAACGCGCGGCAATCGCGCCGCAATTGCTGGTATCAGCACCCGTATAGCACTGATCGAGAATATACTGCGTGCCGAGCGTGCTGATCGTGTTGTTCAGCGAATAATGCCAGTAGGTCACGGAAGCCGACAGACCCGGCACCCAGCGCGGCGTTACAACCGTTCCGATCGTATAAGTGCGCCCGCTTTCGGGCTGCAGCTTGGCATTGCCGCCAGAGATGGTCGGCACCTGTCCGGTGTTCTGTGGTACGAAGGTCGCCGTATTGATGCCTTCACCGGCACAACGTGCCTGCACCGCAGCGGCCTGTGCACCATAGCTCGAAACCGCGCTGCACGGATCGTAAGCCGAGGGATAGCCAAGGCTCTGGCCGCCATAAAGCTCGTACACGTTCGGCTGACGATAGGACGTGCCCAGCGTGGCGCGGAAGCGGATATCGCGCACCGGTGCCCAGTTGATCGATACCTTCCAGTTCTTCGTTGAACCGAACGTGTTGTAATCGGACCAGCGGCCCTGTCCGTCGATCGTCAGATCCTTGGCGAGAAACGCATTCTGAAGCAGCGGAATCTGCCCTTCGGCATAGACTTCGTTCACGTTGAAGCCGCCGCCGCTATAGCTCGAAGCGTTGCCCGTCGAGTCACCGCTCACCACGATCGGATCGGGCTTGCTGCTCAGCTGCTCGCTGCGATGCTCCATGCCGAAGGCCACGCCGACATTGCCACCATGCTCGTAGGGCATCTTGACCAGTTCGCTATTATTGATGCGCAGATTGAAGTCGCGCAGCTGATATTCAGCGTGGTCGTGCTGGGTGAACTTGCCGTAGGCCGCAGCCTCGGGCGAAAGTGGGGCCAGCGGGTTGGACAGCACACAGCCGGGCTGGCTGGTGCAGACCGTCGGATCATAGACGATCTTGCTGCCCGGATTAGTGGGGTCGAGCTGGCGCACACCTGTCATCTGCAGCAGATGGCGATAATTGCCCATGTTCTGCGTATTGGCGGTCCAGCGGCTCTGACCGTAGGTCATGGAGGCGTCATATTCCCAGCCACGCCAGATCTTGCCCCTGGCGCCACCGATAACGGTCCAGGTATCCGTCGCGTAATCCATTTTACGCGGGCCGAAATCATTCATGCGACGCGACATGACCGCGTCCTTGCCCCAGATGTTGTAAGGGCTGCCCGCCGGAATGGTCCATGACGAGAGAAGCGGCGAAGGCTTGATACCGCCCGACACAGGGGACGCCGCCATCTGGCGCGCTGTGGTCGTGTGGCTGTAACGCACATTGGCGTAAGGCTTGAAATGACTGTCGACGTCGTAATGCGCATCGCCTGACAGCGCCGAATTCTGGTTATAATTCTGCACCATCGTGTCTTTGGCAAAATTATAGCGATCGGCATTACTGTAGCGATGGAACGTACCATCGCCGTTAGATACCAGATTGGTGCCGGTAACCGGATTGGTCACGCGGCCAGCCGGAACGATCGACGACCCATAGAGAGGTGTGCCGGTAACCGGGTTGCTCTGCTGCGGGTTGGCTGCCCAGGCACGATCCTGGCTCATGATACCGCCGGACGTGTTGTACTGGCCGAACAGGGTGACGTTGCCGCGACCATGGTCGAAATTGAAGCCCTTCATGGCCGAAAGCAGGCCGGTCTTGGCATCGCCGTATTGCGAGATGCCACCACGCATGGTGATCGTGGCTTTGGTCACATCATGACGCAGCTTGATGTTGATCACGCCGGAGACGGCATCTGCACCGTAAAGCTCCGAACCGCCATCCTTGAGCATTTCGACGCTGGCGATTTCCTCGATGGGGATCGTATTGAGATCGACGCAGGACGTTGCCGCGTTAATGGCCGTTCGCTTGCCGTCAATCAGGATGAGGACGCGCTTGGAGCCGAAATTGCGGATATCCGTGCAGCTCACGCCACCGCCGCCATTGGTCTGCTGATTGGGCGTGCCCGACGAGCCGACAGAAGGCAGGCGCTGCAGGTAATCACCCAGCGACGTCGCTGAAGTCTGCTGTATCTGCTTGGCAGTAATGACCTGAACCGGGTTAGCCGAGCTGTTGTTCGAGCTACGCAGATACGAGCCCGTTACCATAATCGTCTCAGACTTGGGCGAAGCTGCTTTGTCTTGACCAGGGTCTTCTTCTTCGTGGCAGTGGCGTCCACAGGAACATCCGCGGCCAGAGCGCCAGAGGCGGAAAGACCGGCCACGGCTGTAAACGTCAAAAGGAAAGATCTGCGCAGGCTCAACGCCATCGTCTACAAGCTCCATACGTAACGACAATCAATCGAAACGTAACGCTTACATAACGATGAAAAGATGAGTGCGACGAAAGATGTCTGGTTTGTATCGAAACTTAAAACTTATTTGAAATCAGCATTTTTCGTTAATTATACGTTATAGAACCCAGCATGTGGCCTATACTCGTTGCGAAAAAGACACGATTTCCGGATTCTGTAACGAGAATCATGCTAGGCGTTTTACGCTCTAGCGTGCTGCAAGGGTGACTAGGATTTCGCCCGAACGGATGCAAAAAAAGCGCCAGAAACAAACTCTGCCGCCTTGCAGGAAACAACGTCGACCAGGCCGCCCCCGACATGCGAGCCGGGACAGGAGGCGAAGGGCGCGAAACTCATTCCTGCGGGCCTTCGACAAGATGACTGGCCAGATCGGCACCAGCACCTCCGACCAGCCCGCGCGCATAATCCTGTGCCGAGAACGGTCGCAGATCCTCGACCTGCTCGCCAACACCGACCAGATGCACGGGTAGCTTGAACGCATCAGCGAGCGCCACCACGATGCCACCACGCGCCGAGCCATCGAGCTTGGTCACGATAAGCCCGGTGACATTGACGAGTTCACGAAAGACTCTCACCTGCTCCATCGCGTTCTGCCCGGTCGTGGCATCGAGCACGAGAAGCACCGAATGCGGCGCCGTTTCGTCGAATTTCTTCATCACGCGGATGATCTTGGCGAGCTCTTCCATGAGCGCGCCCTTGTTGTGCAGACGCCCTGCCGTATCGACAAAAAGCAGATCCGTACCCGCCTCGCGCGCCTGCTTGATGCCCTCATAGGCAAGACCGGCTGCATCTCCGCCAGGTTTACCCGCAATGACCGGCGCACCAGTGCGCTCACCCCAGACCTGCAACTGCTCGACCGCGGCAGCGCGAAACGTGTCGCCCGCCACCATCATGACCGAGCGCCCCTGATCGCGGAACCATTTGGCCATCTTGCCGATGGTGGTGGTCTTGCCGACGCCATTGACGCCAACCACAAGCACGACATGCGGCTTGTGCTCTGTCTTGAGTTCGAAAGGCTGGGCGACAGGCTCAAGCACATTGGCGATCTCTGTCGCCAGCGCCTCCTGGATCTCCTCAGTCGTCACATTGCGTCCGAAGCGCGAATTGCGAAACTCCTCGATCACGCGTCCCGCCACGGCAGGGCCGAGATCGGCGGCGATCAATTCGTCTTCGAGTTCCTCCAGCGCCGTCTCATCGAGATAGCGATGGGTAAGAGCCGCGTTGAGCTTCTGCGTCGAGCGCGTCAGCCCCTGTTTGAGACGTGAGAAAAATCCAGCCATGTCAGTTGATCTCTGCTACCAGCCCGGCTTCGTCAAGGGTATGGGCCCTCAGGGTGAGGCGTGTGCCCCGCTCAGCCTGCCCGCCCTCGACACGCACCGGCACGAAATGGGCCGAATGTCCGCGCTCCGGCCCTTCCATCAGAACATCGAGATCGCGCCCGATCATGCCCTGCCAATAGGCGCGACGATTGGTCTCGCCTGCCTCACGTAATGCCGCCGCCCGCGCCTGACGCTGCGCATTCGGCACGCTGGGCATGCGCGCTGCCGGAGTGCCGGGGCGCTCGCTATACGGAAAAACATGCAGGTAAGGCAGCTTGTGACGGGTGACGAAATCGAGCGTTTCCTGCGCCTGTGCCTCGGTTTCGGTCGGGAACCCGGCAATCAGATCGGCGCCGATCGCGATATCGGGGCGCAGCACGCGCGCTTTCTCAATCAGTGACGCCGCATCCTGCACCGAATGCCTGCGCTTCATACGCTTGAGCACCATATCGCTCGCCGCCTGAAGGGAGAGATGCAGATGAGGCATAAAGCGCGGCTCTTCGGCGAGCAGAAACCACAAATCGCGATCGACCGAGGCCGGATCGAGGGAAGAAAGACGCAGGCGCGGCAGGTCCGGCACCGCCTCGAGTACGGCGCGACAGAGCGTGCCCAGAGCAGGCGCGCCATCAAGGTCACGCCCCCAGGAAGCAATATCCACGCCTGTCAGGACGATTTCATGATGCCCTGCCGCGACGAGCTGACGTGCACGGGCAATGACCTCGTCTACAGGCACCGAGCGCGAGGCGCCGCGCCCATAAGGAATAATGCAGAACGTGCAGCGATGATCGCAGCCCTGCTGCACCTGAAGCAGGGCACGCACATGACCGCCCGTCTCGGCAACGGGCGATGCCGGAGCGGGCGGCGCCGAAAGAATATCGGCAACCCTGCTTTCCTGCTTCAACGCGTGCTCAGACCAGCTTGCCGCCTCGAGCTTTTCAGCATTGCCCATGACCTGAGCCACACCCGGCAGGCTCCGCCAGTTATGCGGGGCAATCTGGGCTGCACAACCCGTCACGACAATACGCCGCGACGGGTCTTCACGATGCGCCCGCCTGATGGCCTGACGCGCCTGACGCTCTGCGCTTGTCGTGACGGCGCAGGTATTGACTACCACCACATCGTCCAGATGGCCGGTCAGGGCCTGCATGCGTTCACTTTCATGCAGGTTGAGACGACAACCGAAAGTCAGAAGCTTCGCACCGCTCATGCGGGAAACTGCCCCTCGAAGACATGCGTAGCGGGGCCGATCATCAGCACATGATCGTCTTCCTCTCGCCAATGGATATACAGCTGCCGCCATCCATCGTCACCTTGCAATGTCGATCCAGCAGACCGCGACGCACGCCATTGACCACGGCAGCGCAAGCACCGGACCCGCAGGCGAGTGTCAGCCCGGCGCCACGCTCCCAGACGCGCAGGGTGATGGCATTACGCGCGGTGATTTCCGCGCAGCCGATATTGGCCCGTTCGGGAAAAAGCGGATTGCGCTCGAGGGCGGCGCCGTCGCGCCCTGCGCGCTCAACACCATCGAAAAAGGTCGCATGGGGATTGCCCATCGAGCAGGCGGCTGGTCCACCGGGCAAAGGCAGTTCAAGCGTGTCCATCTCGCTCGCCAGCGGCACGTTCTGCCAGTCGAGAACGGGGCGCCCCATATCGACGCCGATTTCGCCTTCTGCCGTCACGAAACTCGGCAACAGACCGGCGCGGGTCTGAAGCACGGGCGCGCCACCCACCAGAGCAGCGACGCAGCGCGAGGCATTGCCGCAAGCCCCGGCCTCGGATCCGTCGGGATTGAAAAACCGCACCATCACGTCAGCGCCCTCGCGGTCAGGGGCATCGAGCAGCACAAGCTGATCGCAGCCGACGCCAAAGCGTCTGTCACAGATCTGCGACATAGTATGTAATGTCGCATCGAAAGGACCGTGGCGTCTGTCGATAATGACGAAGTCATTACCCAGGCCCTGCATCTTATGGAACCGGATCATCATGGCCGCTGTTATAGAGGGTCCGCGCCGTTCCGGCACGGGGAAACCTCCGGTTTCATATCGTAAATTTTCATACCGACGCGTCGCCTGAGGCGGCGCAGGAATTCAAGATCCATGTTCATCGCGCCCTATGATACGCCCGCCATTGCACGTCACCTGCGTCTGATCTGGTCGTGTCTGGGCATGAGTCGCGAGGAACTCGGAACCTGCCTGTCGCAAATTCCATCCGGGTCCAATCTGCTTGTCGGTCAGGCAGATATCGACTGGCTGCGCCTAAACGCTCCGCGTCATAATCTTCTGTGCAAGACCGAAGCCGGTATCGATCGTCTGCGCCCGGATGGCAGCGTGGCCGAGACGATGGCGCTTTACGAGCATTGCCTTCCTTCGCAGATTGCCGATCATCCAGCTCGATCCGTCGTGGCTCTCGATATCGTTCTCCACGAGAACACGGAAGAAGCGTGGGAAGATGCCGAAACGCTGATCGCGGATGGGCTGCCATCTCAGATCGCCGCATCGGCGCTGATCGGTACGCCGCAGGAAATCGCCCTTCGTCTGAACGATTATCGCAAGCTTGGCCTCTATGATGTCATCCTGACGGCCCCCGCTATCCGTGCGCCCTACAGGGCAGTGAGCGAAATCCTGTTGCCGCTTCTGCGTCAGCAGGCCATTCCGATGGACACCCATGCCCGCGTCGCAGGCATTTCGAACGGCCCGTTCGAGTGGCACGGCGCTGCTCTCTGACACCCGCCTGACTTGACGACAAGGGATGAGGGTTGCATCCCCAGCATCATCCCTCGTTGAGACAGACAGGACATTATCCATGGCTGACACGCCTTCGGGGCTGCATCCTGCGGCCTTTACCCGCGCCAATAGCGATCCCGATCGTCTGTTCTACGCAGGCAGGAGCGATTCGACCCAGATGGATGCTGGCGCCCGTACCGCCGTGACTGCGCTCTACCAAACCACGCTACCGGCCTCGGGAATCATTCTCGACCTCATGGCGGGCGCGCTCAGCCATATTCCGCCAGAGGCCAGCCATGAGACGGTGATCGGTCTCGACGTGAACAAGGCCGCGCTCGACAGCAACACGGCGCTGACCCAGCGCCTGGAGCAGGATCTCAACGAGACACCGCAGATCGACCTCCCCGATGAGTCGCTCGATGCCATCTGCCTGTGCGACGGCTTTGCCTATCTTACCGATCCTCTGGTCGTGCTGAAGGAGCTCAACCGCCTTCTCCGCCCTGGCGCGCCGATCATCATCACCTTCTCGGATAATTTCATCCCGCAAAAGGCTGTCGCGCTCTGGCAGGCGCTCGACGCCGCAGATCGCACGAGGCTGATCACACTTCTGCTGGACCGTGCGGGCTTCGGTGAGCTCGACACAGGCGAGGTCGTTCCGCCCGAAGACCTGACAGCCTGGAACGACACGGTCCACGCCGTCATCGCCCGCAAAAAGCTCGCAGCCTGAATACATCAGGGCTGGTTGACTGCGTTCGATTTCACCCGCTCGGCTGGGTAGAGACTCAATCGAGCGGGGAGCGTCTCCCTCCCCGCTCGCATCAGAACCCGGTCAGCATTCAGCCTGGATGAAACCGCCCAGAGCAACGGGCATGATCTCGCGAAGCAGGGTGACGGATTTGGTCAGGCCCTCGATCGGGTCGAGAAGCGGGTCTTCATGTTCGATGGAGAGCCACCCATCATAACCGACCATGCGCAGACGATAGCAGAATTGCCGCCACCAGAGCGTGTCATGGCCATAACCGAGCGTCAGATATGACCAGGCCCGGTCGGACGGATGGCCCAAGGGCCCGTTTTCGAGATTTGTAGTCGCGCCGCGCCGTGCCTCATTAAATCCGGCATCCTTGGCGTGAACATGACAAATCGCCTCACCGAGGGCGTCGATCGCCGCAATCGGGTCCCCGCCCATCCAGAACATATGGGAAGGATCGAGATTAGCACCGATCATCGGCCCGAGCGCTTCACGCAAGCGAAGGAAATTCGGCACGTTATAGGCCCATTGCCCCCCATGCAGCTCGAGCGCAAATTGTGTCACGCCGCATTGCGGGGCCATGTCGAGCAGCTTTTCCCAATAAGGCAGAAGCCGTTCCCTGAACTGCCACTCTTTGGCAATTTGTCCCTCAGGCGGCCAGGAACTGACCACCCAGTTGGGCAGACGGTCGCCCTCCTGCCCCTCGGGCAAGCCCGACATGGTGCAGATTTTTGTAATGCCCAGATCGCCAGCCAGCCTCACCGTCTCATGAAGCTCTTCGCTCTGCCTGCGATCGACGGGGTGAAGCGGATTGCCGTTGACGTTGAGCGCAATGATCTCGAGCCCGCGGCTCTCGAAAGCTTGCAGAAAGCTTCGGCGGGCGGCAGGCTCTGCCTGAGCTGAGGCAGATCGATATGGGGAGCCTGTGACCAGCCCCCCGTATTGATCTCTACCCCCGAAACGCCCAGCGCTGCGGCCTGATCGAGCATCTGGTCAAAAGAGAGAGCCCCGAGACTGTCAGAAACAAATCCGATCTTCATGACGCGGTCACCATTCCTGTGAAAGCGGGCCGCCCTGCGGGCAGCACCGTGCAACACGGGAATTTATATTCTCATTCGAGACAAGAATCGGAACATTAATTCGTTATTTTCCTATCATATGGCTGTGATCCCTCTGTTATTACCGGTGTCTTTCAGTTTTGCCGGGCGCGCGCCTGTTGCAGGGCATGACGAAAATGCCTGTCATCCAGCCATAACTGGTTGCCCGCCCATTCATGCTGAACGACCATCAGACTTCCCAGCGCTTCCGAATAGGTCGGGTGGTCTGTGACATCGGCAGCGCCTGCTTGTTCTCGCAAGGTCGCAATGGCCATCTCCAGCCTCGCGGCAAATGCTGCCTCCTCCATCGTCGGGGTACGCAAGAGATGCGGTCCGAGCCCCCTGAAGAAATTTGCGAGAATGACCGACAACCCGGCGGGCAGGCCAGGGCGCAGGGCGAAGCGGCGCAGAAACAGGAGATTGCGCCCCAACGTCATGACCGATAGCAGGCCGTGGAGATTGAGTTCCATGAACGGTGTCAGCTGCGTGCCCGCATAGCGGATGACCCTTTCCATGCCCTGCGTGATCAGGCCGATCCAGCGGTTCTCCGCTGGCAGACGGCGCCCGGGGGCGCAGATGCGCTGCACGCCATGCAGGGCACGCCTCCTGAGCAGCACGCAGACCTGATGAATATTGAATGGCAGAATGCAGCGAAACACGAGCACACCGGCCCCGAGCCCGAGTAGCAGGGCAATGGTGGCATTGAACCAGGTCAGCTCATCCATACGGCTGTGATTATCGAGGCCGATAAGCGCGGGCAGAAATGTATTATAGGCACCCGCCGCCGTGGCGGTCGCCGGATTACGCGCAGCAAGACCACCGATAAACATCAGCGGCGCGAGGGCCACAATCAGCGCCTCGAACCCCGAACCTGTGGGAATCAGGAAGAAAACGGGCAGGATCGACGCCACAGCAGCCAGACAGGCGCCGTAAAAGAACCGGTTGCTGACCAGAACCGTATTGTCGGTCTCGCAAAGCGCCCGACTACCACTGCAATGAAGGAGATGAACGACGCCCCCTGCGGCCAGGCCGTCACCTCCCAGACAAGGCCGGCCAGACAGATGGCAGCTGCCGAGCGCATGGCGTTATGAAAGGCCGCGTGGAAATGCATTACACGGCGTAGCCTGAAGCGCGACGGTGTGACGGCCTCGGTCGGACGCGCTTCGAAATAGATCAGAAGAGTCTCGTATTCTTCCAGAATGAGGCGGAGTCCGTGCAGGATGATGCCGTCATCCGGGGTGAAACTGCCGCCGCCTTCCGGATCCGTTTCTGATTGTCGGTAGAGAATGTCGTAGCGCGACTGGAGCGCCGCCAGATCCTGCCTGAGAGCGGCAAGCGCACCCGCATTGTCGAGACGTTCTGTCAGTCCCTTGATGAAACCCGCCACCTCATGCAAGGCGGTACGGGCTTTGTCTGAAACGACGAGCGTCGTTGAAAGCCGCGCCTGCATGCCCAGTCCGCGCGAGACGATTTTCGACAGAATGCCGATGGTCGCATAGGCACAGGCCACGGCGTGATCGCTTCGACCGACCTCCACCACCGTAAATTCGAGCTGCTCATTGAGATTGAGCGTGCGACTGAATACCGCACGGATGGCCTTTTCGGACGGCGCGGCACCATCGAGCACGTCGCTGATCACCAGAGAGGCCGCACCGATGCCCTCGATCAGCCAGCCCCGCATGGCGCGACGCGCCTTGACGGCGAGGGATGCGGAAAAGACCAGCCCCGCCACCATCTCGCACACCACGCCCAGCACAATATAGGTACCGCGCGCCATGGCGATCTCGAACACATGGTCCGGTGCGCTCGAAGCACTTGTAGCGATAATGGCGCAGGTATAGGCGGCGAGAACGAAGGCGTAGGCGCGGAAGTCTGCAGAAGCGTCGCAAGACCTGTGCAGATGCCCGCCCAGAGAGCGAGGGCCGGAATGAACAGCCAGGGAGCCTGCGGAAAAGCCGAAACCAGCGCCACCGCTCCGATCATACCGAGCAGCGTGCCGACCAGCCGCCACCGCCCCTTGGAAAGGCTTTCGCCGCGTGAGCCCTGCGCCGTGATCCAGACCGTCATGGCGGCCCATTGCGGCTCGCCAAGTTCCATCCAGAAGGCGATACCGAGGGCGAAAAGGGACGCAATCGTGTTGCGCAGGGCGAATTCGAACGCATTTCCGCTGGGGGCGAAAAGCCACTTCAACGGCCAGGAGCGCCCCCGCAGGCGTGCAAGCGCGTCATTCTGACGAGCGAGGAAATCGGCGATCATGCCGGGCGTCTTACCCGAATTTTAGACTTGGTATGAAGGCAATCGCTTCAAATCGTCTCTGCTTTCCCATATATTAGGTAAATACCGGGTCACATCTCGAAGAGAAGCGTTTTCAGCCTCGCTGCCGTTTAATCCTAGATTTAAGCCCGCATATTCTCTATTGACCGCCTTCCTAACGCCGCGAGCCACGCTTGTAACAGCGCAGCCCCGTAACGGCGTTCTCTCTTCGCAAGATCCTGATCGAGTCCGAACCGCATGCCTTTTCCCGATACCGTCCCGTCTCTCAGTCGCGCTCTGGCGGCACGCGGATATGAAACGCCGACCGCCGTGCAGGAAGCCGTGCTGCAGCCGGGCCTCGAAACACGGGATCTGCTCGTTTCCGCACAGACAGGATCCGGCAAGACGGTGGCCTTCGGCCTCGCCTTCGCTCCGACGCTCATTCCTGAAGGTAGCGAACGCCTGCCGCCCGTCAACAGCCCGATGGCGCTGGTGATCGCACCGACGCGCGAACTGGCCCTTCAGGTGCAGAGCGAGCTTCAATGGCTCTATGCAGAGACTGGCGCCCGTATCGTCAGCTGCATTGGCGGCACCGATGCCCGTCGTGAAGCGCGCAACCTGTCGAATGGCGCCCATATCGTTGTCGGCACGCCGGGCCGTCTGTGCGATCATCTGTCGCGCGGCGCTCTGAACCTGGCCGATCTGCGCGTCATCGTGATGGACGAAGCTGACGAAATGCTCGATCTGGGCTTTCGTGACGAGCTGGAACAACTTCTCGACGCTGCTCCGGTCGAGCGCCGCACGCTGCTTTTCTCGGCGACAATCGCCAAGGAAATCGCCAATCTGGCGCGCCGCTTCCAGAAGAATGCCGAGCGGATCAATACCGTCTCGACCTCTAAGCAGCATGACGACATCACCTATAAATGCGTGCTGACGTCACCGAACGATATCGGTCGTGGCATCGTCAACGTGCTGCGTTTCTACGAGAGCCCGACAGCCATGCTGTTCTGCAACACCCGTGCCATGGTCGCACAGGTGCAGGCCGCTCTGGTCGAGCGTGGCTTTGCTTCGGTCGCCATTTCAGGCGAAATGGGTCAGAACGAACGTTCGCGCGCTATCGAGGCCCTGCGCTCGGGCGTGGCCCGCGTCTGCGTGGCTACTGACGTCGCTGCGCGCGGCATCGACGTTCCGGCGCTGTCTCTCGTCATTCACGCCAACATGCCAAGCGAAGCCGCAACCCTGCTGCATCGCTCGGGCCGTACCGGCCGAGCAGGCCGCAAGGGTACCTGCGTGGTCATGGTGCCGCTGAGCCAGCGCCGCAAGGCCGAACGTCTGCTCACCATGGCCAAGATCAGCAACGCTGAATGGGAGAGCGTCCCCTCGGCCGATGCGATTCTCGAGCAGGACGCCAAGCGCCTGATGGAAGACCAGACGCTGTTCGCACCGTCAGAAGCCGTCGAAGACGTGCTGGCCGCACAGCTCGCCAATGCCCACGACTCGCATCAGCTCGCGACCGCTCTCGTGCGCCTCTACAAGAGCCGTCTGCCGAGCGTCGAGAATATCCGCCCCGTCAACGTCGAAGCCCCGGCGCGCGGCATGCGTGACGATCGCGCCCCGCGTGAATTCACTGGCCGCGTCGATCGCATGGGTGGCGAGTGGTTCAGCCTGGCCATCGGACGCACTGAGCGCGCGACCCGAAATGGCTGGTGCCGCTGATCTGCCGCCTGGGCGGCGTGACCAAGAGCGAGATCGGCGCGATCCATATCGATACGGATCACACCCTCTTCGAAATCGCGCCCGACAGCGCCGAGCGTTTCCGCTCCTGCGTTGCCGGTGCCGATGCCGACGAAGCCAAGATCGAGCCTGCTTCGGCCCCGACCGGCCCGTCTGCC
>NZ_BAKW01000002.1 GCF_000614545.1 Asaia platycodi JCM 25414 | reverse complement strand
ACACAGAAAGGGCGCAGTCCCCGTTCCGGGACTGCGCCTTCTTTTCATGACATCAATGCCACTCAGAGCGCGGCGAGAAGCGCATCAACATCACAAGATTCGGTCGCCCAGCAGGTGACGAGACGGATCAGAACCCCTTCAAGACCCGGTGGATTGGTCCATCGGTAGAATTCGTACCCCTGGGCTTCGAGCGCCGCGACACCGCGCTCGGGCAGTACGACGAAAACCTCATTGCCCTGTACCTCGAAAGGCAAAGCCGCCACCGGGTGGCGTCGCAGGCCATGGGCCAGACGCTGGGCCATGGTGTTGGCATGGGCCGCATGGCGTAGCCACAGATCGTTTTCGAGAAGGGCCAGAATCTGGGCGCTGAGGTAACGCTGCTTGGACCAGAGATGCCCGCTGCGCTTGATGCGACGCAGAAAATTCTTCGCCAGGTCCTCGCGGAAAATCATCACCGCCTCGGCAGCCATGGCACCATTCTTGGTGCCACCGAAGCTGATCATGTCAAACCCGGCTCTCCAGCTCACATCGGCGGGGCGACAGCCGAGCGCGGCGATGGCATTGCCCAGACGCGCGCCGTCAAGATGCGTGGCGAGACCCGCTTCACGTGCACGTGTCGTCAGCGCACCCAGCTGGTCGAGCGAATAAACCGTGCCCCATTCCGTGCTCTGGGTAAGAGAGAGAGTCTGGATCGGGCTGGTATGCACCCCGTGACCGCCATTCTCGGTCAGCACCCGGTCGAGATCTGAGAGCGCCATACGCCCGTCATCAGAGGGAATTGGAACCAGCTTGGCACCATGCGTGAAGAACTCCGGCGCGCCGCCCTCGTCATTGGCAATATGAGCGCTCTGGTCGCACACCACCGCCCCGAAAGGATCGGTCGCCGCGGACAGGGCCAGGCTATTGGCTGCCGTACCGGTCGCTACGGGAAAGACCCAGACATCGCGCTCAAACACTTCACGCGCCATCGCAGAGAGGGCTGCCGTCGTTTTGTCCTGACCGTAAGAGGTGTCAGATCCGTGATTCACTCGCTCAAGCGCTCTCATCACTTCAGGGCAGACAGGGGCGATGTTGTCACTCGCGAAGTTCTTGCGTATTGCCTCGGTCACGTCCGTTCCTCACTTCGTTTTCAGGCCCCGTCTGGTTTTTCGCCCGGCCAGGCCTCCTTGTCACAGGAATCTTCCGCATGAAACACGATCCGGCGCTGTCAGGAAAGCTTATCGACGGCAAGGCCATCGCCCGCAGCCTGACGGATCGTGTCAAGGCAGAGGCCGAAGCCCTGCGCGAACGAACGGGCAAGATACCGGGTCTCGCCGTCGTCCTGGTTGGCAACGACCCGGCCAGCGAAGTCTATGTGAAGAACAAGGCGATCCAGACCCATCGTGCCGGGATGCGCTCTTTCATGCACATGCTGCCCGAAACAACCGAGCAGGACGAGCTGCTGGAACTGATCGCCCGACTCAATGCCGATCCGCAGATTCATGGCATTCTTGTGCAGTTGCCCCTGCCACAGCAGATTGACCCGATCGTGGTGACCAATGCCATTGCCCCCGAAAAGGATGTCGACGGTCTGGGCGAGGTCAATGCCGGGCGTCTGAGCTCGGTATTGATGGGCTTGTGCCCTGCACGCCGCTTGGCTGTCTGATGCTGTTGAAGGAAACCCTGCCAGGTCTGCGCGGCCTCCATGCCGTGGTGATCGGCGCCTCGAATCTCGTCGGCAAACCGATGGCGCAGCTTCTGCTCAAGGAAGGCTGCACGGTTTCGGTCGGTCATATCGACACCAGAGACCCTCAATGCCTCGCGCGCGAGGGCGATATTCTGGTGGTCGCAACGGGCAAGAACGGTCTGGTTCGTGGCGACTGGGTCAAACCGGGAGCGACGGTGATTGATGTGGGTATTACCCGCATCTCGCTGCCGGACGGCAAGACGCGCCTTGTCGGCGATGTTGCCTTCGAAGAAGTAGCCCCGATTGCAGGGCATATTACTCCGGTGCCGGGAGGTGTCGGTCCCATGACCATTGCCTGCCTGCTGCATAACACGCTTCAGGCCGCTCGCAACGTGCTGGAGCGCCCCGAAGCATGAGCCGCGTCGCCATCGAGCTGATTCCCCGGGATACAGAGAGTCTGAATACCGATCTGACACTGCTGCGCCAGATCGCCCCGGCAGTCGAAACGGTCAACCTTCCCGATCTGCTGCGCCTGCCGCTCCGCTCGTGGGAAGGCGCTGCTCTGGCGCAGAATCACGGCTACACGGCGATCCCTCATATCCGCGCCATCGATATCGCGCCTGACGCGCCTCTCCCTTGCGCAGAGCAGGCAGGCGTCAAGGAGGTGCTTGTCATCGCTGGCGATCCGCCGCCCGATGCGACGCACCGCATCTGGCCCAACAGCTCGGCACAGATCATTGCCCGCTATCGCCGCGAAGCGCCTCATCTGACCGTCTATGCTGCTTTCGACCCCTATCGTCGTGCGCCTTGGCAGGAACTCGAAGACCTGAAGCAGAAGCGTGACGCAGGGGCTGCCGGGTTCTTCACCCAGCCGCTGTTCGACCAGCGCATGTTCGAACTCAGCGCCTCATGGCTCGAAAAGGATCGCGTCTTCTGGGGGTTGTCCCCCGTGATAGGGCCAAAATCGCGCGCCTATTGGGAGAGGGTCAATCATGTGGTGTTCCCCCATGATTTCGACCCGAGCCTTGACGCAAACATCGTATTCGCACGCAAGATCCTGACCGAGATCCGTGTCAGAGGCGAAGATGCCTATCTCATGCCGTTGCGCGTGGCGCTCGATTCCTATCTCGGTCCGTTGCGCGACCTGCTGAAAGGCTGAGCCATGCTCAGCCCGGTGTCTGACCTGCCTGGGTTTCCCTGATTACATCGTGAATAAAAGCCAGCTTGCGCCTGATGCTGGTCGTCAGAACAAAAGGATAGAGATCCTGCAGCCCCATTGAGCGATTGAGGCTGTTCACCGCCATGCTGAGCGGTAACCAGGCGCTCATGATCTCGTCGAAGCCGAGGGTAAGATAGGGATCGCCACCGATAGCAGGAGCCGAGAATTGCGACGCCGAGGGCGTAAGTGGCGCGATGGCGATGCCGTAGAGCCAAGCCGTTTCGAGTGTCGAAACGATATGCAGATAATGCGCCCAGGTCTCGGCAAAGTCTTCCCAAGGATGCGAAGCCGCATAGACGCTTACATGATCGGCCTGCCAGTCATCGGAGGGTGGCTTGGCATAATGCGCCTTGAGCGCCTCCTGATAATCCTGCCGGTCATCGCCGAAAACGGCGCGACACCGTTCTAGCCTGCCGGCATCGCGTATGAGTAGGTTCCAGTAGTAATGACCTATCTCGTGCCGGAAATGCCCGAGCAGGGTGCGATAATACTCTCCCATCTCGACACGCATCCGTTCACGCTGATCGTCATCCGCCTCGTTAATGGCAAGTGTGATCAGTCCGTTGCTGTGGCCGGTCATGACCGGCCCGGAGCCGTCGAGTGCGTATTCGAGAAAGTCGAAAGCCAGTCCGTTCTCAGGATCGTCGCGCCGGTTCACGATCGGCAATCTGAGGCGGATCAGCGCATGAAACAGGCGATGCTTGGCCGTCTCGATCTTGCGCCAGCGTTCAAGATTATGGGCATCGTTCAGATCCGGGATGAAGCGATTGAACTGGCAGGCATAGCAGAGCGACCCCTGAACGCTCTCTTCCGGGCTCAGTAACCAGTTGCAGGCATCATAGGCATGGTTGGCGCAATAGCGTTGAGGTACGCCTTCATAGCCCGGCTCGAAAGCCAGCCATGTGCCGTGCTGCGGGCCTGGATCAAGCGCAGTGAGATCCGAGACCCTGTGCAGATAGCCGACTGCATGATGGCACGATTCGCAGCGCGTATTTTCGAAAAAAAGAGGCTGGTTGCAGCACTCGCAGGAAAAGAGTTTCACGAATCGATCATCCCGTTGGCCATACCATCGGGAACCCCGCGTCATGGCTTTGGTTCCCTGTGAAGGTAATGAGCCTGCATCAACACATCGAATTCCGCCTCGCACTGATCGAGCAGCCCCGAGACGGGGGCTGCCGTCTCAGGCGTATCCGACGCAGCGAGAGGAATATGATTCTGCGCCGCAATCAGCCCGGAAGTCGTATCGAATCCGACCCAGCCTGATCGGGAATCCAGATTTCCGCCCAGGCATGCAGATCGCAGACCAGACGATCCGGGTCAGCCTGCAAGGCCGAGCTCAATCAGATAGCCCGAGACAAAGCGCGCCGCATAACCGAGATGACGCGCCAGAGCGATCAACAGCCAAGCGCTATCGCGGCACGACCCTGCCTCGCGCGCCAGTGTCTCGCCCGGCGGCCAGACTCCCGGTTCCATCCGGCGCATGTAATGCAGCCGGGTCGCAATCCGCCTTGCGAGCGTGGTGAGCCGAGACAGATGGGTTTCGGCCGGTGACGGATCATCGGCGCTCAGAAAAGGGTTCAGAATGGCGGCATCGGCGATGAGGCGACGATAGGCCGGGTCATGTTCTCCGAACGCATTTCGTGCATCTGCGGGAGCCTGTAACGGGTCATACGGGGTCAGATCGACGATCATGCTTACATCGACAACAAACTGCGCCATACGCTCGGCGAACACGACCTGCGAGACGAGATTGTCATGCGCGTCCTGCCCCCAGCTCAGACTGGCGTGATTGGGGCCTATGGTCAGCGCATAGGTCGTCATGGCATTGCGCATGCGCAAAGGGGGACGCAGACGAATGGTCTGAGGTCCAAGCGAGACCATCCTGTCATAACTGTAGGAAGTGCGATGATTGAGCAGAATCGGTTTACTCACGTCCCTCGCCTCCCCGCACCAGACTTCATGGCGACCTGATCCTCTTCCCTTTTCCAAGCCCGGTTCTCGTTTACGTCATCGTAACGACGCCCCCTCGGAAGGCAACTCCGTGTGTCAGACAGGGTTATTGTGTTCAACTGAGCAAAACAGCGCCTCACTCAGCCTTATTCTATGCCAGTGCCTGTTTTTTCTGTCTTGGCAAAGCGGAAAAACTGATAGTTTAATAAACATTCGTAACGTTCCACCGCAATACGCGCCACGTCATTGCAGGCTAAAGGTGAGAAGAAATGGCGTCAGACAATTCGCCTCTCCACGAGGCGGGTATTTTCTCCACCTACGACACGCCCTTTTATTACTGCGAGCTGATGAATCGCGGGGCGCCACTGCCCGAGGCCCTGCAAGCGGTGCAGGAGAGGCTCTCCCATCTCACCCTCACCGATCTGCGCGAGCGCACGGCGAATGCCGAAAACCTGCTCTGGCGTCTGGGCATCACTTTTACGGTTTATACAGAGCGCGAGGCGATAGACCGCATCCTGCCTTTCGACGTCATACCGCGCCTTCTGACCGCAGAGGAATGGTCCCTCATCGAACGCGGTGTGCAGCAGCGCGTCAAAGCCATCAATCTCTTCCTCTGGGATATCTATCACGAGCGGCGCATTCTAAAGGACGGCATCGTCCCGGCCGGCCTGGTGCTGAACAATCCCAATTACTGCAAGGCGATGATCGGCGTCGATGTGCCGGGTGGAGTCTATGTGCATATCAACGGCACCGACCTCATCAGGGACCGTTCAGGGCGCTTTCTCGTGCTCGAAGACAATGCCCGCACGCCCTCGGGCGTGTCTTACGTCATCGAAAACCGTCATATGATGCTGCGTCTAATGCCCGATCTGGCGTCGGGCATGGCGCTGCGCTCGGTCGAGGATTACGGCGTGCGCCTGCACAAGGCGCTCTGCGACGTTGCCCCTGCCAGCGTTGCCGACCCGCAGGTCGTGCTTCTCTCGCCCGGCATCTACAACTCGGCCTATTTCGAACATGTCTTTCTCGCACGCGAAATGGGCGTGCCCCTCGTCGAGGGCCGCGATCTGGTGGTGAAAGAC
The DNA here is from genome assembly GCF_000614545.1 of Asaia platycodi JCM 25414. Classification (GTDB taxonomy): domain Bacteria; phylum Pseudomonadota; class Alphaproteobacteria; order Acetobacterales; family Acetobacteraceae; genus Asaia; species Asaia platycodi. The sequence goes on along the minus strand of NZ_BAKW01000002.1, from coordinate 254,935 downwards.
CAGCATGTCTTCATGCGTACGGTGGCGGGGCTTCGCCCTGTGCATTCGATCTATCGTCGCATCGACGATGCGTTTCTCGATCCGCTCGCCTTCAATCCTGAAAGCCTTCTGGGCGTACCCGGACTTGTCGAAGCCTATTGTCTGGGCAATGTCACGCTTGCCAATGCGCTGGGCACCGGCGTTGCCGATGACAAGGCTGTCTATGCGTATATGCCTCGCATCATCCGTTATTATCTGGATGAAGACCCTATTCTCGACAGTGTCGAGACCCATATCTGCGCCGAGCCGGAGGGCCTTACCTATACGCTCGACAATCTGGCCAGTCTTGTCGTCAAACCTGTGGGCGATTCCGGTGGATACGGACTGATCATTGGTCCTCATGCCACAGAAGACGAGCTCGAAGCCTTTCGTGAAAAGCTGCTTGAAAACCCGTCGAACTATATCAGCCAGCCCGTCATTGACCTCTCTGTCGTGCCGACCCTTTGCCCGGCAGGCGTTGAGGCGCGCCATGTCGATCTGCGCCCCTTTGCCGTAACCGGAAAATCGACCTGGGTTCTCCCCGGCGGTCTGTCTCGCGTCGCCCTGCGCAAGGGGTCTCTGGTCGTGAATTCCTCTCAGGGTGGGGGGTCGAAAGACACCTGGGTGATGTCGAAATGAGCCGATTCAATCCGCACATGGCCGGGATGCTGCCCGACCTCAACACGCTGCTTTCGCGCTATGCCGAAAACATGATGTGGCTCGCCCGCTATATGGAGCGTATCGAAAACCTGGCCCGCGTACTGGAGGTGACCGAAGCTTTTGTCCGCGGGGCAGACGGCAAGCCCGTCTGGGAGTCGATCGTGCAGATCAACTCCGACGAGGAACGCTTTCGCGCCCTGTATCCAGGGGCGAACGAGGAGGATTATCTGCGCTTTTATGTCACCGACAGCGCCAATCCGAGTTCGATCAAGGCCATGGCGCACTGCGTGCGTGAGAACGCCCGCTCGGCTCGCCCCCTGATCTCCACTGAAATGTGGATGCAGCTCAATGTCTTCACGCGCTGGGTGCTCGATCTCGATGTCAGCGATATACGTCGAACCGGCCTTTCGACGCTTTGCAACCGCATCAAGCAGGATTGCCAGTCTCACGCCGGGGTCACCGAAGGCACGCTCTATCGCGATCAGGCATGGCTGTTTTACCTGCTGGGCCGTCACCTCGAACGCAGCGACCAGATTACGCGGCTGATCGACACGCGCTATCACACGCTTCTGCCTGATTCCTCTGAGGTCGGATCTGAAATCGATATGACCCAATGGGCCTCGGTCCTGCGTTCCGCGGCGGCCTATCATGCCTTTCGCCGCCTCAAGCCCGTCACCACCACGCCGGCCAATGTGGTCGGGTTTCTGCTCAAGAACGAAGGCTTCCCCCGCTCTCTCGCCTTGAATCTCCGCCATGCCGATTCCGTGCTGGCCGCGCTCTCAACGCATTACAATCTGCGCCGTCAATGCTCGGATGTACAGGAACGACTTTCCGAACTTCGCGCCATGCTCGAAGATCAGACCGCCGAAGAGATCATCATTCGCGGTCTTCATGAATGCATGGACTGGATACAGGACCAGATCGAAGCCTGCCAGAACGGCCTCGCAGCAGCCTATTGGCCGCCAGCGGAGCCTCTCCCGGGCAGTGCACACTCACAATCTCAGTAAACAGGGCTCTGCCCCACTCCCCGGAGAAGGAGGGGCTCACCCCTTTCATCCCCGCACCCACCAAAGGGCGGTCGCCCTTTGTGGGTGCGGGGCAGCGCCCTGCGTCGAACAGACCTCAGCCCTCGGAATCGTCTTCCTGTTCTTCAGGCGCCGTCATCATGGCGTCTGCCACCACACCGGATTGCTCGCGAATGCGACGCTCGATATCAGCCGCCATCTCGGGATGGTCGCGCAAAAACTGCTTGGCGTTTTCACGCCCCTGACCGACGCGGGTGCTATCATAAGAGAACCAGGCACCCGATTTCTCGACGATATTAGCCTTCACGCCAAGATCGATCAGCTCGCCGACCTTGCTGATGCCCTCGCCATACATGATGTCGAATTCAACCTGACGGAAGGGCGGAGCCATCTTGTTCTTGACCACCTTCACGCGCGTCTGGTTGCCAACCACCTCGTCACGATCCTTGATCGACCCGATACGGCGGATGTCGAGACGAACAGAAGCGTAGAATTTGAGCGCGTTGCCCCCCGTCGTGGTTTCGGGATTGCCGAACATCACGCCGATTTTCATCCGGATCTGGTTCAGGAAGATGATCATGGTGTTCGAGCGCGAAACGGTGCCGGTCAGCTTGCGCAGGGCCTGGCTCATCAGACGCGCGTGAAGACCGACATGACTGTCGCCCATATCGCCCTCAAGCTCGGCGCGCGGCACGAGAGCGGCCACGGAATCGACCACCAGCACATCGACCGCACCGGAGCGCACGAGCGTATCAGCAATTTCCAGCGCCTGCTCACCAGCATCGGGCTGGCTGAGAAGCAGATTATCGACATCCACACCCAGCTTGCGGGCATAGCCAGGATCGAGCGCGTGCTCGGCATCGATAAAGGCGCAGGTGCCGCCCTTCTTCTGGGCTTCGGCAATGGCATGAAGGGCCAGTGTCGTCTTGCCCGAGCTTTCGGGACCATAGATCTCGATCACACGCCCCCGCGGCAGACCACCGATACCCAGGCCGATATCGAGGCCCAGCGATCCGGTGGAAATAACGTCAGCCTGCTCCTTGGGGCGCTGCCCCATACGCATGATCGAGCCCTTGCCGAAAGCACGTTCGATCTGGCTCAGCGCACCCTCGAGTGCTTTCGTCCTGTCTACGCTCATGTCCTGTCCTCCGCTCGCATCAGTCTCGCCGAACTCCGCCGGAACGGCAATCGGGCATGAGGCGATTCGTCTAAATCGTTCACTTTTGTTCTGGGGAACATATCATGACCAACGCCCCTTTGCACAAGGGGCAACAAAGAAAAATGCCCCCTCTTTCGAGGGGGCATGAAGTCATGTCCTGATCAGTTGTTTACGCTACCGACCGAAAGGCCGCCGCCGCGAGGGTCTGTGTCGCCGTGACACGTATCGCCCTTGCAGAGCGAGGCGTTCACACGACCCTGCCCCTCATGCGGCACTTCCGTGCCCGATACGGCGGCACGGGTGGCTGAGGCCAGCGCATCGGCAGCATCGTTCTGGCCAGAACTGGCCAGAGCCGCAACGAGGTTACCCCGCCTCTGGACGATGGCGGCGGAAAGCAGAGGCGCAGGGTAGCGCCCCGGCGATGCCGCGAGCAGCACACCCGTACCATCGGCCATGCGGCCGGTGCCAAACAGGTTGTTATTGGTCAGGGCGCAGGCCACCGCGCCGCCCTTGTTGTCAGTCGCGACAAATGAAGTCGAGGCCGGAAGTGCAGGAAGGGCGCCGGAACGGCTGGAGCCGGCATTGACCAGCGTCTGGGCCGCGCTCAGCAACGCGTCACCACTCAGGCCATGACGGTCTTCGCTACGCCATGTTGCGACCACACCCTGTGCCGAGGCGCCGGTGTGGAACGCCGCAGCAGCGCCGATTCCACCATCGGCCGGAGGCGGCAGGAACGAGGCCGTATAGCCGTCCTGTTCAACCTGAAGAGCGGCAAGCTGCATCGGCATCGCCGTGCGCATTGACGCTGTGGAAAGCCCGGCACCCGCCTTGTTGGCCCCTTCGACAAAGATCGCGCCGAGCGCGCCATTATAAAGGTCGCCCACGCCAAGATTGGTCATGCGCTCAAGGAAGCTCGCGAGTTGCGGCTGCACCATCGCGTCGCCATTCTGGAGCGGCGTGCCGTCTGCTCGGCTGAAAACGGTATGGGCGGCATCATCCGCAAAAAGCGGCGTCTGCACGGCTGCGATATCCTGTGCCAGAATGCGGCTCACCGTCGTGCCGGACCGCGCCAGGCGCACCGACGGGCCAAGCAGATCGGCGAATTCTACGGTGCCGTAGCGGAGCTGCATGGTAAACAGGCCGCGCGGCGTCATCGGAATGGCGGCCTGACGCGTTGCCGGCGCTGCCGGAGCCGCTACAGGCAGGAAGACGAAGGCCTGCGGAGCCTCACGGCCACGGCTCACAAGGCAGGCCCCGCCACCGCCCAGCGAAGCGCGCGAGGGCAGCGTGACCGCAAGAGCCATACCGACCGCTGCTGCAGCATCGGCGGCGTTACCGCCATGAACCAGCACATCGCGCCCGACCAGTGCCGCGCGCGGCTCGTCGGCCACGACCGTGCCGATATAGCCCGTGACGATCGGCGTGGTCTTGCCGAACAGACTATGACCGATATGCGCGACGTCGCTGCATCCGGCCAGAAGCATTGCCGCAGTCAGAGCGCAGGCCGAGCGCAAACCCGCCTTGCGCGTGATGCGCTCTGCGGGGCGACAGGGGGCGTTCGTCCGACGATGCGCCACGTGCGGTGTCTCCATGACCCGGCAAGCCTCTTCTCTTCTGTTCCGCAGGGCCGGTCTTCGAAGCCGAAGACGCAACCCTTCGGAAATTGGGTTCGTTAACGCATCTAACCGTGATCAGGACGATGGGCAACCTGCCAGACGCGTCCCTGTTTTGCGAAATCGCCGTCTCTGTCTTATGCAGAAGCTCCTTTTCTCCCGCCTTGCAGGATCGCTCTCATGACCCGCCCGACCCGCGCCCGGCTTGCCGGTGCCTTTCTCGCCCTCGGTCTGACCGCATCGGCCAGCGTTTCCGCCTTCGCCGAGCCTGCGACCAGCTTCACCTCGCAGCAGCGGGCGGAGATCGTCTCCATCCTGCGCCAGGCGCTCAAGGATGATCCCAGCATTCTGAGCGATGCCATCGTCGCGCTGCGTCAGGGCGCCCAGCAGAAGGCGAGCGACGACGCGCTTTCTCACGTCAAATCCGACCGCGAGCGCCTGCAGAAGGGTCCGGACTACACCATTCGAGGCAACCCGAACGGCGATCTGACGATCGTGGAATTCCTCGACCCACGCTGTGGCTATTGCCGCAGCATGGTGCCGGTCGTCGATGCCCTGCTCAAGGCCGACCCGAAACTGCGCCTCGTTGAAAAAATCGTCCCGGTTCTGAGTGAGAAGAGCGTGCTCGACACTCAGGCCATTTTCGCCGCAGCTCTTCAGGGGGGCTATGACAAGATGAAACGCGCCCTGATGCAGGACACGGCACCCCCGACCCTCGATCGTATTCGTCAACTTGCTACCGCCAACGGCCTGAGCGCCGACAGACTGGTCGCTGATATGCACGCCTCAAGCGTGGCCGCCCAGATCAACGAAAACCTCGCCGAAGCCCGCCTAATCGGCCTCGACGGCACCCCCACTTTCGTGTTCGGCACCAACGCCATCATCCCTGGCGCCGTCTCGGCAGAAGAAATGCGCGCTCAGATCAAGAACGCACGCGCCGCTCACTGAGCTTGAACCAGCCGGGCTCTGCCCGACCCGGCAGGGACCAGGCCCCCTGCACCCCTGTCATTTTGAACGGGTTTCCAAAGGGCGACTCGCCTGGCGGGGGGGCGGGCCAGCGCCCCGCGTGCCCCTTCTTACGGATGGCTCGCCTTGATCGCGGCCTCCAGCCTTTCGAGATTCTTGAGAATCTCCGGCGAAGGCGGCGGCGGTTCAGGGCTCAGGCTTTCGAGCTTTTCGATCAGGGCTTCCATCACCACCATGCGCGAGAACCATTTCTTGTTCGACGGTACGACCAGCCAGGGCGCGTGCTCGCCAGCGGTGGCGCGGATCGCCTCCTGATAGGCAGCCTGATAATCCGGCCAGAACTTGCGCTCGGCCAGATCGCTTTCGTCGAACTTCCAGCGTTTATCGGGACGATTCAGGCGGCGTAGCAGGCGCTCCTGCTGGCAATCGGGCGACATGTGCAGCATCACCTTGAGAATATGGATGCCCTGACGAGACAGATAGGCCTCGAAATTGCAGATATCCTCAAGGCGATGATCCCAGAATTCCTGCTTCCTGGGATCGCCCTTCATGCCGTTGGTGTTGAGCGTGTCGGCATGAACGCGTGCCACCAGTACATCCTCGTAATGGCTGCGGTTGAACACGCCGATCTGCCACGCCCCGGCACAGCCATATGCACACGCCACAGATAGTCATGGGAAAGCTCGATGTCGCTCGGCTTCTTGAAAGAGACGACTTTCGTACCCTGAGGGTTCATGCCCGTCATGACGTTGAGGATCAGGCTGTCCTTGCCCGCACCATCCATGCCCTGAAGCACGATCAGGACCGAGTGGCGATGCTCGGCGGCAAGACGCTCCTGCAGCGCGCCGAGGCGCTGCTTGCGCTTGTCTAGCCAGGCCTCGACCTCGTCCTTGTCGAGACCGGCATGGTCATCGGGTTTGACGGAATCGAGCTGAAAGCCTTTTCCGTCGGTGATCATGTAACGCCCGGGGAGTTTACGGGCCACGCTCGCTGTGAGTTCAGTCACTTGTTCTATCCACTGCAAGACCACCGGCTGCCTGACAGACAGGCATCATTTCGATGGCGTTGATGTTCACATGAGGCGGCTGGCTCAACAGCCAGGAGACGGTCGACGCGATATCCTCAGGCGTAAGCGGTTCTGTGCCCTTGTAGACATCCGCAGCCTTCTGGTTATCGCGCAAACGCACATTGCTAAATTCGCTGCCACCGCACAGTCCAGGTTCGATCGTACTCGCCCGGATACGCGTCCCCAGCAGATCCGTACGCAGGTTGCGCATGAACTGGGCAACAAAGGCCTTGGTGGCGCCGTAGACGTTCCCCCCGACATAGGTAGGTGCCTGCGATGCTGCCAAGCGTAATGATGTATCCGTGGTTGCGTTCGATCATCTGCGGCAGAAACGCACGAGTGACCTCGACGACACCCGTCACATTCGTGTCAATCATGGTTCTCCAATCCTTGAGATCGGAATTCTGGGCCTTTCCAACCCCCAGAGCGAGGCCGGCGTTATTGATCAGCACGTCAACCTGACGCCAGTCAGAGGGCAGGCTCTCAGGAAGGGCTGCAATCTTCTGCTCGTCGGTGACATCCAGTTCGAGCGGCAGGAAGGCATCGCCCAGTTCGGAATGCAGCGCGTCGAGACGTTCCTTGCGGCGGCCTGTGCCGATCACCTTATGCCCCTCTTTCACGAGGCGCACCGCTATGGCCCGACCAAAACCGGCTGTCGCACCGGTCACCAGAATTACTGCCATTGTCTTCTCCCTTGTCAGGCTGCAGGTCTTGCGAAGGACGCACCCGTTCAGACGGGTGACACCGTCTATGGTTGCCGCAAGGGCCAACCCTTGCAAAACCACAGGCAATGGCCGACATTTTCAGCCATGGTTTCTGATTTCACAAATTCTGCCGATAATCTGACGGGCCGCCTGCTCATTTCGAGCCCGTCGCTTGGCGATTCGGAATTTGCACGCAGCGTGGTTTATGTCTGCGCCCATTCGGCGAACGATGGCGCAATGGGGCTGATCATCAACAAGCGCGCGCCTCACCCCACACTTGAAACCTTACTGGAACAGCTGGAAATCACCCCCTCGCCCCCGCGTCGGCGCATCAATCTGTGCATGGGCGGCCCGGTAGAGCCGACACGTGGTTTCGTGCTGCATTCTGCCGATTGGCAGCGCGATGACAGCCTCGTCATCAACAATGAGAACTGCCTGACGGCGAGCCTCGATATCCTGCATGAAATTGCCAATGGAAAAGGGCCGCGTCACGCTTTGCTGGCCCTTGGCCATGCCTCATGGGAGGCAGGTCAGCTCGAGGACGAAATCATCCGCCAGAATGCATGGCTCAATGCGCCTGCCTCGGATGATCTGATCTTCGGGACCAATCATATGGCGAAATGGCGCAAGGCTCTGGCGACAATCAATATCGACCCGCTCCTATTGTCCAATAGTGTCGGTCATGCCTGAGCATCGCTCGGGCAGGGGCAGTCTCGCATCGAGAATACGCTTTGCATCGGCTTCATCGATTGGGTGGCGATAGAACTCGCGATAGAATTCCATGATCCGCCCGATCATGTCCGGGCGATCGATCGTGCCATTCTGCACCAGCTGTCGTGCCCAGACGATTTGCAGCAGCAATTCGGGGCTATAGCGATCCCAGTTGAAGACACCGGCCGGATTGCGAAACACCTTGTGCCGCATCACTGCCGGGATCTGCGACCAGAGCGCATTCCCGGCGAGCCCATCCGGACTGCCTGAATCGGCTCCCATGATGATGATGTCCGGCGCCCAGCTCAGGATCTGTTCAAGCGATACCGGGCGCTTGTTGCCGTGAAGTCCGGTTGCGGCATTCACCCCCCCTGCATCGCGTATCCATTCATCGATGATGCTCTGATCGCCATCGACCGTCAGCGGCTCGAAAGACGCGATATGGAGGATACGCGGCGCCCCTGCTTTTGCCTCGCGGTGGGAAAGAACATGGGAGAAGGCTTCTCTGTAACGTCTGGCCTGAGATCGCGCGAGGGGCGTATCGAGAAGCGACGCACTTTGATCGATGGTGCTCAGCAAGCCTGCGAAATCGGCAAAACCGACCGCAACCGCGTTCAGGCCGAGCTTCTGTAACCCCTCGACACTGTGCGACTGCGTGGTGACGAAAGTCAGATCGGGATGCAGGGCCAGAACCGCTTCGGCATTCAGATTCATGCTGCCGAAAAATTGCGCGCGGCGCAGTCCTGGCGCAATGCAGACCATCCAGGGGAACCGGCTGGGCGAAATCACCGTGCCGATAATCCGGTCCGACGCGCCAAGCATGATCAGCGTTGCGTTATGGGCGTACCACCCATCGACGATGCGCTCGGGCGCGGCCACTGCCGGTGGCACGGCAAGACCGAAACACAGAGACAGGCCTGCCAGAATCCGTTTCACGACTTTCCGTCCCCTTCCATGAAAAAACGCTGACCGTCATGATCGTGATGACGCAACGCAACCCCATAAAACGCGCCCAGCGTCGCAGAATCCAGCACTGTTTCGGGATGCCCCTCGGCCAGCAGCCTGCCGTGCTCAAGCAGCACCACATGAGAGGCATGACGATAGACGAGATCGCTGGTGCGCTGTCATCACGACCAGCCGCCCCTCCTGCGCCAGCCTGGCCAGAAGCGCCATGAGTCTGATCTGATGACCGTAATCCAGCCCGGAAAGCGGCTCATCGAGCACAAGAACCGGCGCATCCTGCACAAGGACACGCGCCAGAAGGACGCGCTGATATTCCCCGCCAGACAGCGCCGTGCATGGCCTGTCTCGCAGATCTGCCAGATCGAGTAACGCCATGGCGGCCTCGACATGCGACACATCCTGCTCGGAGAGCCCTCGGGTCAGACCGCCATAGGGCAGACGGCCCAACCCCACGATCTGCGCAACGCTATAAGGCGGCAGCAGATCCCGGTTCTGCGGCACATAGGCCATAAGCCGCGCAATATGCTTTCGCGACAAACGGCGCAGATCCTCTCCATCGAGCAGCACCCTGCCCTTCTCGGGACGTAACAGACCCAGCATCAGACGCAGCAGGCTGGTCTTACCTGCGCCATTGGCCCCCAGAATGCTCACCAGCTCGCCCTTTCGGAACCCCATAGACAGGTGACGCAGCACATCCCTGCCGGAACGTGAGAAGTGGACTGAATCGAGCGACAGAAACGTCATCAGAGTCGCCCTTCCCGCCGCAACCGACGCAGAACGAGAATGAAGCCGAGCGCACCCAGCAATTCCGTCATCATGCCCAGCGGAATTTCGGAAGGAGACAGACTACGCGCCGCCGTGTCGGCCAGAAGCAGACAGCACGCCCCCAGAAGGGCGGCGAAAGGCAGCAGGCGCCGGTGCTCGGGGCCGATCAGCAACCGCGCCATATGAGGCATGATCAGCCCACCCAGCCAATGATACCGGCCAATGACACCGTCAGGGCGCTGAGCGCCGTTGCGACGGCCAGAATACCGAGGCGCAGCACCCCAATGGGCAGGCCAAGGCTGCGCGCCTCGTCGTCACTGAGCCCGAAAACATCGAGCACGCGTCCACTCGCCCAGAGCACCGCCATGCCCAGACTGAGCAAAGGCACCAGCACGGTCAGTTGCGCCCAGCCCGTCTGGGCAAGGCTACCGAGAAGCCAGTAGATGATGGTTGGCAGCTGGTCGAAAGGATCGGCCAGATATTTGAGCAGCGACAGCAACGCCGTGAAAAGCGCGCTGCTGATCAGGCCGCCCAGCAGAAGCGGCAGTGCCCCCTCCCTGCCGACCAAGCGGGCGACAATAAAGCCGAAACCGACCGCACAGGACCCGCCCAGAAAAGTCGCGATTTCAATTTCCAGCGCGCTGCCATGAACGATGATAGCACCGGCAGCGCCGAACGCCGCCCCGCTCAGCACCCCGAGCAGATCGGGCGAAACGAGCGGATTACGGAACACCGACTGAAACGCACTGCCCGACATGGAAAGGGCCGCCCCTACGAAAAGCGCGGCAATCATGCGGGGCAGTCTCGCCTCAAGCAGAACGGCTCTGATCTCGGGCGCACCCTGCCCCTCGACAGAATGCAGCAAATCGGTCGGGCTCAGCGCATAACGCCCGATAATCAGGCTCAGACCAAAGCTCAGCCCGAGCACGACAAGAGCGACAGCGAAGCAGAGGCGACTGCGCATAAAAGCTGTTTCTCCCCCGGCGCAGCATTATCGCATTGCGCGCTATCGACCTGAACGAAAACCCTGTTCAGCGATAAGGATCATCCGAGCAATTGGCGAGAGTGAAACCACGCCGGAAGGCACTGAACCGTCAGAAACAAACAGAAAAAGCAGGGAGAAAATCTCGACCGGAATTCTGATCGCCTCGCTCGGAAGCAAGAAAAAACGTCAGATTTTCCGGGAGAAGCCCCTGAAAAGGGGCTGATTATCTGGTCGGAGTGAGAGGATTCGAACCTCCGGCCCCTGCGTCCCGAACACAGTGCTCTACCAGGCTGAGCTACACTCCGAACCGATGGATGGGGCTATACTGCCAGTTGCGCGGCTCCGCAAGGGGGGGTGACTCTCAAAGTCGATGGGTTTCGGATTTTTCCTCGCGCTTTTTTTCGCGACCCAGAACGTCGAACGCCTTGTCAACGCTTGAAACGACCGTGTACAAACGGCGCGCAGACGGATCGGCCAGTCCCTGTTCGATCGATGCTTCGAGGGCAGCGATCACATGGACTGCCCAGTTGGCGACGTTCACGATCAGGATCGGCTTGTCATGCAGAGAAAGCTGGCGCCAGGTCAGGATCTCCATAAGCTCATCGAACGTCCCAAGTCCGCCCGGCAGGATCAGAAACGCATCGGCTTGGCAAACATCAGCCGCTTGCGCTCATGCATAGACTCGGTGACGATCAGATCGGTCACCCGGTCGTTCATGACTTCGCGATCATGCAGAAAGGTCGGAATGATGCCCGTCACTTCGCCACCCGCCTCAAGCGCAGCCTCGGCCACAACACCCATCAGCCCCACTGCGCCACCGCCATAAACGAGATGAATATGCCGCTCCGCGAGACCCTTGCCCGTTGCGCGGGCGGCTTCAGCGAATTCAGGCCAGGCACCGTGGCGCGAGCCGCAAAACACAGCGGCAGCAGCGATCGTCATCTCGAACTCATCCTTTGATCAATGATGTCAGGCTTTGGGGACGCGACGGAGACGCATCACCTGCACAATGCCGAGAAATGTAATGCATGCCGTGAAGATGAACAGGGCCATATAGCCGGATGCGTGAATCACGAGCCAAGCAAAGGGCCGGAAATGCCGATGGCGAGATCGAGAAACACCGAAAATGCCCCAAGCGCTGCACCGCGATTTTCTGCTCCCGCCCTGTCGACAGCCAGAACGCCGAGCGCCGGAAAGACGAGAGAGAACCCGGCTCCCGTCACAGCAGCACCCAAAGTTGCCGCTTCAGCCGAGGGAAGAAAGGCCAGAATCAACAATCCGAGCGTCTCGACAGCCAGCGAAATGATGGCCACATTCGTGCCGCCGATGCGACCGATCTGGCGGGCAAAGACGAAACGCACGATCACGAACACCATGCCGAACACGGCGAGTGCCTGAGCCGCGTCAGGCCAGTGCTCGGCTGCGAAATAAAGCGCCAGACACGAAGAAATCGCGCCAAACCCAACCGAGCCCGCTGCCAGCGCGCAGCCATGGGGCAACACAAGCCTGAACACTTTCGAAAATGACATGGCCGGAGCGTCGTGCTTGATGGGGGCCACGGCAGGATAGGAGCTCGCCAGAACCGTTCCAATGGCAGGAAGGATAGTGGAAACGATGCCCAGCGTCACAAGCCCGCCCCATCCTCCGCCCAGATGGGACATCTGCTCGCCTATGGTGGCGCCGAGCGCGATACCGCCATAGGAAGTGATGCCATTCCAGGAAATCACCTGCGCCGTGTTGGCGGCGCCTGCGCGACGGATGTTCCAGACGATTGCCGCCGTCGATGCCCAGCTTTCGGCCCAGCCCAGCGCAAGACGACTGGCGAAAAGACAGATCAGGGAGAGGGGGATGAAACCGGCGCTCAACCCTGAAACAAGCAGCATCAGGCCCGAGCCGATTCCGAGCGCCAGGCCAGCCACCGCCACGGGTTTGGGTCCCCGCGTATCGATGCGCTTGCCTGCCGAGGCGCGCGAGGCGAAAGTCGCAAAATACTGGAGCGAGACGGCGAAGCCCGCAATCACGGTGTTGCAATGCAGCACGCTGTGAACAAAGAGCGGGATGACGGCCATCGGAAGGCCAATCACGATATAGATAATCAGATTGAGCGATACGACCGGCAGGATGCGTCCGATCGGAGAACGCAGCACCACATCCTGCCCCGCAGCCATTTTGATTTCCTTGAGTCGTTATTCGTTGTGAAGCGTCAGATTTTGCCAGCCCGCTTACGCGCTGTCACCCCGCACTGACGCTTTTGCTCCGGTTTTTCACGCTCAACCGGCGCCCAACGCACAGATCAAGATCGAAAAGACTGCGCCGAGCCAGAGGGATGAGGAAGAAAACACCGTGAGCATGATGGCGATTCCTGATGCGAGAGGGAGGTCTCTCTCCAACGCAGCAGCGAGAAAAAAGGCAGCGTCAGGACTCACCAAAAAGTGTCAATTGCGCCTTTTTTTCGTCACTTTCTGTCGAGAGACCCGACAACGCCACGCCAATCAGTCTTATCGACCGCTCCAGCGGGAAAAAACCCTCAAGCAATATCTCAGCCTGAGCACATAAGGCCGCTTCGGTTTCAAAAACGGTCGGGTTCGAGCGCGTGCGCGTTGTTAGCTGGAAATCGGCATATTTTAGTTTCAACACCAGCGTGCGCCCGCTCAGCGCCTGAGCCAGACATTGCCGCCAGAGTTTGGCACAGAGCATTTGAACAACGTGACGCGCCTCCGGCAACGTCGAAACATCCGATTCAAAAGTGGTTTCAGTGCCAATCGATTTACGTATCCGGTCGGGCACAACCGGGCGGTCGTCTATGCCTCTGGCGATCGACGCATAGAAAGCGGCAGCCTTGCCAAAATGGCGCGCAAGAACATCCGGCGGGATTGCACGCAGATCGGCACCCGTGAAAATACCCAGCCTGTTCATCTTCGCCCGCGTCGCGGGGCCGATACCATGAAACTGCTCTACACGCAGCGAGGCCGCAAAATCCGGCCCCATGGCAGGTGTGATAACAAACTGCCCGTTCGGTTTGCGGTGATCCGAGGCGAGTTTGGCCAGAAAACGGTTATAGGAAATGCCCGCTGACGCGGTGAGCCCCGTTTCCTCATGGATTTCGGCTCGTATCAATCGGGCAATATCTGTGGCTGAACCGTGATCCCGATAGCTGCCGGTCACGTCGAGATAGGCTTCATCGAGAGAGAGTGGCTGAATGAGGTCGGTGTAGCGCGCAAAGATCTCATGAATCTGCCGCGAGACCGCGCGATAAACATCGAAACGCGGTGGCACGAAAACCAGATCGGGACACTGACGCAGGGCAGTGCGTGACGGCATGGCCGAGCGTACGCCAAAGCGACGGGCCTCGTAGCTCGCCGCAGCCACGACGCCGCGCCCCTCACCGCGCCCCACTGCCACCGGGCGCCCCCGCAACTCTGGCGCGTCACGTTGCTCAACGGACGCATAAAAGGCATCCATGTCGATATGGATGATGCGACGTGTTGCTGCTGTTCCGGCGGTCTCGACCATGAGACCTCTATGCCATCAGGACCCAGAACAAAACAAGATCATCTTCCAGGCAAGATCAATCTGTCAGGCGATGACATTCCATAGAAGACCGGGCACATAACGCGAGATTTCCGCGCGGACTGAAGGGGAAACCGCATAGAGAACGCGAAGAAACTCGTCATTGCTCGGCGCGACGGCCGCATCACGTATCCAGCCGATGATATCACCTACTTTCGTGTGCAGACCGGGCGTGAAAGGCAAGGGCGAAGCGAACGTCTCAGGAGGCGGCAAATCGCAGGGCTCAAGCGTGAGATACTCCCACTCACCCGCCTGATGGCGATTGACCTCGGTTACCCCCTGCCCGTCATGCGGCGGCAGGAGAGCCAGGTAATTGTTCTGCATGGGGCTCATGAAAGCCACATGTCCCTCATCCTGATGTCTGAGCTGGAAAACAATTGTCTTCATCGCCCTTGGATCGATCGGGAATTTGATAAACGTATCGACATTGCCCGGCACGTAGAGGGTAATCAGATCAGGCGTCGCGGGATCGATGCTGCCGATAACCTCTCGCAGGCCGACTCGAGCCGCGAAATCCTCATCGGCATGAACCACCTGCCCCTGACGGGGAGAGTAATAGAAATATGTGTCAAAGAAGCTCCGTATGCGGAACACGGAAGCCGGTTGAGCCTCTGCAAGACCAGCCTTCGGGGCAGCCCCTTCCGAGAGAGTGCCCGCTGCAACGAACCCGGTCTTGAGACTAAGGACAGCACTCTTGACCATCTCCTCATAGATCGGAGCGATATATCGCTCCAGCCTCGGCAACAGAGCCAGCGGCTCGAGATCAGTCACGTCGTTTCTATTGAAGTGGTCCCAATAGCCCGAGGAATCTGTGAGATCGACATTCAGACGACGTTTGATGCGCTGGATATAGTGCTCCATGCTTCGGCAGATGTAATGCATGACAAATGCGTGCGACCATTCGATCTGCTGGACTGAATTGGCGCTTTCGACATATTTGCCGCTGGGGCGCGCGTATCGCTCGGTTGCCACGTCAAACCAGTGCGGCGTGCCATAGTCGGTGCCCATTTTCTCTGGACGCACAAAGCTCTTAACCAGAACGTTATCACCCAGTTCTTCTGTCGAATGCTGCGTGAAAACCTCGACTGTCGGCAGCTTTGGCCGGACGACGCGATTGGAACTGCCGTGAATACGCCAGGAAAAGGCGATGGCATCGGCGTGTTTGAAACCGCGCAGAAACTCGGGAAGATTGTCGAAATGCCTCAGATAGAGATATTCGTCACCGTCCAGAAAGCCGAGCCAGTCGAACTGATGCCGACATTCCATAGCCGCCTCCAGGAACGAATCCTTCTGACGATAATAGAAATCCGGCTGCTTGATCGGATCGGTTCTTTTCAGACGAATGTCATAGCATTTGGCGGCAGCTGCAGGATCTCCCAGGTGCCATCGGATGAATGATCGTCGAAAATGAAAAACGTCTTCACACCCAGCGCGGCGTGCCATGCCACCCAGCCTGCGATATCCGAGAATTCGTCCTTGACGAAAAGCGCAAGGGCGACACTGAAGATTCTCGGCCATAAAGCAAACTCGCTGATCGGAATGAAGAGAAGCGGGTTATCGCACGTTACGTCAGCACGATCTACTCGGATTACGCTATTCGCTTTTTTTCTGTGGTGACTTGTTATGAAATCACAAGTCACCACAGAACTGTATTTTTATATTAGCGCTTGATATCAAAAAAAATAGATACAGGCGTCACCTGAAGCGATCGCCTTCACTCCGCGGCCCCTGACGGCTCTGAAGCATAAGAGATCCGCAGGAGAATGGCCGGAAGACGCATTGGGCTTATCGTGAGGGAAGGCTCTCGCGGATCAATGCCTCGAGCAGGGCAATGGCCCCTTCGCTGTCGTTAAGGCAGGGTACGAGCGTCAACTCCTCGCCACCAGCTTCAATGAACTCTTCGCGCAGCTCATTGCCGATTTCGTCGAGCGTCTCGATGCAGTCGCTGATAAAGCCGGGCATGATGACCGCAATACGGGTAATGCCCTGCTCCGGTAGCGCCGTCACATAAGGGGCCGTATAAGGCTGCACCCATTCCATTGGCCCGAAACGTGACTGATAGGTGATGGGCATCTGCTCTTCGCTGAGGCTCAGTGCAGTGCGAAGAGCGCGAAGGGTGCGCTCACAGTCATCGGGGTAGTAATCCCCCTTGTCGACGCAGAGCTTCGGCAACCCGTGGAATGAGGCTACGAGGCGCTGCGGCTTCCAGGAAAGCGACGCCAGATGGTCGCGCACACTCTTCTCGAGCGCCCCGATATAGTCGGGATGATCGGGAAAGGCTGGCAGAGTCTGCACGGCGGGCTGGCGGCGCAGCGTCATCAGATGGCGGAAAAGCTGGTCATTCGCCGTGGCCGTCGTGGTCGCACTGTATTGCGGATAAAGCGGGAGGAAGATCAGGCGATCGCAGCCTGATCCATCAGCTCTTCCACTGCATCGGCGATGGAAGGTTTGCCGTAACGCATGCCCCAGGCTACCGGAAACTCGCCTTCAAAACGTGCGGCCAGCTTTTCGGCCTGGGAGCGCGTGTAAACCCTGAGTGGGCTGGCATCTTCCTCGCGATCCCAGATGCGTGCATACGCCTCCCCGCTCTTGGACGGACGGGTCGTCAGAATTACGCCTTGCAGGATCGGCTGCCAGATAGCAGGCGGCGCCTCGATCACCCGGCGATCGGAAAGAAACTCGCCAAGATAGCGACGGACCGAGAAATAATCGGTGCCATCAGGTGTGCCAAGATTGGCGATCAGGACGCCTGTCTTGCCACCAGCCGGGACCGGATGCGTGGGGATGTTGCTCTTGAACGCCATGTCTCTCAATCAAATCATCAAAGTACAGAGAGACGAAAACAGCTCAGCGCGAATTCGGTTTCCGCTTGATGCGCACTGGAACCAATTTCGGAGCTGGCATGCAGCGAAGAGCACCTAAAGCGGCAAGGGCAAAAATTCCTGCGGCGAGCGTGTCGATAACGGGCATTGTCATCTCCGTTCAGGCCATTGCAGCACAACCCTGCATCCACCCTTGAACAGAGTTTGGCATCACGCGTTGCGCACGCAATGCCAAACTTACATGAATGACAAAATTGTAATGATTTGAGGCTGAATCAGCCTTTTGCCCGATCAGATCGAGCGCAATCAGCGCCTCAGCGATCTGAACCGCGTTGAGAGCCGCCCCTTTGCGAAGATTATCGGACACACACCACAGCGCGAGTCCGTTCTCGACAGTGTCGTCGATGCGCAGACGCGAGACATAGGTCGCATCCTCGCCGACGCATTCGATCGGAGTGACGTAACCGCCATCGTCACGCTCATCACGCAGGATAACGCCATCGGCCTCGCGCAGCGCCTCACGGGCACGGGCTAGATCGACCGGCTCCTCGCATTCGATATTGATGGCTTCGGAATGACCGATGAACACCGGCACGCGCACACAGGTCGCAGCCACCTTGATATCCGGATCGAGAATTTTGCGCGTCTCGACCGCCATCTTCCACTCTTCCTTCGTGGTACCGTCTGGCAGGAAGCTGTCGATATGCGGAATGACGTTGAAAGCGATCTGCTTGGTGAACTGCGCTATCGTCGGCGGGTCGCCCACAAAGCTGCCTTTACACTGGGCAAATAGTTCGTCCATCCCGTCCTTGCCCGCACCGGATACGGCCTGATAGGTCGAGACAACGATACGCTTGATGGTGAACAGATCGTGCAGCGGCTTGAGCGCCACCACCATCTGCGCTGTCGAGCAGTTCGGGTTGGCGATGATGTTGCGCTTCATCTTCTTCAGCGCATTGGCATTCACTTCCGGCACCACCAGCGGCACATCCGGGTCCATACGGAAATGCGAGGTATTGTCGATCACGATACATCCAGCCGCCGCCGCGCGCGGCGCATGGACGGCCGAGATCGAAGCGCCGGGCGAGAAGAGCGCAATGTCCCATCCCGCGAAGTCGAAGGTTTCGAGATTCTGGATTTTCAGGACTTTCTTGTCACCAAAGGACACTTCCTGTCCCGTGGAGCGTGCCGAAGCGAGCGCCGCCACCTCGGAAACAGGAAAATCTCTTTCGGCAAGAATGCGCAGGAGTTCACGACCTACAGCACCAGTCGCACCCACGACCGCAACGCGGTATCCCATTATCACTTTACCTCAGTCAGAATTCGACGGTCACCGTGCGAAGGACAGACGCTTGAGCAGCGCCGACAGACGATGACGGCGCAGTTCATAGCGCGCCTTGTTATTTGTGGCCATGTAATTCAGCTGAATAGTGTAGCGCGGACCGACATACTGCCTGTGTCCGTGCCAGGTTTTTGGGCCATTGGGGAAGATGAGCAGCGTACCGTGGGCAGGCTTCACCTCGACATCATAATCCTCAAGATTATCCGGCCCGTTGAGCAGGCGCAGACATCCTTCCTGAGCCGACCAGGCCGCGCTCTCCGGGTTCAGGTAAAGCAGAATGGTGACCAGCTTCGCTTCTGAGTCACGATGAATGCGCCCATCCTTCTCGCGTGTGCGACCGCGAAGGGTCAGCATGCTCGGCGCGCTCTCGATATCGAGGCCGAATTTCTGAGCCACAATCTTCTTCAGACGCGGTCCCTGCAGCTCTTTCGTCAGCGCCCTGACCGTCGGATGCAGCTTGAGGCCTTCAGGGGGAAAAGATCCGCCAGAGCGCATTTCCGGCATCAGATTGATGAGAGTCTGGAGGTCCTCTTCGCGCACGAAGTTAGGGACGACCACATGTCTGAACGGTGCCTCGCTGATCGGGGTCCGTTCAAGAGCTTCGTACTGAAGAGCGATCTGTGACATGGAACGCGAGCCTATTCCTGACGCGGTCCAGAGACAAGGCGCTTCTTACCCCTTCATGCGATGATGTGGGTGACGAACGGCGCTGTTGCGCACGAATTGCGTATACCCAGCCCCGATGCGGTCCGTATCGGAGAAACACGAGCGCAGAGATGCGGTCTTCTCCTGACGCTCCTGCCCGGCCAGATAGGCAGCACGCACGAGGTGCGGCGCCGTAGAGCAGCGCAAGGCAGCCCGACTGTCGAAATCCATACGGCGTCCCTGCTGTTCGACCGGATGCTCGGGAGCCGCCTCGCCCACGCCGAATCCCGTCACCAGTAGCGAAAATGTGACTGCCACCAGTATGGGCATGCGGCGCATGACAGACCCCTCCAAACTGCAATATCAGAACACGCGCTGATGGGTTAGACCCTCAGCGCGCTCTGGTGCGGAGTCTATAGACGGGATCCGGCATTGAAAGTTTCGACTCTTTCTGGTCCCCTCTTCAGAACGTGCGATTGTGAACTGAAATCGTTCGGAAAAGTTTTATGCTTGTTGCTGTCAGGCGAGAGTTCCATGGTTTTTTGCGCCATGAGAGTGCCATTTTGAGACGCTATGCAGATCTGCGAGAAACAGCCGGGGAGGGCTGCGAGCATGGGTGAGATCGGTTCGTTACCAAGCGCGTTGAACGGGGCCAATACAGTCTATCTGGCCGACCTCCATGCGAAGTGGAGTGCAGACCCGAGAAGCGTCGATCCGTCCTTCGCCGATCTGTTCAAGGCGCTGGACGCCGAGAGCCTTGCAGCCCTGACCGGCGCAGCGGAAACGAGCCACCCCCACCCGGGCGCCGATCGCCCTGCCTGGGGTGAGCATGCCTCGCTACTCGACTCCCGCTCGCAGGGACAGTTGGCACCGAGGCCGAATACAGAATTTTCGGCGACCGATCTGCTTTCAAGCGTCGATGACAGCGTGCGTGCGATCCAGCTTGTGCGCGCCTACCGCGTGCGCGGCCATCTTGAATCGCGTCTCGACCCGCTCGGCCTTCAGGTGCCGAAATCCTATACCGAGCTCGACCCCGCGACTTACGGCTTCGGCCCCAATGACCGCGACCGCCCGATCTATCTGGGACAGATGGTCAGTTCGCTCCTGCCCGAACGGGCCAGCGCGACCATCAACGAGCTGCTCGCCGCCCTGCGTCAGACCTATTGCGGCCCGATCGGCGTCGAATACATGCATATCCAGGATGCCTCACAGCGCCTCTGGTTGCAGCACCGCCTCGAGGGGGATGACTGGCGCCACACATTCTCCGCCGCAGAAAAGAAGATCATTCTGAACCAGCTGACCGAAGCTGAAGGCTTTGAAAGCTTCTGCCAGAAACGTTTCACCGGCACCAAGCGCTTCGGCCTAGAAGGCAGCGAAGTCACCATTCCCGCTCTTCATGCCATTATCGAGCAATCGGTGCGCCACGGCACACGCAGCGTCTCGGTCGGCATGGCTCATCGCGGCCGACTGAATGTGATGGCCAATGTGGTGCAAAAACCCTTTGCCGCCATTTTCTCCGAATTTGCCGGGGCGTCTTTCAAGCCGACCGATGTGCAGGGCTCGGGCGACGTCAAATATCATCTCGGCACAGCAGCGACACTGCATGTCTCGAACGAAAAAGTGCGTGTCACTCTCCTCCCGAACCCTTCGCATCTCGAGGCGGTCGATCCGGTCGTAGTGGGGCGCGTGCGCGCCATTCAGGACTCCGAAGGCTGTGTCGGTCTCGAAAACCGCTATCGCCATCTCGGTCTGCTGATTCACGGTGACGCCGCTTTTGCGGGCCAGGGCATCGTTTACGAAACCATGGCGATGTCGCAGCTTATCGGCTACCGCACAGGCGGCACCGTTCATGTGGTGACGAATAACCAGATTGGCTTCACCACGATTTCGGCTCATGCGCATTCGGGCTTCTACTGCACCGATATCGCCAAGGCGGTTCATGCGCCCATTCTGCATGTGAATGGTGACGAGCCCGAGGCTGCTGCCTATTGCGCGCGCCTGGCTGCCGATTATCGCCGCGAATTTGCCGCTGACATCGTGCTCGATCTGGTGTGCTATCGCCGCCACGGCCATAACGAGGCGGACGAACCTGCCTTCACGCAGCCCACGATGTACAAGGCCATCGCGGCCCGCCCGACGACGCGTGCGCTTTATGCCAAGCGTCTGGCCCGCGAAAAGATCATCGATTCCGAGACCGCGGACGACCAGTTCCAGTCTTTTCAGGACCATCTGCAGAACCAGTTCGAAGCTGCAAAATCCTACGAGCCCAGCCGCGAAGACTGGCTGGAATGCAATCAGGATCCCTCGCGCCTTTCTGACGAGCCCCTGCGCGAACAGCCGGTCACGGGCATCAGCATCTCGGGCCTGCAACGTGTCGGTGCGGCCCTGACGCGTATTCCTGAAGATTTCGCGATGCATCCTCGTCTGCGCCGTGTCATCCAGGCACGCGGTCAGGCGATTGAAACCGGGGCAGGCATCGACTGGGCCCTTGGCGAAGCCCTCGCTTTCGGCTCGCTGCTGCTGCAGCATCACCCGTGCGCCTGTCAGGCGAAGACTGCCAGCGTGGGACGTTCAGCCAGCGCCACGCCGTTCTGGTCGATCAGCTCAACCAGAGCGACTATGTGCCGCTCAACAATATTGCGGACGGTCAGGCCAAGATCGAGGTCTATAACTCCCTGCTCTCCGAATTCGGCGTGCTGGGTTTCGAATATGGCTACACGCTCGCCGCCCCGAATTCTCTGGTCCTGTGGGAAGCGCAATTCGGTGATTTCGCCAACGGCGCACAGGTCATCATCGACCAGTTCATCGCGTCGGGCGAAACCAAGTGGCTGCGCACCTCCGGCCTCGTGATGCTGCTGCCCCATGCTATGAAGGCCAGGGTCCGGAGCATTCTTCGGCGCGTCTGGAACGGTATCTCCAGCTATGCGCCGAGAATAATCTGCGCGTCTGCAACATCACCACGCCCGCGAACTACTTTCATGCCCTGCGCCGTCAGATTGCGCGCGAATGCCGCAAGCCTCTGATCATCATGACGCCCAAATCGCTACTGCGTCACAAGGAGGCCGTGTCGGAGCTGGTCGATTTCGGACCGGAAACGCGTTTCCGCACCGTTCTGCCGGAAACCGATGCCCTGCTTCCGGATGCGGAAATCAAGCGCGTCGTGCTGTGTTCAGGCAAGGTCTATTACGATCTACGCGCCGCAAGACGTGAGTTGGACCGCAAGGACGTGGCGATCCTGCGCCTCGAACAGCTTTATCCCTTCCCGCGCGATGTGCTGTCGCAACAGCTCGCCCGTTATCCGAATGCCAGGATCATCTGGTGTCAGGAAGAGTCGCAAAATGGTGGCGCCTGGGCTTTTGTCGATCGTCGCATCGAGAACTCGGCCGAGCGCTGCTCTCACGCTCAGCCCCGCCCGCTCTATGTCGGACGCAAAGCTTCGGCTTCACCTGCAACCGGTCTTGCCAGTGAGCATATGGCAGAACAGGCCGCGCTGGTTCAGGAGGCACTCGGCTAACGCCGTTCCGCTCGAAGCCGCCTGGCACCCTGAAACCCGAGGAGATCATTTTCTCTCCTCGGGTTTCAGGGAATATGGCCGCGGATCAGATCAGCGCAGAATGCTGCGCACAGGCTCTGACCATATGTTGCGTCAGATCCGCAAGCAGGGCGCTCTTCAGCCGAGGCGTCACCCAGTACAACGAAACATCGACCGGGTGATCCGGGTCGATAGAGACCAGTTCGCCATTTTTGAGAAAGCGCTGGACCAGCGACAGGGGCTGCAAGGCCCAGCCGAGGCCCCGCACTGAAAAATCGATCAGAGCCTGGGTAGAAGGCACGTAATGCGTGCGCCTCGGCTCGGCTTCAAGCCCACGCGTTTCAAGCCAGCGCCGCTGCACTGAATCGCGTTTATCGAAACAAAGGCAGGGAGCCGTGACGATTGACGTGTCATTGAGCCCCCCTACCAGATGATGCGCAGCGAAAGCGGGGCTCGCACAGGCGATATAACGCAGGCGTCCGATCGGAATGGATTTACATCCTGGCACAGGGTCGGTCTGCGCTGTCACAGCCGCCGTGACTTCCCCAGAGCGAAGCCTGTCCGCCGTAAGGGCCTCATCTTCTACCAGGAGATCGAGACAGATATTCAACTCTTCCGCGCAGCGCGTGGCGATATCGGGTAGCCATGCGGCAAGACTGTCGGCATTCACGGCCACGCGCATCGTCACAACAGGAATATCTCCCTCGTTCGCAGCTCCTGAAAGATGCGGTATTTCCGCCTCGAGCAGACGTACCTTGTCGACATGGGCTGCAAGGGTTTCACCCAGAGCAGTTGCCCGGCAAGGTTGGCCACGCACGATGAGCAACGCGCCTAGACGCTCCTCATAACCGCGAACACGCTGTGACACGGCCGAAGGGGTTATACGCAACTTGCGCGCAGCGCCTTCAAATGACCCCTCGCGAATCACGGCACTAACGGCGCTCAGACAGGCATAATCAAGCATGAATTAAGTTTTCCTGTTTCTGGATAAACAAAACAAGTTTTTCTTACCCTCCCAGCTTCAGCTATCGACACAGCATGATGTTGCGTGCCGCCCCCTTCATGACAGGGTTTGCCCTCTTCGCCTCCCTGAGTGTGGCGATCGGGCCGCAGAGCCTTTTCGTGCTTCAGCAAGGTCTGAAAAAAAACCATATCGGTCTCATCGTTCTCTTTTGTTGCCTTTCGGATGTTGCCCTGATCGTTGCGGGGGCCGGATTTGCCCATGGTGTTTTTCTGCTTCGCCCGACCTTGGCACGATGGCTGACACTGGCAGGCGCCGTTTTCCTGCTCTGGAATGGCATAAGCTCCCTTAAGCAGGCGATGGATACAAGATCCATTGCGGATAAGGAACAAAATCCGGTTTCATGTCGCGCCACGCTGCTTATCGCAGCCGGATTCACCTGGCTCAATCCGCAAGTCTATCTCGATACGGTGCTGCTGATCGGATCCGCCACACTCGCACAACCGTCACCATTAAGACCCTCCTTTTCCCTGGGAGCAATCGCGGCGAGTTTCCTCTGGTTCACTGCGCTCGGTTACGGCGCACGGCTCCTGCGGCCGATCTTCACCAGACAACGTCCACGTCGATACCTCGATATTCTCACCGGCAGCGCGATGCTCTGCCTTGCTTTGCTCGCGATCGGAACCGCACTCGACCCGTCATTTCTCCCGCTTCGCTGAACTGACCCGAGACAAAAGAAATACGAGACAAATTCATTCCACTCTCACGCAGAAAGAGATCAAGACATGGCGAATATCGTCAAATGGAATCTGCCTGCTACAAAATGGGTCCCGGTGGAAAAATCATTTCTCTTGGCATGTCGACGCTCCATGTGGATTTTGACCGCAAGCGCTATCAGATCGAGTTTGCGGATGGCACGACTGTTAAAGGAATGATCCTTACCTATTATTCGGGCGGCTCCTATCAGGCTTGGGGTATGATCGGTCTGGGCACCCAGACTGACGTCTATATGTTCGGCACGAACAGCGCTTTTTATCCCGGATATCGCACTTATACCTATCTCGGTAACAACGGTCTGGTCTGGCTACCGCAATCTTCGGGTATTGGCCCGGTCATCAAGGCCAGCGACACAGGCTTTTCAGCGACGAACCTGCCCACAGGCCAGAAGGTATCAGCCATCTGTTATCTACCAGGCACGATGATCGCCACCCAGCAAGGCGAACGCGCAATCGAGACGCTCCGTCCAGGCGATACACTCATCGCCTGGACGGACGGTATCGCACAGCAGAAGACCATCATCTGGACCGGCAAGGCGCATCACATCGTCGATGCTCTCGCCTTGCATGACGATTGCGCAGGATATCCCGTCTGTTTCCTCAAAGGCTCGCTTGGCAACGGAACGCCCGATCGCGATCTGTTCGTTACGCCAGAGCATTGTCTGCATATCGATGGATGCTTTATCCCGGCGCGCATGCTCGTCAACGGCAAGACAGTTTTTTACGATAAAACGATCGTCGCCTATGATTATCATCATATAGAACTCGCACGACACGCGGTTATCCAGGCGAATGGCGCAGCCAGCGAGAGCTATCTGGATACGGGAAAACGATGCATGCGCGCCCCTCGCTGTCGCCCCGGATATCGTCAAACCCATATGGGAGCGACTGTCACCCCTGAGCCTGGAGGCATTTCTGGCGAAGAGTAGCACGACATGCGACCCTGATCTTCATTTGCTGGACAGCGAAAGGAACCTGTATCTGCTGCCTTATCGCCGGACCGGAAACACCTGGCTCTTCCGGATTCCGAACGTGAGCGCCGTTTATACTATCGCTTCCAATAATGTGCGCCCATGCGACGAATTCGGACCGTTCCTCGATGACCGTCGCCATTTTGGCGTTCTGGTATCCCAGATCACGATCTGGGGCGGCGACAGAACCACCTCCCTCGATCTCGATAGAATTGCGCAGTCTGGAGACGGCTGGCATCGAGAAAAAAACGAACAGGGCTACTGGACAGATGGCGCCGCCTCCCTCGACCTAGCCGACATCTCCTCTATCGGGACCGACACGTTCATTCTTTCTCTGACGATTGCCGAGACCAGACGCTATCCGCAGGAAGGCCATCCTGCTTCTCTCGACCGGACGGTAACAACCAGACGGAAAACGGCCTGACCAGACCTACCGGACGTCAGGAGCGAAGGCGCGACTAGGCCGATGCGGAAAATGCAGGATGCTCGGCGCATTGTTTTTTCAGATGCGCTGTCAATTCATCAAGAATGGCGCTCTTGAGGCGAGGCAAGATCCAGTAGAGAGGCACCTGCAATCTTCTGCCAGGATCGATCTCCACCAGATCGCCGCTGGCGAGATGCGGCGCTGCCAGGGTGACCGGTTGCAGCCCCCAACCGAGGCCACTCAGAGTAAAATCGAGCACGCCGCGGCTGGACGGAACATAATGGGTCATCGGCGACAACTCGGGCCGCTCCATAAGTTCCAGCCACTGCTTCTGCAGGCTGTCCTGTGCTTCAAGACAGATGCACGGTGCGGCGTCGATCGCCTCAGGCGTAAACCCATCAGGAAAATAACGCACCACAAAATCCGGCCGTGCACAGGCGGCATAATGCATCGACCCGAGATACACTGCTTTACATCCTTGCAGCAGATCCGTTCGCGTCGTGACAGCCGCCATCACATCGCCCGATCGAAACAGATCGGCTGTCATGGCGACGTCTTCGACCTGCAGATCGATGCAGATGCCTCTTTCAAGGGCATATTGCGTCATGACTTTAGGCAGCCATGTTGCCAGACTATCAATATTGACAGCCAGACGCAGCGCGATTTTTCCCTCATTTGCCGAAAGGGGGAGACCGGAGGTCTTGTGAATATCGGCTTCAAGCAAACGCACCTGCTCGACATGGGCGCTGAGCAACTGTCCCAATGCGGTTGCCTTGCAGGGATAGCCACGCACGATCAGAAGGGCGCCGAGGCGGTCTTCGAAGCTGCGCACGCGCTGTGATACCGCAGATGAGGTGATGCGCAGAACCCGTGCGGCGCCCTCGAACGAGCCTTCACGAATAACTGCTGCTACTGCGCTGAGCGCCGAGTAATCAAACATATCTCAAGTTATGCTTAATGGGCCTAAGCATAACAAGTTTTTCTTAAGGCCAAGTAACGTCTATGGTCGCGCATGTCGCCAGATCTCACCTTTTCGCGTCTGATCAAATACACCTACAATATGAGAAGTAGAAAGTAAACAAAAATATAGTATGCGTTTTTGGATGTATATCGTTATTTTGTAATAATATAGCATCTATATATAAATATAGAGTGTGCCGAATAATCGGGTGGTTTTATGTCTAATATCCAAAAATGGACTGTGCCTTGCTACTCCAGAGGGCAGAATGGTGACGGAACTGCGATATCTTCTCTCGGAACTGCAACGCTTTATATTGATTTTGATCGTAAGCAGTTCCAGATAGAACTGGCTGACGAAACCACGATTACAGGCACAATCCAGACCTATTTATCGGGTGCAGCCTATCAAGCGTCCGATATGTTCGGTTTCAGCACTAAAAACGCCACCTATATGTTTGGTGATAACAACCGTTTTTACCCGGGCTATCTGCTCTGGTCCACGACTGGAGACGGGAGCCTCGTCTGGTCTTCCAAGCAGACGAGCACCTATGGGCCTGCAATCAGCGCAAGCAAGACGGGGTTCACCTCCACTACTCTTCCTGCTGGTGAGACCGTTGCAGCCATTTGCTATCTGCCCGGCACCGCTCTCATGACACCGGGCGGCGAGCGCCTGATAGAGACTTTGAAGCCAGGCGACAGAGTGATCACACTGCGCAACGGCGTCGAACAAAGTGAGACAATCATCTGGACAGGCAAGGCCCGACACAGTGTGGGAAGCGACAGGCTGGACGATGATCGCGCCGGCTATCCGATCTGTTTTCGCAAGGATGCACTCGGGGAAGGAAAACCCAATCAGGATCTGTATGTGACCGCCGAGCATTGCCTGTATCTTGCAGGGTGTTTCGTGCCCGCCAGAATGCTCGTCAATGACATGACGATTTTCTATGACCGTACGATCACCGATTATGAGTACCATCATATCGAACTCGAGCGACATGCAATCATTCTGGCAAATGGTGTCGAAAGCGAAAGTTATCTCGACACCGGCAATCGGATGATTTTTGAGCAAAGCGCGCTGACGGGCTCCACGATACACCATCTGCCCAGAACTGTTCCTGGCAGCACGATGCCTGCGCGCCACTGAATGTCACAACGGACTTTGTCAGAGAATTATGGGAACGTTTCTCCCCTATTGCTCTGGAAAATCTCTATGCGGAGGAGGAATTTACCTCCGAACCGGACCTGCATCTCGTCAGTCAGAGCGGCGGCCGCTCGATCCGTTCAGACAAACGGGGAATACCTATCTTTTCCGCCTGGATGGGCCGCTTGCCACGTATAAAATCACCTCGCGTCGCGCCCGGCCTTGCGATGAAACCGGTCCCTTTCTGGATGATCGTCGTTATTTCGGCGTGCTGATCTGCGATATGACACTCTGGGCCAGCGACAGAACTCTGTCTCTGGATTTGAAAGAGACGTCCCATATCTGTTCGGGCTGGCATCGCGGTGACCAGAACGAAGGGTGCTGGACAACCGGATCGGCCAGTGTCTGCCTGAGCCCAGGCATGGAAGAGGGCGATGGCCCTCGTGTCCTGTCCGTGACGATCACACGCACGCGACGATATTCACTGGGCGTTAGTGGATTGCCGGCTCTTCCTACACTCTGCGCATCAACGAGTAGAACGAAAATGGCCCTACGCTGAAAAACAGGCATCGCCCCTCTGCCATGCGCGGCGATCGATAGCCGCACACTGAAATCGACACGCAAATACCAAGGGTATCATGACTCACTCTAGACTGTCCTTACTGGCCCGAGCATTTGCCTGTGCCGGGTTCCTTATGAGCGCACCCGCCTTCGCCGACACTCTGGACGCGAAAATTGCCGATGCCTTCGCACCTTTCAAGGAACGCTACGCGGTGCCAGGCCTCGTGGTCGGCGTGACAGTAAACGGTGTGCATCATTTCTATGCGGCAGGGCTGGCATCACGCGCCGATCATCGCCCGGTCACACCTGATACGCTTTTCGAGCTTGGTTCGATGAGCAAGATTTTCAACGTGACGCTGGCGGCCCTTGCGGTCGAGCGTGGCAAGATGAGTCTGAACGATACGGTCGCCCATCATCTTTGCGACGATCGATGCACAATCGGCACCAATCTGACCCTTCTCGACCTTGCTACCCATCACTCGGGGGGGCTCCCCCTTCAGGTGCCGGAGACAGTCACTGACATCAAAGGTCTGACCCAATGGCTCGAAGCCTGGCACCCCCCGCAGCCCGGTGCGCGAAGCTATTCCAATATCAGCATCGGTCTGCTGGCTATATCTCCGCCCAATCTCTGGGAATGAGCTATACCAACGCCGTTCAGACGATCCTCTTCCCTGCTTTCGGCTTACGCCATAGCTGGATCGAGGTACCGGCCAGCGAGATGAAAATTTATGCATACGGCTATGACAGGAAAACCGACGCACCCGAGCGGGTCCATCCCGGCTTGCTGGCGGCAGAAGCATATGGTGTCAAATCCACACCAAGCGACATGCTCACTGTGCTGGATATCGAGATGGGCCTGGGCCATCCACCGGAAGATCTGAAGCGCGCCGTCGCAATGACCCAGCAAGGCCGATACAAGACGGCCTTTTTTACCCAGGACATGATCTGGGAACATTACCCCTGGCCAACGGCCCTCCAGCCGATACTACTGGGCAATGGCTATGACTTCATCATGAAACCGCACCCGGTCACGGTGATCACTTCGCGACGCCCCGATGAGCAGGAGGTCATTTTCAACAAAACTGGCTCAACCGACGGTTTTGGGGGGTATGTTGCGATGATCCCGAGCAGGCACATCGGTGTCGTCGTGCTGGCCAACAAGAACACGCCGAATGAAGCCCGTGTCGAAGCGACATACGGGCTTCTGAATGCCCTTCTGGCGAAATGAGGCCTTTCCTGCTGGGCGCAAAGCGCATGGGCCCAGCAGGAAACGCTACGTCTGACGTCTTTTCAGCCCGACACCCCAAATATGGGAGATCGCGGCACTATATCCCAAGGCGCTCTGATCCCATTATTCCTCAGAGATGAAGCGCCTTGTCGAAGGCGCCCAAAGCCGCCTCTTTCAAGGCTTCAGAGAGCGTCGGATGCGCGTGGCAAGCCAGCGCCACATCTTCTGCGCTGGCCTTGAAGGTCATGGCCAGCGTGGCTTCGGCGATCAGTTCGCCCGCGCAGGCACCCAGAATATGGACGCCCAGAATGCGGTCGGTCTTGGCGTCGGTCAGCACCTTGACCCCACCATCGGTGGCCGCGATGGCGCGCGCGCGCGCGCTCGCCATGAAGGGGAAGCTGCCGGTCTTGTAGGCAATGCCATCCTGTTTGAGCTGTTCTTCGGTCCGGCCGACCATGGCAAACTCAGGCTGGGTGTAGATGACCGACGGGATGGCGTCATAGGCACATGGCCGACACGCCCCGCCAGATGTTCGGCGAGGGCGATCCCTTCTTCTTCTGCCTTATGCGCCAGCATCGGCCCAGCGATCACATCGCCAATGGCATAAATGCTGGAGCATGACGTGCGGAAATGCGGATCGACGGGAATACGCCCGGCTTCATCGGTATCGATCCCGACCACCCCGAGATCGAGCCCCTGAGTGTAGGGTTTGCGCCCGATAGACACGAGAACGACATCGGCTTCGAGGGCTTCGGTCTCTTCCTGACCGACTTTCTGCAAGGTCAAATCGAGCGCGGGGCCTTCGGTCGCCACTTTGGTCACCCGCGTGGAAAGGCGGAATTTGAGGCCGAGCTTTTCAAGCGAACGCTGAAACTGGCGCCCGAGCCCGCGATCGAAGCCAGGAGCAATATGATCGCCATATTCGATGATCGTCACCTCGCTGCCCAGTCGCTTCCAGACGCTTCCGAGCTCGAGGCCGATCACACCGGCTCCAATCACGGCAAGACGCTTGGGCACTGCGTCGAGAGACAGAGCACCGGTCGACGACACGACGCGCTTTTCGTCAAACGCGACACCGGACAATACGGCGGGCGCGCTGCCCGTTGCAATCACGATCGACTGCGCCGTCACGCTCTCGCCGTTGACCGACAGACTATGCGGCCCCGTCAGCGTCGCTTCACCAACCTTGAAGGTGACGTTGTTCTTGCGAAAGAGATAGCCGATGCCCTTGACGGTATCGCCGACCACACGCTCCTTGCGGGCCATCATCTGACCCAGATTGAGCTGGGGCGTGACCCCATCGATACCTAGCGCCACGAATTCTGTCTCGGCCTCGTGCAGACGCTCGGAGCTGTGCAGCAGGGCTTTCGAGGGAATACAGCCGACATTGAGGCAGGTGCCGCCGGGCGTTTCACGCCGGTCGACGCAAAGAACCTTCAGACCGCGCTGCGCGGCCTTGAGCGCACAGACATAACCGCCAGGGCCAGCGCCGATGACGGCCAGATCGAACTCACAACTCTCCGACATGGCGGTCTCTTTCCTATCAGACATCGAGAAGCAGGCGGCGGGGATCTTCCACATATTGCTTGACGCGCACCAGGAAGCTCACCGCCTCGCGGCCATCGACCATGCGATGATCGTAGGACAACGCAACATACATCATCGGACGGATGACCACCTGCCCGTCGACCGCCACCGGGCGGTCCTGAATGGCATGCATGCCCAGAATGGCCGATTGCGGCGGGTTGAGAATCGGGGTGGAGAGTAGCGAGCCGAACACACCGCCATTGGTGATCGAGAACGTACCACGTGACAGTTCATCGAGCTTGAGCGTGCCTGCGCGGGCACGTGTGCCGTAATCGTTGATATGGCGCTCGAGTTCGGCAAAGCTCATCTGGTCCGCATCGTGCAACACCGGCACAACCAGCCCGCGCTCGCTTCCGACAGCAATGCCGAGATTGACGAAGCGGCGATAGAGAATGTCATCGCCATCGATCGTCGAATTGATAGCCGGAAATTCTTGCAAGGCCTTGATACAGGCGCGCGCGAAGATCGACATGAAGCCGAGCTTGACCCCGTGCTTCTTTTCAAAAACCTCGCGATACTCGGCGCGCAAAGCCTTGGCCGCGCTCATATCCACTTCATTGAAGGTGGTCAGGATAGCGGCCGTGTTCTGCGCGTCTTTCAGACGGCGAGCAATGGTCTGTCGCAGACGCGTCATGGGCACACGCTGCTCACGACTGTCCTGCTCGTTCTTACCGAGCAGCGCGGCCAAAGCGCTGGCCACCGCCGGAGAGGGCTCAGAAGGAGCCGCAGGTACAGAAGCCGGGGTCGACTGAGGGGCAGCATGGGGCATCGCACCTGTAGAAGCCGGTGCTGCCGCGCGCGGCTGCTCCATACGGGAAATCACATCCCCCTTGGTGATGCGCCCGTCGAGCCCGGTGCCTTCGGTAATGCTGCCTGGCGCGACGCGCTCCTCAGCCATCAGTCTTGCTGCCGCAGGCATCGGATCGCGTGCGGCCTGTGGGGCAGCAGGCGTTGCCTTTGGTGGCGCTGCCGTGGCCGAGACATCTCTGGACGGGGCAGCGGCCGGGACCGACGCACTGGCTTTGCCATTCGGGTCGAGCGTGCCGAGAACGCTGCCAACAGCCACTTCAGCACCAGAGGCCATCAGGTCATTGCCCAGAACGCCAGCCTGAGGCGCAGGCACCTCAACACTGATCTTGTCGGTTTCCAGCTCGACGACAGGTTCGTCTGCGGCCACCGCCTGCCCGGGTTGCTTGAGCCAGCGGGTTATCGTCGCCGAGGTGACACTTTCACCGAGAACCGGCACCTTAATCTCGACCGACATCATCTCTCCCTTTGCCCGTTAGGACTTCTGTCGCGCAGCATCTCTAGCGACCATAGACAGGAACAGTCCGCGTGCCTACTGCGCGCACCGCACCTCCCGACCCCATAGGATAGGGATCATAAGGGTGATTTGTCAGGGTTTGACCGGGATCTCCCGCAGCAACACACGATATTTCACCCGATTGTGACGCGACATCGCGCAATGGCCGGGTCTTTCATCTGGCCCGACAGCGCCTCATATGCTGGGCCTGCTCCCGACAGCTTGCGGGGGCACCTCTCTCGCTCCGCGTTGCGCCTCGACACACAACAACCACGAAAGACCCGCTTTTATGTATCTCGGCATCGATCTCGGCACTTCGGGCATCAAGGCGGTTCTGGTGGATAAGAACCAGAAAGTCGTTGCCGCTCATACCGAAAAGCTGACAGTCAGCCGCCCGCATCCGGTTGGAGCGAGCAGGATCCGAATGATTGGTACGAAGCGACCCTGCGTGCGCTCGACGCCTTGCGCGATAGCCATCCCGAGGCGCTTGCCTCAGTGCGGGGCATCGGTCTATCAGGACAACAACATGGTGCCGTTCTGCTGGGTGAGGATGGCACCGTGCTGCGCCCCTGCCTGCTCTGGAACGACACGCGGCAGAGTCGGAATGCTCGCTTTTCGAGCATCGTTTTCCGCTCTGTCGGCAGATTACGGGCAATATCGCCATGCCCGGCTTCACCGCGCCCAAGGTGATGTGGGTTGCCCGACACGAACCAGAGGTTTTCTCCAGGGTCACCCATGTCGTGCTTCCCAAGGCCTGGCTGCGCTTTCGCATGACAGGCGCTCTGATCGATGACATGTCGGACGCTTCAGGCTCGCTCTGGCTCGATACAGGGCGCAGGCTCTGGTCCGATGCAGCACTCGAAGCCTCCAATCTGCGTCTCGCCTCCATGCCTGGTCTTTGCGAGGGTACCGACGCCGCCGGCACACTGAATGCCGAACTTGCCGCGCGTTGGGGCATGATAGAATCCCCCATTTTCGCGGGGGGCGCTGGCGATAATGCTGCCGGGGCGGTCGGCCTCGGTGCCATACACACAGGCGATGCGTTTTTGTCTCTCGGCACCTCGGGCGTAGTCTGGGTCACCACCGATTCATTTCATCCCGGTGGCAATCACGCCATTCACTCTTTCTGCCACGCCGTGCCCAATCAGTGGCATCAGATGGGTGTCACCTTGTCTGCCGCAGCCTCTCTGGCCTGGTGGTCACGCGTAACAGGCATGGACGAGAAAGCCCTGCTCGCCGAGCTACCTGAAGCGCCTGAAACCCCCTCGCCCGTTCTGTTCGCGCCCTATCTCTCCGGCGAGCGTACACCCCATAATGACGGCACGGTGCGGGGTGGCTTCGTCGGCCTCACCCAGGATACGACACGCGCCGAGATGACCCAGGCCGTTCTGGAAGGCGTTGCGTTTTCCTTCCGCGATGCGCTCGAAGGTCTGGCCGAGTCCGGTACGGTCATTACTGAGGCCGATGTGATTGGCGGCGGTTCGCGCAGCCCGCTCTGGACCGCGATCCTCGCCAGTGTTTTGGGTGTCACGCTTCATCGCCTCGCCAATGGTGAGCAGGGAGGCGCCTTCGGTGCCGCACGTCTGGCGCGCATCGCCGTAACGGGCGAAGACGTCAGCGCCGTATGCCTCCCCCCGGAGCGGGTAGCGTCCATCGCCCCCGATGAACGCCTTAGCGGTCCCTATCGCCAGGCCTATGCCCGCTATCGGGCGCTTTACCCGGCACTGAAATCCATTCCGTAAACCGCTCCCACAGGAATTTGCCCTGTCACGCCCCCAACTCCCTCTTGGAAACAAGAATGGGAGGGGAAGACATCGCTCGTTCAACCCGACATGGATGCGGCGCTTCATCCTCATCAGATCGCCGCAGCATCCCCCCCTCGTCGGGAAACGATAAAGAACCCCGAACGGACGTTCCGGTTATACGAAGCGCCTGTGCGTCATCCTGCTCCGGGGCGCTTTCTGCGTGATAGCAAACTGGGGACGATCGAGACCCGGCAATCGAAAGCCGCATTCGGCCTCTGGGCGTCGATATCTTTCTACAGATCACGATGCGGCATCTGACGTTTTTCTGCTGCACGGCGCCAGAAATTGCACAGGACCATGCCCAGAATACCAGCCAGCATTCCAAAAGCTGTCGAACTCAGCTTCGTAGCCGGGAGGGCCGCCATCAGAATCCCGCTCGACCCGCCAATGGCAAAGGCCATCGTACCGAGCAGCGCCGAAGCCGCCCCTGCCTGATGGCCATGATGAGTCAACGCCAGCACATTCGCATTGGGGCCGATGAAGCCGAGCGTGAATGTAGTGGTGATGATCAGCGCGCAAAGCGGCCAGGGGTCGTTTTGCCCCACAACGTGACTCGCGCTCACGGCCAGCAGGATCAGCCCTGAAACGAGACAGGCTGCGAGACCGCCCTGCATGACTGATGTGAATTTGAAGCGATGCGACAAACGCCCATTGATCTGCGTCGCCAGAATGAACCCACCCGCATTGATACCGAAGAAAATTGCAAAGGCACGCGGCGTAAAGCCGAGCAAATGCTCGAACAGAAGCGGCGCGTTGGACAGATAGGCGAACATCACGAACGTGCTGAAGCTGGACAAGGTGGCCGCAGACATGAAAACCGGCTCACGCACGAGACTGAGGTAGCGACGCAGGATTTCGATAGGCGGCAAAGCGTAACGACGCTCTTCCGGCAGGGTCTCGGGCATGACCACCAACCATAGCCCTGCAAGCAGCGCAGCTGCGACTGCGCCGGCCCAGAAAATCAGCCGCCAGCTACCGAAGGCAAGAAAAATACTGCCCAATGTCGGGGCCAGAATGGGCCCGACACCGAACACAAGGGTCAGCTGGGACATAAGCTTCACCGCTTCGTGCCCCGTGGCGACGTCGCGCACAATGGCACGCGGAATCACACTGGTAATAGCGCCGCCGAGAGCCGCAACCAGACGCAGCAGACAGAATGACCAGTATGAGGCGGTCGTCGCGAGCGCGATCGTCGCCAGCACATAGATGGCGAGCCCGACCACCATGGGCTTGTGCCGTCCGAAGCGATCGGAAAGCGGCCCTAGGCAGAATTGCCCGATGGCGAGCCCGATGAACCAGGCGGCCAGCGTGAGCTGCGCCGAACCGGGCCCCTGACCCAGATCGCGCTCGAGCTGGGGGAAGGCAGGCAGATACATGTCGGTCGAGATCGGGCCGATCGTACTGACAAGCCCGAGCAGAATGATCTGCCCGGTCGAAAACCGTATGGCGGGGTGAGGCGATGAGGTCAGCACGGGAAAACCGGGTCCAATCAATGTCTGCCGTGAAGACACGGATAAAAGCGCCAGAGCCCCGAACAGGGCCTGACGCTGAATCCATCGGGTTTTGGGGCGATGCGCGTCCCCCCCGAAAGGAAGATCCGTCTCTCTCAGGTGTAGAGTCGGATTGTCGTCCCAGCCTGCCCGAAAGGCAACCGGCGTTTTCGCCTGACTTCACGCATCCTTCGCCGGTCACGGACTTGTGCGTCCTCGCCGGTGCCAAGAGGCAAGGTAAGAGGAAAATCTTCCTACTTCCGGGTTTGCCCTGCCCTCTCACCTCAAGCGCTTTATCCCCGGCCGGTTTGAGCTAGGCAGTGCTTCGTCAGTAGTGAGTGAGGAAGAGGCATCATGCGCATAGCGATGATTGGCGGCGGTTATGTCGGACTCGTATCCGGCGCCTGTTTTGCAGAATTCGGTACCGAAGTCGTCATCGTCGAGGCCGATCACGACAAGCTCGTGGCGCTTAAGGCAGGAGCAATCCCCATCTATGAACCGGGGCTCGACAAGATCGTCTCCGCCAATGTGGCCGCAGGCCGTCTGAGCTTTACCGATGCGCTGGCCGGCGCCATCGATACTGTCGACGCCGTGTTCATTGCAGTTGGTACACCCACGCGCCGTGGCGATGGCCATGCCGATTTAACTTACGTTTATGAAGCAACGCGCCAAATCGCGCGCCACGCCCACAAGGGCCTGCTGGTGGTGACGAAATCGACCGTCCCTGTCGGCACCGGGCGCGAAGTGGCGCGCATTCTGCGTGAAGAGCGTCCCGATCTGTCGTTCAGCGTCGCCTCAAACCCTGAATTTCTGCGTGAGGGTAATGCCATCGGTGATTTCATGCGACCAGATCGG
The DNA here is from genome assembly GCF_000614545.1 of Asaia platycodi JCM 25414. GTDB lineage: Bacteria > Pseudomonadota > Alphaproteobacteria > Acetobacterales > Acetobacteraceae > Asaia > Asaia platycodi. The sequence goes on along the minus strand of NZ_BAKW01000002.1, from coordinate 218,327 downwards.
GTCATCATCGGCATCGACGATACAATCAAGGATGGCGGAGCCAATGCCCGGGCGCTGATGCACCAGCTTTACCGCCCGCTCTATCTGATCGAAACCCCCATCGTCATGACCGGGCTCGAAACGGCGGAACTTACCAAATACGCCGCCAATGCCTTTCTCGCGATGAAGGTCACCTTCATCAACGAGATGGCCGATCTCTGCGAGAAAGTAGGCGGCAATATCCATGACGTTGCTCGCGGCATGGGGCTCGATCAGCGCATCGGTCGCAAATTCCTTCATGCGGGACCGGGCTATGGCGGCTCCTGCTTCCCCAAGGATACGCGCGCCCTGACCGCCATAGCGCGCGATGCAGGCAGCCCCTCGCTTCTGGTCGAAGCAACGGTCACGATCAACGAAGCCCGCAAATCCGCCATGGCCGAGCGCGTCATCGACCTTTGCGAAGGAACGGTGAAGAGCAAGACCATTGCCATTCTGGGCCTCACCTTCAAACCCGACACTGATGACATGCGCGAAGCATCGTCACTCCCGCTGATTCATCGCCTGATCGAGGAAGGCGCCACCATCCAGGCCTTCGACCCGGAAGGCATGAAACCCGCCCGCCCGCTTCTGCCTGAAAGCGTGATCTATGCGAACTCGGCGCAGGAAGCCGCAACCGGCGCGGACGCGCTCGTCGTACTGACCGAGTGGAACGAGTTCCGCGCCATCGCTCCGGCCAAGCTGAAAGCCGCCATGCGCGGTACCGTCATTGCCGATTTCCGCAACATCTGGGAACCTGCGACCCTGCGTGCAGCCGGATTTACCTATCGTTCAATCGGCCGCCCCTGAACGACCCGGTCGTGCAACGGTGAGGGCAGCTACCTGACTTCACCACGCCAGGATCACCACTCCTGCCCGAGCTTTCGCACAACCGCTGGATATGACCCAGAGTCAGAGAAAGCACTCTGGCGCTTCTCAAAGACTGCTCAATCGCTCAGGAAAACGCTGGCAGCGAGGAAAGCCGCGCAGCCAACATGCTCTCCCCCGATGGCACAGACCGCCTGAAGCGAGCTCAGATAGAGCCAGGCGAAGAGCTAGACGGGCGTGAGTGCGTTATTATCCCTGCCGAACTCTCCTGACTCACCCAGCCATGACGAGCGGCCAAATGAACGGCCAGGTGAACGGCTCCCGGTTATCGCGAGAGCCGGATTGCTCAGTTCGCGCGGTTCGCCATAGCGGCGGCGCGTGCAGCGGCCTTTTCTTCTTCGGTCCATACCTTACGTTCGCGCACTTTCGGCACCTTGACCTGCTTAACCGGGCCGCCACCCAGCACCGGCGCGCGTGCCGTGGAATGACGCGCTTTCTCGCAGTGCCACTCGTGATTTTCATGAACGGTCAATGCGCGCCCGATGGTGCGCTCAACATCATGCAGCCAGGCGCGCTGCTCGGCATCGCACAACGTAATCGCCCGACCGCTGCGCCCTGCGCGGCCCGTGCGACCGATACGGTGCACATATGCTTCAGGCAAGCTGGGCAGATCGTGATTGACCACATGGGTGACTGTATCGACGTCAATGCCGCGCGCGGCGATGTCCGTAGCCACCAGAACGCGTGCACGGCCTTCGCGGAACGCTTCGAGCGCGCGCTCACGCTGACCTTGGGACTTGTTGCCGTGCAAGGCCTCGGCAGTAATGCCCGCCTCGGTGATATGAGAGCAGACCTCGTTGGCAATGTTCTTCTGCAGTGTAAACACGACGGCCTGCCCGACATCAGGCGCACTCAGCAGCGACAACAGGGCCGCCTTCTTGTGCTCCGCATCGAGAAACATGACGGTCTGCTCGATACGATCGACCGTGGTGGACGGCGGCGCGATTTCCACCTTGGCCGGATCGCGCAGCAGACTGTCCACCAGGGCAGCGATGGATTTCGGCATCGTCGCCGAGAAAAGAATCGTATGGCGTTCACTCGGCGTTGCGGCGACAATCTGTTCGATGGGCTTGGCAAACCCCATATCGAGCATCTGATCGGCCTCATCCAGCACCAAAGCTTCGAGGGTCGACAGATCGCAAAGCCCCTGCTCGATCAGATCCAGCAAACGGCCGGGCGCAGCAACGATGATATCGACACCTTCCTTCAGCGCATTGACCTGATGAAACTGGCTAACGCCCCCGAAGATCGTGGTAACGCTGAAGTTCAAATGGCGACCAAATACCTCGAACCCATCGGCAATCTGGCTGACGAGTTCACGCGTCGGAGCCAGAACGAGCACGCGGGCTCCATTCTTCGGTGCGGGGCGTGGGTCAGCCGCCAGACGATGGAGCAGCGGCAGCGCGAAGGACGCCGTCTTGCCCGTTCCCGTCTGAGCCATTCCCAGCAGATCGCGGCCTTGCAAAAGCAGCGGGATGGATTGTGCCTGGATGGGGGTGGGCGTCTTGTAACCAGCCTCGGCAAGAGCCTTGAGAATAGCAGGCGCGAGGGCGAGTTCGTCAAATGTCATGGTCATGATGAAGCAGCGCCTCCGGCGCACAAAATTGGTTGCGCCTTGGCGGGCATTTAGACTGTGGAGGTGCCCTTTTGCGGACGAATCAGCGTCGCGTCAACGCAAACGCGCATTCATGCCCTGATGGTAATCCATTGTGGCAATAAGGATGCGTTTCGGCCCGCCTGCGCCTTGAGGAAGATCCAGATCAGGCCTTTGAAAGCAGCGCAGAGCAAAGCGCGATTGTCTAAACGAATGGCGCGTTAGAAACCGGGAATTACAAGCAATTCGCCGCATCGAGGCAATTTTTCCCATTTTATGGCAAAATTTTTCTCAATACCTCGAACTAGAGCGAAGACCTCTCTCACTAGAAGGGTTGGCACGGTTCTTGCAGGAGGGTGTTCATGAACAGCTTTCTGTCCTCCTCACCCTTCCGCACCGACCGCCTTTCGCGTGTTGCGATCGGCCAGGCCATGCTGACGGAGCAGGTGCCTGAGCTGGTAGTATGTCAGACCGAGCGCCATAGCGGCCTGCTTCTGGTTGAAGCGGGCGTTATGCAAGGCGTGTTCGAGCAGACTACGCTCATAAGCGCGGGTGGCCTCGGTGAAATTCACCCCATCGGGCAGGGCGTCGGACAGAACCAGAGGAGCTGGAGCTTCACGCGCAGGCAACGGAGCGCTCTCAGCCTCTGGCGTGGCAAGCGGACGCAGCCAGTCGGGACCGTTGCGGAACGGGTCGAACACGATATCGTCGAGGGGTCTTTCGGGCCGGTCCATGCGATAGACGCTCCGTTCGACAACATTGCGCAGCTCACGCACGTTGCCGGGCCAGTCATAGCGCATGAGGCGGTCGCGGGCCCCGTCGGAGAACCCGTTGAAAAGCTTGCGCCCGAGGCTTGCGGTCATGCGGGTCGCAAAATGTTCGCACAGGGTCAGGATATCCTCCTGACGGGCGCGCAGGGGCGGCAGCATGACGACGTCGAAAGCCAGGCGGTCGAGCAGATCGGCACGGAAATCGCCCTTCCGCGCCATGGCAGGCAGATCGGCATTGGTGGCGCCGATGATACGCACATCGACATGGATGGTCTCGTTGCCGCCGACGCGCTCGAAACTGCCATATTCAATGACGCGCAGAAGCTTCTCCTGAACCGCCATCGACGCCGAGGCGATTTCGTCGAGAAAGAGCGTGCCGCCATGGGCCTGCTCGAAGCGCGACAGCCTGCGACGCTGGGCACCCGTGAAGGCGCCAGCCTCGTGACCAAACAACTCGCTGTCGAGCAGGCTGTCCGGCAGGGCCGCGCAATTCAGCTTGATGAGCGGTTTATCCCAGCGTGGGGAGAGCAGCGCCAGTCGGGCGGCCACGAGTTCCTTGCCCGTGCCGCGCTCGCCGATGATCAGGGCGGGACGGTCGAGTGGGGCCAGACGCGAGATGTGGTCGAGCATCTCCAGAAAGGCGGGAGATTGTCCGATCGGTGTCGGGTTTTCTTCGTTTCTGGGGGATCGTGCCATTTTATGGCCTGTCTCGCATCTCACGCCTCGGGGCGACCATGTTTCACCCCGGATCGCGTCGCTGACAAGAGAAGCTGGTGTTCTCCTGCAATCATTTCCTGTTAAAATCGTTTCAGCAAAGAAAGAGCATCACAATGGGTATCTTTTCCCGCCTCGCGGATATCGTGAATTCCAACCTCAACGCCATACTGGCCAGCGCAGAAGACCCGGAAAAAATGATCCGGCTCATCATCCAGGAAATGGAAGACACGCTGGTCGAGGTACGCAGCCAGGCCGTGAGCATGATTGCCGAACGCAAGGGGCTTGAGCGCCGTGCCCGCGCCATGGTGCAGGAAGAAGATGAATGGCTGCGCAAGGCCGAACTTGCTCTGACACGCGACCGCGAAGATCTGGCCAAGGGCGCACTCGCCGCCAAATCGACCATCGAGCAGTCGCGCAAATCGCTCGAGCAGCAGATCGCTCAGGTGAATGAAAGCCTCGACCAGCAGCATGACGATATCGGCAAGCTGCAGGCCAAGCTGGCCGACGCAAAATCACGCGAGAAATCGCTCGCGCTGCGCCACAAGGCGGCCACCAACCGCATCAAGACGCGCGAGCGCCTTTACGACACGCGCGTGAGAATGCTTTCAACCGCTTCGAGCAGGTCGAACGCGCGCTTGACGCGCTTGAAGGGAAAGCTGAATCCTACGATCTCGGTCGCGGTCCGGGCGGCACGCGCAAGCCGAGCCTGCAGGAAGAGCTGGCAGGGCTCGAAACCGATATGGCCGTAGAGAACGAACTCGAGGCGCTGCGCGCCAGGATCAAAAGTCGCCAGGGATGAAAACAAGTATGAGACGCGTTGAAAGCAAGGATGGCCTGTCATGAGTCATGGTTCAGGAATCGATCTGGTCGGCCTTGCGGCAGTCGTCATGCCATTCGTTTTGGTCATGTATATCATGACCATTCGCGCCCGCTCGCGCGCGACGGCAAGCAAACTTCAGGAATCCGATCTGGCGGCGCTCAACATGGCCCATGTGCAGACCCGCAGGCTTGAAGAACGCGTCGATCAGCTCGAACGCATTCTGGATGAGGACGTGCGGGATGGAGGACGCGGAGCTTCTCATGATGTCCGTACGCCTGCTTACTCGCCCCGCACGTCGCATTGCTCTGGCAACGCTGCTTCTCTCCGGCCTTGCTGCCGTCAGGCCGGGGCATGCTGCGCCGCAGGTGGTCGTGGATGCGGAAGATCTCGATCTGAGCGTGCCCTGTCTGGGACGCTTCGAGATTACGGTCGATCCGGCCATGAGCGACGGGGTGTCGATCGACAGCTCGGCAACGGGGGGGGCGCATCTCACCATGCGCACGGCCAAGACACAGGGCTCCTCCAAGGTGCTGATCACCAGCAAGAGCTGCGCGCCTGCGGCGAAGGTCGCGATTCTTGTCGCGCCCAGCGTGGGCGTTCTGATTCACGACAGCCACGACACGCATTTCGTCATCAACGGGACGCTGGCCTCACTTGAAGCCAGTCTGGAGGCCGGTCAGCTCGACGCCGACACTGTCCAGTCGCTCGATCTCAGCCTGCGTGGCACCGAGCAGGTGCATATCGCCCATCTCAACCGTGCGGCTCAGGTGGTAGAGACAGGCGCTTCAGGCTCGTGGTCGATCATGCCAGTCTCGACGCCTTTTCGGCCCAGCTTTCCGAAACCAGCCATCTCACCGTTACCGACGGGCGTTTCGATGTGCTCACCCTCATGGTCGAGAATGCTGCAAGCGTCCGTCTGGGCGGCACGGTCAACACGGCAACTGTTTCAGCCAGCGGCACGGGGCTCGTGGCCATTCCGAATGTTAGCGGCGCCCTGACGCGCACTGGCAATGTGCAGGTCGGCCCGCTTGCCGCCACGATCGCGCCAGTCACCGCACCCACTCAGGGCGGGGGACAAGGCGCCATGCCCGGTCCAGCCGTGCCGGCCGCACCCACCGCGCCCACAGCGGCTCCCCCTGTGCCGCCAGTCATGCCGAATACCGGCGCACAGTCAAACATCTCCCGTTCGCCCACGCCACCGGCTCCGCCAGTGGCGCCGCCCGTCCCTTCGGCGGTTGTGGCACCAGCGCCCGACGCAAGCATCTCTGGCCAGTCCAGCGCCGCTACGGCACCAACTGCCACCGCGCCCGCGATGCCCATGCAGGCTGCTCCGCCCCAGGCCGGTTCAGCGCGACCAGCTTCGACCGCACCCGCTCAGGCGCCATCGCCTGCGATGCCGGCCACGACCACACCCGGTGTGACGTCCGCGCAGACACCAACGAGCATACCGGATGAACAGCCTTGGGCGGTGCCCCCTGCGGAAACCGCGAAGTCACGCCAGACATCCCCCGCGCAGAGAACCAACGAGGCGGGCGGCACGCAGGTGGATACTGGCCAGGGAGGCACAACCCAGCCGGGAGCAAGCCAGTCAGGAGCCAGCCAGACAGGCAACTCCGGGAGCGCACCCCGAACCGATGGCACATCCGGCAGGGTGACGGCTGTACCGACACCCACCAGCCCGGCGCCAACCCCACAGGGAGAACAGACAAGGTGATACGGCTAAGCCTCAGCCTCACGCTCGTCATCGGCGCGCTACCGACCCTCGCTCTTGCCAGCCCGGACACGCCGCAGGCGGCGCTCTCGGCGGCGCCTTTCACCCTGACGCTCGACGCGCCTTGCGCCTCGGCCATCACGGTCGAAGGCGCGGCTGGCCAGCAGGAGGGCGCGGTTCTGATACATGAGGGCGATCAGATCCCGGCTGGGCTTTCCTTCACTTCCGACAGTCATTCAGCGCAGCTCGAAGGGCAGCATTGCGAGACCAATGCGCATCTTCGTGTCCCCCTCGGCACCGCCATCATCGCAAAAATGAGCAATTACGGCTCACTGCGCCTCTCTGGCATCAATGGGCCGCTTTCTCTTACACATAAGGGTAGTAGCGAGGTAACAGCCGATCAGGTCACGGCGCTGAGTGTCGATGGAAGCGGTTTTGGCTCCCTCAAGCTTGGCTGGCTACACGGACCTGCTGCGATCACGCTCAGCGGCAGCGGCAATGTCACCATAGGACGTGTCGACGCAAAGAGTTTTACCGCTCTTTCAAGCGGGTTCGGCAATATCACCCTGTCTGACGGCAGGATTGGCACCCTTGATGCTCGGGTGCGCGGTTCAGGCAATTTCGCCTTCGGTGGCATCGCCCGTACGGCTACCCTCGAAGCGAATAACTTTGGCACTGTCACAGTCGATACGGTAACGGGTTCGGTGCATAAAGACGCACACGCTCCGGGCTCGATCACCATCCGTCACGAAACGGCCCCACCCAAAAGCGTCTCTGCCACGCATGCGCTGCTTACCCTGCCCGATGGCACGGTCATTACGGCGCATAATCTGATCAAGCCCGACGGTACAATCGTCTCTTTCGACAATACGGCGAGCGCAAACGACAATTCTGACGAAGAATCGCCAGCACCGCGCCATTATCATTCGGGTCGCTGGGTCCTGATCCTGGCTTTGCTGCTTTTCTTTGCGCTTCGTCGAAAGATCGGCCCTCCGCTGAGCCGCATCGTCGCACGCCTCGGTCTTTCTCCTGGACAACCCGATGCCGAGCCAAGCCATCAACCGCAGATTGCCGAACTGGCCGAGCGGCTCAGGCGTCTCGAGATGCGCGTTGGCGCGGTCGAGCACTGCGTGACCTCGCGCGATTTCCATCTGCATCGCGAATTCCACACCCTCTCTCGCCGGTGTGGATAAGCGCCGCCTTGACACCGCTCCTCAACGGCATGTCCGGAAAAAGAACAAAGGGAAACACGCCATGAGCCGTCTTAGCCTGAGCGCCTTCTCTTTGATGGTGGCCTCGACCTTCGTCGCCCAGAAAGCCGAAGCCCAGGCTCTCAGCCCTTCCTCGCCCGAGGCAGTGCTCGCCGCCGCGCCTTACACGCTGCATATCGAAGCCGGCTGCATCGGTACGCTGCATATCCAGGGCGCCTCGGGGCTGCATGAACATGCCGATATGCACGATGTTCCGGCGGGGCTCTCGTTTCAGGCCGGAGCGCATGATGCCTGGCTGACGGGCAGCGCCTGCGGTGAAGAGGCGACAATCCAGCTCATAGCCGGGGCCGCCATCGTCTCGACGTCCATGAATTACGACGATCTGAAGATCGACTGGGTCGAAGGGCCGCTCTCGTTGCGTCAGGGGCGCGGCACGATCCACGCCGACAAGACGAGCGCCCTCCTCTATCGGGGCAGTGGTCCTGGCGATCTCCTGCTTGGCACGCTCAACGGGCCAGCGATCATCGCCACCTCCGGACCGGGCGATGTCCAGGTCGATACCGCGACCTCACCTTCCATCATCATCGGCGCGACAGGACCGGGCGATGTCACGATACGTGGCGGAACGGTCGATCAGCTTGCCGTGACCCTCTCCGGCCCGGGCGATGCGATTTTCGACGGGGTCGCACGCAACGCTACGCTACGCACCAGCGCCTCTGGCGACATCCGGGTGCATCAGGTTCTGGAAGAGGAACATATTCATTCCAGCTCGAGCGGCTCGATAGAGATCGCGCAGAAAGCAGCGCATGGTCGGGTCGCAACGGAAGCTGGCGAGCAGAGCCACACTCAAAGCGGCACCAGCATTACCGCGGGCGATATGATCCTGCCCGACGGAACTCGCATCAACGCCCATCGCATGATCAAGCCCGATGGCGCGGTAGTCGATTTCGACGCCCTGCGCCATATGGGCAGCGAGGCAACGCCACCGACCCCGCCTGAGCCTCCGGAACCACCCGAACCGCCAGAGCCACCCGAACCACCTGTGTCCTCCGTCTCGACGGGCAGCGATACGTCGCATGAGAGCGCGCATTCACCCTCCGACAAGCATCCCAAAGCCACCTATAACCTGAAGGTCTCCTCCGACTCCGACGGTGTGGTTCCCGGTGTGATCGTGCTGGTGGTGCTCGCCATCGCCCTGCTGCGCCGACGGCTCATCCCGAAGCTCATTCCACTGCTCCACTCTTTCAACCCCAGTTTTGCCAGACGTTGAGCCGTTTCTGCTGTCGCTGATGGCAAAAGTCTCTACACCCATGCCGCAGACCCAATTGCCACAGCTTCTGGACCTGACTCAGAGATTGCAGAAGCTCGATAAACGCGTGAGCGCGGTCGAAACCTGCGTGACCTCTCGCGACTTCCATTTGCATACGCAGTTCCGCGATCTGGACCGTAAAGGCGGCTGACGGGATCGCACCCTGCGCCGATGGCTCTTGACCATGCCTCCGACCCGCCTTCTGGGGCAGGGTTAGGGCTTTGACGTGGCGTCTCAGTCAGGCTAGGGCTTGAGTCATGATCCTCCCTGATGGCGGCTGCTGACCGTGAATTTAATCCTCGATCCTGTCGCGGCCATTGGGCGTGCCTTTCTCGGCATTGTGCGCAAGGCCGGTGCGCTAGCGCTTTTCGCGCTGGCCGGGCTGTCTCACCTGCTGCGGCCGCCTTTCTACTGGGGCGTGTTCTTCAACAGCCTGATCGAGATCGCCTTCTACTCGCTGCCTGTCGTGGCGCTTACCGCCATCTTTTCGGGCGGCGTCATCGCGCTGCAATCCTATGCCGGCTTCGCCCAGTATCACGTGCAGAGCGCCATTGCAGGCATCGTCGTTCTGGCTGTGGTGCGTGAACTCGGCCCGGTTCTGGCGGGCCTCATGGTAGCTGGCCGCGTCGGTGCCGCCATGTCGGCCGAGATCGGCACCATGCGCGTGACCGATCAGATCGACGCCCTACGCACGCTCTCGACCGACCCGATGAAATATCTGGTCACCCCGCGCCTGCTGGCGGGCACTCTGGCCCTGCCCTTTCTGGTGCTGGTGGCCGATATTCTGGGTGTGCTGGGCGGGTTTACCGTTTCTGTTTCCAAGCTAGGCTTCGACCCACAGAACTACATTGTGGCGACCTTCAACGCGCTGAAGCCGCTCGACGTGATTGTCGGCCTTTCGAAAGCCGCCGTATTCGGCTTCATCATCAGTCTGATGGGCTGCTATCACGCTATACCAGCCGTGGCGGCGCCGAGGGCGTAGGCTCTGCAACCACCGCCGCCGTCGTAGCAGCCTCGATCCTGCTTCTGGCCTTCGATTACCTCCTGACGGATCTGTTCTTCGCCTCATGAGCGCCCTGCCCAAGATCCGCATTCGCGGCCTGACCAAATCCTTCGGCTCGAAAACCGTGTTGGACGGTATCGATCTCGATGTCGAAGCTGGCACGTCTTTCGTCGTCATCGGCGGATCGGGCAGCGGCAAATCGGTGCTGCTGCGCTGCATTCTGGGGCTGATTACGCCTGATTCCGGCACGATCGAAATCGACGGCGAGAACGTCCTGACCGCCTCGCCCGCGCGACGCATCGCATTGATCGAACAGATCGGCATGCTGTTCCAGAATGCCGCCCTGTTCGACTCCATGAGCGTGGCCGACAACATCATGTTCGGCCTGCGCGCCAAGGGACGCGGCAAGGCGCATCGCCTGACCAAAATCCAGGCGCGCGAGCAGGCTGGCGATATTCTCAAGCAGGTCGGTCTCGACCCGTCAGTCGGCGCCCTCGCTCCGTCTGAACTCTCAGGCGGCATGCAAAAGCGTGTCGGTCTGGCGCGCGCCATCGCGGGCACGCCCAATATCCTGTTTTTCGACGAACCCACGACAGGGCTCGACCCCATCATGGGTGCCGTCATTGACGGGCTTATCGTGGATTGCGTCAAGCGCCTCGGCTCGACTGCCATAGCCATCACCCATGACATGGCCTCTGCCCAGCGCATCGGCGATCAGGCCGCCATGCTTTATCACGGCAAACTGGTCTGGAAGGGGCTTGCTTCCGAGCTGATGAATAGCGGCAACGCATGGTTGATCAGTTCACCCATGGGCGCAAGGATGGGCGATCGGGATGGAATTGCGTAAGTAAGGGGTAAGCATTCTTTTTCGCAAAAGAGAACCAAAAAACTCTCATTCGTCATGAGCCCCGAAACTAAGGTGTTCGGATCTCACCTAATTTCAAAAGTCTTTTTGCTTCTTTTTCTCCAGAAAAAGTATATCCCTTTCTGTTCTTGTTATGTTTCCACGCCTGCCCTATCTTTCAGCATGAACCTCTCGCCTGAAAGACCCCTAGAATGGCCAAGCGTCCCACTGCCCGTTTCGTGTGTCAGGGCTGCGGCACCATTACCAGCAAATGGTCGGGGCGTTGCGATGGATGCGGCGAGTGGAACACCATTGTCGAAGAAGCAGTCGAACCCACGAACCGTGAGAGCCGCAAGCGCGCTGGCAAGCTGACACTGATGCATCTGGACGGCGATCTGACACCGCCGCCCCGTATCGAAACATCGATTGCGGAATTCGACCGCGTGCTCGGTGGGGGGCTGGTGCCCGCCTCGGTGGTGCTGGTGGGCGGCGATCCGGGTATTGGCAAATCCACCCTGCTGCTGCAGGCCACCTGTGCCCTGGCCAAGGCGGGGCGGCGCGTGCTGTACGTGTCGGGCGAAGAAGCGGTGGACCAGATACGCCTACGCGCGCGTCGCCTGAAACTGGAGGCGCCGACGCTCGATCTGGCGGCCAGCATCAACGTGTCGGAAATCGCCAGCTCGCTGGAGCAGGACCGCGAGCATAATGTGGTGGTAATCGATTCCATCCAGACCATGTGGCTCGAGAGCATCGAAAGCGCACCGGGCTCGGTGGCGCAGGTGCGCGCCTGTGCTTTCGAGCTGATCCGCCTCGCAAAAACAGTCGGTTTCTCACTCGTGCTTGTCGGACACGTCACCAAGGAGGGCGCACTGGCTGGTCCGCGCGTGCTGGAGCATATGGTCGATGCCGTCATGTATTTCGAAGGCGATCGCGGCCATCAATTCCGCATTCTTCGCGCTGCGAAAAACCGTTTCGGGGCGACGGATGAAATTGGCGTTTTCGCCATGACCGATACGGGGTTGACGGAAGTACCTAACCCTTCCGCCCTGTTTCTGGCCGAAAGACGCGGCAATATCGCCGGCTCGGCAGTTTTCGCCGGTATGGAGGGGACGCGCCCTGTCCTACTGGAGATTCAGGCGCTCGTTTCCCCCAAGGCAGGTGAAGGCGCTGCACGACGCGCCGTGGTTGGCTGGGAAACTGCACGGCTGAACATGCTACTGGCCGTGCTGGAAGCCCGTTGCGGGCTCAAAATGGCAGGGATGGACGTACATCTGAATATCGCAGGTGGTCTGCGTATCAGCGAACCTGCTTGCGACATGGCCGTGGCGGCGGCCCTGATCTCCGCTGCGACGGGCGTACCGACCTCGTCAGGGGCCACCTATTTCGGTGAAGTTGGTCTGTCGGGCGAAGTGCGTCAGGTGTCCCAGACCGATCTGCGCCTGAAGGAAGCGCAGAAACTCGGCTTCGCTCAGGCCATATTGCCGCGTCGTATCGCGAGCGGCGCCGTACGACCCAAACCTCCGGAAGGTCTGGCACTCAAGGAAATCGGGCATCTCAACGATCTGGTCGAGCTTTTCCAGCCAGTCGAAGACTGAATTCATCAACACACATGCGCCAGCAAGCGACAAGCACTCAGTGGCTACCCGGATAAGCTACGCTTAATGTCATTAAGAAATTCAAGACATAGCTCATCTTGCATACCTGTTTCTCATGTTTAAACGGACAGTGAAGAGGCAGAAATTTTTCGATCAGTTCTGACATCGATTCTTTGCGCCACTGTTTTCACTCTGTGTCCGCTTGAAATAAAGCGAGGCGGGATTTGCTTTGCCCTACCACGTCGCTCCGGGAGCTCGGTTTATGCTGGCTGCGCCATCTTCTCGCCTTGACAGGCTGCGTCTCTCTGCCTTTTTCCGGTACGGACACCGCAGCGTTATGGAAAACCCAGTCTTTATATGCGTAGCCTTTTCAGCGTGCATGTCGTTATTTTTGCTCTTGTCGTTTGGGGCACGGCGGTCACAACCCCGTATCTCGACATGCTGACATGGCAACATGACGCCCTCGACGCGCTGAAGGCCAACAATGCTACGGTCTGGCTCAGTCATCTATTGCACCCTCACAACGAACACCGACTTGCCTTTGTGCGTGTGCTGACACTGCTCGATCTCACATTCGGCGGCGGGCGAGAAACAATTTTCATCATGACGACGCTTCTGGCCGTTATCGTCATTGCCGGGCTTTTATGGCGGGTCATGACAGAGCAGACCCGCGCCAAAGACAGGCTGCTGGCGCTCGTCGTCCCGATGCTGATCCTCAGCAGCACAGCGGCGCTCGATATCGGCCTGCCGATCAATTGCGTCTATCCGCTTTCTCTCGTTTTTTCCGTAGCCGCCATTGTGCTTTTTGCGCGCGCCACGATTGCGCTGCGTAAAATCCGCGCCTTCTCATGGGAGCGATGCTGTGTGCGCTTCTCTCTCCTTTCGGCAACATGACCGGTCTCGTCATCTGGCCTGTACTGACCTGGCTCGGCTGGCGGGCAAAAGCGGGATTACGCGTTTCCCTTATCACCCTTTCTCTGGGCCTCGTCGAAGCAAGCCTCTATCTGTGGCATGACCTGCCCGCCCATGCGTCGGGCGACACCCCATATGGCTTGGGCAGCTTGGTGCGACTGGGCGCCTATGCTGGCGTGTTTCTGGGGCTGCCCTTTTCTCGCCTCGCTGCCCTCACCCTGCCTGCCATCGGGTTTGGCTTGTGTCTGGGGCTCGTCGCCAGCGCCATTCTCGTTGCCGACTGCCTAAGCAAGAAACCGGCCACGCGCGCCTCACTGGTCTCTACCGGATTGATCCTCACCGGCCTCGGGGTCGCCATGATGGCAAGCCTGGGACGCGCCAATGAAAGCACCGAGCTGATCGCCCCGGCACGTTACTCCATTTACGTGGTTCTGTTCCACACCGGACTGGTCATGCATGCGCTTCTCTGGCTTCGCACGCACCCGTACCACAACCGACCGCTCGACCTGAAAACAGGCATGGGTTTTGCCATGCTGCTCGTGCTGTTTCAGGCCGTCTCAGGTCTGGCTGGACTGAAAGCGGCCCATGATCTTCGCGACGTCGTGATATCCTGGCAGCCGGGCTTGCAGGACGCTCGCTATACGAAGCTGGTTTTTCCAGATCTTTCCTATGCCGAAACGGTACGACGCGACGTGGAGGCGTATCTCCTGACCCGTTGACGCCCGTCCATCACGCCCTTCGACAGAGCTCTCTTGCCTTGACAAGCTGACCCTGCTTCTTGAAGCGAAAAGGAACAACACAGGAAGATACATCATGACCCAGACCCTGGTGGCCGAAACGCAGCTGGATACGGTCGTGAAAAAAAGCCTGTTTCGCGTTCATGCCGCGCCTGTTGCGAGCGAGGAAGAAGCCAGCACTTTTTTCGAACGCGTACGCGACATTGACGCCACCCATAATTGCTGGGCCTGGCGGCTCGGCGGACGCTATCGCAGTTTCGATGATGGCGAGCCGGGCGGGACGGCGGGGCGGCCTATTCTGCAGGCCATCGACTCACAGGAATTCGACCGCGTGGCCGTGATTGTGGTGCGCTGGTTTGGTGGCATCAAGCTTGGCGCCGGAGGCCTGGTGCGCGCTTATGGCGGGGCTGCTGCGTCCTGCCTCAAGCAGGGCGAGGCGATCGAGATCGTCCCCATGCAGCGTATCGGCTTTCATGCCCCTTTCGGAGTTTTGCCTATTATTCAGGCGCGTCTCGGCGACTGGAGCGCGATACAGGAAAGCTGCCGGTTCGATGAAAGCGGTGCCGGGCTGGAAATTTCCCTGCCGCTGCGCGACGCGGCGTCTGTCAAAAATACCTTGCAGGATCTGTTACGCGGTGCCCCCATCAAGGTACTCAATGATGACGATGAGACCGTTTGCGAATAAGCCCGGATCAACGCGAAGGTGAAACGACCATGCGGGTTTGACGCTCCCGGCTTTCCTTCCTACGGTAACGCATCATGTTACGATCGTAGGATCCCTTTTCATGCCTGTTTTCAGACATGCCGCCGCTCTGGCAGCTGTTGCACTACCCCTTCTCTCCTCAACGGCACTGGCCGCCCCAAGCAATCCGCTCTTCCAGGCAAGCCCATTACCGTATCAGGCTCCCCCTTTCGACAAGATCAAGGACAGCGATTACGGGCCCGCATTCGAAAAAGGCATGGCAGACCAGCTTAAGGAAATGCTGGCCATCGCCAATAACAAGGCCGCGCCGACCTTCGACAACACGATCGTCGCCATGGAGCGTTCGGGTCAGTTGCTGGGTCGCGTGCAGAGCGTTTTCTATGGTGTCTATTCGGCTGACAAAGACGACGCCATGGATGCCATCGACAGCAAGGAAGCCCCCAAGCTCAGCCAGCATTCGGACGAGATCTATCTCAACCCGAAGCTCTTCCATCGTGTGAAGACGCTGTATGATAACCGCGCCAAGCTGAATCTGAACCCTGAGCAAGCCATGCTGCTTGAGGTGACGTATCAGCAATTCGTGCATTCAGGCGCCGAGCTGTCGCATCCCGACCAGCAGAAGCTGCGCGCGATCAACACTCAGCTCTCGAAGCTGGAAACGGCCTATAACCAGAAGCTGATCGCAAGCTCCAAGGCTGGCGCGCTTGTGGTTGACAAAAAGGACGCCCTTGCCGGGCTCGATGACGGCGCCGTTGCCTCTGCCCAGAAGGCAGCTGAAGGCCGCAAGCTGTCGGGGAAATATGTTCTGCCGCTACAGAACACGACACAGCAGCCCGATCTGGCGTCGCTGACCGATCGCACCACGCGTGAAGCCCTGTTCAACCAGAGCTGGACGCGCGCTGAAAAGGGCGATGCCAACGACACCCGCCAGACCATTGCCGAAATCGCCCAGCTGCGTGCTGAAAAAGCCGCGCTCTTCGGTTATGCAAATTACGCCGCCTATACGCTTTACGACCAGATGGCCAAGACTCCGGCCGCAGTGAACAGCTTTATTCACCAGCTGGTGCCAGCGACCGCAGCCGAGCAGCATCGCGAAGCCGCCGAGCTGCAAAAGGCGATCGGTGAGAACCACCAGAATTTCACGCTCAAGCCCTGGGACTGGAATTTCTACGCAGAGCGCGTGCGCAAGCAGAAATTCGACCTCAACCAGAATGACGTAAAGCCCTATTTCGAGCTGCACACCGTGCTGACAGACGGCGTGTTCTTTGCCGCCAACCAGCTTTACGGAATCACCTTCGAGCCGCGCAAGGACATCCCAGTCTACAACCCTGACGTGATGGTGTTCGAAGTGAAGGACAAGGACGGCTCGCCGCTTGGTCTGATGTATTTCGATTATTTCAAGCGCGACAACAAATCGGGTGGCGCCTGGATGTCGAATTTCGTAGGTCAGAGCGATCTGCTGAAGACGCGCCCTGTCATCTATAACGTGGCGAATTTCACCAAGGCGGCTCCGGGCCAGCCGCAGCTCATCACGTCTGATGACGTGACGACCATGTTCCATGAATTCGGTCACGCACTGCACGGCCTGTTTGCCAGCCAGACCTACCCGTCGCTTTCGGGAACGGCAGTGGCGCGCGATTTCGTCGAATTCCCGTCACAGTTCAACGAAAACTGGGCGATGGACCCGAAAGTGTTCGCGCATTACGCGCGTCACTACAAGACTGGCGCGCCCATGCCTGCCGAACTGGTCGAGAAGATCAAGAAGGCCGCCCATTTCAATCAGGGATATGCGCTGGGTGAAATCGTGGCTGCTGCCCAGCTCGACATGTCCTGGCACGGCATCTCGGCCGACGCGCCGCGGCAGGATGTCGATCAGTTCGAAGCCAAGGCGCTCAACGAGACCGGTCTCGATGTCGCGGATGTACCGCCGCGCTATCGTTCCAGCTATTTCCTGCATATCTGGGGCAATGGCTATTCGGCTGGCTATTATGCTTATCTCTGGACCGAGATGCTGGATCAGGACGTGTTCTCGTGGTTCCAGTCCCATGGTGGTCTGACCCGTGAAAACGGTCAGCGCTTCCGTGACATGATCCTGTCCAAGGGTCACACCATGGATTACGGCCCGATGTTCAAAGCCTTCTATGGCAAGGACCCTGAGATCGGCCCGATGCTCGCCCATCGTGGCCTCCTTCCTGCCGCAAAGTGATATCGAAGGGCCTGCTCTCACCCATGAGAAGCAGGCCCTTTGGTCTTCCTGATTCCTGCCCATCCTCGAAGATTCGCCTGCATGAACAAGGTGCACGAAGACGGTAGCAGGACTAAAAGCCGCTCAGTAAGTGGCCGCGATATTGAACAGGAACGACCTGCCGATGCTGGGTGTGACACGATTACTGAACAGATTGCTGTAATTCAGGCGGTTGCCGAGATTATAGCCGTTCATTGCGATCTTCCAGTGCTTCGAAATAGTATGAGAAATCATGGCATCGAAATTGACAGTGGCTGGCACGCGCGCCGTATTGGCAGCATCGAGCCAGACGGCCTGGCGCCAGGTGATGCCACCACCCACACTGACATTATAGGGTGTCTGCGGTGCGATGTCGTAGGTGGTCCATAACGTCGCGGAGTTTTTGGGAACATATTGGATACGTTTGCCAAGATTGGCCGGCGTATTCGACCCGGTCACGCTGCTATCGTAGAGTGCATAGGTCCCGATCACGCTCCAATGCTTGGTGATATTACCCGACGCACTCAGTTCCAGACCCTGGTTTCTCTGCTGATCGGATGATGACGACACATCACCGGTCGTCGGGTCGGTAAGCGTCGCGTTGCTTTTTTCCAGACGGAAAAGCGCCGCCGTGAAGCCCATACGTCCATTGAAAGCGTTATATTTCGCCCCTAATTCGTAAAGTCTGCTGCGCTCAGGAGAAAAGCCGTTATCTGTCAGATAGGGCGCGTTACTGTTCGTGACGTAGAGGCTGGTCGGGGTGGTCGATTCAGCCCAGTTGAAATACACCATGATGTCGTCATTTGGCGTGTACATGAGGCTGACAGTCGGGTTCACGGTCAGTTCGGACTGCGAGAAGTGACTATCCGGCGTTGTCTTCACCCCTCCTGTCGCAGAGTAGTCACTCCACCACTGATCAAGCCGAAACCCGCCTTTGATCGAGAACCATTTGGTGAGCCAGATCTGATCGGAAAAGAAGAAGCCGATATCGGTTGCGGCACCATCCTTGTAACATTTTTTACCCACGCCATTGGTATATTGGCCAGACCGGCGGGATTTTGGGCACAATTTAAACGCTGCAGCCCCGGCACAATTGCT
Source organism: Asaia platycodi JCM 25414 (assembly GCF_000614545.1). GTDB lineage: Bacteria > Pseudomonadota > Alphaproteobacteria > Acetobacterales > Acetobacteraceae > Asaia > Asaia platycodi. Next base: position 200,176 of record NZ_BAKW01000002.1, on the reverse strand, counting down.
GACGGTTCGAGAAGGTTCGTACCGCCGCGTGTCATGTTGTAGGGGTAGTTCTTACGATGGTCTTCAACATGCTCGATGTCGAACCCGCTGATCATTTCATGCCTGACCGAGCCGGTCCTGAAGCGTGCGACCCCGGAAAAGACATTCTGGATTGACCAGTCACTCTGCCTGTAAGGATTGGGACCGCCTAACCCGCCATTGCGGACAATTTGTGCAGTCTGCGGCGCGTTGGAGAAAAAAGCACGCGTACAGGCCACATTACAATTCGACTGCGACGCAGAGAAATAGCGGTGATAGATGCCGCCCTTCGTGTCGTTGCTAAGCGTCAGCCAGGGCAGAACCTTGGCGGTCAGACGCCCACTGATCATATCGGTGCTGATATTATCCTTGTCGAACGTCGTGCCGTACCAGTTGGTGCGCGGCAATCCAAATTCCGTGAGAGGACGGCCTATTGAAGTTCCCGGCTTTGTCACGACCCAGACACCATAATCCGGGATACGATTATCGTTCTGATGAAAATAATCGAGCGTATAGGATATCTTTTTCCCCAACCCGAAAGTGATTGAGGGCGCAATACCCCAGCGATGCGAGAACACGGAATCACGCCCGACAACGTCATTGCTGTTTCCCATGGCGGAAAGCCTGACGGCAATCGTTTCAGTCAGTTGACGGTTGATATCGATCGTACCGCGATAATAGGATCCTGTCCCACCCGAAAAATTCGCCGCGTAGCTGTTGCCGCTATGCGGCGCCTTCGTCACAATATTGATAGCGCCCCCAGTGGTTCCATTACCGAACACTTCCGATGAGGGGCCTTTGATGACCGATACATGGTCGTAGTAAAAACTGTCACGGGTGTAGACACCGAAGTCACGTAACCCGTTTTCGTAGATATCATTCTGCGCCTGAAAACCCCGGATCAGAAACTGGTCACCCGACATGCCGCCTTCGCCCTCGCCAACCGAGGCCGTAATACCCGGTACGTTTCTGAGCGCCTCATCGAGCGATTTGACATTCTGCTGCTCCATCAAAGCCTGTGGCACGACATTGATGGTCTGGGGCGTGTGCATCACGTCCTCGGGCATACGACCGAGCCCGACAGGCTCGCGCAAAATGTTCATCCTGCTCCCCGTGACGAGAATATTTTCCTCGCCATGAGGGGCCGGATCCTTATCGAGGCTCTTCGTATTGTTCAAAGAGCGCGCAAGCGTGTCACCCTGGTTCCTTTCGATCCCCCCAGCTTTCGGATCAGGAAACTGCTTTTGTTCCCCATCCGACGAGTCATCAGGCGACGCTGCCTCCGCAGGGGTAAGATATGATCCACTACAGATGAGAGTCAGGCCAGCAACAACTGGCACGGAAGACCGAAGCCGGATACGAGAATGCATTTCTTGGGGGCCTTTTGGTTATCATTACCTTCGATCCACTCATAGATGCGAAAGTTTCTCATTATCAAACCATAGAAAGACTGCGACAAAAAATGTCATCTCAAATTTAAGTGTAAGCTAATCGCTCATTCAAACAGCATTGGTACTACGACGGAAACAGAGACGTGGCATCCATCTCATATGCCTAGGTATTCCGTGTCGGCGCTGATCGGTAATACGGTGCAGAACAGCATCCAGAAGCAGGTGCATAGCTGCCCTGCTTCTGGATTGATCATGTCAGAAAAATAGTTCTTGACGGAGCCAGTGGAAAAGAAGGGAACCGTCTATACTTCTTCCTGCCAGCCACTAGATCGCATTTCTTCGAGACGTGACGCCGTTCGTTCGAAAGCCTTGGCGTTCTCACCGCTCTGGTAAAGAGTCTCGGGCTGGGCCGCGGCAGTTGCGAAAAGAGTAGTATGATTTTCATACATGACGTCGATCAGATTGATGAAGCGTCGCGCTTTATCGAACTGGTCAGGAACGAGTTCGGGGATGCCATCAATAAAAATCGTGTCGAACCGGCCGAGTAAGGCCAGATAATCCGCAGGCCCGAGCGCCGCACCACAGAGATCCTCAAAACCGAACCATGCAATCGTCTTCCAGCAGGATGGTACGGCAATACGGCGTGACCCTATGGACACGAAATCCGGTCCGGCGCTGGCCTGCGTCAACGCCTCGAACCTCTGCCGCAAATGGGCAGTATTTTCTTCCGAGAGCGGCGCGAGCCAGATCTGACCGTCAAGCTCACGCCCACGCCGATAATCTCGAGCTGACTGAAGCGGAAGCACCTCCATATGCGCAGAAAAAGCTTCCAGATACGGTCGCATGGTTGAACGGTTCTGTACCTGGTTTTTCATCAGATCAGAGGGCGCCGTGTTCGAAGTCGCCACGACAACCGTACCGAATTCCATCACCATATCGAGCAGACGCAGGATCAGAACCGCATCGGACATGTCATTGATCTGGAATTCATCGAAGCAGAGCAGATCATTCTGCTCATGCACTTTCAGTGCCAACTCACGCACCGGGTCTTCGCGACGTTCACCGCGGCTCTGACCTTTATGCAGCGCGCGCAAGACTTCCTGCATGAAAACATGAAAATGGATGCGGCGCTTTTTCGATACCGCTACTTCACGACAGAACAAATCCATGAGCATGGTCTTGCCCCGCCCGACTTCGCCGACGAGATACACCCCCCTGATCGGCGCGGGACGGCGCTTCGCCAGGCGCGAGAAAAAACCATCCCTGCTTTCATGGCGCGCTTGCAGAGTCTGCGCCAGTCGATCCAGCGCCGCGGCCGCATGACCCTGCGCTGAATCGGCCTCGATCTGCCCAAGGTCGATCAGACGTCGATAGGCCTTCAGCACGCAGCTCTCCCGACCGTGGGTCGCCTGCGCAGGATTCAGTTCTGGCATCGGTCTCTCTCTGCTGTCGCTCAATCGCGGTTTCTGATCACGCTACTGGCTCGATCGTAACACGCGACCGAACGTAACGCGCCCCTGTAGCAGGGTCACGCCTTGGTGAGACGATACAGATGCGAAAGCCTCGGAATTGCATGATATATAAGACAAAAACAGTGCCGATTCTCACATCAATATGCACATGACGAACCATGGGAATGAGACTATGTGGGTAAGGTATCGCATAGCCCGCAGACAGAATTCCGAGGTATCGCCATGGCTTCCGACGGACGCGAAGCGTTCTATCACGGCACCGACACGCAGGGGCGGGCCATACGGCGTCCCATGTCGCCCCATCTGGATGTCTATCGTTTTCGCCTCTCAATGGCGCTTTCGATCGGCAATCGCATGGCGGGCGTCGCGTCGTCGCTCGGTGCAGGTCTGGCCGTTGCCTGGCTGGCAGCTCTCGCCCAGGGGCCGCGTGCCTTTTCCCGTGCGCAGCGTGTCGCGACCCACCCGCTGGGGCGGCTCGTCTTTCTCGGCTGGGGCGTGGCCACCACTTATCATTTCGTTGCCAGCATCCGCCATCTGATCTGGGATAGCGGCGCCCGTTTCGAAAAGAAGGAAATCGATGAGGATGGCCGACGCTCGGTCTTCCTTACCGCCGGGCTTTGGGTCTCGCTGGCCACCGCCTTTGTCGCCCTCTCACGCTTTCGTAGCAAGGGAACACGCGCATGAACCGCCTTTCAGACATGCGCACACCTCTTGCGCGCGCCAAGGGGCTGGGCGGCCTGGCCGATGGTGCCGAACACTGGACAGCCGAGCGTGTCTCCGCTGCCCTTCTCGGCCCGCTCACGATCTGGGGGGTCGCCCAGCTTCTGCGTCTCGCCGGGCGTGACCGCGAGTCCATTCTGACCTGGGCAGGTCGGGTGCAAAACGCTGCCCCTCTGGGCCTGCTGATCGCCCTGACCGGTCGTCACGCCCAGCTCGGGCTCGAAGTCGTGGCTTCCGATTATTCGCGCGGCTGGCGCCGTTTCGGCCTGCGGCTGATCATTCGCCTCAGCACGCTTCTTTTCGTGGCGCTCGGCTGTGCCTCGCTCGCCCGTATTCTGATTACCCGCCCGAAGGAGGGCCACTCATGAGCGCGGAATCCGCCAAGAAATACCGCATCGTCGATCACGCCTATGATGTCGTGGTGGTCGGTGCCGGGGGCTCGGGTCTGCGCGCCACGCTGGGCATGGGTGCCGGAGGCCTGCGCACCGCCTGCGTCACCAAGGTTTTCCCGACACGCAGCCATACGGTGGCGGCACAGGGGGGCATCGGTGCCTCTCTGGGCAACATGTCCGAGGATAACTGGCGCTGGCACATGTACGACACCGTCAAGGGGTCGGACTGGCTGGGCGATCAGGACGCGATCGAGTTCATGTGCCGCGAGGCCGAAAGCGCCGTGATGGAGCTTGAGCATTTCGGCGTGCCCTTCTCGCGCACCGAAGACGGCAAGATCTATCAGCGTCCCTTCGGCGGCCATATGAGCGAATATGGTAAAGCCCCGGTCGCCCGCGCCTGTGCGGCAGCCGATCGCACGGGTCATGCCATTCTGCATACGCTCTATCAGCAATGCCTGAAACATCGCGTCGATTTTTTTGTCGAATATTACGTGCTCGACCTGATCATGGACGAGCATGGGGCCTGTCGCGGTATTGTGGCCTGGTGCTCGATGACGGGTCGATCCATCGCTTCAACGCCAAGATGGTTGTTCTGGCAACAGGTGGCTATGGCCGTGCCTTCCAGAGCTGCACCTCTGCTCATTCCTGCACGGGCGATGGTGGCGGTCTGGCCATGCGCGCCGGTGTGCCAACTCAGGATATGGAATTCGTGCAGTTCCATCCTACCGGCATTTTCCCCGCAGGCTGTCTGCTGACAGAGGCTGTCGTGGTGAAGGCGGCTATCTGACCAATGCCGAAGGCGAACGCTTCATGGAGCGCTATGCCCCGACGGCGAAGGATCTGGCCTCGCGTGACGTGGTCTCGCGCGCCATGACCATCGAAATCAATGAAGGCCGTGGCTGTGGTCCGAAAAAGGACCATATCATGCTGCATCTGGAGCATCTCGGCCCCGAACTGCTGCATCAACGTCTGCCCGGCATTTCCGAAACCGCGCGTATTTTCGCCGGGGTGGATGTCACAAAAGAGCCTGCTCCGGTGCTGCCGACCGTGCATTACAATATGGGTGGCGTCCCGACCAATCTGCATGGCGAGGTTCTGCGCCCGACAGATGAGAACCCGGAAGCTGTCGTACCGGGATTGATGGCTGTTGGTGAAGCGGCCTGCGTGTCTGTGCATGGCGCCAATCGACTGGGCACCAACTCGCTGCTCGATCTGATCGTGTTCGGTCGTGCCGCCGGCAAACGCGCTGCCGAAATCATCGACCCGACAACGCCTATACCGCCTCTGCCGAAAAATGCCAGTGAGGCCATTCTCGACGCTTTCGACAAGACACGCGAAGCTTCGGGGAAGTTCACGGTTGCCGAACTGCGCGAACGCCTGCAACGCATCATGCAGAGCCACGCTGCCGTGTTCCGTAATACGAAATCGCTCGCCGAGGCTGCGCCAAGATACGTGAACTCTGGAAAGACGCGCAGCATATGGGCCTGGCCGATCGCTCGCTCATCTGGAACAGCGATCTGATGGAAGCGCTCGAATTTGCCAATCTTCTGGCCAACGCGACCGTAACGATTGAAAGCGCCCATGCGCGTCACGAGACGCGTGGCGCCCATGCGCATGACGATTATCCCGAGCGCGATGACGAGCACTGGATGAAACATACCGTCTCCTATCTCGATAAGGACGGTGCGGTGAGCCTGCTCTACCGGCCGGTGCGGATGCAGACCCTGACAAACGACGTCGAGGTCTTTCCGCCCAAAAAACGTGTTTACTGAGGGAGCCTCACCATGGTTGAACTCCGCCTGCCCAAAAACAGCACGACCCGCCCCGGCAAGTTCTATCCGGCTCCTGCCGGTGCCAGGAACAAGGCGACTTTTCAGGTCTATCGCTGGTCGCCCGACGATGACTCGAACCCGAGCCTCGACAGCTATGAGCTCGATCTCGACAAGGTCGGGCCGATGGTGCTCGACGCGCTGCTGTACATCAAGGATCATATCGACGCGTCGCTGACCTTTCGCCGCTCCTGCCGCGAAGGGATCTGCGGCTCATGCGCCATGAATATCGATGGCGAAAACACACTAGCCTGCCTTAAGCCCATCAGCTCGATCAAGGGCACGGTCAAGATCAATCCGCTGCCGCATATGCCGGTGGTGAAAGATCTGGTACCCAATCTGAACGGCGCCTATGCCCAGCTTGAATCAATCCAGCCCTGGCTGAAAAGCGATACCCCGCCGCCGCCGGATACCGAGCGTCTGCAAAGTGTCGAAGAGCGCGAGAAGCTCGATGGCATGTGGGAGTGCATTCTGTGCTTCTGCTGCAGCACGTCCTGCCCGTCTTATTGGTGGAATGGCGACCGCTATCTCGGCCCTGCAACACTGCTGGCAGCCAATCGCTGGATCATGGATAGCCGCGACGACCACAAGAGCGAGCGTCTCGAAGCCTTGGATGATTCCATGAAGCTCTATGGCTGCCGCACCATCATGAACTGTACCCAGACCTGCCCCAAGGGTCTGAACCCGGCCAAGGCCATCGCCAACATCAAAAAACTGCAGGTCGAACGGGAATAACGCAAGGGCATTCAGGATACAGTCATCCTGAATGCCGTCATGTCGAGTGCCGGGCGTTGCGCGCATTCTCTAGCTGAAACGTGCGCAGCGAAATCAAAAGGTAATCCCGGCGCGCATGCCTACAATATTACCGCCTGTCGGGCCGATATACGGCCCCTTCTGATTATCAACATGAGCGTGTGTGTAGTTGAGCATCAGGCGCATATAGTCCAGCAGATACCAGTTTACCCCTGCTGTCGCTGACCACCCACGCGTTCCGCCCTGCATTTTCCAGCCGTCGAGCAATCCCCACGCACGGCCAGTTCCCATGCCCCCGGCCCACCGCGCGTCACAGGATCGAGTACCCTTGGTGAGGCCCACTGCCCGGTCAGAGCATAGTAATTCGGTGTCTCTCCTGTAAGAAAAATACCTGTCTGGAGACTTGCTGCCTGAACTGTTCCACGATGAGTTCCGAAATCCGTGGTCCCATATGTCCGGCGAAAGGCGATGTCACGCACACCGTATTCTCCGAGCACCCAGGCTGTCTTCCAGATCCCAAAAGCTTCGAGGCCACCAGCGAGAGAACTAGCGATCGGAAGTGTATTGATACGCGCCGCAAATGCATCATTTGTTCGGGCCAGCATCCTGATCTTCTGGGAGAACGTCGCGCCCGGCTTGACGTCTTCGTAAAATCCCCAGGCTCCCAGATGAATCAGCGCATCCTTGCTGCGCCATGGTATCCAGTGCGAACGGAATGCGTAAGTCAGGTCATCACGCAGATTATTGGAGATATTCGATGCGTTGACATCGTTACCTGTGATCTGGGTCGAAACATGCCAGCCATCACCATAGATCTTGAACGTACCGCCCAGACCATACCACCCTTTGACGGGCAAAATGGCCGTCGCCACCAGATCCCGGTCGAGAAATACCGTTTCTGCCGAGCCTGTTGAGCCATCAAAGCCACGGTCATTGAATTTATTGCCTAGAGTATATTCGACCATATGGCGGGCCATACGGTCACTCCAGGTCGCATAGGCACTCACAACCGACACTTCGTTGTTGGAATAATCTCCTTCGAACACCCAGGAGAGCTGGCGCGCACGCCCCTCTACCCCAAGACGCACGGCGCGCAGACTGGTGCGGGAAACGTTCTGGTCGTGAAACCGCGACCCGAATGCTGCGCCGTAATCAGTGAGGATTCGTCCTCTTATCCGGAAAGCATATTGCTTATCCGGCGTCATGAACTCCGGCAGGCCCTTGCCCCATTTAAGAACGAGCCCACCCATATGAGTTGTTCGCCCTGCATAGGGAATCGACGAGTCAACGCCCAAGGCCGGTGAGGAATTGAGCGGAATGGAGGAAACCGCGCCCCAGCTGCCTGGTGAGGCCGCCGTCTCAGGAGAACGCGAACTGCTCCCGTTGCTCGCCCCACTGCTCCCGGGAGGCGTATCTGACAGAGGGATCGTTGCAAAACCTGCCGCCTCCGCCTGACTGGATGCTGAAGCTAGGCGCACAGGGGCTGGAGGCGCATTGCTGGGAGTCGACCCAGTATGAACTTGCCTTTGACGGAGGTCGCCGTTTGGGGGGGCATACGTCTGCGGAGGGACACTTCGACTAACTGCGGCAACAGAAACCGTTTTAGCTCCCGATTTATACCCTTTTTTCCCCTCAAGAGCAGAAAGACGCGCCTGCAACTCCTTGATTTGCTGTGCCTGTGCCTTGACCAGTGTTGCAAGCGTCTCGAAATTTACATCCGTCTTTTTAATTGCGGCATGCGCCTGTGACGTCAGGAATGTCGAGAAAAAGAGCAGGGCAAAAGAGAACCCTCCTCTAAGCAGCCGACCCGCATGCTCTTCCTCTCCACCGATTGTTGATTTCATGTCGATTTAACCCGCTGCGCGTAGGGTCGTGCGATCAAGGCCGCGAGTAATCCGCAGAGTGCAGCCAAAGATAGCCATGCACCGGGTATGGCACGATCACCCGTTACATGAATCAGCCATGTGCATATGGTGGGTGTGAACCCGCCAATGCAGGTTGCAAGACTGTAAGCGAACGAGAAACCGGTCGTCCGTATCCGCGGCGGAACGATTTCGGTCAACCAGACCACAGCAGCGCCATTATAAGCGCTATAGATAACAGCGAGAGCCAATTCCACGACAAGCAGACGGCTGAAACTGGGAGCTGAAACCAGCCAGTTCATCATCGGCCAGGCCGAGACCAGAGCAAGAAGGGTCGAGCCGATAAGCAATCTCCGGCGTCCGATTTTATCCGACAAGGCACCGAACAAAGGCAGAAGAACAAGATTGGTCAGACCGACGCATAAGGTGACGGTCAGACTGTCACGACTGGCGAGATGCAGGACGCGCGTACCGAAAGAGGGCGTATAGGCTGTGATGACGTAAAACGAGGTTGTCGTCATCAGGACAGTCAGAATACCTGTGCCCACAATCCGCCACTCGGCACACAAGGTGCGGATAACCTCGCTGAAATGCGGTGGCGCGTGGGTCGTGCGAAAACTGTCGGTTTCCTGCAGGTTACGTCTGAGAAAAAACAATACAGGCACGATCAGGCAGCCCAGAATAAGGGGAATGCGCCATCCCCATGCCGACATTTTCTGGGTATCGAGTGTGCTCGTGAGCACCACGCCAAGCAAAGCAGCACCTGCAACAGCGACCTGTTGGGAAGCCGACTGAAAGGCAACGATGAAACCCTTGGTCTTCTCTGTTGCAATCTCGGCGAGATAGACAGAAGTCGAACCAAGCTCCACCCCAGCCGAAAAACCCTGAAGCAGGCGACCACACAGAACAAGAAGCGGCGCAAGCAGACCGATCCGACTATAATCCGGGGTCAGAGCAAGAGTCGCCGTACCGATAGACATGAGAGCCAGCGTCAGGATCAAGCCTTTGCGACGTCCGATACGATCGACATACGCTCCAAGAATAAGCGCTCCGAGCGGCCTCATGAGAAAACCTGCGCCGAACGTTGCAAAAGACAAAAGCAACTCGGCCTGGGGATCTTTGGACGGAAAAAATGCAGCGCCTATGGCAGCGGCGTAGTAGCCGAATACCATAAAGTCATACATCTCAAGCATATTGCCACTGGCAACCTGTCCAATAGCCTTTATGCGTTCACGCATGGTGGCAGGTGCAGAGGTAGTCAGCTCAGTCGTTTTGGGATCAGCAATATCTTCGATTGCCGTACCTATACTTATCATGTTGCCGCCCCTTGCTCTTCGCAGGCTGGTAGGCAGACATGTTCTGCACGTTCCCGAGGCGGATGACACCAATAAAGAAACAAGAAGAATTCATTTAAACGTGAACTTTCGATAATGTTCACGTCATTTACTGTTCATTATTCCTTCTGATAAGGGCGCGAAACGCAGGCAGCAACCAGTCCGCAACAGGCTGCAACGATGAGCCAGAGAGCGGGCATGGCGCGATCTTGCGTCTGGTTGATGAGCCACGTGCATATGGCGGGACTGAACCCGCCAATACAGGTGGCGAAACTATACGCCAAAGAGAATCCGGTTGTACGAATGCGCGGTGGCACGATCTCGGTCAACCAGACAATCGCAGCACCATTATATGCGCTGTAGAGCACAGCGAGTACGAGCTCGACCGTCAGCAACCTGCCGAAATCCGGCGACGCAACGAGCCAGCGCATAAGAGGCCACGCCAGACATATAACGAGAGATGTTGCCCCGATCAGAAGCTTCTTGCGACCGATCCTGTCCGAAACAAGACCAAATACCGGGACGAGAATACAATTGGTAAGTCCGGCACAAAGTGTGACCAGCAAAGCATCTTGACGACTCAGATGCAGAATACGTGAGCCGAAGGCCGGGCAATAAGCGGTGATCACATAGAACGAAACTGTGCTCATCACGCCTGTCAAAATCCCGATGCCACCGACATACCAGTTTGCGATCAGCGCTCTCACGACCTCACGCAGATCCGGATGATTTGTCTGGGACTCGAAGGCTTCTGTTTCCTGCAGATTGCGACGCAAGAAAACCAGAACAGGCACAATCAGACACCCGATGAAGAGCGGTATGCGCCAGCCCCATGCAGACATGACTGCACCGCCGAGCCATGAGGTCAGACCAAACCCGATAGCTGCTGCAGCAACAACGGCAAGCTGTATGGACGCGGACTGAAAAGCCACTATGAGACCGCGATTCTGCTTCGTCGCGATTTCGGCCAGGTACACGGAACTCGACCCGACTTCCACACCTGCCGAGAACCCCTGGATCAACCGTCCCAACAGGACGAGGATCGGCGCCATCATACCGATCGTCTCGTATCCCGGCGTCAATGCCAGCGTCATGGTCCCTATAGCCATGAGCGTGAGTGTGAGAATCAGCCCTTGCGTCGTCCAATGCGATCGACATAAGCCCCGAGAACCAGGGCCCCAAGGGGACGCATCAAAAATCCAGCCCCGAATGTCGCAAAAGACGACATCAGCTCGGCCTGCGCGTTACCCGAGGGAAAGAACGCCTTGCCGATATCACCAGCGTAATAGCCGAAGACCATGAAATCGTACATTTCGAGCATGTTGCCGCTCGCAACCTGCCCTACAGCCTTAAACAAGCCTGGTCGAGGCACGGCCTCCGGCTGAACGGAGGAAAGCGCGGCGGTTTCCTGATCGGCGCCAGTCATCGTGATATCATGCTCCTTGCACTACACTCAGGCGAAGCGGTCCCCATCCGCGTTGCGGACACAGGCGCAGCCCCGAACATGAACTATTTTCAATATTATTGGTGTTGTCAGATCATCTTTTAGGCACTGGCCGCAACCGACCGGTCTCTTCCCGACCGGCAATGTCCTACGCGTCCGCTATCGAGGTCTCAATGTGCCTCGTATTCCTTCATCAGCGCGGCCAGACCGTGCTGGCGTCTGGTGCGCAGACGGGCAGCAACGAGAATAGACTGCGCCTCGCGCACGGCACGATCGAGTTCTTCATTGATGATCACGTGATCGAACTCGCTCCAATGCGAGATTTCCGCCAGTGCCGCCCCCATGCGCTTGTCGATCTCTGCCGCATCATCCGAGGCGCGCGAGCGTAGACGGCGATCGAGCTCCTTCATCGAAGGCGGCAGAACGAACAGGCTCACCACGTCATCCGGAAGCGCATCGCGCAGCAGGCGATGGCCTTGCCAGTCAATATCGAACACCATGTCACGCCCGCTGGCCAGCGCCGCCTCGACAGGCGCACGCGGTGTGCCATAGCCACGCCCGAAAACTTCGGCCCATTCGAGCAGTTCGCCATTTTCCGCCATAGCGCGGAATTCCTCCAGCGAGCGGAAATAATAATGCACGCCTTCCTTCTCACCCGGGCGCGGAGCGCGGGTAGTGACCGACACGGAATGCACAAGGCTGGAATCCCCGGCGCGCAGGGCGTTGGCAATGGTGGATTTACCCGCACCGGATGGCGCGGAAATCACGAGACAGACGCCACGTCTTGCTACGGTCGTCATGTCATTCCTCCATCATCGTTTCCGGGTGCCGTGCTGAGCCATAGCGGCTCAGGCACGTTTTGAAAACAGGTCGGGCAAGCACTCAGGCCAACAGGCCGGCGCAAGGCTGCATCGCGCCGTTACATCATCGCTGTCTTTTCGCCACAAAACACGCCGTAAATCGAGACATCGTTTGACATAATCAATTCTCAAGCGAAGACGCCCTCGCGGAGGCCTCATGCAGAGCATTCAGGTCGAGAACCGTTTCGGCTGGGGCGCGCGCTTTGGCGAGACACGCACCACACCATGGCGGGAGTGGCTGGCAGAGCAACTCGGCCCTGACGATCCAACCCTTTTCGTCGGGGTGGGCGACTGCGCCGATGGGCTGATTGCCCTGCGCACGCAGCGCGAGGGCAAGCTGCGCGGCAACCCTCTGGTCAAGCCCATCCTTCAGGCAGAACTCGCGACCCAGAGCGCAGCGCTTCTCTCAACGCAGCAGCCTTTCCGTGATCGACTGGCCTGGTTCTGGTGCAACCATTTCACGGTCAGCCAGAAGCAGGACCGCGTGAAGGGCGTTGCAGGCGCCTATATGCGCGAGGCCATCAGGCCCCATGTCACGGGGCGTTTCGTCGATATGCTCATGGCCGTCATGCGCCACCCCGCCATGCTTCTCTATCTGGACAATACCGGCTCGGTCGGACCGGACAGCCCTGCCGGACTACGCCAGCATCGCGGGTTGAATGAAAATCTGGCCCGTGAATGTCTCGAACTGCATACGCTCTCACCCGCTGCGGGATACAGCCAAAGCGATGTCACCTCTTTCGCCGCGATCCTGACAGGGTGGAGCGTGGATATGAAGGCCGCGCGCCCCGGCTTCCATTTCACACAACGCGCCCATCAGCCCGGCGAAAAAACGCTCCTTGTGCAGCGTTTTCCCGAAGGAGAAGAAGGCGGCGTGGCAGCGCTGACATTTCTGGGCACCCATCCGGCCACCTATCGTCATATCGCCACGCAGATGGTGAGGCATTTCCTGACGGATACCCCCTCACCCGCCCAGGTGGTTCCTGTTTTCGACGCACTGAGCCGAACGCAGGGCAATCTGCGCGCCGCTTCTCTGGCCCTGATCGATCTTCCCGGCGCTGCCTCACCCGGCGCCACCAAGGGCAAGCTGCGCTCGCCCATGGAATTTGTAGTGGCAACCCTGCGCGCGTCTGGCGCAATGCCCACAGATATTCCGCCAGACGCGCCGCATAGCCCCGCTCGCCTTTTGATCAATGGATGCGCGGCGCTGGGCCAGCCTTTGTGGACCGCCCCCATGCCCAATGGCTGGAGCGATTGCGCAGCAGAATGGTCAGCCCCGGCCGATCTGCTTGCCCGCACCGACTGGGCGTATCGCTATGCCGCCACGCTGCGCGACCGCGACCCTATGACGATCGCTCATGCCGCGCTCGGTGCCTCGCTGCGCTCCGAAACCCAACTGGCCATGCACCACGCAGGCAGCCGTCAGGACGCCCTGACCCTTCTGTTTTCCTCCCCCGAATTTCAGAGGCGCTAAGTCATGATGCTCTCCCGTCGCTCAGCTCTGCTCGGGCTCACATCAAGCTGGTCGCTCGGTCGGGCGTCCCTCGCCCTTGCTGCCCCCTCATCCGGCGCGCAAGACCCGCGTCTGGTTGTGATTCTTCTGCGCGGCGCGCTGGATGGTATGGCCGCCGTTACCCCCTATGGCGATTCCGGGCTTGTGGCGCTGCGCTGCGACCTGCTCCTGCCCGAACCGGGTCATGAAGGCGGGCTGCTCGATCTCGGTGGATTTTTCGGGCTGCATCCTGCGCTTGCCGGGCTGCATGAACTCTATAGGCAAGGCAGATGCTGCCCGTTCATGCCGTGGCAGCGCCCTATCGCACACGCTCTCATTTCGACGCTCAGGATTATCTCGAAAGCGGTGCCGATCACCGTCTGGATAGCGGCTGGCTCAACCGGGCGGTCGCGGCCCTGCCCGGTCAGAATGCCACAGGCAAAAAGACGCGCCCCGACGGCTTCGCGCTCGCTCTTGGCCTCGACGTGCCGCTGCTCCTGCGCGGTCCTGCGCCTATCGGCAGCTACGCCCCGGCTGGCAGCCAGCACCCGACGTCGGATCTGTATCGCGCCATTGCCCAGCTCAATGCCCATGATCCGCAGATCGGCCCCGGATTGCGCAACGGCCTGAAAGCGCGGGGCTACTCCGACGAAATCACCCCGACTAAACCGTCTGGTCCCGACCGCAAAATCGATGGCTTCATCAGACTGGCTTCGGCGGCGGGGCTCATGCTGGCGCGCGCCGACGGCCCTCGTGTCGCGGCACTCGAAATCGGCGGATGGGACAGTCATGCCGGGCAGATGGGTGCATTGAAAGCCCCGCTCGCCCGGCTCGATCAGGGAATAGACGCCTTGCGCACCAGCCTTGGCTCAGCCTGGTCGCAAAGCGTGATTCTGGCCATGACGGAATTCGGTCGTACCGCGCGCATGAATGGCACGGGCGGGACCGATCATGGCACGGGCGCCGTTGCCTTTCTGGTGGGAGGCGCGGTGAAAGGCGGGCGCATTGCGGGCACATGGCCAGGGCTACGCCCCGGCCAGCTCTTTGAAAACCGCGATCTGGCCCCCACAACGGATCTGCGCAGCGTCATTGCCGGGGTGCTCTGCGCGCATCTTTCCATGCCGCGCAGCGCCCTGGCACGTGTCTTTCCCGGCGCACCTCTCACGCCCTTGTCAGGCATCGTGTCGGAACGGGCCTGAAGCCCAATCCGGAGACGTGTTCGGGTGGTCGCATGCTTCAGGGGATATAACGCTGGGCACGCAGCAGGGTGAAAAGATCGAAGAACGAGCTGCGTGTGGATTGATAACCCGTGAAGCCCAGTTCCCGGCTTTTGCTCATATCCGTCACGCATTCGACGGGTCGGCCCAGATCGGCATCCGTGTGCCAGGGCGAGGCCAGACGGGTGAATTCGGGCTCGACAAGCCCGTGTTTGGCCACCAGCGCTGCCCAGTCGCCCTCTTTACCCTTTAGCATCGTTTCGAGAGACGTCGCATGACCCGGATAGGGCGCCGCCTCAAGACCGAACCAGGCTGCGATTTCAGGCCAGAGGCCGCTCCAGCGAAACACATCGCCATTGACCACATTAAAGGCCTCATTTCGCCCCGCCGGGCTTGTTGCCGCCCAGTGAATCTGTCGGGCCAACTGGCGCGCATCGGTCACGTCTGTCAAACTGGACCATTGCACTGGTGAACCGGGAAAAACAAAAGGCAGACCGGTCGCGCGATAAAGCGAGGCGTAGACCGCGAGCGTCGTGCCCATATTCATCAGATTGCCGACAGCATGGCCGATCACGGTATGCGGGCGATGCACACTCCATGCAAAACCGTGCTTTTCAGCGGCTTCGAAAAGCACGTCTTCCTGAGCGTAATAGAAATTCTCGACATCGAGACGCGGCATGGTCTCGCGAAAGGGCGTAACCGGGGGCGCGCCTTTAGCGTAGGCCTCGAACGGGCCGAGATAGTGCTTGAGCCCCGTTACGAGGCTGGCATGGGTGAGACGCTCCGGGTGAGGCAGTGCCTCGAACACGTTGCGCAGCATCGCACTATTGGCAAGGCAGTTTTCGCGCTCGGTCTCACGACGCGTCCATGTCGTGAAAAAGACATGGCTAGGCGCCAGACCGGCCAGAGCGTCACGCAAGGCGTCGGGGTCGAGCGTGTCCGCCTTGATGGGCAACACGCCAGAGGGGAGCGCCTCGATGCGCCGCGCCAGACCGTAAACTGTCCAGCCTTCAGCAACCAGGCGATTGGCAAGATTCTGGCCGACCATGCCGGTCGCGCCGATGATAAGAGCCTTGTGAGTCATGAACCCTCCCGGGAAGTGTTTTTCTTCTTCCCGAAGCTGGGCGCCCTGGATACAAAACGCAATCCGGCACTTTTTTGTGCCCTGGGTACCCAAAGGGAACCATGACCGAAATCAGCCCTGACCCGCTCAGACCCTACCGCAAGGGTCCTTTTGCCGAAGATTGTGCCCCACGCCGCCTGCTCAAACTGTTTTCCGGCAAATGGGTAACGATGGTGCTGCACGCGCTGCATCTGATGGGCGGCGCAGCACGTCCCGGTAGCCTGCAACGCAATTTACCAGGTATTTCCAAGAAAATGATGACCCAGACCCTGCGCGAATTGCAGGATATGGGAATCATCGAACGCATTGTTCTTCAGACCATGCCGCCAGCGGTAGAATACCGGCTGACGCCGCTCGGACAACGCTTCATAGAGCCGCTTGAATTGCTCTATTGCTGGGGTGAGGAGAACAAGGCTCTCCTCGATCAGCTAGGCTAAGTTCAACGCCCGGTTCTGTCGCGCAGATGGGCCGGGTAGCGTTCGCCCACAACGTCGATACGCTCCAGAGCCGCCTCGATTCGCGCCAGCGCGTCGGGAGACAGATCCAGCGTTGCCGCTCCGAGATTTTCCTTCAAACGGGCAAGTTTGGTCGTGCCTGGTATCGGGGCGATCCAGGGCTTGCGCGCCAAGAGCCAGGCCAGGGCAATCTGGGCCGGGGTGACATCCATCTCGACGGCAAGCGCCTTCAGGGCCTCGACCAGCGCCTGATTGGCCGAGACGGCTTCGGCAGCAAAGCGCGGAACGCTACTGCGGAAATCATCCTTGCCGAAAACAGTTTCAGACGTGATTGCGCCGGTCAGGAAGCCCTTGCCGAGCGGGCTGAACGGTACGAAACCGATCCCGAGCTCTTCAAGAAGCGGCAGGATTTCCTTTTCCGGCTCGCGCCACCAGAGAGAATATTCGCTTTGAAGCGCTGTAACAGGCTGCACTGCATGGGCTTTGCGAATGGACGCAGCACCGGCCTCGGACAAGCCGAAATGGCGCACCTTGCCTTCCCAGATCAGTTCCTTGACCGCACCGGCGACATCTTCCATCGGTACGTCTGGATCAACGCGATGCTGATAGAATAAATCGATCGTATCGGTGCGCAAGCGCTTGAGTGCCTCTTCCGCCACCTGTCGAATGCGCGCAGGATGACTGTCCATTCCCTGCGCGACCTCACCGTTTCTGAAGCCGAATTTCGTGGCAATCACCACATCCTTGCGGAAAGGAGCCAGGGCTTCGCCCAGCAGGTCCTCGTTCTCGAACGGGCCATAAGCCTCTGCCGTATCGAAAAACGTGACGCCCTGCTCATAGGCGCTGCGCAACAGGGCGATGGCTTCGCCACGCTCGGTCGCAGGCCCATAACCATAGCTCAGCCCCATGCAGCCAAGGCCAAGCGCCGAAACCTCAAGTCCGCCCTGTCCCAGAAGACGCTTCTTCATTTTCGCACTCCCTCTCTGATCATCAAAAAACCGGCCTCAACGGCGATACTGCGCGTCGCTGACCTTCTCCATCCACTCGGTGGATTTGCCGTCCTGCGTTTCGGTAATGGCGATATGGGTCATGGCGCAGCTCGCAGAAGCGCCGTGCCAGTGCTTTTCACCCGGCTCGAACCAGACCATGTCACCCGCCTGAACCTGCTCCACCGCACCGCCATCGCGCTGTACCCAGCCCAGACCCGAAGTGATGAGAATGGTCTGGCCCAGAGGGTGACTATGCCAGGCCGTGCGGGCGCCTGGCTCGAATGTCACCGTCGCGCAGGCGAGAGCCCCGCTGCCGGCAAAAGGGGAATCGACACGCACCGTGCCGGTAAACCAGTCTGACGGCCCTTTGGCCGAGGGGGCAAAACCGGGATGTCTGATATCCATGAGAAACACTCCAAGCGAAAAACGGGCGCGTCTGACGGCGCTCTTTCGACCCGGATCACAAGACCACAGACATCTCCATGCGATTAGATGCTATAATCCGCACAAACCTATATCGGGACTTCATGAATGCAACGCGACGAGCTGGTCGATCTCAATGCCTTTCTGGCGGTGGCAGAGGAGCAGAGCTTTACCCGTGCCGCCGCCCGGCTCGGCACGTCCCAATCCGCTCTGAGCCACACTGTCAGGAGGCTCGAAACCCGGCTGGGCGTGCGCTTGCTCACACGCACGACACGGCGCGTTTCCGCAACCGAGGCGGGCGAGCGCCTGTTGCAGACCCTGGCGCCAGCCTGAACAGCATCGCCGAAGAAATTGCCTCTCTCAGCGAATTATCTGAAAGACCGTCAGGCACGGTGCGGATCACGACCTCGGAGCACGCAGCCTCCAGCCTGCTCTGGCCGAAACTCAAGACCCTTCTGCCGGATCATCCTGATATTCACGTCGAACTGTCACTCGATTCCGGCCTGACCGATATCGTTGCCGATCGCTTCGATGCAGGTGTGAGGCTGGAGGAAACGATCGCCCGAGACATGATCGCCGTGCCCATCGGGCCACCCCTGCGTATGGCCGTCGTGGGATCGCCTGACTATTTCGCCAATAATCCAAGACCGCTGCGCCCGCAGGATCTGGCGCAGCATCGCTGCATCAACCTGCGCATGCGCAGCTCTGGCGGCGTCTATGCGTGGGAGCTGGAAAAAGGCAGACGCGCTTTGCGCGTGCGTGTCGAGGGGCAATTGACGTTCAACAACGCCTCGATGGTCCGTCAGGCGGCGCTCGACGGTTTCGGGCTGGCCTGCGTCATGGAAGACCAGATGAACGAGCATGTGCAGGCCGGTCGGCTGATCCGTGTGCTGGAAGACTGGTGCCCGCCTTTCCCCGGTTATCATCTTTATTACCCGAGCCGTCGCAACGCCTCCGCCGCCTTTCGGCTCGTGGTCGAGGCGCTGCGTTATCGCGGCTGAATTTTCCGGCTGGGCTGACTCAGTATTCCTGCGCCGTCGGGCGGAACAGGATTTCGTTGATATCCACCGCCTCAGGCTGGCTCATGGCGAAAAGCACCGTATCGGCAAAGGATTCAGGCGGAATGGCCACCTGTTCGTAGAACGCTTTCATGCGCTGGGCCGTCTCTGCATCGGTGACGCTGCCGGTCAGTTCAGTTGCCACCGCACCGGGGGAGATGATGGTGGTGCGGATATTATAGGCTTTCACTTCCTGACGCAGCCCCTCCGACAACACCCGCACGGCGGTTTTCGTGGCCGAATAAACCGCACCGCCTGGCCCGACCTTGTGCCCGGCCACAGACGCCACATTGATGATATGACCGCTTTTCTGACGCTGCATCTGCGGCAGCACAGCGGCAATACCGTAAAGTGTGCCCTTGAGATTGATGTCGATCATCGCATCCCAAGCGGCGATATCGCGTTTTTCGAGCGGCGATGACGGCATGAGCCCGGCGTTATTGATCAGCACATCGACACGGCCATAAAGGCTGATGGCCTGATCAACCAGCGCCTGAACCTCATCGGCCTTGCTCACATCGGTCTTGACGATTGCCTTGCGATCAAGGCCCAGGCATCCGCCAGAGCCTCAAGACGGTCCATGCGGCGCGCACCGATCACGATTTTGGCGCCCTCTGCGACCAGACGTCGTGCCACAGCCTCACCGAGACCGCTGCTCGCCCCGGTAATGACAACGATTTTTCCGGCAATGTTCTGGGTCATGGTTCAGGACTCCTTGTCATCTGCAAAAACCTGCCTCGCAATGGCGAGCGCAGAAGAGGCTGTGGGCCAGCCGGAATAAAAGGCCAGATGGGTGATGATTTCGATGATCTCCTCGCGTGTGACCCCGGTATCCAGCGCCTTGCGCAGGTGGAAACCGAGTTCGTTGCCACGATAGAGCGCAATCAGACAGGTGATTGTCACCATACACCGCTCCCGCGGGGTCAAACCGGGCCGCGCCCAGACCTCGTCGAACAAAATCTGGTCGGTATAACGCGCCAGATCCGGTGCCATGTCACCGAAAGCCTTCTGGGCAGTATGGGTTTTCTCCGCCATGTTTCGACCCTCCTCATCCGTTTTCCACGGTTGGCGAGAGCGTAGAGTGGCACCTCAAGGGTTATTAGAGCATGAATTCGGCATAGGCTTATGCATGAGGTTCATGAAACACCCGTAAAAATACCATCCACCATGCAGTTCGCTTGAAGATTTAAAACGAAAGTCAGCGATGAGACCGGGCGATAACGCTACGCGACAGCCGACACAGCAACCGGACCGCCCGCTTGCAACGACAGAGCGGCCGCTTCGGCCAGCCTCTGGGCTTCGACACCCTCCCGCATTGTGGCGAGCGGCTTGCTGCCCTGTTGGATAAGGGCGCGAAAAGCATTCATCTCGGCACGATAGGCTTCGGCAAATCGGGTGATGAAGTCGCCCATAGGCGGCGCGGATGTAAATCCCTGTGCATCGGCGCTGACCACATTCGTTACGGGCTGATTGGCGACATAGAAAACCCGTTTTTCACAGACCGCTTCGAGCCTCTGATCATAACCGAAAGCCGCATGCCGGGCATTGATCATCTGCACCAGACGACCACTTTCCGAGCGCAGCGTGATCATCGCGGTATCGATATCACCCGCCTCCCCTATCGCCGGTCGATCAGACAGGCACCCGTAGCGTAGACGGACACGATCTCCTCTCCCAGAAGATAGCGCGTCATGTCGAAATCATGAATGGCCTGATCGCGAAACAACCCGCCAGATGATTTGATATAGCTGGCAGGTGGGGGAGATGGGTCGCGCGTATGCATGACAATATGCTGCACGCGCCCCGAGCGGCCGGAGGCGATTTCTTCTTTCACGCGCAGAAAATCGGGGTCATAGCGGCGCTGAAACCCGAGCATGACGGGATTGCCTGCTGCGTCGATTTCGCGGGCCACATCAATCACCTTCTTGAAATCGAGGCTGACGGGTTTTTCGCAAAAAACCGGTTTGCCCGTGCGTGCGGCCTGACGCAACAGCGACTCATGAGTGTCTGTCGGGCTCGCAATCAGATAGGCGTCGATATCGGGATCGGCAAAAATGGCCTTTGCGTCACTCAATCGCGCCTGACTGCGCGCCAGCAGGTCTTCACGCGCTGAAGACGCGATCGGGTCTGCGACAGCCACCAGTTTCATATCCTGCATGGTCATCAGATTGCGTGCGTGGACCTGACCGATACGGCCAGCGCCGAACAAGGCAAGTGTCGTCATTCTGCCAGTCTCCCGAAACCGTTTTTCATCAAATTACGCGCCCGGCCTCGCGGGCGCGATCCATCGTCTCAAGAGTCAGCAGCGACGCTGAAAGCGGTCTGATGGGCGATTGCTTCAGCCCCTGACCGAGACACCAGGCCATATGCTCGACCTGATAATGCAACCCGTCATAGGCCGAACGCGGTTCATCGAAAACGCACTGCGTCGAGAGGTCATTGGCCTGCACGATGAAAGGGCCGGGCGTATAGAATTTGCCCGCATGGTGATCATCCCTTTTCTTCCGGCAATGACGGCATGACAGGGCGTATGCGAGAGAAGGGTCGTATGCAGAACGGCCTGCGCGCCACTGCGGTAGTGCAACAGCATGCCTGTCTGGCCGTCCACTCCGCTCTCTGCGGGCGTCGTCTGGGCCAGAACATGATCGGGGCGCCCCAGAATGCCCGTTGCCAGCCCGACCACATAAGTGCCCAGATCGAGCATCGGGCCGCCGCCCAGATCGGCGCGCATGATGCGATGGTCCGGCAGAAAAAACTCTCCATGATCGGCCAGAACACTTGTTACGTCGCCGACAAGGCCATCCTGCAGCACCTTGCGCAGCACGGAAAATTTGGGAAGGAAATCCGTCCAGAACGCTTCCATCAAAAACACATCGCGTCGTTTGGCCAGCGCGATGAGCGAATCCAGTTCATGCGCCGCAACGCATATCGGCTTTTCGACCAGTACGGGTTTGCCTGCCTCCAGTGCGCGCCTGGCCATGTCGAAATGGAAAGGATGAGGCGTCGCGATATAGAGCGCATCGATCTCGGGATGATCGCACATATCCCCGTCAAAGGCGTGGGGAATGGAAAAACGACGCGCAAATTCCGCCGCACGCGCGCCATCGCGTGACTCGATCCCGATGATTTTCTGAGTGGTGAATTTCTGGACCGATGCGACGAAACGCTCGGCTATCCAACCCGGACCGATCACCCCCCATCTGAGCGACGGAATGCTGGCCGGATCGAGACGATCGGGTTCAGGCAAAGTGGAAGGAAAAGACATGTTTCTTGCTCCCTGTCAGGGTATGGGGATGTCGCAAATCCGGGGCGCACGCGCTCATGCAGATGGCAGGATCTGCCAGCTTCGGCTGTGAACGGAGGCCTCCATGGCATCCATGATCTGCTGGTTGCGCAGGCCGAAATCGAAAGCCGGGAAGCAGGCACCTTCAGACATGATGCCGGTGATGAGATCATGCACCTCGATGACTTTCACATCGAAATAGCCGAGGCCGCCCCCCCCAAATCGAAACCGAAAAAGGCCGAGAACTGGGGCACCTGACTACCGACGAGCAGGGTTCGAAAGCCGCGATCCGTTTTTTCGTCGCCAAAACGATAGAGCTTGAGCTCATTGAACCGCTCGCCATCCATGATGAGCGTTCCCTCCGTGCCGGAGACTTCCCAGTACACCCCGAAAATCTTGCCTGCCGCGATGCGTGACGCCTCGATCGTTCCCCCGGCACCGGAGGCAAACTGCACGAGAGCCTGAATCTGGTCCTCATTCTCGACATCGGCCCAGACGGCATTTGCGCCGAGGGTCGCGCCATAGCCCGACCCGGCTTCCGGCACCGGCCTTTGCCGGAACATCGTCTGGTTCTGCGCGATGGTCGCGGTGATATCGCCCATCAGGAATTGCCCCACAGCAATCACATGCGAGCCCAGATCGCCCAACGCGCCAGAACCGGCCTCGCTGCGCCTCAGACGCCAAGAAAAAGGCAAGTTCGGATCGTTGTAAAAACCCTGATCGAACCACGCCTGAACCGCGTCGGGCGTCCGATATCACCGCGCTCGATGATCTGTTTTGCGTAAAGCGCCGCGGGCGTCTTGACGTTATTGAACGCCACCATGGTCTTCACTCCCGCTTTTAGGGCGGCGAGGGTCATTTCCGCAGCGTCCTGTGCACTCAGGGCAAGCGGCTTTTCGCAATAGACATGCTTGCCAGCAGCAATCGCTTCCAGCGCCATTTCCTTGTGAAACAGATTGGGCGAAGTGATATCGACCACATCGATTGCAGGATCGTTGACCAATACCCGCCAATCCCCTGTCGATCGCTCGAAACCGAAGCGGCGGGCCGCTTTTTCGGCCAGTTCAGGCGTGGCGTCTGCCAGCATGGCAAGATGCGGCAAGGCCGGAAGATCGCGATAGAGCAGTGACGCCCGTCGATAGGCATCGGCATGGGCCTGCCCCATGAAACCCGAACCGATCAGACCAATATTGAGCTGCTTTTTCTTCATTGAAACGCTCCCGAAATGGCGCCCGACCCTGCGAAGCGGAACACCATTTTCGTTGTTCTGGAGGGGATTGCTGGCCCCGGTCAGATCATGTGCCTGCCGGGTTCTGTTTCATGCCGTCAGCAGAAGCGGGGCAAACGCGGCTTCGACACTCTGGCGTGCGCGTGTCACAGCAGCCAGAGGGGGCGCCATGGCCGGGTCCTGCTCAGCCTCGACGATCATCCAGCCTGATACCCGCTCTGCAGCACGAAACTGGCCACCGGCCCGAAATCGATGCAGCCATCTCCCGGCACCGTAAACATGCCCGCCCGCACGGCTGCATTGAAACTGAGGTCCTGCCCGCGTACGCGCTCCAGAATGGCAGGGCGCACATCCTTGAGATGGATATGGCAGATACGCGTGTCATAACGGTCGATCAAACGCCGGTAATCGAAGCCAGCCGCCATGGCGTGACCCGTATCGAGCAAGAGCCCGACCTCGGTAGAAAGCGCATCGAAAAGCTGGCAGATTTCCTGGAACGTCTCGGCCACCATCATGAGGTGATGGTGATAGGCCAGTCTGATGCCGTAATGACGGCGCAACCGCGCATCGAAAGCCGCGAGACGCGTCGCATAGGCACCCATCTGCTGCCTGGACAGGGTAAGACGGCGCGACATCTTCTCGTCCAGCGGCGAGGCAGAAGGCACCATGCGCCACATTCACCATAGACCATGATTTTGCACCCAAGTGCCCGCAAAAGCTGGGCATGGCTCGCCACCTCCTCCCATTCCTCTTCATCCTCGCGTTCGGCCAGTCGGCCCGAATACCAGCCTGAAGCGAGGGCCAGCTCGTGGGTAGTCAGTAGTGGCGCCAGCGTTTCCGCATTACGCGGGTATTTGCGCCCAAGCTCCGTGCCCTCATAACCCGCTTGCGCCATCTCACTGAGGCATTGGGCGAGCGGCGTGTCATCGCCAAGATCTTCAAGAACATCATTTGTCCAGGAAAGGGGGCTGCATCCCAGCCTCACCCCCGACGGCAAAATCTTCCGGTGGCTCATCGCCTGCTCCCGCATTCTGTCTATGCCATGAGCCTAGGTCGGGGCCGCATGTCGGACACGCGCAGAATTGATGTGTTCGCATCAGATCGATGATATATATCACATAAGCAATGTCACATTTTCGTTGGGTCTCCCATGTCGCAGCGTGCAACGATACAGGATATCGCCCGCCATTCAGGCGTTTCGACCGCAACCGTCGATCGGGTGATCAACGGGCGTGGGGGCGTGAAGCTTGCCAAGGAGCGTGTCGTGCTCGAAGCTGCGCGCCAGTTGGGTGACGGACGCAGGCTGATCGCGCTTCATGCAAGGCTGGCACGTATCGCTGTCGTGACGCAGCCCCCCGGCAATCTGTTTCACGCCGCCCTGCAGGACGCGTTTCGCACCATCATGCCCGCCTATCGC
Organism: Asaia platycodi JCM 25414; assembly: GCF_000614545.1. Classification (GTDB taxonomy): domain Bacteria; phylum Pseudomonadota; class Alphaproteobacteria; order Acetobacterales; family Acetobacteraceae; genus Asaia; species Asaia platycodi. Next base: position 175,416 of record NZ_BAKW01000002.1, on the reverse strand, counting down.
GAGCAGAATATCGCATGTTTCGAGCATCACTCGCCTATCTCGCATCCCGAGCGCTCTGCCGCTCTCATTCGCACGCTCGCCCGCGATTACGATGGGCTCGTTCTGTGCCTCCCCGATCATCCCGCCATTCGTCAGGCGGTCACCGAGGCAGGGCAGAAACTGCCGATCGTCACCATCGCCTCGGATATCACCTCACCCAACCGGCTGGCTTATATCGGCTCTGACAATCATCGCGCCGGGCGCATCGCCGCCGATATGATGGGGCGCCTTCTCGGCCCGCGCACAGGGCGTGTCGCGCTGATCGCGGGCACCATGCATTATATAGGCCATCAACAGCGCCATGCGGGTTTCATGGCAGCCCTCGACGAGCGTTACGCCGCGCTTTGCGCAACGCCCGCTCAGGAATGCCTCGAAAACGACGACCGTGCGGCAGATGCCGTTCATGCCCTACTGCAGGAGCATCGTGATATTGTCGGGATCTATCACTTCTCTACGGGGGCAGACGCCATTGCACGCCTGCTCGGAAAACTCGGTCTTTCAGAGAAACTGATCTTCATCACCCATGAGCTGACGCTTCATCGCGCCAGCCTGCTTAAATCCGGCGTGATCGATCTGGTGCTGGACCAGAACCCCATGCTCGAAGCGCGCACGGCGCTCTCGACGCTGAGCCATCATCTCGGTCGCAGTCCCGCCCCCCTCGATGGGCCGCTCATCCCGCTTTGCGTGCACACACGCGAGACGATCTGATTTCCCGATCTCGGGTCATGGCGTTCTGGTCTGATTGGTGCTTTTCTCATTCAACGCAGCACTACCGGGCGGCAGAGACTGGGCCGGAAAATCTTCCGTATCGAGGTTTCTCAACCGCGCGACTTCAGCCTCGGTCAGCGTGGTATCCGTGTCCGCCAGATGGCGTGTCACGAATCTGACGAGCGCCAGGATTTGACGATCGGTCAAATCATGACGGAAAGCAGGCATATGCGCCGTGCGATCACCCCCCTGCCGGTTCACCCCTGCCAGAATGGTCATGACCAGATTATCAGGACGCTGCGCCCTGACGGTACGGCTCAGACGCAGGGAAGGATAAAAATCATCCGGTGTCCCGGCTCCATCAAGCTGATGGCAGGAAGCACAGGCTGCCATGTAGAGCGCAGCACCCCCCGCGATGTCGCGATAATTGCGTCTATCCATATAAGGCGCCGGATCAGCATCGCGGTCCTGCCGCGCCAGATCGCGCGTTTCCCGATCTGATGGGGAATCGACGGCATAAAGACGGGCTGTGGCAGAAACCGCGCCTACAGGCTGCCCGGCTGGGACGCTCCGTTTCTGCTCACGCAGAAAACTGGTGATGGCAGCAAGATCGTCATGTGTCAGATAACGCAAAGAGTGCTCAACCGCTTCTCCCATGGGCCCTGCGGCCACAGCCTTGTCACGCACATGCCCATCATGGAGATAGGTCATGATTTCGTCATCGCGCCATGATGCAAGCGGGCCATTTGTGCCTGCGGCGATATCAGACGCATACCAGCCACCGAGCGACGCCCCTTCCAGCTTGTGTCCGGCCTTGGACGCCATCATGAAATTGCGTGGGGTATGACAGGTGCCGCAATGAGCGACATGATCGACCAGATAGCGCCCCCTTGCCTGAAGCGGTGTTTCATCCGGTCCCGGCGAAAAAACGCTTATGATCCAGGTAAAGCCAGTTCCATAAGCGCATCAGGCTGCGCCGGTTATAGGGAAAGTGCAGCGCCGTCATCGGCTCAACCGCCTTGTCAACGGGCGCGATCCGGGTCGTCATATACGCATAGAGCGCATGGATATCATCGTCGCTCATACCCGCATAGGAATCATAAGGCATGGCCGGATAGAGGCGATGGCCATCTGCCGATCTGCCCTCGCGCAGGGCAGCGGCGAAGGCAGCCTCGGACCACCCGCCTATGCCATAAGCCGGGATGGGGTGATATTGCTCGAATAAATGACACCCAGAGGGGATTTGATGCCGTATCCCCCGGCGAAAGCCGCGCCACCCGGCCTTGTGTGACAGGCCACGCAATCGGCTGCACGCGCGAGATAGGCGCCTCGCTGTATCAGGGTCTGATCGCTCGCTCGCGCGTGAGAGCCTGACAGCAGCACAGCTCCCAGAGCGAGACCGGCAAGACGAGCGCGATCGACAAAAAGGCGCATGACTCAGATCTCCCTGAGCATGATGGAGGCGGAGCGCAGCGACAGGGCACATCCTGTCAGGGTCGGATTGACCACGGATGCCGCAGGCATGATCCCGGTTGTCGCAATGAAAAGATTATCATGATCATGGCTGCGCCCTTCGGCGTTGACCACGGAATCGCGCGGATCATGGCCCATGATGACCGTGCCCATCGGGTGATCCCGGTTTTCCCACTGTGTCAGATTCTGGTCGAAGATTTCGCCACTGAGCAGCTTCAGGAACTGCGCATAATCCTGTCGGATCACCTCCCCAGCCGCACGAGCGTAATCATTCACATCGTAATAGATGTCCATGAGTGGCAAACCGTAGAAATCACGCTTGCTCGGGCTCAATGTCATGCGGTTTGTCGGCTCGGGCAGCATTTCGATATTGGAGTCCATGAAAACCCAGCGTGCGGCCATGTGCCGTATTTTCTCGTCCAGTTCCGGGCCGATCACGCCCTGCGACAAGAGGCGCTCGGTGATCTGCACATTGCCCACGAAATTGCCGACCTCATGACGGATACAGCCATGCTTCTGTCGAAAGCTGCCATCCCGCCATTTGAGCACATCGCCCTGCTGCACCGGTCCCCGACCCGACCACATGGCTCATCCGCAATCATGGCCAGCGAAAAAGCATTATGGTCCATCAGATTACGACCAACCATTTTCGATGAATTGGCGACATCGGAGAGAAGCAGGAGGCGCGGCGTCTCAAGGGCGTGAGCCGCCACAAGCACCATGCGAGCCGTCAGGCGGATGGACCGTTTCTCCGGCGTATAATAATGCACCGCTGCGATACGCCTGCCATCGGGGGTTTTCTCCAGCCGATAGACGGTAGCATCGGTTATCAGCTTCGCCCCGGCTCGTTCGGCCTTGGTCGCATGGCGGTCGCCGCTATATTGCGCGCCGATCGGACAAATCGGCGAGCAATTATTATTGCCGACACAGGCTGGACGCTCTTCATAAGGATCGGTTGCGCGACCATTGGGCTGATAGGTGAATGGATATCCCCCCTCGGCAACGCGATCTCGAAAACGTTGACTGAAATAGCCAAGTGCCTGCGGTCTGACCGGGAAAGGTGCCTGGCGCGGCGGAAAAGGCGCGCCGTTCTGCCCTGAATAATCGGCATGATCGTCACCTGAAACGCCCATCTCGATTTCTGCCTGATGATAGAAAGGCTCGAGATCGTCATACGCAATCGGCCAGTCACGCCCTACCCCATAGAGCGTTTTCAGACGGAAATCATTGGGGAGCAGACGCCAGCACGCGCCGCCCCAATGCCAGGTCGTGCCCCCCACCATGCGCAACATGCCGGGCACATACTCGACGGGACCGTGGTTGGTGATATAGCCCGGTACGAAGGAACTCGGCGCCCAGGGTTCGTTCGGATAGGGCTGGTTGCGGTTGCCCGCATCCGTGCTGACATTGCCGCATTCGCGAAAGCTGTCGAGAATTTTCCAGCGCGGTACGCGTGTACCTGCCTCGAGAATAATGACCGATTTGCCGTTTTTCGCCAGATGATGCGCAGCAAGACTGCCAATCACGCCAGAGCCGACAACGATGACATCGGCATCGTAATCCATAGGAGTCATTTTCAGGTCAGTCCGTTGCTAACGAGAGAGGCGCTTCGGCCCAGAACCCCGGCCCACCGCGCGCATAACTCGGAATGACCGTGACATCGCGCGTGGAGCGCCACATCAATGCGCCCTCATAGGTGATGAAGGCAGGCGTGCCAGTTTCCGAACGAGGCAACATCGGCCCCACGCGTCCGAGATACCAGGCCCCGACAAGCGCAACGGCTATGGCGTGGATTGCTACCTGCTCCCGCAGACCGGTGGCGACATAATCAGCCCAGCTCGTCACCGAGCGGGCTGACAGCGCGTCCGATAACTGCCAATAATGCGTCGGAAAGTCTGCGTCTTTTGCCATCAGCGCCTGCCAGACACGCGGCGCCAGGCCGCTATCCAGTTCGCTATCCAGCCCGCTCGACCCTGTGAGTAGACGAGACATACGAAGGAAATCCGAAGGCAGGTGCTGACCTCCGCCGGAGAAGCCAGCCCTTCGCCTGACGCCAATCCCATACCGGTCAGAGGCAGCAGGGCCACGCCATAACCGAGCAGGCGCCGTCTGGTGGTTTTCATGTTCAGTCGCCTCTGCACCGCATCTCTGCGCTCCACTCGATATCCGATGCCGTCTGATAACCGCCCTGCATCCATGCCGGGCGCGCCGTAACGCCTGTTTGATCGGGCAGAGGCACCGTTAAGGGCTAATCTAGCGGGCAGGATGAGGCGGGAGCGATCACCGTGATGATCTGATCTCATCACGGCAGATGAGGAAGCGGATCATGAGCGAGCCACCTAGCGGAGACGCGCCGCGCAAAAAGAGGGCGACGCTTCGCGATATTGCCGCATTGGCGGGTGTCGGCACGGCAACGGTCGAGCGCGTGCTCAATAATCGGGGCAATGTCCGGCCAGAAACCTGCCGACGCATCGTAACCATCGCGCGCGATCTCGATTATTTCCCGAGCCTGCCTTCTCTGCATCGGGGCGTGCTGCGTATCGACGTGCTGCTCGTGCGTCCCGAAACCCTTTTCTACACAAGGCTCAGCAATGCCTTCGAACGGCTTGCTGCGTCGCTCGGCAAGGATATCGTGATCCACCGCAGTTTCGTCGCGGAACACGACATTGCGGATTTCGTCTCACGTATCCGCCATGCCCCCCATCGCCGGGCCGCGCTCATTCTCGCCTGCCCTGCCCATCCCGATATTCTCGACGCCCTGCGCGAAATGGCGATGCAGAACCTGCCGATCATTCAGCTCATCACACGCAATCTGCCGGAACTGCCTTATGTAGGGATCGATAATCACGCAGCCGGGCGAACGGCGGCGCTTTGCCTGACCCGAACCCTGACACACCGCCCCGGTGCCCTAATCGCGCTCTGTCATTCTATGGCCTATGCCAATCATCGCGAGCGCATTGACGGGTTCTCGGACTTTATAGCCACGAGACCGCATGGGGCGCATTTCCTGCGCGAAGTTCTGTTCGATCGCGACGATCCTGAGGAAGCCGCACGGCTGCTGCATCAGGCCATTATCGAAAACCCGGATCTCGTAGGGGTCTATACCGCAGGTGGCGATAATCTGCGTATCGGCGATGTGCTGCGCCGCCATGCTGATCGACAGATCTGCTGGGTCGGACACGAGGTGAATGCCATTACGCGTGTCTGTCTGACCGACGGCATCATGGCCTTTGCCATAGACCAGAGCCCCGAGACACAGGCGGGGCTGGCCCTTCACGCTTGTTTGCAGAGGCTCGGAATCATTCCCTCCCTGATCGGGTTCGAGGCACCTAAATTCCGCCTCGTCACGCCGGAAAACCTCGATTGATCCCACTCAGCCGGGGCGCGCGATGACACGCAGCCGATGACCGTCCGGGTCGCAGGCCAGCATGGAAGTGCCAAAATCGAGCGATATCGGCTTTTGCAGGATCGTCACGCCCAGCGCCTGATAACGCTCGTGATATTTCTCGACCTCCTTTGCATTTTCCACACCGAAATTCAGTTCCGTACGACAGCCCGCGCCATCGCAGGCAGGGATGACATCACCCAGCCGCCAAAGGCTCAGGGCGATTCCTGGCTTGAGATCGAATTGGGCATAATTCTCAGTAAGATGCTGCGGTGTGCTCTCCAGCAACGCTGCATAGAACCGAGCGCTGTCAGCAACGTCACGCACGTAAAGAACCGAAAGAATCTGATCATTCATGGTGTTGTCTCCCCTCCCCGATTGGAGGCAAAACCTTGCTAGCCAGCTGCATGTCAGTTTCTGTCAGCATCGGGCGTGGCTTCGGCAATTCGGGACTGATGCCACTCCTTCATGAGCAACTCCTTGCGTCTTGCATAGCGCCTGCACGTCACAATCACTGTCTCGATCCGGTCGAGGCGGAAATGACGATATCCCCCACGCAGGCAGCACCAAGCCACGAGAATCTGGCACTTTCGAAATAGGCCATGGCGAAGGGCCAGACTTCCCTCTGGCTTGGCAGGTCACGCGCATCTCGATAGCTCAAGACGAGAACGGATTCGTCCCTGATTGCCTGACGCAGCACCGAAGGATCGATGCGCGACGGAACACAGGGCGTGGGCGGACCCGTCATAAGTGTTCCGCATTCCACCCCGCGACGATGCGCCTCGGGCAGCACGGCAGCAATGCGGCTGAGAGCACTGCGCGCGGCCTGACCCAGCGCATGGTCTGTGTGAGAGGCGACATAATCGGCCCCGAGAACCAGCGCTTCGATCTCCTCTTTGGTAAACATGAGCGGCGGAAGCAGAAAGCCCGGTTCGAGCACGTAGCCGAGTCCTGCTTCACCTCGTATCGGCGCCCCCATAGCGATAAGCGAGGCGACATCGCGATAGAGTGTTCGCTGACTCACGCTGAGCGTTTCCGCCAGCTTTTTCGCGCTGACAGGCTGACGATAACCACGCAGGGCGTGAAGCAGATCAAGCAATCGGACGGAGCGGGACAACACTCACCCTTGACGACGAAGCGTGACAAAAAACAAAATCGAGCTTATCGGAAGGATATGCGAGGATTTTGCAAGAAAACTTTCACTATCCACGAACTGATCCCGCGGCAATTCTCTTGCTTCGGCGCATCTACCGGCATTCAATCCTGTCCGGCGGTACTTTCAGACAAAGATCTTTCTATCGTCTCGTCCCGAGCAGCAATCCTTCTTGGGTAGACCGATCTGCCGAGACGCCGCTTCGTCGCCCTTCTGTGGGGCGCATTTTATTCGAAAGGCTCCATGAATACGGGGCCAAAGAGATGAGAACATCATGCTTCTGAAAAAGACGACCCTTGCTCTTGCCTCGATTGGAGCCCTCGCTTCTTCCAGCACCTGTTTCGCCGGGGCTATGGCAGCTGAGCCAGCGAAGGCAGAACTCACCATGGCGCCGCAATACGCGCTGAGCTGGCCGAAGGATCTCGGCAAGGTCGATCTTTTTGTCGCTCCCGTTCCGGATCAGACCAAAATGACACCCGTAAGAAGGAATATCAGCGAAACCGCCATGACGCTGGTGTCGCCGTTACCGGGAACGACGCGGGCCTATTTTTTCATCAAACCCGAAAACGGCAAACCGGGGATTTGGGTCTCTAACCGAGTGCTCCCCACTCAGGGCGTGGCCAATTTCCGCGACATGGGCGGCTATGAGACCACGGACCACCATCATGTGCGCTGGGGGGAGTTCTATCGCTCTGCCGCTCCGAGCGGTCTGACTCAGAACGATTACGTCTTTGTCGATACATTGGGCATCAAGAGCGTTACCGATCTGCGCACGCAGGCCGAGCAGAAAAAGCAGCCCACGCGATGGCAGGGCGTAAGCCCCGCTTTCTTCCCTTCGGAAAAACCGGACTTGCCATCGGATATGACCGATCGAAGCCGTTTATCGACCATGAGCGACGCTCAAGCGAAGGCGCTGATGGAGACATTCTATGCACAGATGCCCGACTACTACGCGCCTGAGCTCAAGGCCTTGTTTGCACGCCTCCTGGCACGTCAGACCCCAACCCTGACGCATTGCACCGCAGGCAAGGACCGCACGGGTTTTGCCTCTGCACTGATACTCTATGCGCTCGGCGTGCCGGAGCAGACGATCCTCAGCGACTACGCCATGAGCGGCGACCTGCTGCGCGCCCATCTGACGCCGAGCTTCAAGGCTGCCATGACCGATCACCAGAATGGCGGTGCCATGGCGGCTTCTCCCTCAATGCGTGCCATGCTGAATTCAGATCCCGATTATCTCAAGGCCGCGTTTGCCTCGATCAGAAAGCACTATGGCTCGATCGACGCGTATCTCGCGCAAAAGCTGGCTGTCGGACCGCAGCAACTGACCGCTTTACGCAGCCTCTATCTGGATTGATCCCGAAGGAGCGGGCTGAGCTGTTATCGGCCCGTCTCCGCCTCGGTGCGCGAGAGCAGCAACGCGAAGATCTGGGGAATGCTCGACAACGACAACGCGAGGACACTGCCTCTGAAAAGCAGGGTCGCAAGCCATGCCACAACGAGCAGGACGGACAGAACCAGAAAGCCGGTGACCCGGCCGCATTGCCGCTTGCGTCTCTCCTTTCATGCACGAATCAGTGAATAAAGACAGAGCAGAAAAATCGTATTGCCCAAGGTCCGAAATGGCTGATTATTGGGTGAAACACATCTCTGCCAGATCATGGTACCCATACCACACCGCTCTCTGCGACCATCCGAATGAGGACATTCGCTTTCACGTTTTTCCCTATATCGATTACTCAACATAATATCTGGAAACGGCGCATTAAAAAAGGGAGAGCCCGAAAGCTCTCCCTCTTGCTAAACACCCAAGATGCTAGTCGGGCTTAGCTTTTCTGCGCGAGAACAGCTTCACGAATGCGCTGGCCGATCTTCTCGTCCACATTGGACCAGTATTCGAACACACGCGACAATACCGGCTCTTCAACACCACCAGCAATGTGACCAGCCGCGTTCTGGACCAGACGGTCACGCGCTGCGTCATCCATCACACGATTGACCAGATCATTGGCCTGGCTGAAATCGTTGTCATCGGGGCGCAGCGTATAAGCCGCACGCACGAACTCACCATCGGCTGCCCAGACGGCGTTTTCAGGGTAACGCTCGGCATCGGCTGCAGGACCGCCCTTCGAATTCGGCGCATAAACCGGATCGGACGCATTATGCGACCGCATGGTGCCACCCTTTGAGTAGGAATGAACCGGGCATTTCGGCGCGTTGACCGGAATCTGCTTATAGTTCACCCCGAGACGGGCACGATGTGCATCGGCATAGGCGAAGGCACGTGCCAGCAGCATCTTGTCGGGTGACAGTCCCGTGCCCGGCACGTGGTTATTGGGCTCGAAAGCGACCTGTTCGATCTGCGCGAAAAAATCTGTCGGGTTGCTGTCCAGTGTGAGCTTGCCAACCTCGATCAGCGGATACTCACTTTGCGGCCATACCTTGGTCAGATCGAACGGGTTGATGTGATAGGTCCTGGCATCCTCATACGGCATGATCTGCATCTTGAGCGTCCAGCTCGGATGCTCGCCGCGCTTGATGGCTTCATACAGATCACGACGATGGTAGTCGGCATCGCTGCCAGCCAGCTTGTCAGCTTGGTCCTGCGTCAGACACTTGATGCCCTGATCGGTCTTGAAGTGGTATTTCACCCAGAAGCGCTCACCTGCTTCATTAACCCACATATAGGTATGGCTGGAAAAACCATCCATGTGACGCCAGCTGGCAGGAATGCCGCGATCACCCATGAGCCAGGTGACCTGATGCGCCGTCTCGGGGCTCAGCGTCCAGAAATCCCACTGCATGTCGTTGTCGCGCAGACCATTATCGGCGCGGCGCTTCTGCGAATGAATGAAATGCTGGAACTTCATCGGGTCGCGCACGAAGAAGACGGGCGTATTATTGCCCACCATGTCAAAATTGCCTTCTTCGGTATAGAACTTCACCGAGAAGCCGCGCGGATCGCGCCAGGTGTCGGGACTGCCCGACTCACCGGCCACAGTCGAGAAGCGCACGACCGTCTCGGTCTTCGCGCCCTTCTGCAGAAACTTGGCCTTCGTGTAGCGGCTCAGATCATGCGTGACTTCGAAATGGCCGAACGCGCCACCGCCCTTTGCATGAGGCTGACGGTCAGGAATCATCTCACGATTGAATACCGCCATCTGCTCGATGAGGTAATGGTCATGAAGCAGGATCGGGCCATCGGCACCGACGCTCAGCGAGTAATCAGTGCTGGCAACAGGGGCGCCGGCATCGGTTGTGGCGGTTTTGATGCGCTCGTCAGACATGGAAGTTCTCCGGTCAAAAATTCACATAAGCAGAATGACCCTGGGCGGCATGAGTTGCAGCGGATGCTCATCGAAACTCTCTATCACTGAGACAGGATAAAGTGGCTACACCACGATTACTATCAAGGTGCTATTGATAGTTATTATCAATTACTCTCTACCAATCGTTCTCGACAAGCTGGCTGACGATCAAATACTCCAGAATCCTCTGTTTTTTGGACGGTCGTCCCTAGAAGATCTGCGGTGTACTTTCGATCTCATTCAAGTATTCGTGATGATGCCGAATCATTGATCCAATAATGATCAGGAAATTGTGACAATTCATGTGTTTCCGTCCGACAAACGCGGGCCCCCCGTATCAGGAAAAATCAGTTTTTCAGGGGGCTTCTCAATCATGAGCATATCTGTCCAGAACGATCTCAATCAGGCGGCTGCACCAGAAGCAGTCGATCAGCAGAAAAAGCAAGCTGCGGCGGCTCAGGCGGACGCGCTGCTTCGCGCCTCGCCGGACGCGCAGATTGTGGTCGGCCCTAATTCCGGCAAGGTCAACTATGAGAACCAAGCAACTATCTGATCGATGGGGGCACACTCAACCTCGACACGAGCGCTGGGCTGCTTGGATTCGGCAAGACCTCGAATGCATATGCCAATGTTGGCGCGGATGGTGGTACAGTAAACGTCGACCTAGACTCATCAATATTTAGTGGTTTTTCTGGAAACTATGAGTATGTGCTTAATGTCAATAATATACCCCCTGAAAAGCTACTTATCACATTCGATCTCAACGCCCCTTCCAAGAAGGCAACGATTTCGTATGATGGTATGAACACGACTATCAAGATCAAGGTGGTAGGCGGATTCATTATCACAAGTTCTATCACTGTATATATTGTTATTACAGGAAATCCAAACAACATGCCCACCGGAACGCTTGATCTTCTTTATTCAGGAAATACAGGTCAAGTCACTATAAGATGCTATGCAGCGGGCACAAAAATCCGAATTCCTGAAGGCGAAATCAACGTCGAAGATCTCAAAATCGGCAGTATCGTGACGACTTTAGAGGGAGATCGTCAAAACACGTCCAAGGTGAAATGGGTCGGCAAAAGAGCCGTCACAGTCTTGGATGATGATGACCGTCTTGTCAGAATCAAGCGTAACGCTTTTTCAACACAGGTGCCTCTGGATGATCTGCTTGTAACCCCGGAGCACTGCATCTTCATCGAAGGGCAGTTCGTCCCGGCACGGATGCTGGTGAACGGGTCATCAATCGCTCTGGATGAGGCCGAGCAATTCGATGTGTATCACTTCGAGCTCGAAAAACACTCGGTCGTCATTGCAAATGGATTACTGTCTGAAAGCTACCTGGATACCGGCCACAAAGATCTTTTTATCGAACATCCGAAGCCATATCTCGTGATCAATGGTACCTCCACGCCCATATGGGGGCGGGATTCTGCAGCACCTCTTTGCACAGAACGACGCATTGTCGAGACGCTTTTCAACGAACTTGCGGCGCGCGCCAAGCACTCGGATTTGTCGACAATCTTGTGCCGCATAACCTGACGCCCGACCCACAGATCCGGATCGTGCTGGAGGATGGCAGCTCCCTCACTCCTACGCGTGTGAACGGCACCCGTTTTATTTTCAGGATTCCTGCCAACACGTCGCGCGTGTGGATTGCCTCACGGCATAGCCGCCCATGTGATATAGAGGGGCCGTTCGTTGATGACAGGCGCAAACTGGGGGTGTCGGTGGGTTCGATCTCGCTCTTCACAGCGCAGGGGCTGTGCTCGATCGACACACATATGGATGAATTCTCCCTTGAAGGCTGGCATCCCAGAGAAAGCGAGGTCGGTCGGTGGACAGACGGCTATGCTGAACTCCCCCTGACCACTGTAGACAACAGTGAGCCTGCCATCCTTTCGCTGGAGATCTTCTCGCAAGCGCACTATCTCGAACAGCCCGAAGAGATAATCGTCTGACCTGTTTTCAGGATCAGAAAAACAGTCACTTGCGGTCTTGGCAAAACGACCGCCAGCATCGGTTCGACTGAAAGGACCAGACAAGATCATGCATCGTTCTGAACCTCTGTCGAACCTGCTGACCCATCATGATTGTCGAGCGTGGCTATTTGCCGCGGGCTTCCGCCGGGCATACCTGAGTTCACGATCCCACTTGTAGCCGGCCAGAGATCTCATCAGATCCGAAGCTGAACCTGTGTTTTCAGGACGCCTCGCACATTACCTGCTCGTGAGTGAACGGAGAGAGTTTCTTGCTAAAGCGAACCGTCGTCATTGAGCCGAGCACTTTGCTTCGTGCCTCACCCTCTCCTGCAATGCAGAGGGGTCTTACCTCAGTGATTGCCGCGAACTCGGAGGCTGATGCAGTCAATGACAATCCTGCCACCACACAAAACAGGCGTCATCGACACCCACGTTCAGGGTATATTTCTCGGCAGCGGGAATGTGATGACCGCCCCGCACAATCAGGGGACCTCTCGCATTGCGGCTCACGGAGCACGTTGGCAAGGGCGCAGCTTTCGCGCCTCAAAGTACCGCAGGTCGAACCGTATATCTTCGCAAGCCATCAAAGGCATGATCTTCGAGACGTCGTCGCAGCGCGAGCTGAGAAGATGCTCGAGATGTATTGCCTCACTGGCAGAGACCTGCGCTTACGACCTGCAACGAGGCTGCTTGGGAAAGGCCTCTATGAGGGCTTTTCGACCAGGTAGCGAGATATCGGAAAATGCGTTTACAAGCGATCCCCTGAACACAGTCATGAAGACATTCCATGATTCCTGCCACTCCACGATGCGATCGGCGACGTCGCTTTTCGAAAAGGGCTCCTGCGTCAAAGACCTGTCGAGAGCATCGCGACGATTGCCGATCATCTTGAGCTGATCGATGTAATGTGGCACGTCCTGCTTCAGAGCCGTCGCAAATTTTTCCCTGTCTGCGCGAGGAAGCGCCGCGACGACGCCAGCAAAAGTAATGCGCCTGTCGATACAGATTGGAGACCGATTCTGAACAAATCGGACGCCCAGAAAAGATACGAAGAAGAGATTGAGCATGACTGACGAGATAATCAGAAAACTGCGTAAGGAGAGGCCGGGCTTCCTGACAACTGTCACAGCATCATCCCGAGAAATGCCGAATCAAGGGAGGCGAGCATCGACAAATCGACACCCGTATTGACGGGATGGAGCCCGAACCACAGACCGGTGACGCATGACGTCGCACAGAGCATGCACAGCGCAAGTCGGTGCTCACGCCATCCCCCGATGAGTGACTTGAAATTTTCGGCTGAGCGAGCGCCTGCAGACCTTAGATCCGAGGAACGAAATTTCCGCACGGGAATTTGTTCGACCTCGCCAATCATGGACATGACGTTCGCTTCCAGACGCGTCGCCGCATCCGAGACTTTCGCATCTGACGGCGTGAGCCTTGTGAGAGCGCCTTTGACGTAGAAATCGATGGACTGGGCATTACGCAGGACGTCAGCGGCTTCCGAACTCTCACTCACCAGCACAGAGGCGTCATGCCGCTCTTCGGCAGGCCATCGTCTGAGGTCGCCGCCATAAGCCTCGGCGAGATGTCTGAAGCGCTTTACGTTCATCATGATGACCTGCGAGTCCATTTCATCTTCATTTCCGAGATTTCAGTCTCGAGAAGTGTCCTTGCCGATTTGAGCAGGCGCTCGACCTTTTTGCGAGAAACTCCCATCAGTGCTGCCGTCTCAGTGCCCGAACGCTCTTCCCCGTACACAAGATTGATCGCCACCCTTTGTTGCACAGGTATCCGCGCCAAAGCTACGGTCAACAACATTTCCATTTCTTTACGTTCGATCGCCTCTTCGGGCGACAAACCCTCATCCGGGACGTCAAACGCCTCTGGCAGAGGCTCCACTTTTTCCGGCGCATGTAGTCAATACATGTATTCACGACAATTTTGTGCATCCAGGTCGAAAATTTGGAAAGGGACGAACTATAGGCAGAGGCATTTTTCCATATCTTTACCAAAACTTCCTGAGAGATTTCCTCAGATGCTTCGAAGGCTCCCGTAATTCTTATTGACAGCTTCAAAATACGCCCACTGTAACGAGACACTATCTGTCCGAACGCAACTTGGTCACCGTCAGCAGACAACTGCATCAATACCTCGTCTGACATATTGGCATAGGAATCCGTCTGCCCAGCCATTCACCGAGGTCCTGCGCCGTGTCGTGCATGTTTCATCTGCCTGCAAACCACCATGATCGTTCCTATCAGACAGATAGGGCTCGCCTGGCTCTCTTTGCTCAGGGTGTCCTATCCCGTGTCTGGTACGAATCGAATGCTCTGCCAGGCCCTCTTGAGTACCTGTTATCACGCAGATTTGTATAGAGACTTCCCTATCGCATCGCACAAGGTTTTGCGCAAGCGGCGCTCGCGGCACGTCGGATTGTCAGAAATCTCAGCGTGGTGCGCCCACTCGTGAAAGCTTGCCCCGCCCCACGGCGCGGGATCAAGGCTCGCTGCTGGGTGAGTCGGAAAAAGCCGCCACAAAACGGTTCAAAGCGCGTTCACTGTCTTGATCGGACGCCCACGCTTCAAGCCCGATGACGCCGGTATATCCTATCTCTCTCAGCGCACGGGCGATTGCAGGATAGTTGATCTCGCCTGTTCCCGGCTCGCAGCGACCCGGAACATCGGCAATCTGGATTTCTCCAATGAGCGGCTGAGTCTTCCTCAATAGCGAGATCAGGTCGCCCTCGCCGATCTGGGCATGATAAAGGTCAAGCATGAGACGCAAGGAGGGGTGATCTACGCTTCTGACCAGCGCTGCGCAGTCCTGAGCGCGACCGAACGGCACGGCCGGATGATCGACTGCAGCATTGAGATTTTCGAGAACGAACATAACGCCTGCGCTCTCTCCCAGATCGGCAAGACGGGAGAGCGTGTCACGAGCCTTCATCCACATGGCGCCGTCTGGCCCATTGAGGCACTTCACCACGGGCAGCCCGTCGGGCCCTAATCCGGTGCCATGCAGATTGAGCCTCGGTATGCCGAGCTCTCTCGCTGCCTGAATGGAGAGCGCCGCAGTGCGCAGCATCTCGGCAGCGCCTTGATCATCAGCCAGCGTGCCGTTGATGTAACCGGTCATGGAGGAAAACACGGCACCAGTAGCCGCCAGATTTTTCAGATCATGCCGGGTCCAGTCCCATATCTCGACCAGAAAGCCTTTCTGCGCGAGATACCGGACCCTCTCGAGGATCGGCATCTCAAGCAAGATCATCTCGGCACATACTGCGAGAGAAAACGGTGCCGTGCGCTGAGAGAGCGTGAGACCATCTGTCACAACAATATTCCTTTCAGCCGGACGCTCCGTCAGATCCGTATTTATCCCTGATGATAGACTGCCGCGATCGGTCGGAGCGTCAGAGCTCTCCTGTCAGAAACTGGGCGCGCCCATGACCGAAAGACCAATGCGCATCTTCATTCTCGACGACCGAAACCATGACGTCCGAAGGCGCGATACCGCATTCTTTCTGCAGACGCTCAGTGAGGCGGCGATAGAATGCAGCGTTCTTCGCCTCACCCCGTGGCCTGCTGAACATCTGCAGCACGAGCATCCTGTCGGTTCGGGGGATATCGAGTCCGGTATCCTCAACGATCATATGGGTCTTTTTGTGCTCCGAGACGATCTGATAGCGGTCTCCGCGCGGCACCTCGAACACCTCGAGCATCGCCTCATGGGCCGCGTCGAGCATCGCCTTGATCTCGATGTCGCTGCGCCCTTCGACGACGTGAAAATGCAGTAGCGGCATGGTCTTTCCTTGTCCTGAATACGTCCTCCCCGGTGATGGCCCGGGGAAGATGGCTTGGCTCAGAGCGAGAGCCAGGTTCTGTCTTTGTGCGACATGACGGCGGCATCGATCAGACGCTGCACTTCCCACGCCTCGCGGAAATCGGGGCTCGCGGCCACACCCTGATCGATGGCGCGAATGAACTCCGCCATCTCGATGGTCTTGAGGTCGTTGAAGCCGAGATGATGTCCACCCGCCACGCAGAATGCCCCGTAAGGCGCATGCTGCGGGCCGGATTCGATCACGCGAAAGCCATTGCTCCGCGTGTCTTCACCTGCCTTGAAATACTGCAGTTCGTTCATGCGCTCCTGATTGAAAACCAGCGTGCCCTTGCTGCCGGAGACCTGAAAACCAAGCTGCATGTTGCGCCCCGTCGCCAGCCAGTTGGCTTGAAGCGTGCCAAAGCAGCCACGCTCGAAACCGACGATCATACGGGCAATATCATCCACCCCCACCGCCTTGCGCTCGCTGCTGCCCGGCTTGACCGGGCGCGTCTTGATGGGCGTATCGAGCTGGGCGAAAACCTGCGTGACCGGGCCAAGCAAAAAACGGGCAATGGCAATGATATGGCTGCCGACATCGGCAATCGCGCCCTGCCCGCCAGCCGGATCGCAACGCCATGACCAGGGCGTCTGCGGATCGGCCATGAAGCCCTCGGCATGAATACCGTTAAAATCGGTAATCTCGCCGAGTTCGCCAGAAGCGATCATCTCGCGCGCATATTTCAGAAGCGGGTTCTTGAGATAATTGAAGCCGCTCGCCGTGCGCACGCCTGCCCGCTCGGCGGCAAGCGTCATCTCCTGTGCATCGCCAGCACTGATGGCGAGTGGTTTTTCACAGTGGACATGCTTGCCCGCCGCGATAGCCGCGAGCGCCATCTCCTTGTGAAACAGCGTGGGAGTCGTGATCGACACCACGTCGATTTCAGGGTCCTCGATAAGCTTCTGCCAGTCGGTCAATGCCTTGTTGAAACCGAATTGGTGTTTGAACATCTCGGCACGGGCGCCATCGATATCAGCCACCGCGTGGAGCATCGGGCGGGGAATATTGTCAAACACATTGCCAGCTGCCTGATAGGAGAGCGCATGGGCCTTGCCCATGAAGCCCGTACCGATCAGACCGACGCGAAGTGTCTTTCTCATGATCGTCGCTCCTCTCTCAGACATGTCTGGTGGTGTTGGCCGCAACCGATGCGGTCGTGGCAGAAGCTGAGCGATGATTGATCATCGTATCCTCGATCTTTTCGAGCGCGACGCCCTTGGTCTCAGGCACGAATTTCATCACGAACCACAGTGCGAACAGGCCCAGAATGGCGAAGAGCCACATCGAGAATGCACCGTGAAATTGCTCTGAGAGATATTTGTTTTCGCTCAGCATCGGGAAAAACTGACTGACGACGAAGTTCATGCCCCATTGAGACGTCACGGCGAGACTGATGCCCACTGCGCGGAAACGATTGGGAAAAATCTCGGAAATCAGGATCCAGCAGACAGGTCCCCAGGACAGGCCGAACATGAGCATGAAAACCAGCATGCCCGACAGCGCCATGAGCCGGTGGACTGGGTGTAGAGCCCCATGACACCACAAGCAGGCCCAGCACCATGCCGATGGAGCCCCAGAGCATCAGCGGTTTGCGTCCGTGACGATCGACGATCCAAGCGCCGATGATGCAGCCGAGCAGAAGCGCAAAGCCGATCCAGATCGTCTGGAACAAGGCCGCCTGCAGACTGCCGCTGGTCGATTTCAGCACCATCGGCGCATAATACATCATGACATTGATGCCGGTGACCTGCTGCAACGCAGCGATGCTGGCCCCCACGAAAATGATCCAGCGTGCCCGTGCATCGCCAAGAACCTTGGTAAAGCCGAGCGACGACTGCGCGACAGCACCCAGAGACTGTTTGATTTCCGAATGCAGGTTGCGAGCGTGATGTTCGTTCGAGATACGCGTGAGCGTTTTCAGTGCTTCGTCATGACGGCCTTTGAGCACATGCCAGCGCGGAGATTCCGGGATGAAGAAAATCATCGCACAGAAAAGAATGCACGGCACGATTTCAGAGCCGAACATCCAGCGCCACCCCATATCGAGCAGCCATTCGGGCGTTGCGGAACGCGCAATCAGGTAGTTGACGATAAATACCACGACCTGGCCGAATACAATCGCGAACTGCTCCATGCTCAGCGCGCGCCCGCGCATGTCTTTGGGTGAGACCTCGGACATGTACATGGGCGAGACCGCCGATGCGACGCCGACCGCGATACCCCCAAGCATGCGATAAATGACGAACCACGTAAAATCGGTTGCCAGTGCCGTGCCGATCGACTGCACGCTGAACAGCAACGCGCAGATGAATAACGTCATGCGACGACCAAGACGGTCGGCCATGGCACCCGAAATGATGGCGCCAACCATGCAACCTATTACGACATTGGAAACGGCCCAGCCGGTCTGGGCAGGAGAGAGATGAAAATATTCCTGCAACGGCGAGATCGCGCCGGAAATAACCGACGTATCATAGCCGAAAAGGATTCCGCCCAGAGCCGCGATCGCACAGATGCGCAGCACATAGCCCACATCATGACGCTCTGACTGCACCATGACGACGTCTTTTACTCTTCTCATGAAATGTTCTCCTGTCCCGGCGCTTCATCACCGGGAGAGACAGTCATTGAATGGGTTCAGACAGCCGTTCTGGATCCTGTGCGCCCTGTGCTGCTTGCGGGCCTGCGATAAACGCGGCAGATCCTGACGGCTCCCTTTCGTGCGGTTTGTCCCTTCCGCTCGTTAAAATTCAGCCGCCGTAAAGCGCAGGGCGCGGCTTCATCGAGATTGGCTCGATCCGGCCGCTCTCCTGCGCCTTGACGCAGGCATCGGCGGCAACCGAAGCGCAATACCCGTCCCATGAGGTCGCACCATTAAGCGCACCCGCCTTGACACCGTTGATGAAATCCTGAACCTCGACGTCATAGGCAGCGATGAAACGCTCCTTCCAGTCGGTCATGATTTCGGTCGAAAGCGCCGCAGCTTTGCGCAATTCGACGGCTGGCGGCATCGGCAGGCTGGCTTCGCCCAGCTCTCCCACCACCGCGCATTTGATGTCATAGCCGTACTGACAGTTCACGAATATTTCGACATCGATACGGATGCCTTTTTTCGTTTCCAGCAGCACGATCTGCGGATCGCGAATATGCTCCATGGCCTTGCTGCTGCTGCGCGGGAAAATAACCTGCGCGCTGACGTAATCATCGCCCAGCATCCAGCGGAACACATCCAGCTCATGAATGAGCGTGTCGGTGATGCCCATATCGGTCTTGTAGTTTGCCCCCACGCGCTGGTTGCGATGAGCGGCGTGAATCATCAGCACTTCGCCGATCTCGCCCTTGTCGATCAGGGCCTTGAGCGCGCGATAGCCCGTGTCATAGGGACGCATGAACCCGACCTGAACGAGGCGCTTTCCATGGGCAGCCTCGGCCTCGACGATTTTCAGGCAGTCTTCTGCGCTCGTTGCCAAAGGCTTTTCGCAGAAGACATATTTCTTGTGACGAATGGCCTCGAGCACATAGCGCGCATGCGTGCCCCCCCAGGAGGTTACGATCACGGCCTCGACTTCGGGCAGGGCGATCAGCGATTCACCATCTTCCGGCACTTTGGCGCCGGGCGCGTATTTCTCGGCCACTTTACGGGCGCGATCGAGATCAACATCGGTAACGGCGACGATCTCGGCGCCTGAAAGCGCCTGCATGCAGCGACGGATATGGTCTTCACCAATGGCACCCGTGCCGATGACACCAATTTTGAGAGTCATGTTTCTGAACTCCGCTTTTCCGGCTCAGTAAGGAAGAAAGGCCTGGTCGGGATCCATGGTGAATTTCCACACCCGGCGCGGCCCTGCCATCACGTTGAGGTAATAGAGATCGAAGCCATGCGGCGCACCGACCGGGTGATATCCCTTCGGCACCATCACCACATCACGATCGGCAACGGCCATGGCCTCGTCCAGCGAACCATCCTTGGTATAGACACGCTGCAGCGCGAAGCCGCTCCCGCGTTTCAGACGGTGATAATAAGTCTCTTCGAGATAGGTCTCGTTGGGAAAATCATCGGTGTCGTGTTTGTGCGGCGGGTAGCTCGACCAATGACCACCCGGCGTGATGACCTCAACCACCAGCAATGTTTCTGCCGGCGCCGTATCGGGCAGGATATTGCGCACGAAACGCTGATTGGTGCCGGTGCCTCGCGTCAGTTCGCCCACGTCATCGGGCGCGATCACCCTTGCAGGGTATTTCCCCTTGGCGGGCGAGCCGCAAACCGCAAGCTCCACAGGCGTTTCGGCCTCTACCCGCCAATCGGCCCCGGAGGGTAGATAGACCGACCATGGCGCCCCGCTGAAGGGTCCATACGCTCGCCCAGCACCCCGAAATCCTGACCGGCACCGATAATGCGCGCCTTACCACTAACGAGCACGAGACAGGTCTCGTTCGGCCCCGTGCGATCGGCAATCTGCTCGCCTGCGGCCAGAGACCGAATGTTGAAATCGATATAACCCCAACCCGCCGATTGCGGCGTCACTGCGACTGTCCGCTTTTTCTCATCCGGTTTGTGCGAATGCACCAGAAGCTTCGAACTCATGACGAGGCTCCGTTCATATGGCCCGTCGCAATCAACGTATCGACAGATAATTGCGGCCCATACGCGCGTAGACGAGCGGGTTGGCAATTTCGGGGTCCTGCTCGGCCTCAAGCACGATCCAGCCCGAATAATCGGGCAGCTCGCGCATGACACGGGCATAATCGATGCAGCCATCGCCCGGCACGGTGAATACGCCAGACAGTAGCTGCGCAGAAAGCTCCAGTCATAGACATCGGCCTGAGCGCGCTTGAACGGGCGGATATCCTTGCCATGCACATGACGGATACGATCACGATAAGAGCGCGCCAGCTCGGCCGGATCGGAACCGCCCCAGAGCGCATGGCCGGTATCGAGCAGCAATTTCACCGAAGGGCCGGTCAGATCCATGAAACGACCGATATCCTCACGCGACTGGACCACCGTGCCCATGTGATGATGGTAAACGAGGTCGATGCCGTGATCGGCTAGGAAATCGGCCACGACCGTCATGCGTCGGGCGAATTCCGCCCACTCGCCTACGGCCAGATAGGGACGCGCAGAAAG
Source organism: Asaia platycodi JCM 25414 (assembly GCF_000614545.1). Classification (GTDB taxonomy): domain Bacteria; phylum Pseudomonadota; class Alphaproteobacteria; order Acetobacterales; family Acetobacteraceae; genus Asaia; species Asaia platycodi. Next base: position 154,351 of record NZ_BAKW01000002.1, on the reverse strand, counting down.
CGGGGTATCGATCTGGCGTGGATGGCATTCGAGGTTTCTGCTGCAATACAGACCTTGCATCCCATACCCTTGAGCAATTCGAGACGCGGCTTGAGGGCGGCTATTTCCTCTTCGGCACTGCGGGTCAGCAATTCGGTCGACCACCAGCCGGAAATGAATTCGAGCCCGAACGGATCGAGCGCCGCCTTCATGCCGGAAACGGTCTGAGGGAATTTATGACCCAGCTCCATGCCCTGGATCCCGGCCTTTTTGGCTTGGGCCAGACACATTTCGAGCGTGGTGGACGCGCCAACCGACTGCATGTCGTCATTGGACCAGATGATTGGATTGGCGCCGATCTTGATCGTCATACTCGTCTCCTTGCCCCGCACCTTAAGGCGCGGGGCGGCGTGAATCTGTCTCAGTTACCGATGCGCTGGGTGCCGCGTTTGCGCTCGTAGCCCGCACGCGCCTCCTCGACCTGATGTCTGGGCGAGACTTCGGGCACGGCGACATCCCACCAGGCGCCGCCATCTGTCGTGGTCGGCGCCGGATCGGTATCGATCACCAGAACGGTAGTACGATCGGCCGAACGGGCGCGCTCGACAGCCTCGGTCAGGGCTGAAAGGCCAGAGACTTTTTCGGCATGAGCGCCGAGACCATGGGCCAGCTGCACGAAATCGATCTTGAAAGGCCGCACCTGATGGCAATCTTCCCAGAGGTTGTTGAATGGGGCTCCGCCACATTCCTGCTGCAGACGGTTGATGCAGCCATAACCATGATTATCGAGCAGCACGACAATCAGCTTCTGGTCGAGCATGACCGAGGTCGCGATTTCGGTATTCAGCATCAGCCAAGAGCCATCGCCCAGCATCACGATCACCTCGCGATCAGGACAGGCCATTTTGACGCCGAGCGCTCCGGCCAACTCGTATCCCATGCAGGAAAAGCCATATTCCATATGGTATCCACCGGGCTGTTCGGCCTGCCAGTGTTTCTGCAATTCGGCTGGCAGACCACCAGCGGCGCAGACGACCGTATCGGTCGGGCGCCCGGTGCGCTGCACGGCACCGATCACCTGCGCGTCGGTCGGCAGGGTTTTCTGACCTGCGTCGGGTAGAGCCTGATAGCGCGCCGAAATTTCCATCCAGTTCCGGTATTCCCGCTCGGCCTTGCCGGTCCAGTCCGATGCGGCTTTCCAGCCTTTCAACCCGGCTTCGAGCGCAGCCAGCGATTTGCCGGCATCACCGACAACGGCCAGCGCCAGATGCTTGGTGGCATCGAAATTCTGTATATTGAGCGAAACGATTTTCATGTCCGGGTTAGAGAAAAGCCCCCATGACCCGGTGGTGAAATCGGCCAGGCGCGTGCCGACCGCAATCACGAGATCAGCTTCTGCCGCCATGGCATTGGCTGCCGAACTGCCGCTGACGCCGATACCGCCCATATTCAGGCTGTTCGATGTCGGCAGAGACGAGCGCCCCGCCTGCGTCTCGCAACGGGAATACCTTTTTCGGCGCAGAATGCTGCCAGCTGCTTCTCGATACCAGCATACAGCACACCACCACCGGCGATCACCAGCGGTTTGCGCGACTGGCATATCAGGGCAATCGCCTCTTCGAGCTCGAATTCATCGGCCAGCGGGCGACGGATGCGATGAATACGTTCTGCAAAGAAGCTCTCGGGGTAATTGAAAGCCTCTGCCTGTACGTCCTGACACAGCGAGAGCGTGACAGGACCACATTCTGCAGGATCGGTCAGCACGGCCATCGCGCGGTTGAAAGCGGGCACGATCTGCTCGGGCCGGGTGATCCGGTCGAAATAGCGCGAGACCGAGCGAAACGCGTCGCTCGCGCTCACCGTGCCATCGCCGAAATCCTCCACCTGCTGCAGGACCGGGTCTGGAATGCGATTAGCAAACACATCACCTGGCAGAAGCAGAACCGGCAGACGGTTGACATGCGCCACCGCCGCACCCGTCACCATATTCAGGGCGCCAGGCCCGATGGAGCTGGTGCAGGCCATGGCCCTGCGACGGCGCGAGGCCTTGGCGAAAGCCGTCGCCGCGTGAACCATGCCCTGCTCGTTATGACCGCGCAGGGTGGGCAATGTCTCCCGCTGGGCATGCAGCGCCTCACCCAGACCGGCAACATTGCCATGGCCGAAAATCGCCCAGACACCGGCAAAGAAGGCTCGATGCGCCCGTCGATTTCGGTCTTCTGCGCCATCATGGCCCGCACAAGGGCCTGGCTCATGGTCAAACGGATCGTCTTCATTCCCCTGCTCCCTGGCTTTAGGCGCTGGCGCCGGAAAGCGCGGCCTGATCGCGAGACGTCCAGGCCTCGACAAAGGCGCTGAAACGGCGCGCCATCTCGGCAACAGCATGCTCATCTGTGGTTTTTCCGGCCAGCCAGTCACGGGCTGGCTGGGCAAAAATGGTGCGCCCTATGGCGAAACCCTTGACCCAGGGCGTTGCGGCCGAGGCCTTGAACGCCTCCATCAATTCTTCTGCCGGGGCATCGAGGCCCAGAATGACCACACCACGGCAATGCGGGTCGCGGGCCTCAATAACAGCACCGATTTTCTCCCACGCCTTGGGGTCGCGCTGCCCTTCGAGCTTCCACCAGTCGGGACGCAACCCGACATCGTAGAGACGCGACAGAATGGATGAGACCGTGTCGCTGGTGAGCGCGCCATTCTTGCCCGCAATGATCTCGATCAGGATTTCCTTGCCAAGCTTGCGGCAAGCATCCTGCGCACGGATCAGCTCGCGTTCCTGACGCTGCTTCAGATCATCACTGTCATCGGGGTGATAGAAGCACAGGCATTTGATCACCTGCGCGCTCGGCCACTCCACCAGATGGGCGCCGAGCGAACCGCCACATTCGAAGTCGAGCGGGCGAGACCCGGTCTTTTCGATCGGGCGTGCCGTCCAGAGACCGGCATGGGACGCGTCGAAAAGCGCATCCTGTCCGTAACGTCCATCCATGAACACGCCAAAACCGGGGCGTCCCTGCGCTACATTCTTCGCCGCCTGAACCGCGAGTTGCTTGAATTTCGGCAGACGGTCGAAAGAGGCGCCAACTGACGTGGCGATCTCCTCGAGCTGCAGGCGGTGATCGCAGGCAAGCGCCATGATGGGCATAATCTGCGAACGGCGCGTCGTGGCCCAATGCAGATGATTGAGCGCATCATCGCGACGCAGCGCACGCTGGCTGCTGCCTTTTTCGAGGAAATAGCTCAACTCTTCCCAAGTCGGGATTTCAGACGAGCAGAGCAGGCGCGATACGGCAAACGCACCGCAGGCATTGGCGAAGCGGCAGCATTCGGCAATTTTCTCGCCTCTTACCCATCCGCGCAGGAAACCCGACATGAAGGCATCGCCAGCGCCCAGCGTATTATAGACCTCAACCGGAAAACCGGGGCCTGAAATACCGTCTTCCAGCGATGGCGGAATGGCCGCTTCGAAAACAACGCACCCCATAGGCCCGCGCTTGCAGACGATCGTCGCCTTTGAAACGGCCCTGATGGCGCGAATGGCCTCAAGCGTGTCTTCGCTGCCACCGGCGATATGCAGCTCTTCTTCCGTGCCGACAATCAGATCGCAATGGGGCAGGATTTCTTTCAGATGGGCCGTCACGCTGTCGGATTTGACGTAGCGTGACTCCCCGTCGCCGATCCCGGCCAGCCCCCAGAGATTGGGACGGTAATCGACATCGAACACGACCTTGCCGCCATGCTCATGCACCAGATCCATCGCCTTGCGCTGTGCCTTGGCCGAAGCAGGACGCGAAAAATGCGTGCCAGTGACGACAACCGCTTTCGTGCGCGCAATCAGCGCCGGGTCGATATCGCCTTCATCGAGCGCCGCATCCGCACAATCGGTGCGATAAAAAAGCAGCGGGAAATTTTCGCGGTCGCGCACGCCAAGAATGGCGAGCGCCGTAAACCGGTCGGGATCGACGCGCACGCCATCGGTGCAAACCCCTTCACGCTGAAGCTGCTCGGTGATGAATCGACCGAAATGCTCGTGACCCACACGGGTAATGAGCGCCGATTTCAGCCCGAGCCGGGCAGTGCCGATCGCAATATTGGCCGGGCACCCGCCGACAGCCTTGCTGAAGCTGGCCATATCTTCGAAACGGCCACCGATCTGCTGGCCGTAAAGATCGACTGAAGAACGTCCTATCGCGACGATATCGAGATCCTGTCCGCGCATCCCCGACTCCTGCAGCATGTTACGTTGAGCATGATAAGAACATACATTCTGTTCTTGGTCACGTTATAGAATGGACATTCCCTAATTTTCTTTAACTTCGCACGCGTATGTGATTAACTTGCTGCCATCACCCGGATCGGGCAGCCCCGCCGCTTCGCGCTCCGTCCATGAAATGCTATGGAATTTTTATTCCCTTTTCGGATTGTGCTGAATTGACCGAGACCCCCGAAGACCCCGCTCCGACCCAATCCGATTTCGACGCGTTTCATCATCGCTTGCGCCTGTGCTACGCCGACCTCCCGAAAAGACTGCTGCAACTGGCCGATTTCGTCAGCAATGCACCAGATGAAGTGGCGCTTGGCACGGTCAGCTCGCTGGCAAGCCAGGCGAGTGTGCAGCCTTCTACGGTGGTACGTTTTGCCCGCACGCTCGGCTTTGCCGGATTTTCGGATATGCAGGCTGTTTTTCGTGACAGGCTGCGTGTCCGCAATGTCGCCTATCGTGACCGGGTAAACGCGCTGCATCGCGTGGATGGCGAGGCCGTCGAGGCCTCGGTCATTTTCAACGGTTTTTACGAAGCGGCCCAGGATTCGCTCCGTGCGCTTCAGACCCAGCTCATGCCTGACAGGCTCGAAGCCGCGGTCACCACACTGGCCCAGGCCGAGTGTCTGTATCTGTTAGGGCTGAGACGCTCGATGCCGGTCATACGCTATCTGTCCTATCTCCTGGCGAAGCTCGATATCCGCCACCAGATCATCGGACTCGAAACCGGAATGGAGGAAGAAAGCTTTGCTCATGCCGGCCCGAAAGATGCTGCCCTGCTTCTGAGCTACAAGGCCTATGCCCCGCGAACCGTGGAATTATTCGAGGCCCTTGAAGCGCGAAGCGTGCCGGTCATTTCCATGACCGATAGCGCAGCCAGCCCCGTCATCCCGCAATCGGGACTGTGGCTCGAAGTGCATGAGGCCGATTTTCAGGCTTTCGCTCGAATGCAGCCTCAATGGTTCTGGTCTCGACACTCGCCGCCGCCGTGGCCGAACGGCGAGGCTGAGTATCAGGCGCCCCTTTCAGACCGGCCTTCGCGTAGACGAAGACGCCTTGTCATTGGGGGATATGGCCAGAGGTGGAAAGGCGCCGAACGCATTGAGCTGCCTGAAATGATAGGATGTCACGACATCAATGCCGACATTACGGACCATCCGATCCAGCCCCAGTTGCTGATATTCCTGCGCCCGCAAAGGCAGGCATCGCTCCAGAAGGCCCGTGCGCCTTTGGGCGACACGACATAGGCGCAAAGACCGAACGCCTGTAGCAGCCTGAAAATGCGCGCTTCGACAGCCTCATCAGCAAAAAGAGCGGCGTTTTTCTGCATCATTTTTTCATCGAGCGTCACGGTGCCACGGGTAATACCGGGCAAGGCATCAATCGTGATGGGCGCATTGAAATTATAGCCCAGTAAAATGACGTCCCATCCCTCAGGCAGGGAGGCGATCAGCCTGTCGCTTTCAGCGACAAAATTGCGGCAGAGAAGGGCGTCATCTTCGAAAATAGCCAATGGTGCCTCCTGCTGCACCGCCTGGCTCCACAAACCGAGATGAGAGAGAGCGGCACCCAGGCTCCCTGGGTATAACGCAAGCCGGTTTCCGCCACGCCACGCTTGACCAGATCATCAACGCAGAGTGTCTGCCCTTCCACGCCGTCGACGCGCTCGATCAAGCCGACATGCCCGTTTGATTGAAGAAAGGACGCCCATCGCTCCTTATCGACCTCTCGATTGATCACGACACGGCGCATCTCTTTTATTCTCCTTTGCGACAAACAAGCCCATCAGGTTTTGCGGTCTTATAATGCGCGCAGCAAGAAGGGGGAGGCAAGCCGGGTTGGAGCGGGAGGGTCAGTACCCTCTGGCGCGATCGTAGAGCAGGGCGGGGGACTCACCGCATTCTATCTGTCGGATAACCTCGGCCAGATAGCGCACCTGCGCCTCTCTTGACGCTTCAGAGGCGATATGCGGCGTGAGAGTGATTTTCGGATGATCCCAGAGCGGTGACTCCGAGCCGAGGGGCTCCTGCGCCTGCACATCCAGCACGGCACCGGAGAGATGGCCGCTCTCCAGAAGAGCCAGAAGTGCCGCCTCCACCAGATGATCCCCACGCCCGACATTCACCAGGCCCGCGCCCGGTTTGAGCCCGGACAGAAAGGCCGCATCGAGCAGACCACGCGTCTGGGGGGTGCTGGGCAGAAGATTGACCAGCAGATCGGTGCTGCCCAGCAGATCGGGCAGGGCATCGCGCCCCACATGAACGGCAACCCCCTCATCCTGTCCGCCCTCACCTGAGCGGCGCCAGGCCGACACGATAAAACCCGCGCGCGCCAGACGCTGCGCCACCACGGCGCCAATCTTGCCATAACCCAGCACGGTCACGCGGGTCCGGTCCGAGCCGCGCGATACCAGATTGCGCGCCCACACATGGTTGCCCTGCTGCAGCGCCCATGTGCGGGCATCGCGTAGCAGGCCAATCAGCGCCCAGAGAACATAGTCGGCCATGAGCGTGCCCGTCTCGCCGCCGCCCATACGCACGAGCTTCACATGATGCGGAAAATCGGGGCTGGCAACCAGATGATTGACCCCGGCCCCAGTGCAGAGAATGCTACGCAAATGGTGCATTTCGCGCAAATCGTCATCCGACGCCTCCCAGACCAGGGCGTAATCTGCGTCTTCGCGACAGGTCTGAGGATCAAACCAGGACAGGATCTCGATATCGGGGGCGTGGCGCGCAAAGGACTCGCGCCAGCCTTCGTAAGCCTCCGCGCCATCGGCGCTGATGATCAGACGTGGTGCCATGGCATGCCCCTTTGCCAGTTTGCGAAATACCCTTTTTTCAGCGCCGAAACGGACGGCATCAATCTTTCAGACTGGCACGTCTGAGCGGCATCGTCATGCAGTGAATACTGCCACCGCCCTGCGAAAACTGGTCGAGCGGGGTATCGAGCACGGTCAGGCCATGATCGCGCAGCATGGCGTTGATGCGCGTCGAATGCGCCGGGCTGACCACGCGCCCCTCACCCAGAGCCAGCACATTGCAGCCCATATCGCGCATGGCCTCCTTATAGGTCACGGGCAGGATACGGATCTTCTGCGCCTCAAACCAGGCGAGATCATCATCCTCCAGCACATCGACCACGCCGATCGCAAGGTCGTTGGTCACCATGGTGAAGATCACGTCTAGATGCAGGAAATGTTCTGGAAAGTGGATCATGCGGCAGGTCCAGCCTGCCTCTTCGAAGGGCTTCATGAAGGCCCGTGCGCCCTCGATGGTGGTGCGCCCGCCGCTCACCCCGACCGCCAGAAGACCGGGACGGATGACATGGATATCCCCGCCCTCGACAAAGCCTTCGGTGCAACGGGAAATGATCGCGTCCTCGCCGTAAAACGCCTCGATACTCTGCGCTTCTGGCTGGCGTTCGGGCCGCATGAGTCGCGTGACCACCGTGCCCCAGGGCGTGGTCTGAGACGAATCGCGCGTATAGACCTGATAGGGCAGCCCTTCCTGAGGGGTCAGGAAGTGGCAGCGCACCCCGCGCCTTCGAGAAGGGCCACCAGACCGTCGAATTGCTGGCGTAGCAGTGCCGGATCAGGCGGGCGCCACTAGCCAGCGTGCGTATGGCGATGTCGTTGCTCGGGTTCCAAGTGTAGAAATCGGGCGGACAGAGAAGCACATCCGACAAGGTTCCGGTTTCGCTATCGATGAACCAGCGCTCAACGGTCATCGTCTTCTCCCTTTTTCGATGCAATGCCGCCCTTGCCGGGCTGGACCAGACGCTAGGATGGGCGCGGTCATTCCTCAATCACAATGAGGTGGAGTTTGGTTTGGCGTTTCATAAATTAAAAGATGCACGCCCAGCCGCCATACTCCAGATACGGCGCCGAGTGTATCGGAAGCGGTACAAACGGTTGATCGTGTGGCAGGGAGAGATATCATTGCATGCTGTCTGAAACAGGATCATTGCCCTTGTCCCGTCTGCGCCCCACCCCAACACCGCGCCGCCTGCCCCGTGCCAGCGGGTTTCAGGGGCGTATCGCCGAGGTCGATCTGCGTCTTCTGCGCGTCTTTGCCTGTGTGGCGCAGCATGGCGGATTCGCAGCAGCCGAGCTGGCACTCGGTAAAAGCAAATCCTCGATCAGCATCGATATTGCGGCCCTTGAAGACCGGCTGAGCATGGTGCTCTGCCATCGTGGGCGCGCCGGTTTTGCCCTGACACGCGAGGGTGAAGGCGTGCTTGAGGCCACGAGCAGACTTTTTAACGATATCGATCTGTTCCAGCAGCGGATCAACGATGTCAGCGGCACACTCTCAGGTCGGTTCTGCCTCTATCTGCCCGATAATATCCAGTTTCATGGCGAGACCGCTCTGCTGCGCGCCATACATATCTTCACCACACGCTACCCGGCGGTCGAGATGGATGTGCGTTCCGCTTCGACACGCGATGTGGAGTTTGCCGTACGCAATGGCACCGCGACTGCCGGCATCACGCTCTATCCGCATCAGCAGCCGGAAATGCAGGCCACCGCCCTGTTCAGCGAACGCTCCAATCTCTATTGCGGTGCGCGCCACCCGCTTTTCGACAGGCCGGAAGAGGCCATCGATATCGCCTCCCTCGCCGAAGCGCGCATGATCAGCGTCAGCGATGCGGCGTCTTCCCCAAGATGGGATGAACTGCGCCCTTCCATGAATTTTGCTGCCAAGGCCGATAACATCGATTCACGCGCCCTGCTGATCCTGTCGGGTATGTATATAGGCTTTCTGCCGGAGCTTTTCGTCACCCAGATGGTCCAGCAGGATCGTTTGCGCCATATCGCCTTCAACGATCTGCATCTGGTCAATCATTTCTATTTCCTGATCCGCCCCACCCCGGAAAACGGCCTTATGGCCGAAACCTTCCGCTCCATTCTCGAAGAGACATGCTGATGCGGCGCCTTCTTCAGGCTCTGGTCCTGATCACCCTTTTTCTCTCCGTCGCAGCGGCCCGGGCACAGGAGCGCCCCTCTTTCATAGAGGGCGGCGTCTTGAGGGTTTGCACCAATCCGACCCTGCCCCCCATGACCTTCGTCAACGGGGCCGATCTTTCGGCAATCGACGGGTTCGATATCGCACTCGCCCGAGCGCTGGGTACCTATTGGCACGTCCCCGTCGAATTCGAGACCATGGATTTCACAGGGCTGTTTCCAAGCCTGAGCGCCGGGCGTTGCGGGCTGGTCATCAGTGGCGTTCTGAAACAGAAATCCCGCGAGCGTCTTTTCGATGCCGTGGCCTATCTGGAAACCTCACCCGTGATCGTGGCACCGAGCAAGATCGCACCGATCAACAGCTTCGACGCGCTGGCTGGCCAGAGCCTCGCCGTTGAATCGGGCACGAGCTATGCCGCCCGTATCGAGGAGATCAATCAGGAACTTGCCGCACGCGGCAAGCCGCCCATCGCCTTGCAGCAATATCCGAGCGAGGATCAGGTGGTGCAGCAGGTTCTGGTCGGGCGCGTGCAGAATTTCCTGAGCCAGGATGTCGAGCTTTTCTATCGCGAGACCCAGCTGGGCGGGAAGCTTCATGTCATCTACAGCCCGAGCCTGCCCGGCTATTCCGAGTTCGCCCTCTATCTGCGTCGTGCCGGTCAGGATCGCGCCCTTCTGGCGAGCGCGCTCGGTACGCTGAAGCAGAAAGGCGAGATCGCCGCCCTCGAGAAGAAATGGAATGTCGGGAGCGCCGCCCGCAAGGCGCTGGGTGTGGCGGTAGAACGGCCGCGCTTCAACACGACGACCTTCTTCTCCGCCCTGTTCTCCATGGCCTTTCTCAAAGGCGCGGGCATGACGCTGGCCATTGCCCTTGCCTCTCATGCCGCCGCCATCGTGCTTTCCATCCCCATCGCACTGAAGCTGAACGCCCCGCGCTCGCTCTGGCATCCGTTTCTGCGCGCCTATGTGGCGGTATTTCGCGGCGCACCGACACTGCTCCAGCTTCTGTTCATCTGGAATGCCCTGCCCCAGTTCTTTCCGATATTCCGCGAAAGCTGGTTCTCGCCCTTTCTGGCAACATGGATCTGTCTTTCGATCAATGAATCGGCCTATCAGGTCGAGATCAACCGCGCGGCACTCAGCGCCATCGATCCGGGGCAGCTGGCAGGCGGTCAGGCGCTGGGCATGAGTCAGGCGCAGATCTATCGCCATGTGATCTTCCCTCAGGCCCTGCGCGTGGCACTGCCACCCACGATCAACGAATTCATTTCCCTGTTGAAAACCACCTCTCTGGCTTCGGTCATCTCCTTGCAGGAGCTGCTTTTCATTACCCAGGTTCAGGTAGCGCGCAGCTTCGAATTCACCGAATATTATGCGGCGGCTCTCGTCTATTATCTGGCTATGGTCTTCGCCTTTCTGCATCTGCAGAAACGCATAGAGACCCGCTTCGTCTGGGCGAGTCGTGATGGCGCCGCCCGAAAGAACGGACGAGACACCCCCGTCATGCCGGAAACAGGAGGGTCACGTCATGCTGCATAATCTGCCCCCCAACCCCGATTGCGCCCTCAGCCTGCGCAAGATGAGCAAGTTCTATGGCGAGTTTCTGGCGCTCGACCGGATCAGCCTCGATATCGGTCATGGCGAAAAGATCGTCGTGCTCGGGCCGTCCGGCTCAGGTAAATCGACACTGATCCGCACGCTCAATCGCATAGAGCCGCATGATAGCGGCGTGCTGATGATCGATGGTGAGATCATCGACGAGAAAACGAGCCTGCCTTTGCTGCGCGGTGCGGTGGGCATGGTGTTTCAGAACTACAATCTGTTCCCGCATCTCACCGTGCTGCAGAACTGCATGCTGGCACCCAGACTGGTGCGCAAGGCGCATTACGATGCGACCGACGCCCTCGCCCGCCATTATCTCGAACAGGTGGGTATTGCGGAGCAGGCCGATAAATATCCGATCCAGCTTTCGGGCGGACAGCAGCAGCGCGTCGCCATTGCGCGGGCCCTGTGCATGGCGCCCGATATCATCCTGTTCGACGAGCCAACAGCGGCCCTGGACCCCGAGGCGATCAAGGGGGTGATCGGTATTATCGATACGCTATCGGAGCGGCGGATCACCACCATCTGCGTGACGCATGAAATGGGGTTCGCGCGCCATATCGCCGATCGCGTAGTCTTCATGGATAAAGGGTCCATTCTTGAAGTCGCGCCACCCGAATCCTTCTTCAAGACACCTCAGACCGAGCGTGCGCGTCATTTTCTGGATCAGATGATTCATCATGGGTAACGATCTGACAAAGTGAGGTTTGGTTTTTTTCAATCGAACAGCAGGTCGTTTCGCCTTTTCAATGAGAAGGAAGCCACTGACGGGAGTCCTTTTCATGACGATGCGCCTGCCCAAAGGATTTCTCCGCCTCACCAGCACAGCCCTTTCGCTCTCCGCCGGGCTGGTGCTTCTCGGCACACAGAGCGAGGTGCTGGCGGCAACGCAGAAACCGACAGCGCGCCACAGCGCGGGACATAAAGCCGGCCCACGCCACCAGCCCGTCCATGCCGCGCCCGAAGCCATTCAGGTGACCAGTTCGCGCGCCCAGCGTTTCCTGACCACAGCCGCCACGGTGAATGTCCTGACCGGGCGTGAATTGCAGGCCCTGCATATCACCAGCCCGAAAGACCTCGCCGCCTATACACCCGGACTGACGGCCGTGAACGCCACATCGGGCAGCACGCCTGTCTTTTCGATACGCGGGATCGGTCTCGATGACTATACCGGCAATAATATGGGTGGGATCGGCATTTATCAGGATGGCGTCTTCGCCCCTTATCCCGTTTTCTATACCGGCCAGATGTTCGACACCCAGATGGTCAGCGTCGAAAAAGGGCCTCAGGGCTTCGATTACGGTCGCAGCAGCACGGGTGGCAATATCAATGTCGAAACGACAAAGCCCGACGGCAAATTCGGCGGCTACGTCAACTGGGGTTACAGCAGCTACGGCACCAACACGGCGAGTGCTGCCATCAATGTGCCGATCAGCGACAGGATCCAGAACCGCACCGCTTTTTCCTATATCAATGGCGATGGCTGGCAGCGCGATATCCATACGAACAAGCGTTATGGCTCGCAGGACCAGCTCGGCCTGCGCAATCTGACACGCTTCCTGATCGATGACCGCTCCAACCTGCTGCTGAATATTCATTATACCCGTGACAAGGGCATTTCGATGTCGCCTCAGGATGTCGATGGCGATGCGGTGAACGGCTTTGCCAATGGCACGGTCGGTGTAGGCCCGAACGCCTCGTATAAGGCCGTCAATGTCGGCTCGGATCGCGTCGGCCGCAATGAGAATGGCGGCGGCGTTTCGATCAATTACACCCATGATTTCACTTGGGGGCAGTTTGTCTCCACCACGGCTTTCAACGCGTTTCGTCGCAGCGATTACGACAATTACGATGGTGAATCGATCAGTGTCGGCGACTATCACTGGAACGACACCTCGCTCGCGCAATCGCATGACATGCATCTGAAAATGGATCTGACGAAACGCTTTCATCTGAACGTTGGCGTCTATGAATCCTGGGACAAGATCAACGGCGCCTATACGAGCTATCGTTCCTATCTGCTTGGCGTGCCAAACGGCAATCTGACCGATCGCTTCGTGCAGCAGAATATTTCGACCGGGCTTTATCTCAGCACAGTGACCAATGTGCTCAAGAACCTCGACTTTATCGCCTCGGGCCGTTTTTCATGGGATGATCGCGGTTTCAATGGCGGCACGATTGACGATGCCGGCGCGCTTACAAGCAAGGGCGCCTATCTGTCGCGCCTCGACAACACCCATTCCTATGCCCGTCTGACAGGGCGCGTGGGGCTTCGCTATACGATCGTACCCGGCACGCTGGTTTATGGCACCATCTCCAATGGCTACAAGGCAGGCGCCTATTTCGCAGCCCCCGTCTCGGCGCCTCAGGCGCTGGATTATGTACGCCCTGAAAACATGATCGCTTATGAGATTGGTGCCAAGACGAGCCTTCTGCATAATCATGTGCAGATCGAAGGCGCGCTGTTCGATTACGAATATCACAACCGCCAGACGCTTTTCGTGGCCGAAATGCCGATGAACATCACCTCGCTCAGCCTCGGCCCCATCCCTAGAGCGCGCACCCGAGGCGGTGAGCTGTCGAGCACGCTGCACGATCTGATCCCCAATCTCGATCTGCGCGGCTCCTTTGCCTATCTGGATGCGCAGAATATCAGCCCGGTAAACGATATCGGCGGCCTGCCGCTGCTTTCCACCGTCAGCGCGCATTCGGTACTGCCATTCGCCCCACGCTTTTCATGGAATGCGGTCGCGCGCTACGGTATCGACATGCCGCGCGCCTATCGCCTGACGCTCCAGACCAGCTATACCTGGAAAGACAATATGCTGGTGGCGCTTGGCGACCCCAATGGCGTGACCGACAAGATCAGCTCTTTCGGCATGCGTATGGAGGTAGGGCCGAAAACCGGCAAATGGACAGCCGCTGTCTATGTCGACAACATGCTCAACAAGCACGGCAATACCTATTCCTTTACCGGGTCCGATAATTCCCGCGTGCAGTTCCTGCAAACCCCGCGCTGGGTCGGCTGTGACCTGCGCTATAATTTCTGACGGAGCCGCGATGCGCCTTGAGACCTATCGTACGCTCTGGGGCGATACCCGCCCCTGGGGCGAAAGCATCGCCGAGGCCCGCGCTGAAGGCTTTGACGGGATTGAAGGGCGGATTCCGGATCTTCAGGCACTGCCTGCCTGTAGCGAGGCTCTACTCGCTACGGGGGCTCCCTATATCGCCATCGCATTGACCGGAGGCGGCGTGGTGCCGCGTCAGGAAGCCTCACTGGACGACCATCTGACCGATCTGGACGTCGCCCTAGGCCGTGCGACCCAACTCGCACCGCGCTTCGTCAATGTTCTGGGCGGCAGTGACCGCTGGAATGCGGATAAACAGGCCGAGTTCATCTCCCGAGCCATGACTCTGAGCCAGACCTACGGCCTGACCCTCAGCTTCGAGACCCATCGTGCCCGGCTTTGCGCCACCCCATGGGTCACGCTCGAGGTGGTCGCACAGGTTCCCGACGCCCTGTTCACCGCCGATATCAGCCATTGGGTAGTCGGCTGCGAACGTCTGCTCGACGATCCCTGCGACGATTTCAGCGCGTTTATTGCCCGCGTGCATCATGTCCAGGCCCGTGTGGGCTATGATCAGGGGCCGCAGGTCTCGCATCCCGGCGCACCCGAACATGCGGCTTCCCTGCGCTTTCATCAGGGTTTCTGGCGCGCCATCTGGCAGGATCAGGCGCAGCGCGGTTATGCGCGCACGACGCTGACGCCTGAATGCGGGCCGGATGGCTATACCCATACTTTGCCCTTCACCAACCTGCCCGTTGCAGACCGTCACGAGATGAATCGCTGGCTGCTCGATGCACAACGCAGGTCTTTCGCAGGGTGCTTCCCTGCCCCATCTCCAACGAGGAGTTTCTGACATGACAGAAGAGACGTTCACGTCCATTCCGGTGATCGACATCGCCGGGCTGTATGCCGAAGACAAGGCCGAGCGTCAGAAAGTGGCCGATTCCTTGAAGCACGCCGCCGGCAAGATCGGGTTTTTCTATATTGCCGGCCATCGCGTGGCGCCTGAGCTGATCGAGAATGTGCGTCAGGCGGCGAAGGAATTCTTTGCACAGCCCTTCGAGAAGAAAATGGATCGCTATATCGGCGCTTCCGCCTCTCACAAGGGTTTCGTCCCGGAAGGCGAGGAAATCTATAACAAGTCCCGCCCGGATCATAAGGAAGCCTTCGATATCGGCTTTGAGGTGCCCGCCGATAATCCACTGGTTCAGGCTGGAACCCCGCTTCTGGGGCCGAATGACTGGCCCGAAATCCCCGGCTTTCGCGAGCGCGCCAGCGCCTATTATGCCGCCGTATTCGATCTGGGGCGCGTGTTGTTTCGCGGCTTTGCCTGGCACTCGGTCTCGACGAACACGCTTTCGATGACGTGGCGCAATTTCCCCCGTCGAAACTGCGCATGATCCATTACCCCTATGACGGCGAGGCACAGGATGCGCCGGGCATCGGCGCCCATACCGATTATGAATGCTTCACCATTCTTCTGGCCGACAAGCCGGGTCTCGAAGTGCTGAACGGCAAGGGTGAATGGATCGACGCGCCGCCCATTCCCGGCACCTTCGTCGTCAATATCGGCGATATGCTCGAGATGATGACAGCAGGTGCTTTCGTGGCGACAGCCCATCGCGTGCGCAGTGTGAAAGAAGAGCGGTATTCGTTTCCGCTTTTCTACGCCTGCGATTATCATCACGAAATCCGCCCCCTCCCCGCTTTCGAGAAAGGCGATACGGAATATGAAGCCGTAAAAATCGGCGATCATATGTGGGCTCAGGCCATGCAGACCTATTCCTATCTCATCGCCAAACGAGAACGCGGCGAGATTGCTCTGCCGGAAGGCACGCGACGCACCAACACCTTTGGCCATTTCAGCAAGACGGGGGTAACGCCGTGAGCATGCAGACGGAGCAGGAACTGCGCGAAGAGCTGGCCGCAGCCTATCGCCTCTATGCGCAATTTGATCTGACCGACATGGTCTATACCCATCTCTCCGTGCGCCTGCCGGGAGAAGGTCATCGCTTTCTGGTCAATCCCTACGGGCTGCTTTTTGAGGAGATCACGGCGAGTTCTCTGGTCGTGGTCGATTCAGAGGGCCATCCTCAGCAGGAGACGAGCTGGCCGGTCAACCCGGCAGGGTTTGTCATTCATTCTGCCGTGCATCGTGCCCATCCCGATGCCGCCTGCGTGATGCACAGCCATACCCTGGCGGGCATGGCCGTCGCCGCGCAGGAAGATGGCATATTGCCGCTTAACCAGATCAGTATGGAGTTCTACGGGCGCATCGGGTTTCACCCCTATGAGGGGATCGCGGCAGACGACAATATGAGCGAGCGCGAAAGGCTTGTGCGCGATCTGGGCGATCATATAGGGCTAATCCTGCAAAATCATGGGCTACTGACCATAGGCAGCTCGGTGGCTCAGGCCTTTTATCGTATGTATTATCTGGAACAGGCCTGCCGTGTGCAGCTGGCCGCGCAATCGGCAGGCGTGCCGCTGCACTGCCCTAGTGAAGCCGAAATCCTGCGAGCCCGCGCCCAGTTCGAGAGCGATCCCGATCAGGGCCAGATGATCTGGAAAGCCCTGCGACGCAAGCTCGACCGCGAACAGCCCGAATACAGGGAGTGAACCCGGCGCGTTCCATTTTCCCCTGAGGCAGAAGGGCGCGGTCGTGGCCGCCCCGTCCTTGGTCAACCGGATCTGTCTCCATCGCCCCCCAGATGCGGTTTGTTCAAACCACCCAGTCTGACCCGGCACCACCCTTGCGCAGAGCAAAAACATAAAAAAACCCTCCGGGCAGCTAAGCCCGGAGGGTTTTTCATTTCAGACGCTCTGGAAGTTTAGAGAACGACCTTTACACCGAACTGGAAGGAACGAAGAACGACACCGTTCTGCGACCAGGACGAGTTGTAGAGGTAGCCGCCATAGGTTCCGAAATCGTAAGGTGATTTGAAGCCAAGCAGGTTGTAGACGTTGGCATAAGCACTCCAGCGGCGGTTGAACTGGTAGTTCACCGTCAGATCGACATCCCAGAAAGCCTTGACCTTGCACTGCCCGCTCGGGACAAAGCTGCTTGAGGTAAGGGCATCGGCGCAATTGCCCGCCGTGTTCGAACCCGTCTGGTCTTCTGCCGTCGTGCGATAGCCGCTGGTGTAATAGACGGTCGCGTCACAGCCAGCTTGCGCCATGACAACGTGTTGGACCAGTTGGCGCGCCAGCGCGGGGTGCCCGAAGCAGAAACGGCGCCATAGGGACCAAGCGTTCCGGCAAAGCGATAGACCGAGCCATCAGGATTGGTCAGGTTCATGCGACGCACGAAGGTCGCGGTACCCTTGCTGTACCAATGAACTTCATGGAACACGCCGGGAAGCTGCGTATTGGCTTCGAAAGACAGATCGAAGCCGTCAGTCACAAGCTTGTTCGTGTTGACATAGCCCAGATTGATGATGCCCGGACGGAGCTGGCCGCCAGGGTTCTGCGGATCGGCGATATCCGGGGTGACCGTCACGCCTGTCGGCAGGGCTTCACCCGCGAGATAGGCATTGGCCACGTTCGTCGTACCGACCGGGTTTGGCGCGATATAGTGGTTTTTGCGAATGTAATAATAATCGGCGCTCAGGGTCAGCCAGCGCGTTGGGCGAAAAATAGGGCCACCAGAGAAGTTGGTCGCAGTTTCCGGGCGCAGATTCGGGTTACCGGCCGTGTTCGAGCCGATATAGTAGTTCTGCGCGTAGTTATTGGGCGTGCCGTTGGCGTTAAGATGCTGGCTGACGAAATTGGCATTATTGGGCGTGTAGGTCGTGTAACCGACATTCGACCCGCCAGTTTCTGCAAAGCTCGGTACGCGGAAGCCCTTAGCGAACGTGCCGCGCAAGGTCAGCTTTTCGGTTGGCTTGAACTGCACACCGAATTTCGGCGAGAAATGGCTGAAACCTTCGGAATAATGGTCATACCGGCCCGATGCGTCGGCAGTCAGCATTTTCACGATCGGCGCATTGGCCTCGAAGAAGCCCGACTCTACCAGCGGCTGCCCTGAGCGTTCACCGGGTTGATGATCCGGTGTACTGATTGGCCGGGTTGACAGTATCGAGCGGATTGGCGTTCGGATCGTTCAGCGCCTCGTATCGGATATTACCACCGATCGCGAGCTTGGCCATACCACCCGGCAGGCGGAACAGACCCTTGCTGAGGGTCGCTTCGCCCGAATATTCCTGGGTGCGCGCATTGATGACGTTGCGCGGTGCAATGGAATTGAGCACCGACTGCGAATTGGCAGACGGATCTACGAAGTTGTAGCTGCCGCTCGTGATGGCGTTCTGGATGCCGGCAATCGTGGGGACGCCCGTGATCGTCTGGTTCAGCAGCGTGTTCATACCGACGAAATTGACGTCGTAATTCCAGTCCGAACCCCAGCGCGAGGGATGCCATCCATTATAGCGCACCGAGCCACGGAAATTCTGGCTGGTATCGGTAGTCGTGGGCAGCAGATTGCCAAAACGATAATTGACCTGAGCCTGCTCGCCAAGTGCCGCATAGGGGTTGTTAGGATTGAGCGAGCCATCAGCCAGATAGACCGGCAGATAGGTGTTCTGCGCCGTAGCCAGCTTGGCCTGGCTGTAGGACGAACTGCCATAAGTCGAAGCAGGCGTGCCCGTGCTGATCGACCGTGCCTGCGACCAAGTAAACATGGCTGTCAGCTGAGAGCGCTCCGTCACATTGGCCGTGAAATGCGCGGTAGCGCTGACACGGCGCAGATCGGGCGCAAGCTGGGCATATTTCTGCGTATTCCACGAGCATGCCTGGCTTGTGCCCGTGGTTCCGGAAACAGCGCCCTGAGAGACGCCACCAAGCCCACCGCATCCGGCTTGCGGATTCAGCAACTGCCAAGGGCCCGCATTCGTACCCGTCGCCGTGACCGGACGAACAATAGCGACAGTTGAGGGAGAGAAGTTGGTGATTGCGCCGTCCGACACGATATTGGCATTGCCATTGCCGCCGCCAATGCCGGTCAGATCGCCATTGTTATAAGGCGCATTCAGCTGACGGTAATAGAGAGGGTCGTCCTGCTGATATTCCGAGTTGATATAGAAGTTATAGCCGTCCTTATGCAGGTCGCCATGACCCCAGGTGGCATAGAGACGCTGATGGCCTGCATCGCCGCGCTGGGTCAAACCGCCCTCGGCGTTGCCTTCGAAACCCTTGATCTCTTTGCGGGTGATCATGTTGACCACGCCGGCAACGGCATCGGCACCATAGGTGGCCGAACCGCCATCCTGCAGCACATCGACGCTCTGCATGATCGATTGCGGCATCCAGTTGGTATCGACGAAATTGCGCTCGCCGTCATCGGCCAGCGGATAATAGGACAGACGCTGGCCGTCCATAAGGACAAGGGTCGAGTCCGTGCTGAGACCACGAAGCGAAGGCGCAGAGGCACCGGCGGCAAATCCACCACCAGCAGACCAGGCATTGGTCAGATTGCCCGCACCGTTGGATGACAGCAACTGAAGGGCATCGGTCACGGTCTTGATGCCGCGCTGCTGCATATCCTTCATGGTAATATGCGTGATTGGCGAGGCGCTGGTGGTGTTCGGGTCGCGGAACAGCGAGCCAGTCACCATAATGGTTTCAGCACCTGCTGAAGGTGCAGCCGCAGCGGTGTTCGACACGGGAGCCGCAACCGCTTTCGCACGCATGGACCGGCTGGTCGTTGTCCTCTTGACCGTCGACTTGGCCGGGGCTTTGGCAGCGTTGGCGGGAATTGTCGATGTTTCAGGCGATGAAACAGTTTGTGCCTGTGCCTCACTCACGAAATGCAACAGGGCGATACAGGCGGTCGCTCCCATCAATCCGGTAGCGAGTCCTCGTTTCCGTCGGTTTGACGGGGCAACCATACCGCAGAGTGCTGCGGCGTTATTCGTCTCTCGATCGAGCGGCGTCATAAGGCATTCCGTCAAAGTGGGTTATTTTGCGACAAAAATCGTCACAACATTCCCATTTCGTAACGGGGTATCGTTAATGCCCGCAAGGCAGGTTACATATTTATTACATAGTTTGGCTACGGCTGTGCAACAATGTCACACTACAAGATGCGTGCCGTCCTGTACAATTAACAAGCAAAATCAATCTCTTAAATGATAATTTGGATAAGACATCCGGCTATCCCCATCCGACACAGACCGTTTCGTTAAAGAAATCACTATACAAATCCGTAATTTAACAGTCGATATTGAGACGCTTCTTCACGAGGCCAGAATCAAAAAAAGGCGGGGTATGGACCCCGCCTTTTTCGATGATGTCGTTACGCCTGAAAGAAGCCTAGTGAGCCAGCCCTTTGGCCGAAGCACGAGTAGCATGAAGATGGGCCTCCACCTCCGGGTCGAGCTTCAGGAAATAAGTCAGGATGGCGCTGATGAAGTAGATGATGGAGTAGACGATCATCACGCCGAGCACACCGAAAGAGGGCTCGAAGATATAGACGATCGCCGGACCGATCCAGACACTGGCGCCTGCACCGAGATTCAGCAGCGACATGGCAGCAGCTTTGTTCTCGGGCGCCAGGTAAGGCATCAGGGCCGAGAGCGGGACATAGCCAGCCAGGGTCATGCCGTAGAAGGCACCGGCAACCATGACGATGATCAGATGATCAGGGCCAAGCAGGTAGGAGCGAAATACAGGGCCATGGTGCTCAGGGTGGAACCGATACCGCCCATGATCATGGTCGTGTAGCGCCAGCTCAGCTTGTCGCTGATGATGCCCAGGAACAGGTTGAAGAAGATGTTGCTGATGAAGATTGCCTGCAGCACAGCCAGCCACTGACCCATGGTGAAGTGCAGCGTATGGGTAAAATAGAGCGGCATGAACACCAGGAAGCCAAATTCGGCAGAGGTGTTGATGGCACGCACGAGGCAGCCGATGCCCACCTTCGGGCGCTGCCAGCCAATGGCGAGTGACATGAACAATGTCTTCATTGCCCCCTTGCCGCTGGCTTCGACACGGGGCACGCGCTGCATGCCCAGCAGAGCCAGTCCACCGCCAAAGATAACAAAGCTGAGCGCAGCCCATAGCGTGGCATAACCACCGATAATGGGAAGAAGAATACCTGCAATGGTGGTGCCCATCGTCGGCAGGCCGGCCGTAAAGCAGAACCAGAACCAGCCGACCGCCGAGCCGAGCTTCTGTACGGGAGCCGTGCTCACGACCCAGACAAGAAAGCCGAAAGCAAAAAGCGGATAACCAAACCCGCGCAGGCCGTAGAACAGCGTGATCAGCGTCCAGGATTTCGACGGCAGGGCAAAGCCGAGAAAACCGATCTGGAAGACAATCCAGATGGCGAGGCCGATGAGCATCACTGTGCGGCTGCCCCACATCTCGGAAAGCGCACCAGAAGCCCAGGCGGAAATGGCGGCGGTCAGACCGTAGATTGTAAAGAGACCGGCGACATCGTGTTCCTGAAAACCAAGCGAAACGAGATAGGGCGAGAGATAGCCGCTCTCCACACCGTCACCGATCATGAAGAGCAGTGTTCCGACGAAACCCCAGATCATGACTGGCGGAATTCCCGCCCATGAAACGAAGCGTTCAAAAGCCGTTTTTGGTTCGATGTCTTGCAGAGTGCCGGTCGCAGACCGTGCCCCCCCGACGAATGTCCCGCCTGCCATCGTGTGTCTCCTGAGTCTTACAAAAGGCCTCTAACTGCTGGGCAGCGTGCCTGGCCCGTCTCCTTTGCGCGGGTTGGTCGGGCTCGGCAAATCACAAAAAAGAGTTATAGATACCAGATCATATGTTCGTATGAGACATTCACCCTGACAGCTTTGGTATGATAAACGTTTTTTAATGGGTTAATATAAGAACGATAGGTGAATCCATGACGGATAAAATACCGCAGTTGACATAATTTTGAATGAAACTTCATCAGGTTAATATAAATCCCGAATCTTCGAATTCATTTTGGTCAATACATACAAAACTATGCCATCACGTTTTTATGATTTATATCCATATTTTGAAAGACATATTTGATGGATAGTTGAAAATCAAAGAAGAGATCGTTCTCCTTCTCGCACTTCGCGAGAGGCCGATTTTCTCTCTGTCAAATTGTTATCATGAACAGAGTTTAATACATATCATTTCATTCGGAATTCTAACATCCACTGCCCGTCTCCGTCGGGACCAGATAAGGGTCTTCCCATGACCACACGTACCCAGCGCGCGAATGCCATTCGCATTCTCGCAATCGATGCCATCTTCAAGGCGCAATCGGGACATCCCGGCACGCCCATGGGCATGGCCGATATCTCCGAAGTGCTTTGGCGCGACGTGATGCGCTACAATCCGGACAATCCGGACTGGAGCAATCGCGACCGCTTCGTCTATTCCAACGGCCACGGATCGATGCTGCTCTATGCCCTGCTGCATCTCTCGGGCTTCGCCTTGAGCATCGACGATATCAAACAGTTCCGTCAGCTCCACTCCAGAACGCCGGGCCACCCTGAATTCGGCTATGCACCGGGCATCGAGACCACGACCGGCCCGCTCGGTCAGGGCATCGCCAATGCAGTCGGCATGGCGCTTGCCGAAAAAACGCTCGCCGCGCAGTTCAACCGGCCCGGTCTGCCGATCGTCGATCATCACACCTACGCTTATGTCGGCGAGGGCTGCCTGATGGAAGGCATCTCGCACGAGGCCTGCGCCCTCGCGGGCACGCTGGGTCTGGGCAAGCTGATCACGATCTATGATCGCAACATGGTCACCAATGACGGGCCGATCGACGGTGTCTATACCGACGACACGCGCAAGCGCTTCGAGGCTTATGACTGGCAGGTCATCGGCGAAATCGACGGTCATGACCCCGGGGCCGTTCTGGCTGCGCTCACCGAGGCACGCGCCGAAACCACGCGCCCGAGCCTGATCATATGCCGCACCACCATCGGTCAGGGCTGCTCGGAAGGCTATGCCGGCACTCACAAGGTGCATGGCGGTGTTCTGCCTGCCGATGAGATCGCGAAAATACGCGCGCGGCTGGACTGGACGCATCCGGCTTTCGAGATTCCTGAAGCGATCTATCGCGACTGGGACCACCGCCCCGCCGGGCATGAGGCAGAATCGGCATGGAACGCGCTTTTCGCCCGATACAGGGACGCACATCCCGAACTCGCGGCCGAATTCATGCGACGCCAGAACAAGGGCTTTCCCGCAAACTGGCAGAGCCTGTCGCGCGATTTCGTTCGCAGTCTTCAGGACGCACCGAAAGACATTCCGTCACGCAAGGCCTCGCAGAACGCCATCGAGGCATTTGCCCCGCATCTGCCTGAGATGTTCGGCGGCTGTGCTGACATCACCCCGAGCTGCCTGACACGCTGGTCGGGTTCATCTTCTGTCTGTTTCGATCCGGCGGGAAATTACGTCGATTACGGCGTGCGCGAATTCGGCATGGTCGCCATGGCCAATGGTATC
Organism: Asaia platycodi JCM 25414; assembly: GCF_000614545.1. Taxonomy (GTDB): domain Bacteria; phylum Pseudomonadota; class Alphaproteobacteria; order Acetobacterales; family Acetobacteraceae; genus Asaia; species Asaia platycodi. Next base: position 131,028 of record NZ_BAKW01000002.1, on the reverse strand, counting down.
GCGTTGCATGGCGGGCTTATTCCCTATACCGCCACCTTCCTGATGTTCATGGAATATGCGCGCAATGCCGTGCGTATGGCCGCACTGATGAAGCAGCGTCAGATCCTGGTTTATACGCATGACTCCATCGGTCTCGGCGAAGACGGGCCGACGCATCAGCCCGTGGAACAACTCGCCAGCCTGCGCCAGACACCGAACATGATCACCTGGCGCCCCTGCGATCAGGTCGAGGCCGCCATCGCCTGGGTGAGTGCGCTAGAGCGTCTCGACGGGCCGACTGCCTTTTCCCTGTCTCGCCTGCCTCTGAAACAGCATGAGCGCAACGAGGCGCAACTGCGTGATGCGTGGCGCGGTGGCTATGTGCTGTCAGACAGCACCGGCACACCCGATCTGATTTTGATCGCCACAGGGTCTGAAATGACACTGGCAATCGATTCCGCCGAGGCCTTGCGCGCGAGGGGCCTGGCCGTGCGTGTGGTTTCCCTCCCCTCGCCCGAGACTTTCGACGCACAGGACGCGTCCTATCGCGAGAGCGTGCTCCCCGATGCCGTGAGAGCGCGCGTCGCCATAGAAGCCGCCAGCACGCTCTACTGGGCACGCTATGTCGGGCTCGATGGCGATGTGGTGGGCATGACCGGTTTTGGTGAGTCCGGTCCTGCGCCGGATCTTTTCCGCCATTTCGGCTTCACAATCGAGAATGTCGTCACCCGCGCCGAAGCGGTTCTGATCCGCATCAAAAGCCGCAAGCCTATCTGATTTCTTCTTTTTCGGGCGGCGTCTCAGGCGCTGCCCCTCTTCGTGACACTGGAATACGGGATATATTTGATGGACCTTTTTGATCTTTCCGGCGACGTCGCTTTCGTAACTGGCGCAGGCAGTGGCATCGGCCAGCAGATTGCCATAGGCCTTGCCGAAGCAGGCGCTCGGTAGCCTGCTTCGACCTGCCCGGCTCGCATAAAGGGCTGGATGAGACCGCCGATCGCATTCGCGGTTTTGGACGCTCTGCCCTTGTCTGCACAGGCGACGCCACGGATGAAGCAAGCCTCGCCGATGCGATTGCTTCCACCCAGACCCAGCTTGGCCAGCTCTCTGTCGCCGTCAACGCCGCAGGCATCGCGAATGCGGCGCCGGCAGAAGAAATGGGTCGTGATCAGTGGCAGCGCGTGCTCGACATCAATACCACTGGCGTCTTTCTGTCGTCTCAGGCGGAAGGCCGCGCCATGCTCGCCAATGGCCGCGGCTCGATCGTCAATATTGCCTCGATGTCTGGGGTGATCGTCAATCGTGGACTCATGCAGGCACATTACAATGCTTCGAAAGCCGCAGTGATCCATCTCAGTAAGAGTCTGGCCATGGAATGGGCAACCCGCGGCGTGCGGGTCAACACCATCAGCCCCGGCTATACCGCCACCCCCATGAATACACGCCCCGAATGGGCAGAGCGCGTGAAAGTATTCGAAAACGACACACCCATGAACCGGATCGCCCTACCGCGCGAAATGGTGGGACCGGCCATTTTCCTTTCTTCCCGCGCGGCGTCTTTCTGCACGGGCGTCGATCTGCTGGTCGATGGCGGTTTCTGCTGCTGGTGATTCCTCTCAGGGCACTGCCCTGAGACCTGCAAGGGGGGCGCAAGCCCCCTTTGAACCCGTTTTTCAGAGATCGAGGTGGAAAAACTGGTTGAACGCGCTCGCCTGATAGGTGCTGAAAGGCGGCCCACTGATAAAGCCCTGCTTTCGATAAAGTGCGATGGCTGAGTTGAAGGCCGGTGCGGTGCCAGTTTCCAAGCTGAGTCGTTTCAAGCCGCGCTCCCGCGCTGTTGCGATCATGACCGCAAGAATCGCGGCCGCAGCACCTTGCCGCAAAAAATCGGGGTGCGTGCGCATGGACTTCACCTCGCCTACACCCGCATCCAGCGTTTTGAGTGCACCAATCGCCGCAATACGCCCGCCGATCTGCGCCGACCAGACCGTGACTTCAGGCCTCTGCAACCCCGAGAGATCGAGCGCAAAACGACTGGCTATGGGTGAATTTTCAGCCATACCCACCAGATGGAGTGCCAGCAGAGCCAGAGTTTCGTCACCCGAAAGATCGTCAAACTGAACGTCGATCACCCGATGAGGCCCCCATTTTCCAAGATCTCGCGCGAGACGGGGCGGATCGTTCCATCCCGCTCTCGACACGGCCAGCGTGCCACGACATGGTCGATGGATGAAAGGGTGTGCCTGTGACTTCTCCCCTGGACGTCTTGAATGAAGCGGAAACTTCTCTCGCCGGGCATGTACTGGAGGATGGAAGGCCGTTCCTCGACCATTCCGGCTCGTTGCTCTATTCATCGGTCAGGACACTTGCTCCCGGCCCGATCTATTTTCTGGGGCTTAATCCCGGTGGCAGCCCGCAGAACAATGCGGATGAAACCTTGCGTCACTCGCTCGCTGAAATACGCAGTGGCAGAAATGCCTTTTGCGACGACATATGGGGGGACCGGCCCGGGCAATACAAACGTGGCATGGCGCCTTTACAGCGCAGGGTCAGAGACATCTTCGCAACGCTGGGTCTCGATACGAGGTCAGTCCCCGCTACCAATCTGGTATTTACGCGATCCAGAAATATCCGCGCGCACAATGACTTCAGACATGCCATCAGCCTCTGCAAGCCCACTCATGAACGCTTCATTCAGGCCATTCAGCCCCGACTCATACTGACCCACGGCTGTTGCGGCTTTTTCAAGGAAGCTTTCGACGTCAGGATACTGGATGAACGAAAGGCGCATCATGCAAGATGGAAGGCCCGCATCGGAACCTGTCGTGTCAATGGTAAGGAAATCGGCTTTGCCAATCTGCCGCATCTTTCTCTCTGGGCCATTGATGCCCTGACCGAGCAGGGATTGCAGCGCAGAACCGTGATCGATTGGGTTCGCAAGGAACTCCTAGCGTAAATACCGCCTGCATGAATTGAGCTACCACACATGCGGGCATGGAATAAATCCGAACCTGCATAGGGTTTCCAGCAACGCTGGACATGATGCGACAGACAGGAATTTTTGTTGCTAAATCGCTGTGGTTTTATTCGCGATAAATCATTCTTTTCCATGAATTATTTATGGAAGTTTTTTATAGCCCCCATAAAGATTTCGTGACGTACGTCTTGGCGCTGTTCAGCGCCCGAAGGTCATGCCCTTATCGACGCCTCACATCCCGCTTTCAGGATCTGTCGATGCGCTTTCGTTCTGCCTTGCCCCTGACCCTTCTTGCCACGTTGCTGGGCTCCGCCCATGCCGCAACGATGGACGACACGGTCCAGCTCAATCAGATACAGGTCATCGGCACACATAACAGCTATCGGCGCGACATCTCGCCTGCCACGCTGAAATGGCTGACGAAGCTCTCCCCTCAGGCGGCCATCGCCCTCGATTATCGTCATGACACGTTGAGCGCGCAGCTCGATCATGGCGTGCGCCAGCTCGAGATCGACATCTATGCCGATAGCGAGGGCGGTCGCTACGCTCATCCCAAGGGCCCGGAATGGGAGCGCAAGGCCGGGCTCACCCCCGACCGGATCCGACGCCCCCGCAGGCGATGCAGGGTACCGATTTCAAGGTCATGCATATCGTCGATATCGACCAGCGGTCGAACTGCCAGCCTCTCCGCGTCTGTCTGGCTGAAATCAAAGCTTGGTCGGATGGGCATCCGAACCATGTGCCAGTCTTCATCGACCTCGAGACCAAGCAGGATATTCCCTTCGGCGGCGGCAAGCTCGATTTCACCCCGCCCGAAGTCTTCACCCCTGCCACCTATGACAGACTCGATGCCGAGCTGGTCTCGGTTTTCGGACGCAACGGGATCGTCACCCCCGATCAGGTGCGCGGCTCTGCCGAGACACTCGACAAGGCCGTGCATCTGCATGGCTGGCCCAGCCTGTCCCAGACGCGCGGCAAGATCGTCTTCCTGTTCGACCGCCCTCATGACACCGCACGCTACACGCAAGGCCACCCTGCCCTGCGCGACCGTATCGTCTTCACAAATGCGAAGCCCGGCGACCCGGATTGCGCGTTCACGGAAATCAATGAGGCTTTATCGGTGCCAAGGGCAATGGCAGCGAGGCTGTCGATAACACTGCCGCTGCCCGTATCATTCCCGATCTTGTGAAACAGGGCTATCTCGTGCGTACCCGCGCCGATGCCAATACGATCGAGGCGCGGCAGAACGATCTCAAGCGCCGCGATGTCGCCTTCTCTTCCGGCGCGCATCTGATCAGCACGGATTATCCCGGTTTCGAACCGGCGCCTTGGCATGATTATGCCGTAAGCTTCGGCTCCGGACTGGTTGCGCGCTGCAACCCGGTCAATGCCCCTGTCTCCTGCCGCAGCAACGCCCTCGAACCCTGAGCCGCGGCCACGGTTCAGGCGGCGCGTCGGTTAAGCTTTGATGACGGCGGGAATGTCATTACCCAATTTCCGTCCCGGGTTTCATGCCTGCATTGCTCTGCTTCACCAGACAGGATGCGTGCATGAAATGCCTCACCCCTCTTCTGCTTCTTATTCTGGCCCCGCTCGCCGCCCGGGCGGCCCGAAAGGTCCTGAGTGGAAGCGGGCGGCGGGGCTCATCTCGGCTCTGGTCGATCAGGGTTATCTGCTTCGCACCCTGACCATAAGGCCTTTTCCGGTCGGCTTTCGCTCCAGTCCGGGGATGAGACCGGCAAGAAAAATGAAAAAAAACTGCTGCCCCCTGTTGCCAAAAGAAATCGGGACTGGTAGTTCCCGCTTCACCGAAGACGAGGACGTTACGGCCTCCTCCGAAGCGGTTGCTGAAGCTGAAAAGCTTCATGCGGGTGTAGCTCAGTTGGTTAGAGCGCCGGCCTGTCACGCCGGAGGTCGCGGGTTCGAGCCCCGTCACTCGCGCCATTCTCTCTCAAAAATTGATCCAGATATTCAGCGTGCTTTCGTCTTCGAAAGTCGTTTTCGTGTGCCTGCCTTCTGCCGAAGCAGAAAGCGGACACCTCCCCCGTCATAGCTGTCTGCGTGCGCCTCAAGCCGCCAGATAAGTGTCCAGAACCGCATCTGCCGGGCCGTCCATACGGATCTGGCCATTTTCCAGCCAGAGCAGACGTGTGCACCAGCGACGGATGATCTCGGGTTGGTGGGACGACATGACGAGCGTGTCCGCATCCTGAACAAGGGTCTCAATACGCTTTTGCGCTTTTTCCATGAAGGTGATGTCACCTGCCATGAACCACTCATCCATCAGCAGCACATCAGGCGTTATGGCTGTGGCCAACCCGAAAGCGAGGCGCACCAGCATGCCGCTGCTATAAGTCTTGACCGGCAATGACAGAAAATCGCCCAGTTCGGCAAATTCCACGACGTTTTGCAGAATCGCGCTGTCGCCACCCGACCAAGCCCATGAGAGAGGCAGCGCAGGCGCACGTTTTCGAGGCCCGTAAGCTCCATATTCATGCCGAGCTGCGTATCGAGCAGGGTACCGATAGACCCCGTTATGCGCACGCGCCCCGATACGGGCTCATAAATACCCGCCAAAGCGCGCAGGAGCGTGGTTTTGCCTGCCCCGTTGCCGCCGATAAGGCCGAGGCGCTCCCCTTTGCCCAGCGTGAAACTGATCTCTCTCAGCACATCGACCGTCACTCGATGCCGCGCATCCTCCACCAGAGCGCTACCCGCCCCCTGGCGCGTATGGTTGGCGACGGCCTGGGCCATGGAACGCTTCAAGGTACGGTTTTCAGAATGATAAACCGGAAATTGCAGGCACAGACGGTCAACGAGAACTCTGGTCATGATCAAACCCAGTAAGCGATACGGGCGCGGAAACGGGCAAAGAAAAGCGCAGCCGCTACAATCAGAATGGCGCTATGGGCCAAGGCAGCCTCCCAGATGAGCGGAGACAGGCTTTCACCGATAAGCGGTGCGCGAACAATGGCAAGCAGCGGATGGAACGGGTCTAGCAGCAACCAGTCCGCAAGGGGCCCGACCAGCTCGGGTCGCCAGATAACCGGCGTGATGAAGAAAAAGACCTGAAGCAGCGAGACGATGATCGGCGGAATATCGCGAAACCGCGCGCCCAGAAGCCCCAGGCAAAGCATGATGGCGAAGCTGTCCACACTCCAGAGCACCAGAGCAGGCACCACCAGCCAGATCTTGTGAGGCACGACATGAAAGATCAGAAACACGACCAGCACGACAGCTGCGTTATGCGCCAGAACGAGAAAATTGCGTACGATGACCTGCAGGGCGAAGACGCTGAACGGTGTCCGGGCAGATTGTATGAGGCTTGAGGCCTGCGAAAAGACAGTCGTGCTCTCGGTGATCAGGGTTGAGATGTAGCCCCAAAGAACCAGAGACAGGGCAAGAAATGGAAGATAGTTGCCAAGAGCAATACCGAACAGCTCTGCGTACAAGAACCCAAGGGCCGCCACCATGACCGCCGTGCTGATCGTCAGCCAGAATGGGCCGAGAATCGATCCGCGATAGCGCATCTTGATATCGAGCCAGCCCAGCGTCATGGCGAGAGGCAAAAGGCTCAGTCCCTGACGCAGATCGACGAATGCCGCCCGGTAACGCGCCCATCCTGACAAAGGATACAGATCGAGCACCTTTTCCCTGTCGCCTGCCCTTGGCTGCGTCGTGTTCATGCTTCTCGCTCTTTGCTTGACCCAGAGCAGAAGCTCTAGCCTTTCGGACGCGCCACTCCAAGGGTCAGCACCTTCAACCCCTTCTTCGTGGCCCGAAAATTATCGTCGGTGGTAGGGCAGATGGATCGCTGCCCCAGCCTGGTCTATGATCGCAGGGCAAAGATCGAGGCTCTCCCGCAGAAATGACAAGTGCCGATTACTTCATGATTTGTTTTGTTTTTGCAGCTATGCGATCGGCCCGCTTCTGGCCGGTCTTCTTGTGCGCCGGATCTACAAATCAGATCTGTTCAACTCGTCTGACGAATAGGGCGATCACCATGGGTGAGCGTGGCGGGGCACGCGCCTAGAACGACAAAGAAAGGCCCTGCCGGGCAATGATGAAGCGAAAACCCTCTGTATTCCCTGCCTGAAGCTGGGTTTCGATCAGAGATTCCGCTGAAGCGCCGCCAGTGAGCACGGGCTTGATATGGGCAACGAGCACCGGAAAACCCTTCATGGGCACACCGGCCTCAGCCTTCAATGCCGCAAGCTCGCGCAATAGCCAGGCCGGAGTCAGATGACCGTAGAGCTGTGAATCGCGCCTGCTATTGTCATAAGAGCACTCGATGACAAGACCCCGGAGTTCATGAGCGCGGATCATAGGGGCCACGACTTTCCAGAGCGCGGCCAGCCTGTCTCCTTTTTCCAGAAGGTCTGGCCCCGTATCGCCGAGATAAAGCAGCGCATCGGACCCTGAGCGCAACAGGAAAGCCGTCGATTCCACGCCGCCATGGCTGAGCGGAAAAGCGGTGACGCTCAGCCCTGTCCCTGAGAGAGGAACGGTCTGGTCAGGGAGCAGATCGTGGTAATGAAACAGGCCCAGGGCAGGTTTTGCCCCGCGATCGGCCAGATTGGGCCAGACGCGATGGTTGAACAGATCGTCCTGCATCACCGACAAGACCGACGGCAGGGCATAGATGGGCTTACCCGTATCGTCAGGCGACACAGCCAGCAGCCCCGCCACATGATCGAGATGGGCATGGCTGAGCAGATAGCCCTGAATGACATGATGGAGCAGCAGGCCGATGCGCGAGATTTTCGTATCATGTGGCAGGGCGAGATGATCGAAATCATGGGCCGCGTCGGCTTTTTCGAGGCCATTCATCACTGTACCGGCATCCAGCAGCACGCCAACATCTGCACCCTGCTCGCGCACAAGATACGCACTCAGATTGCCGTCTTCGAGCCCGCCATGCGCACCGAGCACCGTCACTTCGAAGCCCCTGGCCTGAGCCGGTCCGGCAGGCAAAAGCATGACCGTAAGAAGCCCGCCGATGAGAGCGATTTGTCTGAACCTGGCACGCATGGATTTCTCTCCTCGCCTCCCTGTCGTTGAGGCCATTAAAGACGGCAGGTATCGGCATCATCCGGCCGAAGCAAGATGCAGGTACAGAGACGAGACCCGGCATGTCTCACCTGCAAAACCCCCAATACGGATAGAACGCCCTTGCGAGCGCGGCACGACTGTTACATCATCGTTGCAATTCAGAAGAACGAAGCAGAAAAAGCATGGAAAGAGCCGTCGCATGCCCATGAAGAAAGCCGCGTCAGGGCCAGCAACGCGACTACTCTCATGCTTAATTCTTCTACTTGGCATGAATCTGCTGGCTGGCTGCGATGCGCCCGTGAAAGACGGTTCCTGCACCATTGGCACGCTGGGACGCCTGCCCCTCTACTCGTCTCATAATGTGCCGGTCGTACGCGCCACGATCAACAAGCATCCTGTACTGTTCGAGGTCGATACCGGGGCCTATAACAGTGTATTGGGCGAGGAATATGCCGGGATGCTCGAACTGAGCTATTCGGGAGGCATGGTCCGGGCTATCGGCGTCAAAGGCACCGAGTTCCAGCGTATCGTGCAGGTAGATGATATCGGACTGGGCGGCGCCACCAACACAAACCATGCCTTCGTCATGACCTCCCAGCCTTTCCATCCCACCAGGCCCCCTCCTGCCGCCGCTTGTAGGCATGATAGGCGCCGAGATCCTGCTGGCAACGGACCTTGTGATCGATATGCCGCATCATCAGATGCAGTTGCTCGATATGAAGCGATGCCCTTACCCGATGCCTCTCTGGAAAGGCACGATGCATACCGTGCGGATCGATCGCGATCTCGACGACATGAAGCTGCATCTGCATTTCGCGCTCGACGGGGGCGAACCCATACGCGCTGTTTTCGACACAGGTGCCTCGCGCACCGTTATACCGCTGCGCATGGCCCGCAAGCTTGGCGTCACCGATGCCATGCTGAAAAATGATCGCTCCACGACCGATGTGCAGGCCGTGGGCGACGACAAGGTTACGGCCTATCATCACCGTTTCAGGACACTGACGCTCGGCGATTTTACGATCCATAATCCTGAAGTGATCATCATGGATAATGACACGCTCGATTATGCCCTGTTCGGCGCCGATTTCCTGCGTCATCACCGTGTCTGGATCACGACCGAGAACACGATGTACGTGCAGCATATTTCCGAGATACCGCGCGACGAAAATCAAGCACCGCCATCATCCGCAACATCGGAAACAGGCGCCAAATAACGCCTGCGGCGAAAAAGACCCATTTTTCACTTGCATCAAGCGCCCGGCTCGCCGACATGCGAGGCATGCCATACGCCGTAAAGGAACTCTTCGCGACACTTCAGGGAGAAGGCGCCCATACCGGGCGCGCCTCCGTGTTCTGTCGCTTTGCCGGATGCAATCTCTGGTCGGGCCGTGAGGAAGATCGTCACAAGGCCGCCTGCCAGTTCTGCGACACCGATTTCGTCGGTACGAATGGCGAGGGCGGCGGGCGTTTCGCTACCGCAGAAGATCTTGCGCAGGCACTCGTCACCTGCTGGGAGGCCGCCTCGACCGAGTCAGGGCGACGCTATGTCGTTTTCACGGGGGGCGAACCTCTGTTGCAGATCGATGCGGCGCTCGTTGCAGCAGTGCACAAGGCAGGGTTCGAGATCGCCATCGAGAGCAACGGCACGATCGAGGCGCCTGAGGGCATCGACTGGGTCTGCATCAGCCCCAAACCGTCAAGCACCCTGGTCCAGCGCTCCGGGCAGGAACTAAAGCTGGTCTTTCCGCAGGAAACCCTGCCGCCCGACCTCTTCGAGGGCTGGGATTTCGCTCATTTCTGGCTGCAACCCATGGATGGCCCCGAGCGTGTCGAGAACACGCAAAAAGCCGTCGCCTATTGCCTGAAAAACCCGCGCTGGCGCCTGTCGCTTCAAACCCACAAGCTGATCGGGATTCCCTGATGCTCTCTGACGATAAGGCGATCGTTCTGTTCTCCGGTGGCCAGGACTCGGCCACCTGTCTGGCCTGGGCTCTCGACCGCTTTGCACACGTCGAGACGCTTGGCTTTGCCTATGGTCAACGTCACGCGGTGGAGCTGGAATGCCGTGACACGCTACGCACGACCATGATCGACGCCAAGCCGGAATGGCGCGACAGGCTGGGCGAGGACCATACGCTCGATCTCTCCGTTCTCGGGCAGATTTCCGAGACCGCGCTCACGCGTGAAGCCGCTATCGAGATGAACGAAAACGGCCTGCCCTCGACTTTCGTGCCGGGTCGCAACCTGCTCTTTCTGAGCTTTGCCGCTACTCTGGGTGTCAGGCGCAATGCCCGCCATATCGTGACCGGCGTCTGCGAAACCGACTATTCCGGCTATCCCGATTGCCGCGACGACACCATCAAGGCATTGCAGGTGGCCCTCAATCTCGGCATGGAAACGCGCTTCGTGCTGCACACGCCGCTGATGTGGCTGGACAAGGCCGCGACCTGGCGTCTGGCAGAGACACTGGGCGGTAGGAAAATGGTTACAGCGATCAATCGAGACAGCCATAGCTGCTATCTTGGCGACCGCACGCACCGGCACGACTGGGGGTATGGTTGCGGCACCTGCCTGCCTGCGAATTGCGTGAGAAGGGATGGTCGAGCTATGTCGGCGCTTGAACTGAGCTTTACCCGTCGTTTCAGCATGGGGCATCGCCTGATCACGGGCAGCTCCGAACGCTGTGCCATACCCCACGGGCATAACGAGTTCGTCACTGTCACGCTTCAGGCGCGCGAGGCGTCCCGGCTGGATGGCACACGCAATATGGTCGTGCCTTTCGCCGATGCAAAAGCCCGCTGGCACGATTTTATCGATACACGCCTCGACCACGCTTTTCAGATCTCGTCTTCTGACCCGCTGCTCGGATGGTTTCTTGAAAATGAGCCTGCGCGTGCGGACAGGCTTGTCGTCACACCCGGCGACCCAACCACCGAATTGATGGCCGCTTTGCTTTACGCCAAGCTGGAAGCTTTCCTGCGTGCTGACGGCAATATGCTCTGCTGCACCAGCCTCACGCTGGAAGAAACGCCAACCAATACGGTCAGGCTGACAGGATCACCCGATGCCTATCTGCCGGTCATGGATGGCGAACCCATCGCGTATTGGTGGCATCGTGCCGACCCGACGATTTCCGACGTGACCTTATCGCCCTGACCCGAGCTTGCGGCATTGAAGCATATCTTGCCGAGAGGCATTGCCATCAGTGCGTTTGAGACCATTCCTGCCCGAGCAGCTGGACATGGACACGAAAAGCACCATGATCATCTGTCTTGATATCTCTCGGGGTCTGCGGGGCCGCCTTGACCTCGGCCTCGGGAGCGGGAACATCGTTCTGGGGGGAAGTCGAATTCTTGCTCATGGCCTTCTCCTTTATTGCAGGACATCAAAGGAACATGGCGTCAATCTGGCATCGTTATGAAAAAATGCGGCGCGTGACGGCTGCAGCGTTCCTTTCTAAAAGAACGTTGCATTTCTCAAAAAGTTCGCTCGATATTTTCCTGAACGGGGCTCTCTTCTTGTAAAAACCTCTGTCATTCAAGAAACGGGCAAAGCAAGACTCCCCTTGTGCTCAAGAACAGGATCCCCTCGACTCGATGCGTCTGCGTGTTATTGATCTCGAAACGTCGGGAAATCATCCTCTCTCTTCTGAAGTCATCGAGTTCGGTTCGGTCGATATGGTCCTGATCGACGGCGACTGGCAGATCGAACCCCCTCGAACCCAGCTTTTTCGGCCTTCTGCCCCGCTCACGCCCGAAACCCAGGCAGTTCATCACCTTATGGAAGGGGATTTTGCCGCCGATCTGCCCCATGCGACACCCGACGCCCTTGGTGCGCTCGTTCAGCGCGTACCTCGCCCCGACATGCTGGCCGCGCATCACATCGCGTTCGAGCGTCACTTTCTGACCGATGCCATCACCGGCGGGCTGCCCTGGCTGTGCACTTTGCGCATCGGTCAGAAACTTTGGCCGGATGCACCACGCCACACAAACCAGATTCTTCGCTACTGGCTCAAACTCGACCTCGACCGCAGGCTTGCCGCCCCCGCTCACAGGGCCGGCCCCGATGCCTATGTGACCGCGCACATCCTGCAACGACAGCTTGCTCTCGCCCCGCCGGATGAGCTTTTCAGACTGACCCAGGCCAGGCATGTGCGACGCGGCGCCGCTTTACGCTCAGGCAAAGATCTGAACCGTCAGGAGCAGCTTTTCCCCTGATCATTCTCCGACAGGCTTTCCACCAAGACTGAAAGAACGCCTCAGAAGGTGAATGATCTGTTTTGGAGCGCGACCGCCTTTTTCTCGATCGCCGAAAGCATACGACGTCGGATCAGCCCACTTACAGGCCGTATCCCATACCAGTATGGTGTCATTTTACGTCGCAGTTCCGGCTGCGGGCATGACACGAGAGTGCGCGTGACAAGTCTGGTTTTATGTGAGGCGATTCTTTCGGTCTCGAAAACAAGCAAAAGACGGCAGGCATTTGCATCCTGCTTCCAGAACTCAGCCTTCGTTGTTTCATGCGGTAGCAGCCCATAATCCCATCGCCAGAACGACCCCATAAGGCCCAACCAGAGTCGCCTCTCTCCTTCACGACCGAGAGAGGTAAAACTGTTCATCGAAAAGCGATGTGCTTCCTGACCGCGCCTCAAGCGGCCGGGCAAGTCACGCAGCCCGAGGCAGAACTGAATTAGAGGATCATCCTCGGCCCTGAACATGGCGGCTGCATCCAGACAGAATTGTGGCTCGGCCTGAATGAGACGCGCGTGACACTCCTTGAAGTGCACAGGTAGAAAATGCTCTGGCCCGATCATTCCATCCTCATATTGTCGCCTGCCCCTCGCAGAAAAATGCATCGTCGAGAAGCACGTTGATCCTTATCATTTCACCCGCCTGCCAAAACTTTTCCTGGAAATTTCATGCCGCGTCTTCCGAACAAGTTTGCTGTCGTCACAGGTGCTGCGCGGGGCATAGGGCTCGCCATTGCCCGTCATTTTCGCAATGAAGGCTGCGCGGTGGTTCTGACCGATATCGACACAGAAAACGGCCAGCGTGAAGCCGACGCGCTCTCTTGCCGCTTCTTTTCGCTGGATGTGCGTTCCGAAAGCGATTGGGCGAGGCTCTCGACGCTCTGCCCATGCCCTGATATCGTCGTCAATAACGCCGGGATTACCGGGTTCGAGAATGGGCTTGTAGCTCATGACCCCGAACACGCGACCCTCGCAGACTGGCACGCGGTACATCGCACCAATCTGGACGGTACGTTTCTGGGCTGTCGCTATGCCTTGCGTGGCATGCAAGCGCGCGGCACAGGGGCGATCATCAATATTTCTTCGCGCTCCGGGCTCGTTGGCATACCCGGTGCGGCTGCCTATGCATCATCGAAAGCCGCCATACGCAATCACACCAAGAGCGTTGCGCTCTACGCGGCCCAGAAGGGCTGGGCCATACGCTGCAACTCGGTTCATCCAGCTGCCATTCTTACGCCCATGTGGGAAGCCATGCTCGGCGACGGGCCAGACCGCGAGACACGCATGAAGGCCTTCGTGGGCGACACACCTCTCAAACGCTTCGGCACGGTCGATGAGGTCGCCGCCATTTGCGTGATGCTGGCCTCCGACGAAGCGGCCTATATTACCGGCTCCGAATTCTCGATCGATGGCGGATTGCTGGCAGGGTCCGCTGCCGTGCCGGGATAACAGGCCGCTTTTCGTCAGGCAGTCAGAATGTCCAGACCATGTCGCAGGAAAACCAGAACATGGTCGAATCTCCATTCCGCACGATAGGATCGCTCACCGACGCTTCGCGATTGAACGGTCTCGTGCCGTTCAGGCTGTGATCGACCCGGATCTCGGGCCGCAGCACGAAACGCCCAAGCGGCAGATGCCGGTTTACGAATTCGGGCTCGTAATGCAGGCCAAGCGTCAGATCGCCATAGGTCGTGGGAGGAGCGGCATAGAATGGATAAGGTTGATTGCGTAGCTGCTTGCCGAAAGCGGTTGTGCCCGGATAGGCGGCTATCATCACGCCGGTATTGTCGCGAAATACCTCACCGCGCAGATTGAGCTGCACCGAAGGACTGAGCGACCAGGCAAGATAGGCCGTGCTGCCATAAAGTTCGTCATCCGGAATCTCATCATGCAGCCAGGTGCTGGCAAAGGTAAAAACCAGCGCCTTGCTGAGATGATAGGTGAGCAGAAGATCAGCATTATATTGCATGCGATGCACAGCCTGATCGCCTATTCCGGCGCTGATCCAGCCTTCGGGAGAAATACGGGGATCGCCGTCATGACCCTGCGGTCCGGCCCGCCCGATCAGATGCCCGTCGAGCCGTCCATTCATCAAATGGCTGAAGGAGACACCGAGATAGCCTTTGGGCCGGTTATTATTGCCGCTCTGCCCAAAAGTGGTGGAATTGCCTGCATCGATCCCGATTAAACCATCGACATGAGCGCCGACATGCGCCGTTGCAATAATGCCTACCGTCTGGAATGGCACGATAAAATCGGAGCTGTAATTATAACTGTAGAACGGACGTGACAGCGCGGCCGGGCCTTCCGACCCCATCAGCCCGTAAGACTGACCGATCTGAAAATCGATCCCCCGGCTGAAAATCCAGGGCGTATGCAGATCGACATGCGCCTGTGTCGGCGCCCATTGATACATGCCGCTCAATGCCCTGTCGCCCATACCGACCGTGACGTCAAAGCGGGAATCGGAGCCGTACATGGCTTCTGCCGTAAAGCCGATCCCGTAGCCGCCGCCTATGTCGTCGATATCATGCGAGACAGAGCCCAGAATCTGATTGAGGGTGGCCGTGTTCGCGCGGTCGAGAAAGAACTGGCCAAAATTTCGGCCCGATTTCGTCCAGGGATTGGCGGCAATCCCCCCCTCAATGGTCATATGCGTTTTGATGCCGCTCCAGTAGTCTTCGGACACGGGCGGCCGCACGGACGCAGCCGGCACAGGCGCAGCTGGCACAGCGGCACGCCCCCGATTCGCCTTGCGCCGCGCCACACCGCCTGAACGAGGCTCATAGGGGGGCTGGGTCGTCTGGCTCTGCGCCGTCGTCACGGCATGGGCTTGATGGGCGCCGTGCAAACCCATAACCGACAGACACACGAGCAGCGCCGCCGATACGGCCGAGCCTTTCCCGATCATCGTCGTTTCTCCCCACGTTCTGGCTTTCCGAAGGGCTGCGCCCTCTGTCGGGCGGCACTCTGGACCGGGCCAAGGCTCACATTCACGTGATTTAATGTTGCAGACCGACGTTTCATGGACCGGAACGTCAAGGCTGCCGGGTGGGCGAAAACAACAAAACCGATTAGACAAGCCGGGCCAGCCCTCTTGCAACAGACTGGATCTCCCGTGCGGTTCATCGAAACATTCGACCTCCATTCCTTCACGGATTCGAGCATCAGCCTGCTCGCCGCCTTTGTTTTCGGCACGCTGATCGGGGCTGAGAGACAGTACCGACAACGCACGGCGGGGGTACGCACCAATGCTCTGGTTGCCCTCGGCGGGGCGGCCTTCGTCGATCTGGCCCAACGCATCGCCGGCGATGTCGAATCGCTGCGCGTCATCGCCTATGTGGTGTCAGGTATCGGCTTTCTGGGAGCGGGCGCCATCATCAAGGAAGGCGCCACGGTACGCGGCATGAACACAGCCGCAACGCTCTGGTGCTCTGCGGCCGTTGGTGCCTGTGTCGGCAGCGACATGCTGGCCGAAGGGTTTCTGCTCACCTTTTTCATCATCGCAGGCAACACGCTGCTTCGCCCCATCGTGCGGGCCATAGACCGCATTCCGCTTCAGGCGAAATCGATGGAGGCCGGTTATGCGTTGCGCATCGTAACCTGTCGCCAATCGGTGCAGGAAATGACCGCCCTGCTCAAGGAACAGCTGGAAGAGGCCGATTATACGATCGGCAAGCTGTCTCTGAGTGAAGAGGAAGACGAGCAGGCAGCCATCAATGTCAGCCTCATGGTCTCATCGAACGGGCCGGGCTCACTGGAAGCACTGATTTCGACCCTGATTCAGGACAGCCGTGTGGTGGCGGCGTCGCTCTCACTCAACGCCGATACCTGAAGCCTTCAACCAGCTTCAGGGTGCTGGCGCTGCAGGCAAGGCGATCTTGACCAGAAGCCAGGGCCCCTGCTCCTTGTTCACCCCGCCATGAAAGGCTGGCTGGCGCGACCATTGGCCGATCGTGGCGTAGAGCGTGTTATCGCTGTAGACCAAGCCATCCGGCGCAATCAGCCGCGGGTCATGGGCAATGACCGAGATCCGGCCATCGGGCGCACGGGCCAGAACGCCATGACGCTCGATATCGGTCAGGAACAGACGTCCATCGGGCGCGGTAGCCATGCCATCGCCCATACCGGCCTCGCTTCATCCTTCACGCTGAACTCGATTTCGGTCTCGCTCGCCTTGGGGTCGGCCAGCACGGCGGTAGGCGCCGAGTAGAGTTCACGGCTGGTCAGAGGCTGCCAGAACAGCGTCTGCTGATCGGCACTCAACCCGATACCATTCGCCCCGGCCTGCGCCATGGTCGGGTGCTCCGGGTCATAGCGCGACGCCTTGCCATCAAGCACAGCCAGAAAGCCGTGCCGCGGCATCACCGGCTCGGTATCGGCCAGAAGACGACGCTGCGTGCCGGAGGCAATATCGACCGCGATAAGCGCAGGATGCACGGTCAGGGAGGAATCGGTGATAAAGGCCGTACCCCGATCTCCATGGGTCAGGTCGATACGCAGATCATTCGGATGACTGTCAGAACGCAGCGCAGGAGCCGCGAGAGGAATTTCCTCGATAATGCGCGCAGAGGCGGGGTCGATATGAATCAGTCTTGCTGCGCCCGGCACCGTGCCCTTGTCAGCGAGAATGCCTTCATCGAGCACCCAGAGCTGTCCGCTTGCGTCGACCGTCATACCCAGCGGCGATACGAAACGCCCCTGGCTCTCCTCATCTGGAAACGGCGTCAGTTTGCCGTGGTCGAACAAGGCAAGCCTCGGCCCGTCATGATCATGCAGACTGCGTGGAAACCCCAGCACCAGCCGATGATCGGAGAGAATGGCAATGCCCGAGGGCTGTGCTTCGTGAAAGCGCCCAATGATCTCGACATTGCCCGAGGGCGCATAGCCCTGATCGACACTGTCCTCCTTTCAGGGGCGGGAATACTCTCACTCGCCGCGACGGCGCGGGGGAAGAAACTGCAAATGCCACCGATGTCATCAGGGCATAAAGGGCCAGACGCGTTTTCATATTCCCTCTTTCCTGTCCATCATGAAAGAGATCGGGGCAGGCGCGTCAAGCCACAGCGGCGTGAGGCTCAGCCCTTGAGCAAAGACATGATCTCGGCACGTAACGCAGCATCACGCTGCCAGGTGCCACGCACAACTGTCGTCACCGTTCGGCTGCCGACATTGCGGATGCCGCGCATGGCCATGCACATATGCTCCGCCTCGACCAGAACCATGACGGCCTTGGGTTCAAGCACCTCGATGATGGAGGCGGCAATCTGATCCGTCAGACGTTCCTGAAGCTGCGGACGACGCGCCAGCACGTTCACGGTGCGCGCGATCTTGCTCAGCCCGGTCAGACGGCCGCCCTCGGGCAGATAGGCCACATGCGCCTTGCCGAAAAACGGCAGCAGATGATGCTCGCACATCGAATGAAACCCGATATCGCGGACGATCACGGCACCTTCATGCTGATCGGCCAGAAACTGCTTGTGCAGATGCTCGCGCGGGTCTTCATGCAGACCGCCCAGCACGTCAAGATACATGCGCGCCACGCGGCCCGGCGTCTCGAACAATCCTTCACGGTCGGGGTCCTCACCCAGAGCCTGAAGGATCTCACGCACTGCACCGGCGATGCGCGCTTCGGCATCTTCGGGTCTAGCGATCGGTGCGATGGGGCGCTCTCCACCCTGCCCCTTGTGGCGGGCGGCATCCAGCGCCACGAGATCGGCAGTCGGTTTGGTCATTTCTGGTCCTCGGCAATGCAAGACGGGTCTTTCGCGCAGGGGACAACGTCATCAGCCTCGCGGGGGAGCCTGTCCAACATGTCCGAAACGGAAAGTCCACTGATTTTCTGTTCGGGCGCGATTTCTGCAAGGGGAACGAGCACAAAAGCCCGCTGCGCGATGCCGGGATGCGGCAAGGTGAGCACAGCATTATTCATTTCATGCGTGCCCAGATAAAGCAGATCGACATCCATTGCTCTCTGCCCCCAGCGCACGGACGGCACGCGGCCGAGCCGGGTCTCGATCTCCTTGCATACGCGCAAGAGCGCCATCGCATCGAGACTGGTATGCCCGGTGACGCAGAGATTATAGAAATCAGGCTGTTCTACCCCGCCCCACGGAGCCGTTCGGTAAAAGCTCGAAACAGCGTCGATTTCGAGCCCCGGCGTCAGGCCGAGCCAGGTGACGGCAAGATCCAGAGCGCTTTTGCGATCGCCCATATTGCAGCCGAGCGAGAACCCGACCGGCAGGCGGCGCTCCTTCGTCGTCTCGACGCTGACCATGCCGAAAGGATGGGCAATGGGTGCGCCGGGTTTGCTGACACGAACCGTCAGCCGCGCAATTGTTGGAAAATGCGCCAGAAGATCCTGCGCGATGCGATCGGCGAGCGTCTCGATCAGACGCACCGGTTCGCCTGCGGCCAGCGCCACCACCCTTTCGCAGAGCGCCGCGTAACAGACCGCAAAACGATAATCGTCGTCTCTCGTGGCAAGTGCAGTGTCGACCGTGACCACCAGATCGATCAGGAATTTCTGCCCGAGCTGCGTTTCCTCCGGCAGCACGCCGTGCCGACCGAAAACATGAATCCCGTCGAGACGGATAATCGACTGGGTCATGACGGCATGGGCCTCTCTTTTTTCGGGGTTGGCGTACCGAACAGCGTGGCGATCCGCACAGCATCGACATGGGGCGCCACGTCATGAACGCGCAAAATGGAGGCCCCCTGTGACATGCCGCAGAGATTGGCAGCCAGCGTTCCGGCCAGACGCTCATCCACTGCCCTATTGAGCAGACGTCCAAACAGCGATTTGCGCGACAACCCGAGCAGCACTGGCACGCCATATTCTGCCCGCAAAGCGCTGATCAGCCTGATGCTTTCTAAATTTTGCGGGTCTGTCTTGCCGAAGCCCACGCCGGGATCGAGCACGATATGCTCGCGCCGGATACCTGCGCGCTCGGCCTGAGCCATGATCGCATCGAAACAGCGCCGGAATTCATCATGCAGATCGAGGCCCGGATCAACCGTCTCGCGATTATGCATCAGCACGGCCACGGCGCCGGTTTCGGCCATGACCGAGGCCATGGCAGGGTCACGCCGCATTCCCCAGACATCGTTGATCATGACAGCCCCTGCTCGGACGGCCTCGCGCGCGACACTCGCTTTATAGGTATCGATCGAGAGAAAAGCGGGGCGATCAGCCAGAGCGAGAATGACCGGACGCGTGCGAGCAATTTCCTCGGAGGCTGGAACGAAGTCAGCGCCGGGCCGCGTCGATTCCCCCCCGATATCGATCAGGGCCGCGCCTTCGGCCACAAGACGGCGTGCGTGGGCGGTAGCCTGATCGGGCGCGTCATGCCGCCCCCCGTCGGAAAATGAGTCAGGGGTGGCATTGACGATGCCCATGATCAGGGGAGCGCAAGTCTCATGCGCGCCCCGTATTGCTGTGACGAGCGCATCGCGCCTGCCCTGCCATTGAGCCCTCTGCACCGCGGGACCGACCGCTTCCATAACATCCATTCAAGTCGGGACTAAGAGAACCCCGCTCATAAAGTATGGGAGCAGGCAGGTCCAGAAAAACGAACCACGCCCTGCCGCCGCTGTTTTAACCGGCAAGAAGGAGACGCATCATGGCCAACGACCAGTTCGACACACCCCTTTTCGACGGTGAAGACAACAAACACCAGAGCGCCCGCGCCCTGGCAGAAGCAGCACTCCGCGCGGAAGAAGAAGGCGATCAGGAAAAAGCCGAGCAGCTTTTCCGTCAGGCTGAAGCCGCCGACCCGTCAGCGTTGGAAAGCGTCCTGCTTGAACGCCGCAGCGAGCATCCTGGCTTCAGCCCACAGCCTGCCTCCAAAGATGAGGAAGTAGCCGCCATGAGCCGAACGATGACTTCTGAACGCCACAGCCCGCCCCCAGAAGCAATCGACGAAAATTACTGATAGCGAGAGTGGACGCGAGGCTAAGCCCCGCCGAGACCATTGCCTGCCAAACGGGCTTCGAGGAGAGTTCAAGCCCGTTGGCGAAGCCGCGGGAGGGTTTCGCTCTCCCTAAATGGACAACCGGATCGCCAGATCAGACGATCGAGTGAATCCATCCATGGGCATCATTTGTCTTGCCCGCCTGTATTTCAGTCAGCGCCTTCTTGAGGCCGAGCGACACTTCTCCCGGGTTCTTGCCATCGCCAAAGACTGCCTCGCCACCCGTGCGACGCAGCGAGCCGATGGGGCTGATCACAGCAGCCGTCCCGCAGGCAAAGGCTTCCTTGTAGCGGCCTGAAGCGGCACCCGCGAAAATCTCGTCAATCTCGAGCGGGGTCTGCTCGATTTTCAGACCGCGATCCTTTGCAAGCTGCAGGATGGCGTCCCGCGTGATGCCGGGCAGAATGGTGCCGGTCAGAGGCGGCGTAACCAGCGTGTTGTCGTCACGCAGGAACATGACATTCATGCCGCCCATTTCCTCGACGAAGCGCTGCTCGCGACTGTCGAGGAACAACACCTGATCGCAGCCATGGGTCTTGGAATCACGCTGGGCCACGAGGCTTGCCGCGTAATTGCCGCCGCATTTGGCGGCACCCGTGCCACCGGGGGCGGCACGGGTATAGTCTTCAGACACCCAGACCGACACGCAGCCCGAGCCGAAATAGGCACCGACGGGGCAGGCGATAACCATGAACAGATATTCGGAAGCGGGCTTCACACCGAGGAAAACTTCGGTCGCAATCATAAACGGACGCAGATAGAGGCTCTTGCCCTCGCCTTCGGGCACCCAGTCGCGGTCGATCTTCACCAGTTCGTCGACAGCCTGCATGAAGATTTCCTGCGGCAGATCGGCCATGGCCATACGCTCGGCAGAAGCGCGAAAACGCCTGGCGTTCTCTTCAGGACGGAAAGCCGCGATACCACCGCTTTCGGTGCGATAGGCCTTCATACCCTCGAAAATCTCCTGCGCATAATGCAGAACGGAAGCGGCCGGATCGAGCGAGATCGGCTTGCGGGCGGTGATTTTCGCATCATGCCAGCCGCGGCCTTCGCTGTATTTCACGATAGCCATGTGATCGGTAAACACGCGGCCGAAAGCGGGGTTAGCGATCAGCTCTGCACGGTGATCCGCAGGGGTCGGATTGCTCGTGGGCTCGATGGTAAATTGCAGCGCTGCGCTTTCGGAAACCATGATCTGTTCCATCTTCAGGTCGATTGTGACGGCACTCTATCCCGTTCGCCGCATCTTGACACCCTTTGAAAGGGAGAGAGAAGAACGCGACCTGTGACTGACTGCATCGTGATGGCCGGTTTTTCCGATAAGTTGGCGCCTTGGCGCAGACGCCCGGCTCTGCGATCACGCGGCAGGCAGCAAGATTTGAGAGGGCCTTCATGAGCGCATCAACCCCCATCCAGACCCTGACACCTCTGGCCATACGGGACCGCAAAGGCAAGGAGCCTGTCGTCTGTCTGACCGCCTATACCACCCCGATTGCGAAGCTCGCCGATGCAGCCTGCGATGTCGTTCTGGTGGGAGACAGTGTCGGCATGGTGCTGCACGGTTTGCCTTCGACACTGGGCGTGACGATGGAGATGATGATCCTGCACGGCAAGGCGGTGATGCGCGGCGTGAGCCGGGCGCTTTGCGTGGTGGATATGCCCTTCGGCAGTTATGAAGAAAGCCCCGCGCAGGCTTTTCGCAATGCGTCGCGCCTGCTGGCGGAAACCGGCGCTTCTGCCGTCAAGCTCGAAGGCGGCGTGCATATGAAAGAGACCATCGCCTTTCTCGTGGCGCGCGGCGTGCCCGTGATGGGCCATATCGGTCTGACGCCGCAGGCAGTAAATGTGCTCGGTGGCTACAAGGTTCAGGGCCGCAATAAGGACGCACAACGCGTGATCGACGATGCACTTGCTGTTGAAGAGGCAGGCGCCTTTGCCATCGTCCTGGAAAAACTGCCGCGCAGCCTCGGGGCCGATATCACGAACCGCCTGACCATACCCACGATCGGCATCGGCGCCGGGCCGGAATGCGACGGGCAGATTCTGGTGATCGACGACATGCTCGGGCTTTTTGCGGATTTCAAACCGAAATTCGTCAAACGCTACGCGACGCTCGCCAAACAGGCCGAACAAGCTCTTGCGGCCTACGCACAGGAAGTCCGCAGCCGGGTATTTCCCGGCCCCGAGCATAGTTTCGGAGACCGGACATGATCATCCGCGATATCGCGGCTCTGAAACGAACCGTCAGGCAATGGAAGCAGGCAGGCGAAACGATCGGCCTCGTCCCGACCATGGGCGCCTTCATGAGGCCATCTCAGCCTGGTGACACAGGCGCGCGCCCGGACGCAGCGCGTGATCGTCTCGATTTTCGTCAATCCGACCCAGTTCAACAACCCGACCGACCTCGCCACCTATCCGCGCACCGAGGCGGAAGATATCGCCCTTCTGCGATGTGGACGCCATTTTCATCCCTACCGCCGAGGCCATGTACCCCGAAGGGTTCAGCAGCACGGTCAAGGTCAGCGCCATGGCCGAAACGCTCGAAGGCGCGCACAGGCCCGGCCATTTCGACGGCATGGCGACAGTCGTCACCAAGCTCTTCTCCCTTTCCGAAGCCGATTATGCATTTTTCGGGGAAAAAGACTGGCAGCAATTGCAGATCGTCCGGCGCTTCGTGCAGGACCTCAACCTGCCGATCGAAATCGTGGCATGCCCGACCCTGCGCGAGGCAGATGGACTGGCCCTGTCCTCTCGCAACAGGCGTCTCTCGCCTAAAGCCAGAAAAAACGCCCCTGCCTTCATGCCATTTTGCAGGAAATCGCGACTACCATCAGACAGGGCCAGCCAATCGCAGAAGCCCTCGATAACGGTATGAAGTCACTCATCGCCGCCGGGTTCGGCCCGATCGACTATCTAGCCTGTTGCGAGGCGGAGAGCCTGACTTCGGTGAAGACTGTATTCGCGACAAAATATGACAATGGTGCGCTGCGATTACTGGTGGCCGCTGCTCTCGAATCTGTGCGCCTTATTGACAACATCGTTATTTAGAACCTCCAAACGGACATGCGAGACTACCCGTATAGTGAGGCGCGACCTGAATGTCGGGCCTCCGGTGCCCTCCTTGTGGGTGGCACCGATGCACAAGAAGGTATGCAAGCATGTCGCTTCCGCTTCAGGACAAGATCGCCGCCGTAACGGGCGGAGCTTCCGGCATCGGTCTGGAATGCGTCCGTCACCTCATCGCCAATGGCGCTGTGGTGTATATTCTCGACCGTGACAAGGCCGCCATGGACAAGGCGCGCGCCGAGCTGGGCGACAAGCTGCACGGCGTCGAGGTCGATCTCTTCCGCCATGCCAGCATCCAGCAGGCCGTGGACACGGTTCTGGCCGAGCAGGGCCGTCTCGACATCATGTTCGCCAATGCGGGCTCGTATGTCGGTGGCAATGCCTGGGAAGGCGACCCGGATGTGTGGGACCGCATGCTCAACCTCAACATCAACGCGGCTTTCCACTCGGCGCGCTGCGCCATGGTGCCCATGATCGCGCAGGGCAGCGGCGATATCGTCATCACCAGCTCGGTCGCAGGCGTCGTGCCGATCGTCGCAGAACCGATCTATACCGGTTCGAAATACGCCATTCAGGCCTTTACCCATACCTGCCGCCGCCAGCTTGCTCCGCACGGCGTGCGCGTCAGCGCCATTCAGCCCGGCCCGGTCGTCACGCCGCTCATCAATGACTGGGACCCCGAGCGCCGCAAGGCCGCTCTCGAAGGTGGCGGCATGATGCAGCCCTCCGACGTGGCAGAGGCGCTGATCTTCATGCTCACGCGTCGCAAGGGCACGGTCGTGCGCGATCTGGTACTGCTGCCCAACGGCTTCGACGTCTGATACGTCGCTTCAGCGATCCCGCAAGGCGCCTCGCGCCTGTGGAAAGACCGATAGAACCCCGCCTCTCTGGCGGGGTTTCTGTTTTCAGACGTCTGATATCATCGAGTCACGCGTGCGAATGCCTCCGGTAGTCACGCCGCTGCCATTGCCTTATCCCAACGTTGCGATTGACTCTCAGTTGCGCGGTCTCTAGAGCCTGTGCCGATCCCGTGGGGTCGGAGCACAGGCTTGTGGCAATGGAGTGCGCCAATCCTCAGCAGATCAGATCGCGCCGTGCCGCGCCCAAAGACAAGAGGCAAGGGTGAGAGCCCTTTCTGGCCGCTGCGCCGGTCACGCAGCGCGATGGTGGCCCTGCATCGCTATGTCGGGCTCGTTCTGGCGCCGCTTCTGGTGGTGATCGGCCTCACCGGCAGTATCAGCGTGTTTCGCACCGAACTCGACCGGATGCTCAACCCCGATCTCTGGACCACCCAGAGCCAAGACAGGCATCTGCCGCTTTCGGCACTGGTCGCCGCCATCGCAAAGAAGCATCCCGATCAGCCCTGATCGCGCTTGAATACCGCCCCGCCCCCGGTGGCACGCTTCACGCCTATCTCACGCCGGCTCTAACGCGGTCAGGCAAATCGAGACCCGACGAGATTTTTCTCGACCCCGGCGATGCGCATGAGCTGGGGGCGCGCGTGGCCGAGGGGTGTTGCCTCAACCGGCGGGTCCTGCTGCCTTTTATCTATCGGCTGCATTACTCGCTCGCGGCTGGCACGACAGGTCTGTGGATCGTCGGTATCACCGCATTGATCTGGACACTCGATTGCGTCAACGGCCTGCTGCTGACCCTGCCCCCGGTGACACCGCCCTGGCGCAGGGGGTTCTGGCGCGGCTGGAAACCGGCCTGGCAGATTGCCCATCCCAAAAATGCCCTGCGCCTGTTTTTCGACCTGCATCGCGCCTTCGGCCTTTGGCTCTGGGTCCTGCTGCTCGGCATGGCAATAAGCGGTGTCGCGCTGGCTCTGGGGCCACAGGTTTTTCAGCCCGTTGTGCGCACGCTTTTCCCGGTTGCACCGATAGCGCCCGAAATCCCCCTTCCGCGCGGTCCACATGCACCGACGCTTGATGAGGCCGAGGCCCTCGCAAGTCAAAACGCAGAAAACCGGAACTGGAAGGCGCGCCCCGCCGCCATGATGCTGACCCATGCACCGGAGCGGGCGCTTTTCTATCTTTTCAGCGATACGGGGCAGATCCCTGCCGGCTTTGGCAGCCCGCTCATCACCATCGCCCTCGATACGGGTGCCACAGTGCAGGCCAACGTGCCGCCCGAGGGCAAGCTGGGCGATCTCATTCTACAATTGCAGGACCCGTTCCATAGCGGGCGGCTTGCCGGATTGACCGGCCGCATACTCGTCTGCGCGAGCGGGTTGGTAACCGCCCTGCTGTCGATCACCGGGGTTCTGATCTGGGAGCGTAAAAGACGCGCCCGGCGCCGTGCGCGCCTTAAACAGCCCCGCCCCGTTCCGACAAGGCAAGCTGCCGGAAACGGCTAAGCAAGGGGCTCGGAGCGTGCGAAAGACCCGACAGACACTGTTCCGATGACGCTCGCATACGCGTTCTTGCTCGGTCGAAATCCGTTCACAAAACCTTGAGCGCAACGCGAAACAGGAACATCCGCGGCTGGATCGGCTTTCTCACATATCCGTGAAAAACTGCCCCTATCGAGGAGCAGAGCAGGAGCCACCCTATGCCCGACCAGATTCCCCCCCAGTCGCAATCTCACCAGCCAGGCACGGAAGCGCCTATGCGCCCCGCCGCCATTCATATTCGCGAAACCTATCGCGGGAGCGGCAAGCTTGACGGACGCAAGGCGCTCATCTCCGGCGCCGATAGCGGTATCGGCAGGGCGGCGGCATTGCATTTCGCGCGCGAAGGGGCCGATGTCGCCATTCTCTATCTCGAGGAACACGAAGACGCGCAGGAGACCGTGCGCCTGATCGAAAAAGAAGGCCGAAAGGCGCTCGCCATTGCCGGAGACATAAGATCGAGCGCATTCTGCAACGACGCGGTCGCCCAGACCGTCGAAGCATTCGGC
Organism: Asaia platycodi JCM 25414; assembly: GCF_000614545.1. GTDB lineage: Bacteria > Pseudomonadota > Alphaproteobacteria > Acetobacterales > Acetobacteraceae > Asaia > Asaia platycodi. Next base: position 104,825 of record NZ_BAKW01000002.1, on the reverse strand, counting down.
GGCCTTAATATTCTGGTCAATAACGCAGGCTGGCAGGTGGTCAATCAGGATAGCGCGACCATTACCGATGACGAATGGCAGCGTCATATGGACACGAATATCAACGGCTATTTCTTCCTTACCCGCGCCGCACTCGCGCATCTCGGCAAGGGAAGCGCCATCGTCAACACCTCGTCGATCAACGCTTACCGGGGCAGTGCGGGGCTTTTGGCCTACTCGACTACGAAAGCCGCCGAGATGGGCTTCACCCGTGCTCTGGCGCTCGAACTCGTCTCGAAAGGCATCAGGGTAAACGCGGTGGCTCCGGGCCCGGTCTGGACGCCTCTGCAACCTGCCAGCTGGGGGCCGATCGACCCCGAGCAGGTTTCGGAACTCGCCAATTCCGTGCCGATGGACCGTTGTGGCGACCCTGCCGAACTCGGCCCGGCCTATGTCTATCTGGCCAGCGAAGACGGGTCTTTCGTGACCGGGCAGACCCTGCACGTGAATGGCGGCACCATCATCAACGGATAAGCCTGCCGCAAGGCGTTCAGCCGTTTTCGATTCCGAGCGTCTTGATCTTGCGATGCAGGGTCGAGCGGCTGATCCCAAGGATGCGGGCTGCCGGGGCGATCTTGCCCTGGGTGAGAGACAGAGCGTCTTCGATGGTACGCAATTCTGCCTTACGAAAATCGGGGCGAGAGGCTCATCACCGATCAGCGGGCCCGGCCAGAACTGGGCCCCTTCCGGAGTCTGAACGCTCGGTAGCGCTCGGTCTCTGGCCGAACGGCTGGCACCTATGATCCGACCTGTTTCGTCGAGCGCGACCAGAGGCTGGGACGGCCCCTCGCCGCCCTCAAGCAGCAGAACGCGCCCCCTACCGAACCTGTTCTGAAACAGCCGACATTCGATAGCGCGGGCTGCGTTCAGCAGCAGGGCTTCCATGATGCCGGAATCTTTCGGATCGCTGGCAAACAGGCTCACATTCAGCGCGCCCGCGATCTGGCCCTCGGCATCGAAAAATGGCATTGCCGTGCAGGTCAGGCGATGAAGGGCATGGCACCAATGCTCGCCCCCGCTGATAGTGACTGCCTTTCCCTCGACCAGGCAGGTCCCCAAGCCATTCGTGCCGGCTGATGCCTCTGTCCAGATGGCGCCCGAGCGCAGATTCCATCTTCTCGTACGCGCCTCACCCGCCTCGCTGCCACGATGGGCCACGACCACACCGTGCGGATCGGACAGAAGAGCGACATATCCCAGAGGCACGACCAGACGGGCGAGATGATCCAGTTCGATACTGGCCGCACGCATGGCGACCCCCATGGTCACGCGGGCCTGACGCAACTCGGCAGCGCAAAGCCTGTCATTCAAACTGGCGCTCCGTGACGCAAGCCCCCCGTTACGGCTGCACCGTGCCCAGGACTCCCTCAGCATGGCGGGCAGAGACACCGGCATATCGCGACGAATGACTGCATGGACCATGACGCTTTCTCCAGATCAGACCCGGCCGCTCCCCCTGGCTGTTGCCCATGACCCCTGCCTGACTGGCGCAATTCTGCGACAGTTCTGACTCGATGATAACACTTAACTGTTATTGATAACGTTTAAATGTTCTCAATCCGCTCTGCCCATGATGACCCTGTCCCGATCGGAACAGGCATCCCCCGATCGGGATCGCCTCGTTTCCCGACTCACAGAAGCTGGCGCTGCATCCTGCGCGCCAAGGGGAGAGTGTCTCATGCAGATTTCCCGTGACGTCCTTCTGCATTCCTATCGGGCGATGCGCACCATTCGCGATTTCGAAGAGCGATTGCATGTCGAATTCGCAACCGGCGAAATTCCCGGCTTCGTGCACCTCTATTGCGGCGAAGAAGCCTCTGCGGTGGGCATATGCGCGCATCTTAGCGAGACGGACACGATTGCCAGCACCCATCGCGGTCATGGCCACTGCATTGCCAAGGGCGTGGCCGTCGAAGGGATGATGGCCGAGATCTACGGCAAGAAAACCGGTGTGTGCGAGGGCAAGGGCGGGTCGATGCATATCGCCGATCTGTCTCTGGGTATGCTTGGCGCTAACGGAATTGTCGGGGGCGGACCGCCGCTGATCTGCGGGGCTGCCCTGTCGCACAAGCTGCTGAAAGATGGCGGTGTGGCCGTCGCCTTTTACGGTGACGGGGCCTCGAATGAAGGTACGACGCTCGAAAGCCTTAACCTCGCGACCGTCTGGTCTCTTCCGGCGGTCTTCGTGCTCGAAGATAACGGCTATGGCGAAGCGACAGCTTCCTCCTATGCCTGCGCCGGTTCGCAGCGCGCCCGGGCCGAAGGGTTCGGCATGCCCTATATCGAATGCGACGGGTCTGATTTCTTCGCCGTGCATCAGGCAGCGGGAGAGGCCATCGCCCATGCGCGCTCGGGCAAGGGCCCTGTCATGATGCATGTCCATCTGGCGCGCTGGTACGGGCATTTCGAGGGCGATGCCGCAAGTTATCGACGGGCGGAGGATGTCACGCAACTACGCGCCGAGAAGGACTGCCTGAAGCGCTTTCGCGAGCAGGTAACCGCCATAAGCACGATCGAGACTTCGGAACTCGACGTCATCGACAGCGCCGTGCGTGCGGAGATCGAACAGGCCGTCAGCAAGGCCAAGGCCGCCCCCGTGCCGGAAGCCGCCGCTCTGCTCGATAATGTCTATGTCAGCTACTGAGCCTGACCCTGTCAGGTAAAGGGGGATATCATGTCCAGAAAAAGCTTCAGACAAGCCATCAACGAGGCGCTTCGCCAGGAAATGCGCCGCGACGAACGCGTCATTCTGATGGGTGAGGATGTTGCAGGCGGCAAGGGCGGTACGTCAGGCGTCGACGACGCCTGGGGCGGTGTGCTGGGTGTCACCAAGGGTCTTTACACCGAATTCGGCCCCGACCGTGTGCTCGATACGCCCATTACGGAAGCCTCCTATATCGGCGCCGCTGCGGGGGCTGCGGCAACGGGGCTGCGTCCTGTTGCCGAACTGATGTTCGTCGATTTTGTCGGGTGCTGTCTCGACCAGATCATGAATCAGGCGGCCAAGTTCCGCTACATGTTCGGCGGCAAGGCGCGGACGCCGCTGGTCATACGCGCCATGTATGGCGCGGGCCTCTCGGCAGCAGCCCAGCACAGCCAGGCGCTGTATCCGATCTTCACGCATATACCGGGGCTCAAGGTCGTTATTCCCTCTTCGGCCTATGAAGCCAAGGGATTGCTGATCGAAGCCATACGCGACGACGACCCGGTCATCTTTCTCGAAAACAAGCTGATATACGATGAGGAAGAGGACGTGCCAGACGAGGCCTATACCATCCCCTTCGGTGAGGCCAATCTGACACGCGAAGGACAGGACGCGACCATCGTGGCCTTCGGTCGCATGGTGGGTTTCGCCAATCAGGCGGCCGATCGCCTGCAGAAACAGGGCATCTCCTGCACTGTAATCGACCCGCGCACGACGTCGCCTCTCGATACAGGCACCATTCTCGACTGCGTGGCGGAAACGGGACGTCTGGTGATCGTCGATGAATCGAGCCCGCGCTGCAATATGGCCGCCGATATAGCGGCCCTCGTGGCGGAAGAGGGTTTCGATACGCTCAGAGCCCCAATACGGCGCGTGACGCCGCCCCACACGCCGGTTCCCTTTTCTGCCACTCTCGAAAAACACTACATGCCCGACGCAGAAAAAATTTCGGCAGCGGTACGCTCGGTCATGACCTACGACGCGAAACAGGAGGCCTGAGCAATGGCAGAGCGCATTGCCCCCATCACCATGCCCAAATTCGGCCTGGCCATGACAGAAGGTATCGTCGTCGGCTGGCTGGCAGCGATCGGAGACAGCATCACCTCAGGTCAGGAACTGGTAGAAATAGAAACCACCAAAATCACCAATGTCTATGAAAGCCCCGTCTCAGGTGTTTTGCGCCGTCAGCTCGCTTCACAGGGCGAAACCCTCTCGGTCGGCGCCCTGATCGGCGTCGTGGCGGCGCCCTCTGTGTCCGATGCCGAAATCGATACTTTCATCGCGGGGTTCGAAGCGCAGTCGCCCGAAACGGCAAGCGATGACGAAGAGAAGACAACGCCCGCCAACAGCGTCATCACGCTCGGCCCGCTTCGGCTTCGCGTGCAGGATAGCGGCGCTGCTCAGCCGGGTAGATTGCCGGTGATCCTGATCCATGGCTTTGCTGGATCACTCGATAACTGGATGCTGGTCCAGCCCGCTCTGGCCGCAGTGACGAGGGTCGTCGCATTCGATCTTCCTGGCCATGGAGAATCAAGCAAATCGGTTGGCGACGGCACGGTGACGTATCTGGCTGAGGTTACGCGGGCACTGCTTCGAGCGTTGTCGATCGAAAAGCGCATGTCGTCGGTCATTCTCTCGGCGGTGCCGTCGCGATAGAGTTGGCGGCGCTCGCCCCTGAGGCCGTTGAAAGCCTGACCCTGATCGCACCGGCCGGGATCGGGGAGAGTATCAATGCCGCGTTCATCGACGGGGTATTGAGCGCCACTACGCGCAAGACATTGCAACCTGCGCTTTCTCTGCTGGTGCATGACAAGGCCCTGATCTCGCGCCAGATGGTGGAAGAGATGATCAGGTTCAAACGGCTTGACGGCGCGCTGGACGGACTCAAGACCCTGGCGGCAACCAGTTTCGAGGGTGGCCACCAGAAAATCTCGCTCATCGCGCCGTTGGGACAGTTTGCGGGCAAGACGACCATTCTCTGGGGCGAAAATGACGAAATTCTGCCGGCGAGCCAAGCCAGAAATGCAGAGCACAACGCGAGGGTCACGATTTACCCGCAAACCGGACATATGCCTCAGCTCGAGCGCAGCAGTGCAGTAGCCACTGAACTGAAAGCGATCATTTCGAGTTGAGTTTCGTCGCGAGACGGCGGTGCTGCGCGGCGCCAGCGCCTCGACCAGCCTGCCGCCTCGGCAATAATGACACGGAAATATCGCCGCTGTGACACAAGAGGGGCTGGCACTGTCGGCCTGATTAAGGGACTGTTTGCGGGCAATTTTTCAGCCGGACCGCAAAATCGTCCAGCACTCAGAGATGATGCAGCGAGAACTCAGGCCTGTCGACGGGCCTCAACCAACGACCAGGCACGGTGCAGCCCTTCACGGCCTTGCGTAATCACCTCGTTCAGATCCCCCTCATAAAGCTGTCGGAGACTCCGGACGAGAAGATTTCCAGCGTGCAGACTCCGTTGAAACCTGCTTCCGCAGTCGCATGAAGCAGGGTGCCAAGCGGGATACAGCCCGATCCGGGCACCAGACGGTCCATACCCGAGCAGGGCGTGCGCCAGTCGCTGGCCTGCAACACAGCAATACGCCCCGCCGCGCGACGAATGGCCCCGGCGCAATCGGGCTGCTGCCAGATATTCCAGTAGTCGAGGCACAAGCCGCAGGAATCATGCCCTACCGCGTCGATCAGATCGAGCGCCTGATCAATGGTCCATATCGCGGTCTCGACATTGATCGATGTCGGGTTGAGCGGTTCGACGGCGATCTTCACGCCGAGATCGGCCGCGAGGGGTGCGAGACGGCGCAGATGATGCACCGTTTCGTCTAGACATTGCTGCATATTGCCATCGGGAGGCGCACCCGTATTCATGACGAAAGCCGCGCCTTCGGCATGAGGCGCGAGGGTTTTCAGACTCTGAGCAAAGGCTGCCACACGTGCTTCCACCCTTCGGGTTGTGGCGCCATCTTGCTGCCGAAAAACGTGCGAATTGCAGGCTGCACGGCGCTGATTTCCAGCCCGGCTGCCCTGACTGCGCGCATCTGCTCGTCTGCGCGCGCCGGATCGAGCTTGACCTCGCAGATTTCGATCGCGTCGACGCCAAGCGCCGCATAACGCGTCACATCCTCTTCGAACGACCAGGGCTGGGTCGTGAACTGATTAACGCCGAAACGGAACGGAAAGCCGATCATCGTGCCAGAAACTCCAGAACCGTCCGGTTGAATTTATCCGTCTCGTCCAGAAACAGCATGTGGGAGCTGTGTTCAAAACGCAGTGAACGGCAATTTGGCATATGATCGGCCACCCATGACGGCCCTTCCGGCACGAGCACCGCATCTTTTTCGGCGATCATCATCAGGGCGGGCAGGTCGAAATGAGGCAAAACATCGCGCCAGTCATGCACCGTATGATCCGCCATCATGGCAGCCCGCGCATGGGCCGGGCTTTTGCCCATTTCAGCCAGGAGCATGGTGCGCTCATCGGCAGAGAGCTCGGTCGCAAGGCAGTCGGTGAGATTCTGCTCATCGAACGCCTCGGGCGTGAGCGTGAGCTTCTGGATGGTTTCGGCAAGCCCGGCCTGATCGTAACAGGCGGCATGACCGTATTTCCACTCGGAGGAGAAATACTGCCTGGGCGTCTGCTGCACGAAGATCGCATCGCGCAGGCGCGCCCGGCCGAAAAGCTCGAGATAAGACCAGATGATCGGGCAGCCGATGGACCAGCCCAGCACCGTCACATCCTCCAGCTTCAGAGTGTCGAGCAGATCCCGCAGATCAGCCGCAAGACGTGGAATACGGTAGGAGTGGTCAGGCTTGTCCGATTCACCATGCCCGCGCAGATCGAGCGTGATGACACGCGCCTGTTCGGCCAGAACCGGCACGTTGCGATGGAAAAACCGACCTGAGAACGTCCAGCCATGGATCATGACCAAAGGGCGACCCTGCCCCTGCTCTTCGTAATGCAGGCGAGTCCCGTCACTGGTAGTGATATAGGGCATTAAACACTCCTCGCGGTGGCGTGACCAGATCAGAAATCCTCTGGCAAGCGCACGAGACAAAGGCAGGTTCCCTCGTCGCTCTGGAATGAAATACATCCTGCATGCCGCGTTATGGCTCTGTCGCAGCGAGAGGAGAGCGGATCATGAGCCGAGGCAAGGGCCGCGTAGCCACAAGACCGGCCAAGGACGACCTTCCCACAAAAATCTGTCCCGTCTGCCAACGACCTTTCACCTGGCGGAAGAAATGGGCTCGCGACTGGGACGACGTGCGTTATTGTTCCGATGCCTGTAGAGCTGCAATTCGAAAGCAATGATTTTTGTTCTTCTCCGATAACGCGCCGCGCTGATAGAGGCAGCCAGAAGTCATCCTGCGTGACCCGACAAACGATCGTCGAGACGGAATACTGACTGCGGTACGATCTACGATCAGGGACAAGCCTCCCGAAAAGGCTGTCGTCTCCATCCTCTATCAAAAAGGCTCCTTCGGCGGCTTTGACCACCATCAAGAGTCAAGCATACGAATCAGGATGAGAATTGCTTTTCGTAATAAATATTACAACGTAAATTCATAAGGCCTTTTTTATATTCAATTGTCATTCAAACCTCCGGTTGCGAACATCTTGATCGCTTCCTCAATGTGCGGGGTACGTGTGTGATTTTTCATCCAGATCAAGCCACTCTCCAAATTCATTTCATCCAGCAAGTCATAATGATCTTTTATCGAAACATACTTTTTGACGACTGGCATGGCATAGAAAGGCAAAATCCCCCATCCATTTGTATAGAGAAACAAATCCTCGAGGCCGACTGAAGAATTATATTCGATTATATTCGTTGGTAACTGCAGATCGCGAGCAGATAACGTCGCCTCAAATCGCTCTCTCAACGCCACCCCTTTCACGGGTAAAATCCAAAGCTTCTTGCGGTTTTCACTCCAATCAGAAAGCAACTCAGGTATGGACGTAGACGCCTCACGTGAGGCCGCAAAGCAATTGTCGCGATGCATGACACTCATATTCAGGCTTTTATTTTTATTCAGCTGGAAAAAATCCACAAAGGCAAAATCAAGATCGCCGCTCTCAAGCATATCCAGGAGATAGGGTCTTTCACGATACACGATTCTGATTTTTAAAGATTCATCTTTCTTCTTGAGTTGAGCAATTCCTCGCATGATCTGCTTTTCAAGAGCAGGAGCCTGGAAGCCGACATTAACGGTTCCAGTTCTTATCTCTTTAAATTCGTTTACTTTATGAGCAAGCTTCTCAAGTTCAGATTTGATGACGCGACTGGTCTCAACGATCGACTGGCATATTGCAGTAGGCATCATTCCGGAATTGGACCGCGTAAACAACTTCACACCCAGTATATTTTCGACTTCCAGACACGCTTTCGAAACAGCCGTCGGTGTGAGATTCAGTCTCGACGAGGCCCCAACGAGAGATTGTGCATTGAATATCTCTTCAATAACTCTGAAGTATCTTAACTTCATATTTTTCATCGCTCTATGCGATTCAATGTCAAAACCCTCGATATTCATCCCGATTCTCTGCGACGAGCATGGCCCGATTTGGCCATGCTTGCGATCATGCTCCATAACGAGGCTGTCCCAAAGAAAATAATGATAATTTATCGTACGCAATATTTAAGAATTACGTTTTTTCAGTGCTTGATCGAGAAACACATCATATCGATATCGTCACGTGAATGAATGCAGCGACACCCGATACAGTCGAGCGTTTGCACATCTGACACCTGGTCAGTGTCAGAACAGCTACCTATGGCCTGACCTGCGGTTCAGCCGCCAAAAAGCGGGCGCAATCCTCTCTACTGGATATTACGCCGGTGCCTTTCAAATCAGATCGGCACTATAAGGACCGCCAGCAACGATCTGCACCGCAAGGATCCGCGTACTCAGGCCTTCGAGCTTGCTCAGCGGTAGAAAGGCTCTCCCACTGGTCCAGCGACGCTGACTCCCCTCTGGATCATACCAGCCTCGCCCCGAGTGCAAGAAGTCACGTACATCTATCTCCACGCTGGAGCAGGGATCGTAAAGTGTCACGGCGCCGACCAAAACGCCAAGCTTGCGGCGATCATCTATGTAAGGGCCAATTGCGTCGCTGGGGCGCGACGACCGGGAGCAGAGATAGACAGCCCCGAAATGCCCAGGAATCTGGAATATGTAGCGGTCTCCGACCACCCGAATTGGGGTCATCACATGCCCATCTTCTGAAGCAAGATGGACTATGGGGTCCTGGTCATGCATCCGGTCGGTCTCCCCGCCCTCTTCAACGCTGCGGTTCAGGTCCGACCAGATCGGCTCCACAAAAGATCGGGATACGCAAAGAGGCGCAGCCATCGTTCTGCGATCGTCGCTGTCCGTGCTGGCATGCGTACACTCGACTGCGTGAGAGCCTGTCGTAAGATCGTACCGATTACCTGAGTCCAGATAGCTTTCGCAAAGTAGACCATCCGCCATCACGACCGAATGGGTTTCCGTTTCTATATGATAATATTTATAGGTACTCAGGGTGACATCGTGTCGTATTGATCGACCGTTGACGAGCATACGCACCGGCACAAGATTGCCTGCAATAAAAATGCAGTGCTCCGGAGTAACCAGCAGGTCCTTGTAAGGCATTCCAACACCGAAGGCGCCTGCCTGGATTCTGACCGGGTAGTCGGTAACGTCATAAGTGGCGCTATCATTTTCCTCAACGCAACGATGACCTGCCAGATGACTCGCTGGGTCTCAACACGACCTCGATGATAGACATTGACCAGATTACCGGCGGACAATGTCTCGACAGCACGCTCTCCATCGGGTGTCCTGATCATGGTACCAAGCAGAAAGCAGACCGAGAAAACAGTCGAATTATCCAGTCCTGCACTCAAATCGAAGCCGTAATTTCCTACGCCTTTGATGTTCAGGACGAGAGAGCGATCTCCGGTCAGCCGAAACTCCACATGATCGGCATCGGGATACTTCACTCCGACAATATCCGATTTCGGAACATCCCGAAGCACAATCTGATCCGAGGAGCCAGGGGATGTCCCGTTAAAGCCGGATATAATCGAATTCGGGCTTGTCGTTCCCGTGAGGGTCAGAGACTGAACCCCTGTCCGCCAAGATTGACGGTTCCTCCAGCAGTCCCATCCAACGTCGCGTTACCGCCTGCTGCAAGGTTTGCCAGCCCAATGAGTGTACCCCCGGCATCGATTTGCAGAGTGCCTCCCGATGCAACGAAGAGATCGCGTGCACTCCCCCCGAAAGGATTTCCGTGATCCCCTGTGAGACGATACTCCCCCCTGAGACAGCCACCCCTACTTTGATATTTCCTGTCCACAGAGCTCCGGCTGACCCACTTAATGTCGCCCCAGAGGCAATTATCCCCCCGGAAAGGACACCCCCTCCAGCGATCAGGACGCGCCCCCCACTCACTGCGTTGGCGCCATATGCGGTGCCGCCCGAAAGGACAGTCATAAACCCTGCAGACGAGACAACAGAGCCGGACGCGACACCGCCGAGCATGGCGGTTTGCGTACCGCCTGCGGAGATGATCGTTGTAACGGCCGTGCCACCGCTGACAAATTGCTTGCCACCACTGACAAGCGTTGAGCCTGAGGCGACACCGCCGCCATACAGGCCGTCAAATGAATTCAGGCCGACATCCTGCCAGCCACTATTCGTGACCACAGTATTTTCGGTATAGGCGCCCTGCCCCTGCACCGCCTGATAGGCACCTGACAGGACCGTGTTGAACGCCGTGCCGCCCGACCCAACCAGAACAGCACCTGCGCCCATACCCCACCAGCCATTACCGATGACTCTGAGCTGGGACGCTGTACCGCCCGATTGTATCCGCGCCTGACCCCCAAGCCAGAGAAAGCTGTCGCTCATCGTTCCGCCGCCGGAAACAACAGCCTGCCCACCTCCCTGCACCGTGAAGCCAGTAATCTGACCGCCGCTGATGCTCAGGCAGATCCACCGCTCAGAATGCTGACCCCGGATGCAACGCCACCGGATGCAACTGCCGTGCCACCCTGCGAGACAGTCGCCATTGCGCCGCTCGCCGCACTGGCGTTGAAAGCCGTACCGCCCGAGAGCACAGCCATCGTGCCACCTGACGCAATGATGGATCCAGATGCGATGCCTCTCAGCATGACAGACTGCGTACCGCCTGCAGAGATGATCGTCGTCCAGGCCGTGCCACCGCTGACAAATTGCTTGCCACCACTGACAAGCGTTGAGCCTGAGGCGACACCGCCGCCATACAGGCCGTCAAATGAATTCAGGCCGACATCCTGCCAGCCACTATTCGTGACCACAGTATTTTCGGTATAGGCGCCCTGCCCCTGCACCGCCTGATAGGCACCTGACAGGACCGTGTTGAACGCCGTGCCGCCCGACCCAACCAGAACAGCACCTGCGCCCATACCCCACCAGCCATTACCGATTGCGGTTAAACTGGTCGCCGTTCCACCCGAAAATATCCGCGCCTGACCTCCAAGCGAGATAACCGATTGACTGATCGAGCCACCCGACGAAACAATACCTCTAGCTCCACTGAGAAAAGAAATATCGCGGAGCGTGCCGCCGCTCAAACTGACTGCAGAACCGCCATTTTGCACGGCAAGACCCGATGCCAGGCCGTTGGATGCTTGCGCGATCCCTCGAACATCAGCCTGACCGCCAGCAAGAACGATATTATTGACGCCAGTACCGCCACCGTCGATCTGAAGCAGTCCGCCTGAAAAAACGGTACCGCCAAAAGCCGTACCTGCGGCAGCGACTTCCTGCATGCCTCCCGACGAGACAAGCGTATTCACCGCTACGCCGCCCTTGACGAATTGTGCGCCGCCATTGATCAGGGTCGTAGAAGACGCGGTGCCACCACCTGTAGCACCATTATTGTTCGAACCGACATCCTGCCAGCCATTCGAGGTGACGTAGGCATTCTGTGAGAGCGCACCGGCGCCCTGCACGGCCATGTAGCTCCCTAGATTACTGCATCGAGACTGCTACCACCAGTGCTCAGAATCAGAGATCCCTGAATCCCGTTGCCGGCATTGCCCAACCCTGTTCCCGAGGTCAGGACACGCTGGGCGGTACTGCCTGAGAATACCTGCACCTGCCCCCCACTGGAGACAACCGCATCCTTCACAAGACTGCCGCTCGTCGCGCTGACCATACCGCCCGATTGTACGGTGCCACCCGACCACACCGCGCCACTCAGAAGGGAGCTTCCCTGACTGATCGACAAATTACCTATTTGCGCGCCCTGTCCTGCCGTGAGGTCACCGCCATTATATTTGACATTATTGGTGACAGTTCCGCCTGCGGCTATCTTGTCGCCAGTATGATTGAGCGTATTACCTGTCAGTACCCCCCCTGAACTGACTATGGCTACGACACTCTGAAGTGCAGAGTCCTGCAACGTCCCACCACTTTGAATAATCGCGCTTCCCCACTGAGCCGTCCAGGACGACATGGGAGACATGAGGCCGGCAACAATGGCGCCACTTGTGACGTAAAGAAGGGGGGTTGTTCCCGCCAACGAAACCGGCCCATCAATGACGGATGCGCCGCTTTGGTAAACGGTTTTTCCGTTCAGAAGAACTGCGCTCCAGACACCACTGATCGACGTCGTCATAACTCGGCTTCTCATCCATTATCCGCAGCAGGGAAAATATATTCCGCTCCAGGAAACTGTGTGAAAGGGGTCGCATAACCTCCGCATTCAAACCGACCAGATCTCAGCATTTACGCAGACCCAGATTATATCCGAGACAACTTGCGAGACCTTGATTCTATGTCGATTATTAGTTTTGGTTAACGATGATTGATGATTTCCCTATAATCCTGATAAAAATACAAACAATCGAATTTACGTTCATACCTCTGAACCGAAATTCGATACATTACGATCTCCGTTACAAATCGGGGCTTTGAAAGCCTTCCTTGTCGAGTCTGAGAGGTCCAGATCGCAATTATGTGAACGAATATGACGTATATTCGCGTTTGGATTAGAAAAACAACTCGGCGCAATAAAAAAAACCCGCCTCGTGAGAGGGCGGGTTTTTCTGACGGCGTCGAATCCAACGGGGCCGAAGCCCCGGCAGAAATCAGCGCTTCGAGAACTGGAAGGAACGACGTGCCTTGGCGCGACCGTACTTCTTGCGCTCGACGACGCGGCTGTCACGCGTCAGGAAGCCTGCAACCTTCAGGATGCCGCGCAGAGCGGGATCGTAATGGGTCAGGGCGCGCGAAATGCCATGACGCACTGCGCCAGCCTGGCCGGACAGACCGCCGCCCTTGACCGTGCAATACACGTCGAACTGGTTGTAGCGATCCGTCAGCAGGAAAGGCTGCGTGATCAGCATGCGCAGAACCGGACGAGCAAAATACGTCGTGACCGCACGGCCATTGACGATGATGTCACCCTTGCCAGGCTTGATCCAGACACGTGCCGTGGCGTCCTTACGACGGCCCGTTGCATAGGAACGGCCCTGTGCGTCGCGCTTGACTTCGTGAACCGGACCAGCCTGCGTGGCGGGAGCGATACCGGCGAGGTCCTGAAGCGTACCCGTGCGCTCTTGAGTTTCAGACATATCTCTCAGGCCTCGATCACGTTGAGGGTGTTCTTGCGGTTCATGGACGCAACATCCAGCTTCACCGGCTGCTGGCCTTCATGCGGGTGCTTGTCACCGGCATAAACGTACAGATGCTTCATCTGGGCGCGCTGGAGCGGGCCGCGCGTGATCATACGCTCGACAGCCTTCTCGATCACGCTGCCGGGGTTCTTGCCCTCAAGGCGCTGCGTGATGGTGCGCTCCTTGATGCCACCGGGATGACCCGTGTGGTAATGGAACAGCTTCTGCCCCACCTTGTTGCCGGTCAGGACGATCTTCTCGGCGTTGATCACGACGATATTGTCGCCGCAATCGACATGCGGGGTGTACTGGGGCTTGTGCTTGCCGCGCAGGCGGGTCGCGATGATGGTGGCGAGGCGGCCAAGAACGAGCCCTTCGGCGTCGATCAGGGTCCAGCCTTTCGTCACCTCTGCAGGCTTCAACGAAAGTGTGGTCTTCATGGTTCGGACTGATCCAGCAACATGTGTTGGTATTGGGGGCGCGTTATGAGGGCCGCGGGGCTCGAGGTCAAGCTTTTTCGACTCTTCCCACCTCAGGGAAAACGGCTGAATTCCGCCACTTTTTCGGCAGAGGTATTATAATACCGCATAAAAAGTAACGAGATTGTTCCTGTTGCAAAGCCGGACTAACATGCACGCTATCTGTTGAAGCGGACCTTGTTGAGGATGATCTGACGTGAAGAGACCTTTGCTAGTCGCAGGCCTGTGCCTCGTTGTTGTCGGTTTGGGGGGTATTGGCGTACGCACGAATCAAAGGCCGAGCTTCAGCGTGCTCTGGCGAGCTTCCGCGCAAATCTCCCCCCCGATGCCCGTTTCGAATACGACCACGCTTATCCGCGCTTCTTCGCACGTGGCGCAGGGTTCGATAATGCCCGCTTCATACGAGGAGAGACGATTCTCAGCGCGCGCGTGCTGACCGTCAACAATCCGAGTGGCTATCTGACCACCGGGCTGAGTTTTTCAAAAATCCACGCAGAAGGCATCACTGTCGACGGGGTGGCAAGCGGCAAGATCGGCGACCTCACACTGAGCAAGCTGCTCCTCCCCCCCGTCAGCCGGGAAAAGCATAATTTCAACGAGCTGCCCCCCCTCTCGCAGATACATTTCCGTCACGGACAGATCCACGACGTGGTTCTGGGCACAGCCGATCACTGTGCTCTGCACGTTGCTTCTGCTTCTCTCGAGAATTATGGTCATGATGACGGCAATGCCGGCGCGCTTCAGGGGGCTCATTTTTCCTGCGCGAGCGACAGTCTTGCCGCACAAAAACTTCATGAACTGACCAAATTACCCAGTTCCGAGCTCGCCTTCGATCTGGAAGACATGCACGAGAACGGCACACGATACGCGCGCATCGTCGCCTGGGGCGAACAGCTCTATCAGTCATGGGGCGCAGTGCAGGACAAGCCGCTTACGCCTATCACGGATGTGTCGGAAACACCGAGCCGGTCAGAATCGCACGGGCTGGCCTTCAACCTTCTGGGCGCCCATGCGCGAAGCGAGATGAATACAGCCCGACGCTGGAAAGACGGCGACAAGATTTTCGTCAAGAGCGAGTCGCGCAACGTCGCGCTGGGCTTAACCCCCTCCTCCGTCCTCGCCCCCTTTCTGCCGGATGGTATCCATATCGAAAGCCTCGTTCAGGACCTCACGACCGATACGAAAACATCTCTCAGCACAATCGCTTTCACAGGCACTACCCCCGGATCTTTCAGTTTCGAATGGAAGATGATCATGATGAATGTCGAAAATGGTGGGGAGCCTGCAGTAAACTCATTGGATGTGACCTATCACGACGACGCCTCCAATCTCGACGGCCTGCTGACCCGTATCGCCGCACAACGGAACCAGTCTTTGGCGCAGCTGAAAAGCGCGATGGCCCTGCCTCTTGCCCTGCTCATTCAGAAGGTGCCCGGCTCAATGCCGTGCCAGCCTTCATGCTCGCCCCATCCGGTCATAGTCTCACAATCTCCTTTCATCCCCCCGAGCCGATCAGCGCCGGATCGGGCAAACGTCTTGGGCCGAAATTTTCAGCCGATCCCTCCTGGTCCAGCTCTGGGCCTCGCCACCCATCCTGTCATCGAGCCTCAACTGAGTATGCTCTCACCTGTTCATCTGATCGGCGCCACCGGCCGCTCGGGCGCAGCAATCGCCCGCGCCCTGCTGGCCCGAGGCGAGACCGTCATTCCGGTTGTGCGAGCCCCCGGCAAGCTGTCAGCTGAGCTTCGTGATCTGGCCCGCGAGGCCGATCTGAACGATCAGCATGCAGTGACCGCTGCCCTTCACGACGCGAAGAGGATCGTCTCGACCGCGCACGCCCGTCTTGTTCCTGCCATTCTGACAGCTTCTCCGTCGAGTGCCCGCCTCATCGCGCTCGGAAGCACCCGGAAATTCACGCGCTGGCCTGATGCACATGGCAATGGCGTCCTTGCGGGAGAACGCGCCCTGCTGGAATCGGGCCGCGACGGCATGATCCTGCATCCGACCATGATCTACGGGGCTGAGGGGGAGGATAATGTGCAGCGCCTCGCCGCCCTGCTGCGCCGCCTGCCACTCGTACCTCTACCCAATGGCGGACGCTCGCTGGTTCAGCCCGTCTATCAGGATGACGTCACCCGCGCCGTCGTGGCGGCACTCGATCTGGCCGAAGCCGGGCAGATGCAAGGACCTGAAGCTCTTGTTATCGCAGGGCCGCAGCCCGTGACCTATCGCGGCTTTATCGAGGCCATTCTTGACGCCGCAGGCTGGGTCGCCGCCTTTTCCTGCCTGTGCCCGGTGCAATTCTGGAAGTTCTGGCCCCTCTGGCATCGAAACTACCAGGATTTCCTGCAATCGGGCGCGCGGAAATCAGGCGTCTACTTGAAGACAAGGCATTTTCGATACAGCCTATGCAGGATCGCCTGGGGTTTACGCCCCTTTCCCTGAAAGACGGGCTAGCCCAACTCTTTCAGAAACCGAACGCTGCTTTCCCTCTTCCTGCCGGAAAACACCCATGACCCGCCTGTTCAAATCCCTGTCGCGCCTTGGCAGCCTTACCCTCGCTCTTGCCTCGCTCGGTATGCTTGCAGGCTGCACCGACCCCACGGGACCGGTTTTCGGTGACTGGTACGGGTTCAACCCGCTTCCCACGCCGCAGGGCAATATCTCGATCGAACTGGTTCTGGATGGAACACCGACGGCCAGTTCAGGCAGCTACCGCCTCCATCGCCAGTCTTTCTGGGCGGAAGACATGATGTTCAATCGCTCCGACACGCTCGACGGCACCTGGACGCTCAAGGAATACACGGTCGATGGCAAGATCTGGCGCAACGTGTTTCTCAAGGGGCCTGAACTGCACATCACCCATTACGTATTGCTGCCCAACGCTATCTGACCCCGGCTACAGATCAGAATACGCCCGACATGGGTGAAAGTGGCTGGCTCTGCTGCCGTCTAGCCCCTCGGGCACGCGACAGCTTCGGTTATGGGCGCGTCTGAAGACAGGTGAGACATGGGTCGGGGCATGAAACCTGCTCCGATCACCCTTTTCCCGGGGCGGCAGTCTGCAGAGAAAAGCTGGAAGTCGTCGATATTCGGTGTCTGAGTCGCTTCACCGACATCGCCATATATGACCTCTGAGCTCGGGTCAGATCCATGCAATACAAATCTTGGTCCCGCCGTATTTATCGGGGCTGACGCTGGGTGGTTGCGACGACAACTACGCCCGATATGAATACGATAAGCTGCGCCGGCTCTCACGGGCGGCAAGAGACACATGCCCACACTGGCCCAGTGTATATTAGGAAATAAATTTTCAAGGAAAATGCTGGGGCGAATGACGGGACTCGAACCCGCGACCACCGGTACCACAAACCGGCGCTCTACCAACTGAGCTACATCCGCCACACAGCGATGCCCGATGTAGAGAAATGCAGGGCAGACGTCTAGCCCCTTTGTCGAGATTCTTTTGTCAGACCCGGCACGCCTCTCGGGGAATGCCTGATACTGCGCCTCAATACAAAGATAGTGCCGGGAGAAACAGGTAAACAGGAGGTCATCACGCGCTTTCCTTTACGCGGCCCCTTGCGATCCTGCACGGCTCTTTCTACCTTTGCGACGCCATTGCCGCGTCGGGCCGGAATACGACGAGAAAGTCTGATCGTTTTTCACCCGAAGGAGTCGTCCCTTGAATCTCTCGACTTATCGCGCACAGTGGGCTTTCAGCCCGCTGCGTGAGGTGCTGGCTGGCATGGTGGGCACGTTTGCGCTCATTCCCGAAGTCATCGCCTTTTCCTACATTGCAGGCGTCTCTCCTGCCGTGTCGCTCTATGCCTCTTTCGTCATCAGCGTAGCCATTGCCATTACGGGCGGCAGGCCGGGCATGATCTCGGGAGCAGCCGGGTCGGTCGCTCTTGTTGCCGCCGCCCTCGTGCATCATCATGGCATCCATTACATGTTTCTGGCGACGCTGATCGCTGGCGCGATGCAGATCGTCTTCGGTTTGCTGCGCCTGCATGTGCTGATGCGGTTTGTCTCAAAAGAAGTGCAGACAGGCTTCGTCAACGCTTTGGCCATCATGATCTTTTCGGCACAGGTGCCGCAGATGCTTCATGTTACCTGGCATACCTACGCCTGATCGCCCTGGGCCTTGCCATCATCTATCTGCTGCCGCGCCTGACGACGGCCATTCCTTCACCGCTGATCTGCATCGTTGTGCTGACGCTGATCACGATCTGGCATCCGATGCCCGTTCATACCGTGGCCGATCTCGGCGCGCTGCCCAATGGCCTGCCCTCGCTCATTTTCCCGCATGTACCCTTCACACTCGAAACCTTCGAAATCGTCATGCCCTATGCGCTGGCCATGGCCTCTGTCGGATTGCTTGAGTCCCTGATGACCGCCGGCGTAGTGGACGACCATACCGACACACATGGCGAGCCGCGCATGGAGTGCACGGGTTTGGGCATTTCGAACATTGCCGTGGGACTGTTCGGCGGCATCGCTGGCTGCGGCATGATCGGCCAGACGGTCGGCAATCTGCGCTATGGCGGGCGCGGGCGCCTTTCCACCTTCACGGCAGGGGCGTTCCTGCTGGCTCTGATGGTACTTCTGCATGATTACGTTGCCAAAGTGCCTATGGCCGCCCTCGTCGCCATCATGATCATGGTTTCGGTCAGCACCTTTGCCTGGGGCTCGCTACGAGACGTGATGCGCCACCCCAAATTGTCGAGCCTTGTCATGATCGTGACTGTGCTTGTGACCGTCACCACTCATGATCTCGCGGCAGGCGTAGCGGTCGGTGTTTTGCTGAGCGGTGTTTTCTTCGCTTGGCGGGCAATGGGCATGCTTCGTATCGAGACACGAAAATCCGAGGATGTGGATGTCTATATCGTGCATGGCCAGGTTTTCTTCGCCTCGGCTGACATGCTCTATGACGCTGTCGACTTTCAGACCCAAGCGAAAATCGTCGAAATCAACGTGGCCGATGCGACATTCTGGGACATCACCTCGGTCGATATTCTTGAGAAGATTGTCAGCAAACTACAGGGACGATCAATCAAGGTCCGCGTCGAAGGGCTGCATAGCCGCCGCCATGGATTGATCGCAGAACAATCGGACGAGCCGCTTCTCTCCATGTAAGGCAAAACCAGAACGTCTCGTCTGATGAACCTACCAGGCGCGAGGCGCGCTTTGATTGAGCTAATATTGTCGACCTGATTAGTCAGAAGAAATCGAGTGGGCACGCGACCAGCGCGCCCCTCAGATTCGACATTCTTTGCCTGGCGCGACCTTACGTCAAAAAAGCGCAACACAAGGTAGCAATTTTCCTGTTTTGTCGCATTCATTCACAAGTTATCAGGAGCCAACAAATAAGAAGCGAGGCGTAGAGCTATGATCTTGTATGAAGGCGACGAGATCGTACTGCACCATCACAAGGGAAGCAGCCCCTACACTGTGATTACTTTTACTGGCCTCAATTTCGAAAACGCGGCCAGAGACTTTTTTATGCTCAAGAACGTTGCGCGTATAAAAGATATCGACGTCATCGGGTTTGCTACAAAGAAACCGAACTGGTTTCTCAGCGATGAGATGCAAGCCGCCATCAAGGTCATGAACGCTACAATCGGATTTGGACGGGATCGGCTCGTTTTCGGTCAATCCATGGGCGGCTATGCCGCAATCAAGTTCTCGAAACAGCTTTCCGCCGACTACGTCATGGCGCTGTCTCCAAAAATCTCCATTCATCCTGATGAGTGCGACATCGACGAGACTTATCACCAGTATCTTACACATAAGATGACAGGAATGTCCGTCAAGATGGGAGACGTCAGGGGTAAAATCTTCGTTCTGTCAGATCCACATGACAAGACAGACAGCTACCACACCAGACTTCTCTGTAACGTCAGCCCCGATATCATTCATATACCTACGTTTCACACTGGTCATGTCGTTTACGAAAGCATGGCCGGATCGAAATCGATTTCATCCATTATCGATGCTTTATCGAGCGGTCAGTCTGCACGAGTGCAACGCGAGATATGCGTGCAGCGTCGAAGGAACCCGGCCAATCTGAGAAACCGGCTTTTTCGCGCCAAGCCACGCCATATGAAACTTGTCGCGCGTGCTCTCGCCTCCGATCAGATTGATTCGATGAAAAACCGAATCTTCATTTTTTCCCATATCGGCTTCATTCTGGGGGTCATCTACACGGCATCCCTGCGCGGCGAACACGAACTCGCAAAACGCCTCAAGCGCAAGCTGGTGACCAATCTGGCTGTCTCCGGACCGGAAGATATACAGACCGAGCCTTGACGGCCAATAATATTACCGGCCCGCTTTGCCTGGACTGCCACCAGAGGATCGTTTGTTACGATATAGAAAATAAATGTCTGACGGTTGAGCCTCTTACTGGTCGCGGCCCAACGATGATCCCTGTCTATCCCGACCCGCTGAATCATGAGACAGACCAGCCAGCTTGCGTAACTCTTCTTGGAGAGGAATACAGGCTGGTGCAGCAAGACGGAAAAATAGGTCTGTCTCCTGACAGGAGAACACAGGCAAAAACCATAGTTTTTGTTAAGAAGGGCGCCTATTACCTCATCAGCAACGGATCTGAGCTTGCCACTTCGCTCCATGGTGGCTCGATCGTCTTTTCAACGACAATCGAAAATGCGTGGGAACGCTATGTCGTCCTTTGACAAAAAAGGCGGAAACTCAGCCGGTAAGCTCACAGATATCAAGACAATGAGGTTGTAAGCCTCTCTGCTTGAAGAAGCGCGCGTACCGGGGTCTTTCCGCTGAACGGATGCCGCGCATAAGACAACCGTTCAGCGAGACTGATATCCGAACCAGCCAGTCGGAGCACCATGTGTCCGGTTACGGTTTTGGCCAACCAGTCGCAGGACGATCGAAGTGAGAGAGCAGATCCTGATCCGGGATGTTGGTCAGATCCTTGCTTTCGCTTTTGATCAGCTTCTTGCTCGTCGCCTTGGACAGATGCTCGCGAATATCATGCAGCACATGGGGCGCCGCCGCGAGAACCAGACCTTCAAGGGCGGGATTGCCGTTGAGAGCCGCTTCGATTTCATCGGCAATCAGTCGGGCGAAACGTTCTTTCACCTGAACCTTTGGATCCGAGCGGGGTTCCTTGATGGAGGCAACATCACCTGCGGCGTCAGTTCCCTTGTCATGGGCGCCAAAACGTTGGATCGTACGCATCTGCTGGCCATCGTAGCGCAGAAAGCGGGCCTTTTCGCCATCGCATACTGCATAAAGTACTGGGTCTTGAACGGCCATAAAACCTCTCCTTTGTTCCTGAACAAAGAACGTCGAAGAGTAAACGTGGTTTCTGATTACACAAATACTTGAAGATTGGTCAGAAAGACAACGCCAGTGCATCATGAATGAGATGCCAGCTCTTCCTGTCGGGTGCATAAAGCAGACCGCGCCCGGGAATGGAAGCGTGATAGGTTGCGCCATTGAGTCGCGCTCCATATCCCCCGGCTTCATGAAGTAGCAGCCAACCCGGGCAATGGTCCCATGGACAGGTGCGGCTATAGGCGAGAACATGACCGTGGCCAGCAGCGACCAAGCGGTATTCATGAGCCGCACAACGCAGGTCCCACAGCCCCGTCATCGCCCTCAGATTATGATCAGCCAGAACGGTGTCGCCAAGAGGCAGGGTACGCCACGCGATCTTGCCCGTAATTTCCTCGATGCGCTGAAATGGTGCCGCCACATGCAGGGGGGTGATATGCCCTGTCTGGTCTTCAGACCATGCCCCCTCATTTTTCAAGGCAAGCGACGCCGATTGCGTGACCGGGTCGAGAATAACACTGGCTACCGGTACACCCCTCTCTAACACGGCTATCATGACCCCGAAAACCGGCAGACCGGCCGCATAATTTGCTGTGCCATCTATCGGATCGATGGTGACCGACAGATCGGCTTTGACCGCCTGTTCAATCAGCGCCGGATGCAGGCTACAGCGCTCCTCACCGATCAGAAGCGCCTCGGGCATCAGCAGCTTCAGCCTATCGGCGATATAGTCTTCAGCCAGCACATCAGCCACAGTCACCAGATCGGAAGGCGAGGTCTTGGTTCGGATGTCTCCTTCAGCGAGCTGCCCGAACCGCGGCATGATGATGCGGGACGCCGCTTCACGGGCAATCAGGGAGAGATCGTCTAGAAGCGTGCGGGTCACGACCGAGGGTCGTGCCGTCATCATGATGTCCTCAGCCTTCAACCTGTCTGCCCTCCCCATGAGGGACTTTCATCCCGATCGCCCCTCATAGGCAGTATCGGGACGATTTCAGGCAGATACAAGGCAATCCGGGTAAAGCTGGCCAAAGCGTGACCGGTCCTGCTCGAAAAGACGGACATCGAGCAGGATCTCGACCTCCTGGTCCAGTCGCTCAAGCACTTCGCCATGCTCATACAGCCAAGCGAGCGCCGCACCATTGGTGATCTCGAGACGAATGCGTGTCAGCACCATCGACGCGGTCATATGCTGATCGAGCTTCGAATAGAGATTGGGCAGACCCTCGCCCGTGATCGCCGAAATGGCCACGCAGCCCGGATGGCGGGGTACAGCTTCGATCCCGCCCATGAGATCGGCCTTGTTGAGCACCTCAATCGTGCGCTGGGGCCAGTTTTCGTCCAGCATGCCGTCGCGCACCATGCCGTCCAGCACATTGATCACATCGGCTCGCTGAGCGGCACTATCTGGATGCGCCACATCGCGTACATGAAGAACGATATCCGCCTCAGCCACCTCTTCAAGCGTGGCACGAAAGGCCGCAACAAGCTCGGTCGGCAATTCGCTGATGAATCCCACTGTATCCGACAGGATGACCCGTCGGCCCGAAGGCAGGCGAAGCCCGCGCATGGTTGGATCCAGCGTGGCAAACAGCTGATCCTGCGCATGCACGGCCGAACCTGTCAGCGCATTGAACAGCGTCGATTTGCCCGCATTGGTATAGCCGACCAACGCAACCACAGGGAAAGGCACCTTCTTGCGCGCCGAGCGATGCAAGCCGCGTGTCCGCCGCACCTGATCGAGGTCCTTGCGCAGACGCACGAGGCGCTCGTCGATCATGCGGCGATCGGCCTCGATCTGGGTTTCGCCCGGTCCGCCTAGAAAGCCGAACCCGCCGCGCTGACGCTCAAGATGGGTCCACAGCCTCACCAGGCGCGATCGCTGATATTCCAGATGGGCAAGCTCAACCTGCAAGACGCCTTCACGCGTTGCGGCACGAGCGCCAAAAATATCGAGAATAAGCCCGTACGGTCGAGAACCTTGCAGTTCATCGCCTTTTCGAGATTGCGCTGCTGGCCCGGCGAGAGCTTGGCATCGACAATCACGACCTTGACGTCGTTTTCCTCCACAAGCTCGGCGAGCTGTTCGACCTGGCCTTTGCCGAACAGCGTTGCCGGACGCACGGCCCTTATGGCGAGCACAGCCTGCCTGACCACCACAAGACCGATCGAAGAGGCGAGCCCGACCGCCTCTTCCAGACGGGCTTCGGCAGCGCGGAACTCGTCATTCGGTGTCGGGCGCTCCCAGGGAAGAATAACCGCGGCGCGTGTCGCGGGAGGCGTCGTACTGGTCGTCACTGACACGTTCTGGGAAAACTCCTGCCCTTACAGTTCGATCTCGCCATCCTGCGCGAACAGCGCCAGGGGAGCGACGGGCATGATCGTGCTGACGGCATGCTTGTAGACGAGCTGCGTATGGCCATCACGACGCAGAATGATCGTCTCGTGATCGAAGCGAGGAATGACACCCTGAAGCTTCACGCCGTTGACCAGAAACACGGTCACGGGCAGGCCATGCTCCTGCAGGTGCTGCAGAAAGAGATCCTGAACGGTTTCACCCGGGGTGAACTCCGTATACGGAGCGGCGGTCGAGGCGGGGGTTGGGTTTGCTCTGGCCAATGTTGCTCTTCTTCTTTTCCGGTATGTGGAGGCCCCCGTTGAGGACCAGAGATAGACGCATTCAACGTCCCTCTGGCTTTGTAGCCCTATCCTAACTTCATTGAAATCTGGTTTCCAGACCTACAGGGTCCTATCTTCCGGGGTGACGCCCAGCTGCTTCAGCTTGCGATGAAGGGCACTGCGTTCCATCCCCACAAAATTGGCCGTGCGGCTGATATTGCCACCAAAGCGCAGAAGCTGCACCTGCAGATATTGGGTTTCGAACAGATCGCGCGCTTCGCGTAGCGGCAGTGCCATGACATCGGCGCCTGCATCGAGACGGGTCATCGAGGGTGCGCCCTGACTCACAGTGCTCGGCAACATGTCAGCGCGGATCAGATCCTGGCCATTCGGCATCATGATGAGCAGGCGTTCCATCAGATTGCGCAGCTCTCTGATATTGCCCGGCCATTCGTAGGATTGCAGTGCTGCCAACGCATCCACCGACAATTCACGTGGGGCAAGACCAGCATTTTCGGCATAGCGTTGCAGAAAATGCTGCGCCAGAGCCGGAATATCCTCGCGCCGCTCCCGCAGCGAGGGCAGACGCAGAGGCACCACGGCAAGACGATAATAGAGGTCTTCACGAAAGCGCCCAAGGGTAATCTCGCCCTGAAGGTCGCGATTGGTGGTGGCAATGACGCGCACATCCACCTTGACCCGTGCCGCGCCGCCCAGACGCTCGAATGTCTGATCCTGAAGCGCCCTGACGATCTTGCCCTGTGTTTCGAGTGGCATGTCAGCCACTTCATCGAGAAGCAGCGTTCCCTTATGAGCGCGCTCCAGCACACCGGTACGGCGCATGGTGCCGTCGGCCTGCCCTTCGATACCGAAAAGTTCTTCCTCGAAGCGGTTGGGGGCCAGCGTGGCGCAATTCAGGGCGATAAACGGCCCGGAACCGCGCCGTGAACGCGAATGGAGCATCCGCGCCGCAATTTCCTTACCCGAGCCAGCCGGGCCGGTAATCAACACGCGCGAATTGGTAGGCGCCACACGGTCGATCTGGCCGCGCACGGCACTGATACCAGGGCCTTCACCGAAAAGCATGGTTTCGTTGCCGGAGCGCAAACGCAGCTCGGCATTCTCGCGCTCAAGGCGCGCCGCTTGAAGGGCGCGCTGAGCCACCAGAATCAAACGATCGGTCTGAAACGGCTTTTCGATAAAGTCATAAGCGCCATGCTGCAGGCTCGAAACTGCGGTTTCGATTGTGCCATGGCCTGAAATCATCACGACAGGCAGACCCGGCTCTTCAGCCTTGATGGCCTTGAGAAGGTCGATCCCGTCCAGACGCGAGCCCTGAAGCCAGATATCGAGAATGACCAGCGACGGACGACGGGCCCGGAACGCTGCCAGAGCCTGGTCCGAATTTGCCGCAACGCGCGTTTCATAGCCTTCATCGCGAAGAAGTCCCTCGATGAGAAGCCGGATATCCGGCTCGTCATCGACGATCAGGATTTCATGCTCCATGCGCATCCCTCATCAGACGTTCATTGCTCCTTGCCCGCTCCACCCGGTTCGAGGCTCTGATCACGCACCGGCAGGGTGAGCGTCGAGACGGTGCCCCGTCCGTCCGGCCGGTCCTCCAGTCTGATGCCACCTGAGTGATCCTCCATGATCTTCTTTACGATCGCGAGCCCGAGTCCCGTCCCTTTCGGTTTGTGCGTGATATACGGTTCCGTCAAGCGGTGGCGGTCAACTGAAGGCAAACCAATGCCATCATCCGTCACCTGAACGGCAGCTTCAGCCCCGTTCACAATCAGCGAGACCCTGATACGCCCCTTCGCCTCGCCGGGATCACCCCCATTCCCGACTGAAACAATTTCATGATCCGGCACCACCATGGCGATGGCATCGGCAGCGTTCTGCAACAGATTGGTGAGAGCCTGCCCTACGAGGCGTCTGTCGCAGCGCACAATCGGCCCCTTGGGCGGCAGAGACTCTGTGTCGTAAACGATTTCAGGGTGGGCATTGCGCTGCAACACCAGCGCCTCGCGCACAAGGCGCACCAAATCTTCATCCTTCAGCACGGGCTGTGGCATCCGGGCGAAAGACGAGAACTCATCGACCATGCGGCCGATATCGCCAACGTGCCGAACAATCGTATCGACACACTGCCCGAACGTCTCGGGGTCGGAGCTAATCTCGCGCATGAAGCGACGCTTCAGCCGCTCGGCCGAAAGCTGGATAGGAGTCAGCGGATTCTTGATTTCATGGGCGATACGTCGCGCCACATCGGCCCAGGCCGCCTTGCGCTGGGCGGAGAGCAGGGCAGTAATATCGTCGAATGTCACCACATAACCGGTCGATTCGTCGCTCCGCTGCTCGCCTACCGCACGCACAAGCAGGGTACGCCCGGCACTGCCGACACTCGGCCCGTCACCCAGGGTCGCGCTCTTTTCAGGTGCGTCGATCTGAATTTCGGCCGTATGGGCCTGACCGGGCTCGGACCGCGCGCGGTCGAGCATCCCGACGAATTCAGGCACCATATCGCTCAAAGGCTGACCGATGCACTCATCGAGATCGCGCTGCAACAGACGCGACGCCGCCCTGTTGGGCAATTCGATGACCTGATCCGCGTCCAGACCGATCACCCCTGCAGAAACGCCGGACAGAACGGTCTCCGTAAAGCGACGGCGCTCATCGATCTGTTCGTATGCGACCATAAGCTCAGTACGCTGGGTCGAAAGCTGATCCGTCATGCGGTTGAAAGCGCGCGAGAGCGTGCCGACCTCATCGTCCTTTCGCCCGTCGCGGCCGCGCGCTTCAGGCACACGCACAGTAAGGTCCCCCTCGCTGATGCGCCTTGCGGCCAGAATGAGCAGGCCCAGCGGCTGGGTGATCTGCTTGGCGAGAACGAGCCCAGTCAGCATACCAACGCTCAACACCAGAAGACCAAGCATGGCAAAGATCAGCACGAAACTGATCTGGATGGCCGAGCGATGGGCATTCAATCGCTGATATTCCGACACCACCGCGTCGGTGTGCCGCATATGCTCAAGAATCTTGGCGTCAACAGGCCTGGTGATGACGAGCATCAACCCCGAGCTTGGCCCCAGACTCACTACCGCACGCACGGTTCTCTCATCGGGACTGTCGAGAATGGCCACGTCATTGGTGCGGGCCAGCGTCGTGGCATCCTTGGGGGGCAAAGCCAGTTGCTGGCCTTGCAGGGCCGCAAGACCGCCCGAGGCAACAACTTTGTTGGTGTAGGAATCGAAAACCACAGCCTCGTTCAGCCCGCGTTCGGTCGCCTCGACATCGAGCATCATTCCGAGCTGGCTTGGGTCGCGCATCAAGTCGACGCCGTGGCGATACATCTCGTCGTTATTGGCCGTGATGATGATATTTGCGAGGGCGAAGGCCTCTGTGCGGATATTGTCGTTATGCTCCTGCAAATAGCCGGCCGCGACATCGTGCGCCTCGGTAAGCGCCGTATTGACCCGGTTCGAAAACCATATCTGGATGCCGAAATGGAAAAACAGCGCTGCCAGACCGCCGATCACCACGGTAGGGGCCACCGCCACCACACCGAAAAGCGTGATCAACCGCACATGGAGCCGCGCCCCTGCCAGCCCCCTGCGACGCTCGGCCAGCATGCGTCCTACGCGGATGATGACCGCCGTTCCCAGCAGAAGCAGCACGATGAAGTCGAGCAGGAATACGACCGCCTCGATCTGCGGGCGATAGGCAAAGGAAAGCCCGCGCGCCAGAACAACAAAGGTCGTCACCAGCAGGACAAGCGCCGCGCAAGCCAGCACCATGGCGGTTTTCAGGCGGCTCACATGCCGGACAAGCGAGCGCATTGCGAAGAAATCACTCCCCGGTGCCGGATCAGCTTCTTCAGTCATACGGCCTTCATCGGGAGAGCGGTGTGACACGTCATTGTCTGTCATGATCGAGAACGGCCCACTTCAATGCCAAGAAGCTGCAAACGCTTGCGCAGCGTATTCCGGTTGATTCCGAGCAGAGCTGCGGCCCTGATCTGATTACCGTCGGTCGCCTTCAGCACCAGCCGGAAAAGCGGGCGCTCGACCTCTGCCAGCACACGCGCATGAAGCGTGCCTTGTATGTCTGTTTCGAGATCAAGCATGGAAGCAGATAGCGCGCCATCAGCCCCTGAAAAGACGATGCATCGGGCGTTGTATCGACGCGATGCAGATCGGCCAGGCGCGAAGCGGTGAGCAGAGCCCCCTGAGCGCTTTGAGATGCGTGATGCAGCAATTGCCTCATCTGCCGGAAATTACCCGGCCAGTCCTGATGGGTCAGCCAGGCAGGCAATCGTCATGCAGAACGAGCTGACTACCACCCTGCCCCATCCATACCGCACAGATCGCCGACAGATCGGCATGCCTGTCGCGAACAGGAGGCACGGACAGGTTACGCGAAGCCAGAACGTCGCCCAGTGTTCCACCCATGCGACGATCCTGAACCAGACGCGCAGGCGTCCAGGAGCTCGTGCAGATAACAGCAGGGCGCGCTCCGGTATCTCTGCCGTGAAGCATCTGCATCAGAGCTGCCTGAAGACCAGGCTCCGCCAGACCGATTTCATTGATAAAAAGACAACCCGTCGTTGCATCCGTCAGGGCTTCCTCGAAGGAAAGCCGGTCGATGACAGAGACGAACCGGCCATTCCTGCCGGATTGCGTCCAGAGATAGCGCGCTGCACGCGTTCTGCCGCTACCGGATTCGCCTGTCAGCACATGAAGCCCAAAGCCCGACAGGCTGGCGTCCAACCCGTCACGCAGCTGCCGGACGGAATCGGATTGCCCATCGAAGCCGAGACTGGCCGGGGCACTACCCTGACCGGGCGGCGCGCCCCTCACAAACTTGCGCGGACGCTGAAGAGACCGTCATCGGAACGCATTCAGGCTGCTTCTTCGAGCGTATCAGGGCGCTGATGGGTGCTCTCGCGATCGCGGATCACTCCATTGGCAATCTGCTGATCGTAAAATGCCGTGAGATGATCGATGACGTCCTGCGCCTGATCCATCTTGTTGATGCTGGCGCGAAACGCCGCCGAACCCGGCAGGCCGTGCGAATACCAGGACACATGCTTGCGCGCGAGACGCAGGCCCGGTCTCTCGCCGAAATGCGCTAGCATCATACCGTAGTGACGCAGCACAATATCTTTCTCTGTCGCCAGATCGGGGTCGGGCATGTCTTCACCCGAGCGAAGAGACTGCGCGACCTGAGCCAGAAACCACGGCCTGCCATAGCAGCCACGGCCGATCATGACGCCATCGGCGCCCGAGGCGGCCAGTGCGTCACGCGCATTCTGGATAGAGACGATATCGCCATTGACGATGACCGGAAGCTTCACGCTCTCCTTCACCGTCCTGACGAAATCCCAGTCTGCCGTGCCGTTATAGAACATCTGCCGCGTGCGGCCATGCACCGTCACCAAGCGTATGCCCACATCTTCGGCAATGCGAGCCAGATGGGAGGCATTGAGCGACTGATGGTCCCAGCCCATACGCATCTTGAGCGTGACCGGCACCGATACGGCCTTGACCGTGGCTTCCAGCAGGGCTGCCGCCTTCACCTCGTCACGCATCAATGCCGAACCTGCGGACTGCCCGACGGCCACCTTCTTTACGGGGCAGCCGAAATTGATATCGATGAGATCGGCGCCTGATCGACTGCGATCTTTGCCGCCTGCGCCATGGCCTCGGGATCGCATCCGGCGAGCTGCACCGAATTCGGGCCGTTCTCGGCACTACGCGCCATGCGCAGTGTGTTTTCGTTTTCCCGCACCATCGCCCATGAGGCGATCATTTCCGAGACGACCAGCCCCGCACCCAGATCGCGCGCAAGCTGACGAAACGGCAGATCGGTCACCCCCGACATCGGGGCCAGAATGACCGGCGTCTCGATAACGACGCCACCGCCGAGATCGATCGGGCGTAGCTCGAGGGCGCGGCGCGACCCAGCCACATCAGGTGAAGAAGAATTGCTCATGATACGCCGAGGATACCGACGCATTCTGCCTGAATCAATCAGAGATCGTCCCATAGTGCAGCGCGTAAAAATCAGGCAGGGCAACGCCCCTTGAGCGCTCCGGCCGCAACCGGGCGAGTTCAGCAGGGTGCTGCCCTGCCCCCATGGAAAGGACCGCCCCCCTTTCATCCCCTCCAAATAGGTTTCCGGAAGGGAGACCGATCTCTGGTGCGGGAGGGAGCAAAACCTGATAGCAGCCCCTCACCCAAGAGCCCTGGAGAGCCTTCGCAAACTGGTCTCATCCGGCGGCAGGCCGAAACGCAAAAGCGTATCGTCCCAGTCGAAGCGACGCACGAGGAAACCGGCCCGAGCGAGAATTTCCCAGATCTTCTGGGCATCGGGCGAGCGAAAAAGGCTGAACAGGGAAGTGCCTCCCACGAAATCCAGACCAGCCTGCGTCACCACATGACGCAGGGCGGTCATTTCGCGTTCCAGACGTGGCGCCGTGGCCATGCGCCAGTCACGATCGCAAAGGCATCGCGGCCGATATGACAGGCTGGCGTGCTGACGAGCCACGGTCCCATGGCGGCGCGCATAGCGTGAAGAACCGGATGAGAGCCGAGCAGGAAGCCGATTCTCACTCCAGCCAGACCATAGGCCTTGCCAAAGGAGCGACAGATGACGAGCCCCGGATGCGGCAGCAGAGAGGCTGCGCTCTCGGGGGAAAAATCGGCAAAGGCCTCATCGACGACGATCATGCCACCGAAACGGGCATGGCTTTCTGCAAGAGAGGCGATTTCAGCGAGGGTGAGGCGATGCCCGGTCGGGTTATTCGGCGAGCAGAGCACGCTCACCATACGCTTGGCAGGCATGGGGAGAGCCGCTCCGTGAGGCGCATGGTCGATTGCAAAACCTGCCTCGCGCCAGGCGGCTCCGTGACCGCTATAGGTCGGCCCGAGAATACGGATGACCGACGGTGTGAAAAAACGGGAGAGGAAGACCGGCATGAGGCCGATCAGCATCTGCGTACCGGCGCCGGCAAGAACGTGGTCCGGGGAGACGCCGTACGCCTCTGCGGCGGCAAAGCGCAGGGCCTGCTCCTCCAAAGGGTCTGGCAGGCGCTGCATCAGCGACAGGTCCAGCCTTGCCGGTTTGTAGGCGTGAGGGTTGATGCCAGTCGACAAATCGATCCACGGCACGGGAGCATCGGGGAAAAGCCGCGCCAATTCGCTCAATCGACCACCATGCACCGGCCAGGGTGTCATGCTATGGTCCGCCTTCTCATGCAGCCCGGTCATTTCGTTTCATGTTCCTTTCCCTGACCCTTTGCGCCCTTCTGATCGAGGCGGCTTTCGGGTATCCGAACGCGATTTTTCGCCGGATCGGCCATCCGGTAACATGGATCGGACGCCTGATCACGACGCTCGATCACTTACTCGGTGGAGAGAAATCCATTTTGCGTGGGCGGGCCTGCGGACTACTCGCGCTTGGGCTGATCATTGCCCTGCCGGTAGGCATCACGATCGCGGCGCAGATTTTGCTGCATCATTTTATGCCACGAGGCCTCTGCCTCTCCCTGGAGGCCCTTTGTGCCAGCACGCTCATCGCCCAGCGTGCGCTTCATGACCATGTTCGTGCCGTGTTGACGGGATTGAAGCAGGGTGGCCTTGCGGGAGGGAGACGCGCCGTATCGCAGATTGTCGGGCGCGACCCGGAGACGCTCGATAGCGCCGGAATCGTGCGCGCCGCCATCGAGAGTCTCTCCGAGAATTTCTCGGATGGCGTTGTCGCTCCCGTTTTCTGGCTGGCCGTGTTCGGACTGCCCGGAGCGGTCGCTTACAAGGCAATCAACACCGCTGACAGCATGATCGGCCATCTTTCGCCCCGCTATCGCGACTTCGGCAGGGCTGCGGCGCTTTGCGACGATTGCGTCAATATCCCGGCGTCACGCCTTACCGCATTATGGCTATGCCTCGCCGCCCTTTTCCCAGGCGGCTCGGTCAGAGGTGCGATCGGGGCCATAAGGCGTGACGCCGCGCGCCACCGCTCGCCGAACGCCGGATGGCCCGAAGCAGCCATGGCGGGAGCCCTTGCTTTGCGTCTGGCAGGCCCGAGACAGTATGATGGCGTTGTCGTTGCCGATTCCTGGATGGGGAATGGGAGAGACGACGCCGGGCAAAAGGATCTCGCAAGGGCGTTGAGGCTGTATCGCCTCGGGTGTTTGATTCAGGCGATCTGTCTGCTGGGCCTGTTGACTGGAGTAAATGTCTGATGTCCCCGGTATTCGACCAATCCTTTCGCGACCAGCTCGATACGCTTTTTGAGTGGCGTCGCGACGTTCGCCATTTCAGGCGCGATCCTGTACCTGAAACCGTCCTGGACCACATGCTGGCTCTGACCTGCACCACGCCTTCGGTAGGGCTCAGCCAGCCGTGGCGCTTCATGCGCGTGGACGACGAAACCAGACGGAACGCCGTCAGGGCGGAATTTGCCGAACGCAATGCAGAGGCGCTCAACGCACGCAACGAATCTGACAGCCAATCCTATGCACAGCTGAAACTGGCCGGCCTAGACCGGGCACCCCATCATATTGCTGTTTTTTGCGATCCCGATCCTGCACAAGGGCGTGGCCTCGGCCGCCTGACCATGCCAGAAACCGTCCAGTGGTCTGCTGTGATGGCCATTCACAGCTTCTGCTCGCCGCGCAGGCCCATAATGTCGGTATGGGCTGGGTATCGATTCTGGACCCCAACCATATGAACGCCCTGCTTGGCGCCGCACCGGAATGGCGCTTCATGGCCTATCTCTGTGTCGGCTATCCTGACGAGTCGCATGACACCCCCGAACTGGAACGACGCGGCTGGGAACAACGCTCGCCGGAGAGACAGCGCTGGATCATGCGCTGAGACTGTCCCTGCATGACGCGTGCAATCGAGGCGCGTCGGGTAAAGTGCCTTACCGCCTTCAATCCGGGAAAGGCAGGCCTTGCGCTGCACAGGCAACCCAGTCGACAAAAATCCGCACCGCTGCCGAACGCTGCCTCGCGGGATACGTGTAGGCAAGAATGCTTCCCGATTCTGCCGACCATTCGGGCAAGAGGAGTTTTATCCGGGGCTGCACTATGGGGTGGTCGTAGAGAAAACTCGGCATGACCGAAAATCCAAGCCCGTCCATGACGCTCTCAAGCACCAGATTGATCGGCCCGAGAGACAGCCTCGAGTCAAACTGGATATTCCGTTCCGACACGCCGTCGCTGAAAATCCAGCCTGCCGCTCCGATGTGATTGACATAGTCGATAAATGGCAGGCGGTGCAGCGCTTCGAAACTGTCGACAGGGCCCCATCGCTCCTGAAACTCTTTCCCAATGACAAGATGACGCTTGAAGCTGCCGATCCGCCGGACATGCAGCGCATGGTCATCGAAACTGCGTGTGCGGATCGCCACGTCGAACGATCTCATCCTGGCCTCCGACACATCATCCGCAAGGTTGAAACTGACACGACAGGCCGGATAACGCACAGCAAAAGCCTGCACCACAGGCAGAACGACGTAGCGCCCGTAAGCTGCGTTTGCGAGCACACGCAGTTCTCCCTGCGGCGACGCGCCATGATACTGAGCGTCGAGATAAGCTGTTTCGATCTCCGTGATTCCGGCGTTGCACCGCTTGTAAAAGGCGTCGCCTGCCCGCGTTGGCAAAATCTGTTTTGACGTTCGCACCAGGAGACTGGTTTGCAATGTCGCTTCCAGATCGCTGATGGACTTGCTGATAACGCTTTTTGACACTCCCAGGCTTCGCGCTGCTGCAGAGACAGACCCCGCCTCGACCACCGACATAAAATACATCATCCCATTGAAATTGATCTTCTTTTTCATTTTTTCTCACAGAGCGCGTTCGATAAAAACGAACAACGCGTTGCCAAAACGGGCCTTGTTTTTACACAGCATTTCAGCAAAGGTTGAAGAACGTAAAAGTGAAACAACAGAGATGTACGATATAATCATACTCGTTACATTCCGTTAAACACTTTTAAGGACGTTGGTAGGTATCACAGCATTTACGAATGTCTCACCAGAAAAAGCGGCAACTGATACATAATCAAGACCGGAGATCGAGATGCATAACTTTAATACACCAAGCGGCACTCAGTATATGACGGAAAATCGCTGGAACACTCCGGCAATTAGTTCGGAGCTGGTGCAAAATTCGCCGATATTGCATAATGACTATTATGAGTCGAAAATGGTTTTCGGCGACGATCTTGTTTTTGAAACCGAAAGCGCCTCAAAGAATACCGCCACCGAAAGCGACGATCTGAGCGAGGCCATTTCCTTCCTCAACTCCGACACAGAAATTCTGAACAAGACAGCACAGCAGCCCGTATCCGTACGAGTTGTCTGGAATCTTCTCGAAAATGTAAGCCGTGTCTATCTCCCGAAGGTCGCGACATCGAGCGAGCAGGAAACGGTCTGCCTTTCAGTCAAAGGCGACCCTTACGCCGTTCGTGAGAATGGTGTGATGCTCGATGCCCTGAATTATGTGCGTATGCTGTTTTCCGAGCAGGCCAGAGCACTGCCCGCTTACTGACCTAGCTCTGCCGACACCGCACAAACCCCGAACTTCAGCATAACGACAGCATCTGCTCGATCGATAAATGGTCGTCGAGGTGATCTGCCAGGGCGTCGAGCGCAGACAGGATTCGCTGCGTGTTATCGAACGGATCTGATACCTGGCCGAACTGTGCCAATATCGTTGCACGCGATGCGGCACTATCGAACAGGCCATGAAGATAGGTCCCGCAGACCTGCCCCCCTTCCGACTGCACCCCGTCATATCGACCATCGGAAAACCTGACGAACGGACGCGCCGTTCCCGGACCGAAACTTGTGCCTGCATGAATTTCATATCCTGAGACCGGTGCCCCTGACCCAAGCAGACTGCCACCGATCTGCCGCACGGTCTTCATCGGCTGCAGTTCGGTCTCGATATCCAGATAACCCAGTCCTGAGCGCTGGCGTGGAATGCCCTCCACACCTCCTGGATCGGCAATGCTGCGCCCGAGCATCTGATACCCGCCGCAAAGACCCAGAATACGTCCACCACGTCGATAATGCGTCCTGAGATCGACATCCCAGCCCTGGGCATAGAAAAAATCCAGATCGGCTATCGTGGCCTTTGATCCCGGCAGAATCACCAGATCGCAAGGCGGCAGCGCATCGCCGGGCGATATGAATGCCAACGACACCGCAGGCTCGGCACGCAGGGCATCGAGATCGTCGAAATTGGCTATCATGGGCATGAGCGGCACGGCGATACGCAGCGCGCCGCTGCCCTGCCAGCCTGCCGCGAGATCACCCGTATCCTCAGGCGGCAGCTCCCTCATACGCGCGAAAAACGGCACGAGCCCGCAAGATGCCCAACCCGTCTTCTCGGCGATGAACCGCATCCCGTCATCGAACAGGCTCGGATCTCCCCGCATACGATTGACGATGAATCCCTTGATACGCTTGTGATCCGATGAGGGAAGTACGGTTTGCGTGCCGACGAGGCTCGCGATCACTCCGCCCCTGTCGATATCGCCGATCAGGATGACCGGCAGATCTGCCGCTTCGGCAAAACCCATATTGGCGATGTCGTTGCATCTGAGATTGACCTCCGATGCCGACCCCGCTCCCTCGACCAGAACAATATCGGCCTCATCCTGCAATCGGGCGAAACTGTCGAGCACGGCAGGCATCAGCAAAGGCTTGACCTCCTGATAACCACGCGCGTGCCTCTGACCCCATACCCTGCCCTGCACGATGATCTGCGACCCGTGCTCCGATTGCGGTTTGAGCAGGACGGGATTCATATGAACGCTCGGCGCCACGCCGCAGGCCAGAGCCTGCAAGGCCTGGGCACGACCTATCTCGCCCCCGTCAGCCGTGACGGCGGCATTATTGGACATGTTCTGCGGTTTGAACGGGCGGATTTTCAGCCCGCGTCGCGTCAAAGCACGGGCAAGCCCGGCGACCAGCACCGACTTGCGACATTGGACCCAGTTCCCTGAAACATCAGAGCACGTGAGCTCAAAATTCGACCCCTTGCTGTGCCTTCACCCCATCCTTGAAATGATGCTTCACCAGCGTCATTTCGGTCACGAGATCGGCAGCCTCAGTCAACCAGGCAGGCGCATTGCGCCCGGTGATCACCACATGCTGCTGTGGCGGGCGATTGCGCAGCCCCGCCATGACGGTCGCTTCGTCGAGATAGCCATAACGCAGGGCGATATTGAGCTCGTCGAGCACGACGAGCGCCACATCCTCCTGCGCCAGAGCCACCAGAGCCTGCTCCCATGCACGGATGCACGCCACAATATCGCGCGCGCGGTCCTGCGTCTCCCAGGTAAAACCCTCACCCAGCGCATGAAACTGCGCCAGATCGCCAAAGCGCATCAGCGCCCGGCGCTCACCCGTATCCCAAGCTCCCTTTATGAACTGCACCACCACCACCTTGCGCTCGTAGCCGAGCATGCGCAGCGCCAACCCGAAAGCGGCTGTGGACTTACCTTTTCCCGGCCCGGTATGAACGGCGAGCAGCCCTTTTTCGATCGTCTTTTCGGCTACCTCGCGATCCTGCACCGCCTTGCGATGCTGCATTTTCTCGCGATAGCGGGTGGTTTCGTCTTCTGCCGTCATTTCATCTCCAATGCGCAGCCTGCTGCGACAAACAGCACGCGGCGCGCTTCATGGGCCAGTTTCTGATGCAGCAGCCCGGCTTCATCCCTGAAGCGCCGGGCCAGCGCGTTATCGGGGACGATCCCAAGCCCAACCTCATTGCCGACGAGAACCGTCAGGGCCGCGCGGTGCCGCAACGCATCAAGCAGGCTTTCCGTCGCCGCTTCAATATCGCGTTCATCCAAAATTAAATTGGTTAGCCATAAGGTCAGACAATCGATCAGAACCGGCTGAGATCCATGCAAGGCAGAGACCAGATCGAGAGGGGCCTCGATCGTTTCCCACCCTGCCCCACGCTGCGTGCGGTGCAGGGCAATACGCGCGCGCATTTCATCGTCCCAGGCGCGCCCCGTAGCCACATAGCGCCAAGGCCCGGACTGGGCCGTTATCAACGCTTCGGCGTGGCGACTCTTGCCCGAACGCGCACCACCCAGAACCAGAATGGAATTCATCACGCGCTTCCTCTTGCAGAACAATGCTTATCTCAACAGAAAGGCGCTATGTCACCTTTCCACTCGATCGAGGCTCTTCACGCAGCCTGCACTGCCCTGCCTCTCCCCGACAGGCGGGCCGTATCGCAGATACAGGCACGCGAGGCAGTGCTGACCAAGCCCGCAGGCAGCCTCGGGCGACTGGAAGAGCTTGTCGAATGGTTTGGCGCCTGGCGCCCCTTGCAAGTCGATCAGGTCGATCTCTGCATTTTTGCCGGCAATCACGGCGTTCTTGCCCAGAATGTCTCTTCATGGCCCGCCAGTGTGACCGCTGCCATGGTCGATAATTTCATGCAGCAGGGCGCGGCCATCAACCAGCTCGCAAAAATCGCCGGTGCGCATCTGCATGTTATACCGATCGGCGAACTCATACCCAGCGCGGATTTCACGCTTCATCCGGCGCTTTCACCCGAGGCCTTTCTTGCCGCTGTGTCGACAGGGTATGACGCCGTGCCAGAACACTGCGATCTGCTGGCGCTTGGCGAAATGGGCGTTGGTAACACGACCGCGGCTGCCGCCCTCGCGGCCGCACTTTTCGGCCAGGACGGATCATACTGGGCAGGCCGGGGCGCTGGACTTGATGAGGCAGGCCTGACCCGAAAGGCCCGAGTCATCGACAGGGCACTTGCCTTGCACGGGCGCAACCACAGCCCCCTCGATCTCACTCGCATCTACGGTGGATGGGAGCTTGCCGCCTGATGGGTGCCTCACTGGCGGCGCGCCACCGGCGCATTCCGGTGCTTCTGGATGGATTTGTCGTGACCGCCGCCGTTGCGCCGCTTGCCCGGCTCGACCCGACAGCTGGATCATACGCGCCTTGCCCATCAATCGCAGGAGCAAGGCCATCGCCAGCTTGCCGGTTTTCTCGGCCTCGATCCCCTGCTCGACCTTCAGCTTCGACTAGGCGAAGGGTCGGGCGCGGCTTTGGCCATTCCGCTTGTGCGGGCCGCACTCGCCTGTCACAACGGTATGGCGAGTTTCAGCGATGTTGCAATCCACAATAAAAGCGAACGAATAATCATAAAGAGAGATGACTGACATACGCGCAGATCTGGCCGCAGGCTTGAGCCTGCTTACGCGCCTGCCGACGGGCTGGCTCTACTCGGCTCACGGTGACATCAACCTTGCCCGCTCCAGCTGGTGCTGGCCTCTCATCGGCGGTGCGATCGGCGCCCTGACCGGCGCCGTTCTGGTGCTTGGCATCACGCTCGGCATGCCTGCCATCGTCGCCACCGGCTGGGCCATAGTCGCCCAGCTTGTTCTGACGGGCGCCCTGCACGAAGACGGCTTTGCCGATTGCGTGGATGGACTGTTCGGCGGAAACACTCCCCAGAAACGCCTGGAAATCATGCGAGACAGCCGTATCGGCAGCTATGGCGGGCTCGCGCTCAGCCTCGTGATGCTGCTGCGTGCGGGCACGATGAACACGCTCGCCGCCCAGCCACTGCATATCATCTCCATCCTCATGACAGCCGGCGCCTTTTCACGTCTAGCTCTCATGCTGCCCCTCCTGTGGCTGCGCCCAGCCCGCGCAGACGGGCTCGCCCACCAGCTCAGACACCTTCCCGCACGCTGTCTTCTGATCGCCATGCTGTTCACGGCGGTGATCGCCAGCTCGCTTTCCGTGCTAGGCGCCCTGTCGCTGTTTCTGGTCGCTTGCCTCGGCACACTTGGCCTATGCAGCGTCGCCTATCGCCTAATTGGCGGCTATACCGGCGACGTTCTTGGCGCAACCGCCATTATCGCCGAACTGCTGGTGCTGACAGGAGCAAGCCTCAGGGGCTTTGACGGATTGCCGTTTTAAGAAACCCGAACGCCGGGGCCGCAACTGGGCAAAATCTACAGGGCGCCGCCCCGCTTCCTAGATAAAGGGCCGCCTCTTTTATTCCTTTAAATCGGATTTCCAAAGGGCGACTGCCCTTTGATGGGGGATGGGGCAAAGCCCCATGATTACATCACCCGGCAGAAGACAGATCGACAGCCGCGATCACACCGTCATCGGTACCAAACACCATGACCCCGCCGAGCGGCGAGAAAACGAGGCCCGTTACCTTGCCGCGTTTGCCGAGACAGATCGGCAGAACGCGCTCCGAACCGAGTTCTGCGAGCAGCACCGAGCCATCTTCGAAACCGGCTGCGATGATGTCATTCTTCGGATGCGCACAAACAGCGGAACAGAAAACACCAGGCAGACGCGCTATCTCGGTAGGCGGCTTACCCATGGGGCCGCCACCGAAGAACGGCCAGAGCACGATCGCATCCGCGCCCGATGTCGCCAGCCAGCGCCCGTTTCGAGTGAAAGACAGCGAGGTAACACGCTTGGGATAGCCGCTCATGCGCATGTTATGGCTGTCTGACAGACGCCAGCCATGCAGGTCATTCTCCTGCATGGCGGTCACAAGCGCTTCACCGCCAGGATGGATGGCGAGGGCAGTGTGACTGCCCTTCCATTCCAGCGGGCGCACCGTGTCGATCTTGGCCCCCACAAACCACATGGACACGCCATTATAATGCGACGCAGCCACGCGCTTGCCCTTGGCGTCAAAGACAATGCCCGTCACGGTCGAGGGATGATCGAGGGTTTTCAGCGTGATCTGACCGGAAGCGTCGCGAATTTCGAGCTGCTTGCCAACCGAGAACGCGATATTGGCCGTGGTCGTGGCCACGCAATCGACCCAGCGCCGTCCACGATATAGCTCGCTAACGCTGCCATCGGTCTCGATGCGACACAGGCGGTTATCCTCGCCTCCGCAGACGAAACCGGTCTTGCCCGTATCGGGAGCAAGGCAGAGAACGGCGCCATCGTGGACCTCGACCCGCTGCCAGGTCTCGGGATGCTTGAGCCTGCCACGGGAATGAGAAAGATCTCCCCCTCAACCGTACCCAGCGCGAAGGTCTGGCCGTCACGGGCGCAGGCAACGACGGTAACCGGCGACCCGATCGACTTTTCCGCACCACGCGTGGCAAGGAGTTCGGTCATCTCGCTCATGCGCGGCAGCTTTCGAAACCACGGCGCAGCTGCGGACGGTTCAGATCGCGCCCGATAAACACGATGCGGGACTCCTTGCTGTCTCCTTCCTTGCCTTTACCGATGTAATCGCCGTCAGCCATCATATGCACGGCCTGAAACGCAAAGCGTTCTTCCTGACCGGCAAAATGCAGGATGCCCTTCGAACGCAGGATATCGGCTCCGCGCTCCTGAAGCAGCGCACCGATCCAGGCCTGAAAGCGCGGCTCATCGAGCGGCTCCGACACGGAGAAGGACATGCTGGTTACGCCTTCTTCATGTGAATGCTCAGAGTTTTCGAGGAAATCGGGCATGGTTTCCAGGGCGCGCTCAAGGTCGAACCCGCCCTGATCGAGCACATTGCTCAGCGCAACCGCACTATGGCAGGCGCGATGAATCTGTACGCTGACATTGATACCGCGCAGACGGGCCTCGATGGCTTCAAGCCCGGCCTCGTCAACCAGATCGGTCTTGTTGAGAATAATCACATCGGCGAACGCCACCTGGCTGACAGCTCGGGGCTCTCATCGAGGGTCTGCATGACGTTATAGGCGTCAACTACGGTAACAACCGCGTCCAGTCGGGATTTCTCACGCAGATTTTCATCGACGAAGAAAGTCTGGGCAACGGGCGCCGGATCGGCAAGGCCCGTGGTCTCGACGATGATCCCATCGAACTTGCCGCGACGGCGCAGCAGACTGCCCAGGATACGGATCAGATCGCCTCGGACCGTGCAGCAGATACAGCCGTTATTGGTCTCGAAGACCTCTTCGTCCGCATCGACCACCAGATCGCCATCAACGCCAAGCTCACCGAATTCGTTGACGAGCACGGCATATTTGCGCCCATGCTCGGTAGCGAGAATATGGTTGAGCAGCGTGGTTTTTCCGGCACCGAGAAAGCCTGTGAGAACGGTGACGGGAATCTTGGTCTCTGACATCGGCACTCCGGGTGCTAGCGAAGGGTTGCTATGGGCTCAGCATATAGGGTGGCAGACGAGGGAGGAACAGAGGCAGCGCACGCCATGGCCTCCGCCAGCCCCACACCGAGCAACATGAAGGCCCAGCCACCCAGTGGCAGATTGAGGAAGTCGCTGGCAGACGCCAATGGCCATTCCTGCACGAAAAAAGCGGCGAACAACCCGATACGCCAGGCGTGATGCGTGCCCTGCACGGGCCAGAGCGCCCGCAGACACGCAAAAACGAGCCCTCCGAAGAGGAACAGCCCCGGCAGCCCGGCATTGGTCAGAGCCTGCAAGTAGTGATTATGTGCATGCTGCACGCATATGCCTGTGCCGCCGCCGTCCTGCGCCGCGCTGAGCCAGGGCAGACCATGCTGATAGGCCGGATTCGCGCAGGCGTGGCGGAATGCATCATAACCAAGTCCGGTAACAGGGTGGGCCTGTGCCATGACAACCGCTCGGGTGAAAACCAGACCGTAATGCGACTGCCAGAAATGGGAGAGCTGCTGCGCCGCCAGAATGACAAGGTGATGAAAAGCCTGTGGCGCGAAAAGCCTCGCGAGAAGCACCAGTACCGGCAGCTGCATAGGGCAGCCAACGCAGCGGGACGCAGCGGACGATAAAACAGCGCACAGACGGCCATGCCCAATACCGTCAAAGCCATGGGGATACGCTGGCCCGCAAGAACCATCACCGCCACCACACCGATAGCCAAAACGCTCATGGCCAGAAAACCGCGCAACCTTGCGGTACGATCGGCTGTCACCCCACTTTTACCAGCATGGGCGACGAGCCACGCACAGCCGAGCATCATGACGGGCAGAACGAGACGCGAAAAGGGCGCCGCAGCGCGCGGATGGGCATAGGGGCCGGTCAGCGTACCGTCGATATAGCGCGGATAGCCGAAGAGATTGTGACCGAACACCGCCTGAACGACGAATTGCAGCACGAAATAGAGGCAGCACGCGACCAGCACCGAGGCCATGGCCCGGCGCGCCTTGCCCGTCGATAGCGTCCAGACCTGCAAGGCCACCGCCATGAGCGGAAAACGGATGGCCAGCACGGCCTGTGTCAGCGCCTGGGATGAGCCCAGCCCGATATGAGGCAGAGAACACACGATCTGCCATCCCCACCAGAGCAGGGCCAAACGCACCCAGAACTGACGCGCCCAGCCCCAACCCAGCCCCAATGCGGAGCGCGCCAGCAGACCAAGCGCCAGCAGATCCATCGTGATCTCCGAAAAGATCCGGCCGTGGGTCAGAAAAACCGGCAAAAGCAGCGTCATCCCGAGGCCGAGATGATCAAGCACAGGCATAAAACGATCGGTTCTGGTCATGAAAACGGTGATGCCTCGTCGCTGCACAGGCGCAAGTGAGGCAACGATCACCCTGCGCAACCGTATGGAACGCGATGTCACCATTTCTGAATGGAGCAAAATCATGAAGACGGCAGACAGGATTACCATCAAGGGCCTCGACAAACCCGTGACTCGCATCGCCCTCGGCACCTGGGCGATTGGCGGCTGGATGTGGGGCGGCCCCGATGACGACAACGCCATACGCACCATTCACCGCGCTCTGGATAACGGAATCAACTTCATCGACACGGCCCCGGTCTACGGCTTTGGCCATAGTGAAGAAGTCATCGGTCGCGCGCTGGAAGGCGGTAGACGCAAGGACGTCGTGCTGGCGACAAAGCTTGGCCTGGCCTGGACAGACGATCATAAAGTCTATCGAGACAGCCGCCCCGAGCGTGTGCGTAAAGAAGTCGAAGATTCTTTGCGTCGCCTGAAAACCGACGTGATCGATCTGGAGCAGGTCCATTGGCCAGACGGCAAAACTCCCGTCGAAGAAACGGCTCATGAGCTGGAAAAACTGCGACAGGAAGGCAAGATCAGGGCGATCGGTGTCAGCAATTTTTCCGTAAAAGATATGGAAAGCTTCGCTGCAATCACGTCAATCAGCACGATCCAGCCGCCTTATAATCTGTTTGAACGCGTGACCACCGAGCGCGATATCCTGCCCTATGCGAAGGCACATAACGCAATCGTGATGGCCTATGGCCCGCTCTGTCGTGGGCTTCTGGCTGGGAAAATGACCCGTGAGACGCGCTTTGCGGAAGATGATCTGAGGAGCAGCGATCCGAAATTCCAGCCGCCGGTGTTTGACCGCTATCTGGAAGCTGTCGAGGCGTTGAAGGCCATTGCCGCCCGCCATGACAAGTCGATGCTGCCCCTCGCCATTCGCTGGGTACTCGATCAGGGGCCAACTGTTGCGCTCTGGGGCGCACGCAAGCCCGAACAGATCGAAGGGATCGACGACGCCTTTGGCTGGGAGTTAAGCGCTCAGGATAGGAACGAAATCGAGGCCATTCTGCGCGCCCATGTTCCCGACCCGATCGAGCCCGATTTCATGGCGCCGCCGCAACGCGGCTAGGCGCTCCGGGCCTGGTTTTCACTGCCTCGCGATCTGAGGCCAAGTCGGGAACGAAAATTGATGCGGTGAGTTAACGCTGCACAACGCATTCCCTTTTTGAGAGGAACAATTCAGATGCGCTCATTTACCCGCCGGGCACTTGCCGCTTCCACCTTCGCTGCAGCCGCTCTGGCCGTCATGCCCGTAGCGCATGCCGCACCCGACGCCCTTGGCACGCCGGTCGGCCATATTACCCTCACCGCCAAATCGGCTGATGTGGGCATCGGCTATACTTGGGGCCAGGGCACGC
This sequence comes from Asaia platycodi JCM 25414, assembly GCF_000614545.1. Classification (GTDB taxonomy): domain Bacteria; phylum Pseudomonadota; class Alphaproteobacteria; order Acetobacterales; family Acetobacteraceae; genus Asaia; species Asaia platycodi. The sequence goes on along the minus strand of NZ_BAKW01000002.1, from coordinate 61,143 downwards.
TGACCTATGGTCACAAGACCTATCGCTTCAAGATCTCGGGCGGCAATATCGCCGCTGTCGGCTTCTCGAAGATCGAAGCCACGGGCATCGTCTACAACCTCAAGAACCTGCACGATTTCGACGGCGGTTATGGTGCGCTGAATGGCGATGCCACGCTCGATCGCGGAATCGGCGGCGCGATTCTGAGCAACAGCAATGGCGTGAAGATCAAGATCACCACGGCCACGCGCGGTGCTCATCTGGCAGCTGGCGGTCAGGGTCTGTCGTTCCAGATCGAAGACTGATCACCAGGCTTTCGGTTATCGGAAAGAAGCGGCCTTCGGGCCGCTTTTTTTATGCCCGGCGCAGTAGATCGATGCCGCTACAGCTCCGAAACCTCCGATCTTCTTGCTGCATCATGCCGGCATAGGTGCATCGCCCGGCGTTTGTCGGATCGACGATCAGGATAATGCCTTCACTACAGCACCTCGCTCTTGCAGCCTGTTCACAGCTCTGTTTGCGCCGCATCGGGCCGATCGTACGAAGGCGCCTTTACCGGAGCCACACCGACGCAAACACGATCTGCCGCATCGGTATGCGACTGATCAACATCGGTGGCCAGAGCCGAAGGGGGGCCGACCATACCGATCGAACAGAGCGAGCCATAAGGCTCCTCTGCACGATTTAGGCGCTCAATCAGTCACGCGAGGCGAGACGCTCTTCGTCGGGGAGACTGAACCGGCGCCGACCATGCTTTGCAGGACGCTGTCACGGCAGATCAGAAAATGAAACAAAGCGGCCCCGCCATGCGCCATGATCAGCGCGAAAAGGGCAAAAGCCAGAACCGTATGGGCAAGGCGCAGCCAGCCCCATAAAGCTGCGTCGTGAGGCAAAATGGGGGGTAGCAGCACGTCGTTACCGAAAAGCGGGATCGGATACCCGCCTGCAGAAAGCATGGCCCACCCTATGAGAGGCAGCGCCATCATCAGCGCGTAGAGCGCCCAGTGCGAGGCCTTGGCTCCAAACACCATGAGCGGCGGCAAATCGATCGGCAAGGTGGGTGGGCGATGAAAGAAACGATTGATCAGACGCAGGACGACCAGCGCCAACAGGGCGATCCCGAGAGGACGGTGAAACCCGACGAGCGCATGATAGGCAGGCCCGACACTCGCCGCCATGAACACGCCCACAAACAGCATCACCAGAATCAACACTGCCATCAGCCAGTGCAACACACGCGAGGAACGCGCGAAAAACACGATCGGATTCATGAGGCTTTCTCCGGCGAGACACTGTCTGAGCCGGTTTTCGCACCGGGTTCCAGACCGGGCACGACAGCCGGATCGTAAGCGGGGACAGGTCGTTTTTCCCGCGAGCGCTCGCCGAAAGAACGCATATAAGTAGCCGAGCGCGCCTGAAGAACCGGATCGTCGGAGGCCATGATCCCCTCGGGCAAGACCAGCGGATCGAATGTGATGCCCGTGCAATCACCCCCTGTCTCGCTCGCAAGACGGGTCAAGGTAAGTACCCGCGGTGATCTGCTGGTCCTTATCTGACCAGATCCGGCTCGGGTCGCTCACCGCATCGCCTGCTCCCGCTAGTGTCAGCACCAGGGTCCAGCGTAACGGATGGGCCGAGATCGCTTCATTGAGCTGATCGAATGACGCGTTCTCCCCCCTGCCCGGCAAATCGGCAAATTTCTGCTCCTCCGGCACCATTGCAAACCGCATGGCTGTGCTGTGCCCATCGACGCCATGCAGCACGAAGCTGTCGAGGCTGCGATAAGTGTCGTTTTCAAAACCCGACGTGATCGGCCGCTCTGCCAGTGCCTTGCCTGCCGAGGCCAGCCAGGGATGCGCCGTGCGAAAACGCCTGATCGCCAGCGGGTCGGGTTTACCCGTTCCCGCCACTGGGCGAACAGCCTGTTGCAACGCCTGAAACTCCTGCGGTGTGCTGACAGGAAAGACCGGGATATCGTTCAGCCCCATGCGCCATTCCTGCCCACCCGGCCCTTTCAACGCGAGGGCCATACTGCGCACCTTGCCAGGCGCATCGCCCTGATAGGGCATGCCTCCCGCCAGCGCGAAACGCCCAATCACCGGCACACGCTTCGTATCGAAGGCAAAAGCGGAAGAATAAGACGCTGCCTGACCATTGCCTTCAAACCAGCCCGCCACGCAGACGCCCTTGGCGTGATTGCGTCGAAATCCCGGATGCGCGCCATCGACGCCCTGAAGCGCGGCAAGCAACGTGTCCGGCGTCACGCGATGCGGGCTGAGCCAGCCCGCCGCAGCCGCAAACCCCACGGCCAGTGCGACAGGCAGAGACACGACCCCCAGCCAGCGTATCAGCCCCCCAGAACCACCAGACGCGTTTCCAGCCATCTTATTTCAATCCCTGGATTTCATCACCGGGCAGCACGAGCCGCACACATGACAGCTACTGAAACGGGCGGCTACCTGTCTCTGCAAATCGCTGCAGCCATGAGCCTATCGAAAGCCCGACAGGAGCGTCACGAAAATCGGTTTTAAGCGCCTACGCTCCTCACGCGCAGCCGAGCGGCTTGAAAACCCGCCGCGTCGAGGCCGGTGCACGCGCGAGATACCGGGAAGGCCTTACCGGTCGCCTGACGAGATCGCCTCCACAATTAGGGCAGAACCCGTCGAGCCTGATCGTGGCGCAATCCCGACAGAAGGTGCATTCGAACGAGCAGATCATCGCCTGATCCGTGTCGGGGGGCAGATCGCGATCGCAGCATTCGCAGCCAGGCCTGAGTTCAAGCATGTCGTCTTTCCTTCCTGGGCACAGACAGCGCCCGCGAGCCTATCGTTGTTGTCCGTGTTTTCCGTCTACTCGCGAGACAAAACCTTTTGCCGTTCATACGTTCCAGAAAGGAAGCGACCCAGATCGCTCTCGATGTTGCGAAGCGCTCTCAGCTCAGGCAAGCTTCGATCGTTCCGATGTAATTTTATCAGGCTCCGCTCAACGCCGTCTGTAAAAGGCCCGATTCATGCGCGCAGTTTTCAAGAATACCCTTTCGCTCTTTTCTCTCGCTCTGGCTGTCACTGCCTCCTCGCATGCCTATGCCGCCGATACGGCGGGGGGCACGCTGCTTGGCACCGATGGCAAGCCCCATGGCACCGTGACCGTGACCGACGCCCCGAAGGGCGTGCTGCTGCACATCGTTGCCGAAGGCCTTGCCCCCGGCTGGCACGGCATGCATTTTCATGAAAAAGGCAGCTGTACCCCGCCAAAATTCACCAGTGCCGGTGGCCATGTGCACGCCGTCACCCCAGTCCTGCACGGCCTGCTTACGCCCAATGCTACCGATGCAGGCGACCTGCCCAATCTTTACGTCGCCAAGGATGGCACCGCGACGGTCGAACTCTATTCGACCTTGTTTCCCTTCACGGCGCCGATGGCCGCCCCGCGCTCAAAGACGCCGATGGCTCGGCTCTGATCGTCCATACGAGCCCCGACGATTACACCACCCAGCCCATCGGCGGCGCTGGTGCGCGTATCGCCTGCGCTGTACTGAACTGAGCGGGCTTCATGGGGCTTTGCCTCATCCCACACCCAAGGGGCCGTCGCCCTCTGGATACCCTCAATCGGGATGAAAGGGCTCGCCCCTTTCCGGGGGGCGGGGCAGCGCCCCGCAAATCACCCCTCAGAGACCGAGTTCGCTCAGGGACGGATGGTTTTCGGGTCTCGTACCCTGTGGCCAGAAAAACAGGCGATCTTTTTCCGCGATGCGCACGTCGTTGATCGAGGCCATACGACGCGCCATCAGGCCTTCGGTATCGAATACCCAGTTTTCATTGCCATAGGAGCGAACCCACTGACCGGCAGCGTCGTGCCATTCATAAGCGAAGCGCACGGCGATACGCGCAGCGTCATAGGCGAATAACTCCTTGATCAGGCGATAATCATGTTCTCTGGCCCATTTCTCCTGCAGAAACGCGATAATCGCGTCGCGTCCTTGAAGAGAGACGTCGCGATTGCGCCAGACGCTGTCGGGGCTATAGGCCAAAGCAACCTGCTCAGGGTTGCGGCTGTTCCAGCCATTTTCGGCGCAGCGCACTTTCTGGCGTGCCGTGTCATGCGTGAAAGGCGGGACGAGAACGAGGCTCATCGCACAGTTCCTTGCTGGAAGTTCAAGCGCACTTGCGAAACGCGCCCTCGCGAATGACGCTCTGAATGGCGCTTGTGAGCACGGTCAGAGCGTCGGGGACGATCGTAAAGGCTGGCGTCAGATAGATGATATGGCGGAATGGGCGCACCCAGACGCCACAAGCGACGAGCGCGGCCTTGAGACGGTTCATGTCATCGATGGAATCGAGTTCGACCACGCCAATCGCGCCCAAAACGCGCACGTCACGCACGCCCGGCAGGGTGCGACAGGGCTTCAGTTCTTCGCAAAGCTGACGCGAGATGGCAGCCACCTGAACGAGACGGGGCTCACGCTCGAAAATCTCCAGCGAGGCGCATGCCGCCGTACAGGCGAGCGGGTTGGCCATGAAAGTCGGCCCATGCATCAGCGCGGCCATGGGCGAATCCGACAAAAAGGCCTCGAACACATGACGGCGCGCCACGGTGGCCGCCAGCGCCATGGTGCCACCGGTCAGCGCCTTGGAAAGCGTGATAATATCGGGAACAATTCTGGCCTGCTCACAGGCAAACATGGTGCCGGTGCGCCCGAATCCGGTGAAGATCTCATCGAGAATCAGCAGCACATCATGCTTGTCGGCGAGCGCACGCAGACGAACCAGCACATCGGGCGCGTGAAAGATCATGCCGCCCGCCCCCTGAACCAGCGGTTCGAGGATGATGGCCGCAATCTCCTGACCGCGTTGGGCCAGAAGCGCGTCGAGCGCGTCGATACCCGCCTCATCGCGTGGCAGATCGGCGAGCACCTGCTCGGGAAAAGCCCCGGCGAAAAGGCTGTGCATGCCTTCTTCAGGGTCGCAGATCGACATCGTGGCCAGCGTGTCGCCATGATAGCCATCACGGAAAGACAGCAGCTTTTTCCGCCCCTGCACCCCGCGATTGATCCAGTACTGGATCGCCATTTTCATGGCGACTTCGACCGCGACCGAGCCGCTATCGGTAAAGAAGCAATGGTCGAGATCGCCCGGCAAGAGGGCCGCAAGACGACGCGCCAGCTCTTTCACCGGTTCATGCACCAGACCGCCGAGCATCACATGCGGCATACGCTCAAGCTGCGCGCCGACACGAGCGCGTATATGCGGATGGTTATAGCCATGGCAGGCCGTCCACCACGAGGCGATGCCATCGACCAGCTCGCGCCCGTCTTCCAGCACAATCGTCGTGCCTTCGGTGCGCGTGGCGACCAGAGGCGTCGGCGCGGTTTTCATCTGGGTATAGGGCAGCCAGATCTGCGGCAGATCGGGCAGGGTTTCAGTGCTCATTGAAGGCTGCCTTACTGGCCGCTATCGGGCTCGCGATCGGCATCATAGAGTACCTGAAGCACGGCGCACCAAGGATAGCGCGTATCGTAGAACTGCCCCTCCGATGTGGCCAGCGCGCCGTTCGAATCGGTCGGCACATGGGTGAGCGACACTGTATCGTCCACATTGCCACCGATAATGCTCAGCTCATTGCCGAAAGGCGGCGCATTCTGATGCGTTGCCACCACAATGCCGCAATGCGACGGAAAGCCATAGGAGGTCGGGAGCATGGCAAAGGTCACGCTGCGGCTCTTGCCTCGACCCACGCAAAGCAGGTCGCCAAGCTGCGGCACATAGGTTTTTGGGTCCTGAGCGCGTAGCCCGGTCGACTGGCCCGAAGCGGCGGCGTTGATATAGGTCGAGTGGTTGGGCGAATAGGGAAAGCGGTTATTCGCTCCGGCCACGCGCATCACATAAGAGATGAACGCGGCAGACCAGGCGTAATGCCCGTCGTTTTCAGGACGGAAGAGCTGGCCGTCGGCATTGTATTTACCGCTCCACGAGACTTCGGTCTCATAGGGGTCCTGACCGATCCACCAATATTCACCCACGCGCTGCCACAAACCGGGAATACGCTCCGGCTTGAGCGACGGGACACTGGCGTCGGGGCGTTCTTCCGGGTCGTCATCGCTCACCGGCATGCCGAACATCCGCCACTCACGCATGGCGATCGCCACGACATCCTGACGATTGAAGGGTACAAAATTGCGCGAGGCAAAATCGGGGACATGCCCGTCATAGCCATAGGCCCCGGTTCGGCCATTGGCATATTGCGCCAGCGGCGTCTGCGCCGCGCCCCGCGCGACGGGCGGGGTCGTTGACGAACATCCTGAAAGCATCAGAGCCGACCCGCCAGCCAGCACGAGGCCGAGCGTCGAAACGGATCGATGCGATCGTGTTGATGATGAAGAAGTCAGCCCGGCGCCCATGATTTGTTCCTATTCCTCAAACGCATAACGAGCGCCAAACAGCGCCGGTTCATGAAAACGAGATAGGAACGAGAGCGGCCCTTCGGTCAAGTGCCGCCCTCTTCACACCATGTCAGCCTGCCAGATCGGGAAACAGGGTAGCCAGACCTTCGGCACTGGCATCGCAACGCCCGCGCTCGGTGAGAAGCCCCGAGACCAGCCGGGCCGGAGTCACATCGAATGCCGGATTGGCGGCCTTCGTGCCCTGCGGCGTGACACGCAGACGCGCTGCCTGCCCCTGCTCGTCGAGGCCGTGCACATAAGTCACTTCCTCACCCGAGCGCTCCTCGATCGGAATTTCCTTCACGCCATCGGTAACACGCCAGTCGATGGTGGAAGAGGGCAGCGCCACCCAGAACGGCACATCGTTATCCTGTGCCGCAAGCGCCTTGAGATAGGTGCCGATCTTGTTGGCGACATCGCCCTGACGTGTGACGCGATCAGTGCCCACGATCACCAGATCGACCTCGCCATGCTGCATCAGATGGCCGCCCGCATTATCGGCCACCAGCGTATGCGGCACGCCATGCGCGCCCAGCTCCCACGCGGTGAGCAAGGCGCCCTGGTTGCGCGGGCGGGTCTCGTCCACCCAGACATGGACCGGCAGACCGGCATCATGCGCCATATAGATGGGGGCCAGAGCGGTGCCCCAGTCGACAGTCGCAATCCAGCCTGCATTGCAATGAGTCAGGATATTCAGACGCCCCTGGCCGGGGCGGCGCTTTTCCCAGAGGGTGCGAAACAGCTCCAGTCCATGACGCCCGATGGATTCATTGACCTGCACGTCTTCATTGCAGATCGCATCGGCCTCTTCATAGGCAGCAGCCACGCGTGAGTCGGGAGCAACCGGGCGGAGATGAGCGACCATGCGCTCGATGGCCCAGCGCAGATTGATGGCAGTCGGGCGCGTCTCGACCAGCATAGCAGCAGCCTCGGTCAGCCCTTTGTCCGACGCGTCCTTCTGCAATGCAAAAGCGAGCCCATAGGCAGCGACGGCACCAATCAGCGGCGCGCCGCGCACCTGCATGCTGCGTATGGCATGCGCTACCTGCGCCTCGTCGCGCAGCGCAAGAATATCGAGTGTCCAGGGCAGTTTCGTCTGGTCGAAAATATGCACCAGCTTGGGGTCATGTGCGTCGCGCCAGACGCTGCGATAGGGCGTGCCGTTGATTTTCACGTGAATATCCGTCTTTCGGGCGTCAGGATCAGAGGGCTCTCATGTGGCAAATAAGGGGGCAGGACTCAAGTTATCTGCACGTTCTTTCCTGTTCTGCGCGCAAAGTCTTCATGGTTCTGACATGAGACGCGTGCGCTCAGAACACATCGCGGAGGCCGGGAGAGTGTTTTACGACTGCACCGATCCGGTCTATATTGAGACTTGAGTAGAAGGACCTCGGGATGAGCGCACCGCAATGGCTGGTTTGGGCAAGGGACGTACAGGCAATCGCCCAGAATGGTCTCACCTTCTGCCAGAATCCCTATGATCGTGAACGCTACGAACAGCTCCGCCTGCTTTCATCGAACATGCTTGCCGCCCTGAGCGACACGACACCCGAGCCCGTTATGGCGCTTCTGGAAAACGAGCGCGGCTATGCGACGCCCAAGATCGACGTGCGCGGCGCCGTTTTCAACGAAAAAGGTGAGATCCTGATGGTGCGCGAGGCGATCGATCAGGACCGCTGGACGCTGCCTGGAGGCTGGGCCGAAGTGAATCTCACTACAGCCCAGAACACGCTCAAGGAAGTGCTGGAGGAGAGTGGCTATACCGCCGAAATCGTCAAGCTGGCCGCGCTATGGGACCGTGATAAACAGGGTCACCCGCCCGATCTCTTCAGCTGCGCCAAAGTCTTTTATGTCTGTCGCCTGACAGGGGGCACGGCAACGATCGATAATCTTGAAACCTCCGGCATCGGCTGGTTCGATCGAAACGCGTTGCCGACCGATCTCTCTCTCGGTCGCCTCCAGCCGCATCAGCTCACACGCATGTTCGATCATTACGATCGCCCCGAACTGGCGACGGATTACGACTGACACCATGAGAGTTCTGACTGTTCTCCCCCGCCGGGAAGGCTATGCGCCAGACCGGGCGGGCGCCATCGCTCTTCTGGTGTCGCGTCTCGCCACACCCGACGATATCGTCATCGGCACCGAGGTCACGGGCACGCCTTTGCCGGGCGGGCAGTTTTTCGCCATTACCGAACCAGGGGGGCTGCATCGCTGGAGACGCGACGGCACGCGCTATCGCATCGCCTGCCAGCGCGAGATCCGTCGGCACAAGCCCGATCTCATCGAGGTGCATAACCGCCCTGCCCTCGCGAATGCCCTGAGCCGGTGCGGTATTCCCGTTCATCTCATCCTGCATAACGACCCGCAGGACATGCACGGCGCCAAACGTCCCCGCCAGAGACAGGAATTGATGCAGCGTGTGCGCGTCTTCACTGTCTCTTTCTGGCTGCGCCGCCGGTTTCTGGAAGATCTGGATGACGGCCCCGTCACGGTCATGCCGAACTGCTCGATCTTTCGGCCCTGCCCGAGCCGCCGGCAGAACGCTCGAAGCTTGTTCTGTTTGCCGGGCGCATGGTGTCCGACAAGGGCGCCGATGCGTTTGTGCGCGCCTGGGCGGCCATCAGCGCACAGGCGCCGGAATGGCGTGCGATCATGATCGGTGCCGACCGGTTTCGCTTCAATTCGCCCCGCACGACCTTCGTCGATCGGGTCGAAGCCAATGCCCGTGCAGCGGGTATCACGCTGTGCGGCTATCAGATGCATCATCAGGTACTCGAAGCCATGGCTGCTGCCTCGATCGTGGTGGTGCCGAGCCGCTGGCCCGAACCTTTCGGCCTGACCGCACTCGAAGCCATGGCCAGCGGCGCTGCGGTGATTGCCTCACCTCGTGGGGGCTTGCCGGAAGTGGTCGGAGATGCGGCCCTTCTCGCCCTGCCCGATGACGGCGATGCTCTTGAGCGCGCGCTGCTGCGCTTGATCGGCGACCCGGCACTCAGGGCGGAATACATGGCCCGTGGGCGCGAACAGGCGCGAAAATTTGATCTCGTCACAGCACGCCAGTTGCTGCAGAAAATGCGTGAGCGTTCGATCAAGAACCGGAAATCTTGATAGAAATCTGTCTTTTACGCCGCATATTCGACACATTGAGATCATCTAAAATACGCCATCAGTATTTATTAGAGAGGCATCATGACCAACACTCGTTTTTTCTCCGCCATGACGCTGGCAACTCTGCTTTCCATCCCATTGGCCCATGCACAGACTTCGGGGTGCAATAACAATACTTCCAGAACCGATATGATTGGCCGCCTGGCCAATAAGGAAAACTGCCTGAATCAGCGCGCAGAGAACTGGCAGCAGAAAAATCGCGACGCCTCGGCGGCACGCCAGAAGAAGATCGATGATCTGCGCGACAAATACACCAACGCTCCGGAGCGGGAGCGCGAGAAAATTCAGGGCAAGATTGACGATCAGAAGAACAAACTGAACCAGCTCACACAGGATCGCACGCAGAAAATCGATCAGCTCCGTGCGGATCAGAAGGCACAACACGAGCGTATGAAGGCGCTTTCTGACAAGACGAAGCAGGATTTTCGTAATTTCGGCCGTCTGAACTGATCGCCTCAATCTCTTGTTCCGAACCGGAGCCCTCTGCGCCGACAGGTCAGAGGGCAAGAGAAACTGAGATTAAAAAAGACTAAGTCGTACCGAATTCGCATGTCTCAAGCCGAATTTCAGGGGTAAGACGAAACGTATGACGGTTTCCTCCCCCCTGCCGGGCACTCCTCTCGCGGCTTCTTTCCCTCGCGAGACCGGACATAGCCTGAATGCTTTATCCCGGAATCGGAAGCGCGTGGTTCTGACCGGTGCGTCGGGAGGGATTGGCATCCTGATCGCGAAGCGTCTGCTGGCCCTGGACTATCAGGTTATCGCTCTCTGCCGTTCTGCTCCGCCAATCGAGCACGATGGCTTCATGCATCTCCCCTGCGATCTCGGCTCACCCGACGCGCTGGATAAGGCGTCTGCTCTGATTGGCGAAAGCCGCGAACCTGTTTTTGCCGTTATTCATTGTGCAGGCACGATCGCGCCATCACCGGTCGCCCAGACCGATGAGCGCGCCATAGCCGATCAGATCGCGCTTAATCTGAGCGCTCCGGTTCTACTGACACGATTGATGCTGCCTTTGATGCAGACGGTCGATGGTCCGGAGAAGAGCCGTATTGTTTTCGTCAACTCGATGGCGGCCGTCATGCCGCTGGCCGACAGTGCCGTCTATGCTGCCGCAAAGGCCGGGCTGCGCAGTTTTGCCCTGTCACTCGCCCAGGAAATTCGTCCACGCGGCATTCTGGTCAGTTCCGTTTTTCCCGGCGCCGTACAGACCGATATGCTCATCCGCGAGATGCAGCAGGGCGGATCGATGCTGAACTATGTCAGCACGCCGCTCGATCCCGATCTGGTCGCCAAGGCCGTAACGGATCAGCTCACCCGGCACCGGGAGGAGCGGTTTCTGCCCGCCATCGATGCATTTTCGGGCGGTTCTGCATGCTGGCACCCTGCCTGCTACGGCTCTCCCTGCCGTTGCTCAGCCTTCTTGGGCGGCGCGGCTATCGCAAGGCCATGGGGCGTTGAGGCAGCACAGGGCGTCATAACGCGCAATTGACAAGGGCGGGTCACGACGGCAGGGACAGGGCATGACGCGTTTCGATCCGCTTCTCAGACAGGCCCTCGACTCTCTTGAGGCACGCGCCCTGCGCCGTCGATTACGCTCCCTGCAACGCACGCCCGATCAGGTACTGCGTAACGGGCAGGCCATTCTCGATTTCTCGTCCAATGACTATCTCGGCCTCTCGGGCCACGAATTGCTACGCACGCGTGCCGCAGACTGGGCCATGCGCCACGGCACCGGAGCGCGCGCCTCGCGACTGGTTTCCGGCACGCTCGACCTTCATGAGCAGGTCGAAACGCGTCTGGCCCGGTTCAAGGGCACCGAAGCCGCGCTTCTTTTCGCGTCGGGCTGGCAGGCCAATGCGTCAGTCCTGCCTGCGCTGTTCCGCCTCGCCAAAGAGCAGACCGGCGAGATACCGCTCGTTTTCTGCGACAAGCTCAATCATGCCAGCATGCACCAGGGCTGCGCTGCGTCAGGCATCAAGCAGATCCGGTTTCGTCATAATGACCTCGACCATCTCGAAACTTTGCTCAAGCGTCATGCCGATCTGCCGGGTATGCGCTTCATCCTGACGGAAAGCGTGTTTTCGATGGATGGCGACACTGCCGATATTGCCGCGCTTTCGGCTCTCGCAAAGCGTTATGACGCTTTTTTCTATCTGGATGAAGCTCATGCGACCGGGGTGCTCGGTCCGCAGGGGCGCGGCCTCTCCCACGGCCACGAAGTCGATCTCGTGATGGGCACGTTCAGCAAGGCACTTGGCGGCATGGGAGCCTATATCGTCGGATCGCGTGCGCTCTGCGACTGGCTCATCACGACGAGTTCGGGCTTCATTTACAGCACCGCGCCATCGCCCCCGATGCTGGGCGCAATGGATGCCGCGCTTGAACTCGTGCCCGGTCTCGACCCGCAACGACAGGCGCTTCAACAGAACGCCCTGCGGCTGCGCGAGAGACTGAACAGCGCCGGAATCGATACGGGGCTGTCGACCACCCAGATCGTCCCCGTCATTCTCGGCGATGAAACAGCGACGCTCGCTGTCGCAAGCAGGCTGGAGCAACAGGGACTTCTGACCATTGCGATCAGGCCCCCCACTGTGCCGCCCGGCTCAGCCAGGCTGCGTCTGGCCCTCAGCGCCACCCATGACTGCGCAGCCGTCGAGCGTCTGGCCGAGGCTGTCGTTGCAGCCAGACAGCAAATCCCGGCATGAGACTCGTCTTCGCTCATGGCTGGAGCTTCGACGCAGCCTTCTGGCGCCCCCTCTATCAGGCCCTGGGCCAGCCTGACGCCGTGTTTGTGGAACGTGGTTATGGCGGCGCTCCTGCTGTCACGGCGTTGCCTGAAGACCCGTTTTTCCTGATCGGCCACTCCGCCGGGGTGCTCTGGGCGCTGACCCGCCACCTACCCCGATGCCGGGGAATCATCGCCTTGAATGGCTTCTCACGCTTCAGCCAGTCGGAGGATTTCGCACCGGGCATTCCGAAACGGGTACTCGCACGCATGCGCAGCCGCCTCGCCAGCGCGGCGGAAGAAACCGTCACGCAGTTCAGGCAGCAATTCGAGCCTTTCCTTCCTTGCGATACCGCGCTCGATAAACGGGTGCTCGAAACCGGGCTGACCGACCTCCTCGAAGCGGACGGACGCGAGGCCGCGCGTCAATGGGGTCGCGCCCTGACCGCCATCCATGGCGCACAGGACGAGCTGGTGTCGACAGCCATGCATGAAGCCAGCTTTCCCGAAGCGACGCGTCACGTGATGGAAGGCGGGCATCTCCTGCCAGTCACCGCGCCTCACGCCTGCGCCGACCTTATTGCCGAGATCCTGAAAGCGGCCTCATGACCGACGCACGCAGCACAATTGCGTCGCGATTCGACGGCGCCGATTTCTATGACAGGGCAGCGCGCGTGCAGGCCATCGCCGCATCCGCCCTCGCCGACAAGCTGGCGTCGCTCTATGCGGATCGCCGCGCGCCAAAGCGCATTCTCGAACTCGGCTGCGGAACGGGGATACTGACTCGCGCCCTGCGCAGGCTTTTCCCGCATGTGCAGATCACGGCAATCGATCTTTCTCCGCGGATGGTCGAACGTACCCGTCAAACCGTGCCGGATGCGGTATTTCACGTGATGGACGCCGAGACGCCGACGCTGGATGGCCCTTTCGACCTGATCTGCTCCAGCTTCTGCCTGCAATGGTTTACCGATCGGCAGGCAGCGTTTCGACGTCTGGGCCAGTTGCTGGCGCCGGGCGGCAGGATCGAGGTCACGACGCTTGCGCGCGGCAGCTTCGCCCAATGGCGCAATTCCTGCGAGGCACTCGGTCTTCCCTGCGGCTTTCCAGATTATCCGACGCTCGACAACTTGCAGGCCGAATGGCCCCCAACGCTTCGGGGCCAATGGCGTATCACGACGCTAAGCGACCCGGTCGGGTCGGCGCGGCAGTTTCTGCTCGATCTGAAAGCGATTGGCGCGACCGCCCCCAGAACCGGCAGCACGCCTCTGCCCGCACGCGATCTGCGTCGGGTCATGGAGCATTTCGACAGGAACGCAGACAGCATGGATTATCAGGTCGCTTTCGGCTCTGCCGTGAAACAGCCGCAGTTTTTCGTTACCGGCACCGACACAGGTATCGGCAAGACCCTCGTCTCTGCCATTCTCACCAAAGCGCTCGGAGCCACCTACTGGAAACCCTTCCAGACCGGACTGAGTGAAGAAGCCGGCGACACGGCAAGTGTGATCACACTGGCGGGGCTGACGCCGGAGCGTATCATCTCTCCGGCCTATGCCTTTCAGGCTCCGCTTTCACCTCAGGACGCGGGCGCGCTCGAAAATGTAACGGTCGCACTCGACAGACTTGCGCTGCCCGACACCAACACGCCTCTGGTCGTGGAAGGTGCAGGCGGGCTGATGGTGCCGCTCAATGATGACACGCTGCTGATCGACTGGCTGGCCGGGATCGATCTTCCGGTCATTCTTGTTTGTCGCAGCGGACTCGGCACCATCAATCACACGCTGCTCAGCCTCGCCGCCCTGCGTGAGCGTGGCATCGTCGTGGCAGGTATTGTGATGAGCGGGACACCGAATGCGGGCAATCGCGCCGCAATCGAACGCTTCGGCAACGTCAGCGTGCTGGCCGAAATCCCGCTTCTCGATGATGTCACGCCAGAGCGTGTCGCCATCGAGGCCGAAAAACTCGTCAGAGTGCTGCGTCTACAGGGGTATTGAGGGCTCAACCGGGAAAGAACAGCGGCAGATCCTGAAACTGCCAGCCGCAGACACGCCCACGCTGTCCCGTAGCATCAGGCGGGCCTTCATAACCTTCAACGATATTGACGCTTTTCTCATAACCGAGATGAGCAGCAAGCTCCGCCGTCTGCTGCGAGCGCACGCCAGAGCGGCAGAGAAACAATATCGGGGTCGTCAGAGAGGGCACCGCGTCGCGAAGCGCCTGAGCAAACCCGGCGGCATCATAAGGGTCCCAGCTCAATGCGATCACTTCCTTGTCGAGCGTGCTCAGATTGGGCAGGCCGACCGTCTGCCACTCATTGGGCGTGCGTACATCGACCAGAACTGCCTCCCTGTCGGCGCCCAGAACTTCCCATGCCTGGCGCGCTGAAATACAGTCGACCATCGTTTTTCCTCATTTATTTTACATGTCGCGACGTTAAACTCTCAAACCGCAGACGTATAGGATGGAATGCAGATGACCACGCAGACCCCGAATTCTCCGCTTTTCTCGGGCAAAGCTCCCGGATGGCAGAGCCCTTCCAACGGCATGATCGGCGCGATCGGGGGCACCCCACTCATCCGTCTGAAGCTCGCCTCCGAAGCGACGGGCTGCGACATCTACGGTAAGGCGGAATTCATGAATCCGGGTGGCTCGGTCAAGGACCGGGCGGCGCTCGCAATCATTCTCGACGCCGAATCACGCGGCACGCTCAAGCCGGGCGGCGTGATTGTGGAAGGCACAGCGGGCAATACCGGCATCGGGCTTACCCTCGTGGCCAAGGCACGCGGCTACCGCACCATCATCGTCATGCCTGAGACGCAGAGTCAGGAGAAAATCGACTTCCTGCGCATGATCGGCGCCGATCTGCGTCTGGTGCCTGCCAAGCCGTTCCGCGATCCGGGCAATTACGTTCATGTGTCGCGCCGCATCGCCGAAGAAACCGAGAATGCCGTCTGGGCCAACCAGTTCGATAACACCGCCAATCGCGAGGGCCATCGCGCCACCACGGCGCTCGAAATCTGGAACCAGCTCGACGGGAAGGTCGATGCCTTCACTTGCGCCTGCGGCACAGGCGGCACGCTGGCTGGCGTTGCTCTTGGCCTGGGCGAACTGGCAGAAAAAGCGGGCCGCAAGCGCCCCGAAATCGTTCTGGCCGATCCTGAAGGGTCGGGGCTTTATGGGTGGGTCAAATCAAACGATCTCAGCGTTTCGGGCGGTTCGATCACCGAAGGCATCGGGCAGTCGCGCGTGACGGGCAATCTGGAGGGGATCACCATAGATGATGCCGAGCGCATTCCCGATGCCGAGGCGCTGGAGCAGATTTTCTCGCTGCAGGATCGTGAGGGTATCTCGCTCGGCGGCTCAGCCGGAATCAACGTGGCTGCCGCGATTCGCGTGGCAAAACGACTCGGACAGGGGCATCGGATTGTAACAATCCTCTGCGATGGCGGTGCGCGTTATCAGTCCAAGATCTTCAATCCGTCCTTTCTGCGGGCGAAAAACCTTCCGACCCCTCCCTGGCTCGATTGAGACAGGGTTTCGCAACTTGTGACGGAGTGAAACACCCCCTTGTGGCGCGAGAGCGATTCGGACCAATGTTACATTTATGGATACGAACCCGCACCTTCTGATCGTTGATGATGACCGCGAGATCCGAGAGCTGCTCTGCCGCTTTCTGGAGCGCAACCATTTCCGCGTGACAGCCGCACGCGACGGGCGCGAAGCCCGACGCGCTTGGGCTGCCGGCCATTATCAGCTGGTGGTGCTGGACCTTATGCTGCCGGGCGAAAGCGGGCTGGATATCGCCCGCTGGCTGCGCAGTCAGGATAATGTACCCATCATCATGCTGACCGCCATGAGCGATGAAACAGACCGCATCATCGGCCTCGAATTCGGCGCTGATGACTATGTGGCCAAGCCCTTCAACCCGCGAGAATTACTGGCACGTATCCGTGCCGTTCTGCGCCGCACGGCCGATAGTTCGGACAAAAAGCTTTCTGCCGATTCCCGCACGATCCGCTTTTCGGGCTGGACTCTGGAACCGGCCCGTCGCCGCCTGCTCAACCCTGAAGGCGCCGAGATTCCGTTGACCGGCGGCGAGTACGACATGCTTCTGGCGTTTCTGGAGCGTGCCAACCGTGTTCTGACCCGCGACATGCTGCTCGAATTGCTGCGTGGCCGGCAGGCCGGTCCGTTTGATCGTGCCATCGACGTGGCCGTCAGTCGCCTGCGCCGCAAGCTGGAGGATGACGGGCGCAACGCGCAGATGATCAAGACTGTGCGCGGCGGTGGCTATGTTCTCGCCGCCGATGTCGAACGCCTCTAACGCTGTGATGCATCTGCTGCCGCGCTCGCTGAGAGCGCGCACCAATCTGCTTCTGATCGCGGGGCTCTGCGTGGTTCAGGCCGCCGGCCTGACTATTCACGCCCTTGATCACCTCAATATCGCCGATAGGGCCGAGATGCATGAGAACGAGCATCACGCCTTTTCGATCTATCATACTCTGGTCGAGCTACCCCCTTCCGACCGCGAGGCCGGCCTAGCCGCGATCGAGGTGCCGTCGAACTTCAAGATCATTTTCGACAACAAGCCCGATACCCATCTTCCCGGTGCTTTCATTCCGCTCCCCTTCGGCATGAACCCGATGATGCGCGGCGGACCGCCCGGCGGACAGGAAGAACCCAATTTCGGTGGACCTCCCCCTGGCGGCGGTCCCGGTGATTTTCCGGGTGGTGAAGGCCATCCGCCATTCCCCTTCGAAGGCGGCGCGCCCCCTTCGAGTGGTGGTGAGAGTTTTCCCTCCGAAGAGCGGCGAAACCAGGGTTTCATGCCACCGCCACTGGCGGGTATCGGCATGCTACCTGCGAGGCTGCGCCCCGAGCGAGTCATTATCGGCCACAAGCCCAGCACGCGGCATTATGCCCTGTCTTTCCAGATGCCCGACGATCATCGCTGGCTGGTCATGAGCTACACGGTGCGGCCACCCAATCCGTTCGGCTCGCCCACTTTCATGATCTCCTTCGCCCTCATGACTATCTGCGGTGGCGGGCTCATTCTGTGGGGCTCGCATCGCCTTATCGCGCCTGTCGCAACGCTGGCCAATGCGGCCACGGCGCTTGGGCGCAACGTACACGCCCAGCCTTTGCCTGAAGCTGGCCCGACCGAAATCCGTCAGGCAGCCGTCGCCTTCAACACCATGGCTGCCCGCATCCGGCGTTTCGTGACCGACCGCACACTCATGTTGACAGCCATCGGTCATGATCTGCGTACCCCGATTACCCGCCTGAAGCTGCGCGCTGAGTTCATCGACGATGACGAATTGCGCGACAAGTTTCTGGCCGATCTGGACGAAATGGAGAGCATGGTCGCCGCCACCCTCGCCTTCGGCCGCGACAGCTCGACACTGGAGCCGATGACCGCGCTCGATCTGAGCGCCATGCTGCAGACAGTCGCCGACGAAGCCGCCGAGGCACGCCCCGATCTTGCCGAAGACGTCAGCTATGAGCCGCCACAGGCGCCCATCCGCATCAAGGCGCGCTCTCTGGCCCTGAAACGCGCCCTGACCAATCTGGTGATGAATGCCCTGAAATATGGCGGCTCGGTCTCGATCAGCGTCGCCTGCGTGCGCGGGCCCGATCAGGAAAAATCCGTCTGCATCCGCATAGATGACAGTGGCCCCGGCCTGCCGCCGGAAGATCTCGAACGCATGTTCGAACCCTTTGTCCGCGCCGAAACCAGCCGCAACCGCGAAACCGGCGGTACCGGGCTGGGCCTTGCCATCGCCCGCTCCACCCTGCGCGGTCAGGGCGGTGACGTCACGCTGAGCAACCGCACTGAAGGCGGCCTACGGGCAAGCGTCATTCTGCCGATTTAACGTGTCTCGGGCTCTGCCCGAACCCGGCAGGGACCTCGGCCCCTGCACCCCGCTTCAACACAGACAAAGCGAGTCCAGAGGCAAGCCTCTGGCGGGGTTTGGGGCAGAGCCCCATCTACCTATCGTCGCACAGCTCTGACAGCGAGCGTTCCGGCCCCCTGAATCACGCCCACGAGCAAAATCAGCACCGCAACCACAGCTAACATGATGGTCGTGTTGAAGCGTTGATAGCCGTAGCGAATGGCGAGGTCGCCCAACCCACCGGCGCCTATGGCGCCTGCCATGGCAGAGGCTCCGACGAGGGTGATGGCGGTAACGGTCAGACCGGAGAGGAGGCCGGGCAGCGCTTCGGGGATAAGGACGTAACGAATGACCATCCAGCGTGTGCCACCCATGACGCGCACGGCCTCGATGAGACCCGGCTCGATCTCCTGCAGCGAGATTTCGGCAATACGCGCGTAATAGGGAATGGCTGCAATCGAGAGCGGTACGATAGCGGCAAGGGTGCCGAGCGACGTGCCTGCGATGAAGCGCGTGACGGGAATCAGCAGCACCAGCAGAATAATGAACGGAATGGCGCGGATACGTCGATCACCCAGCCGATGGGGCGCCCCAGCCAGGGCAGGTCATAAAGATCGACGCGGCGGGTCGCGATCATGAGTACTGCCAGAGGCAGGCCGAAGAGCACAGCGATGAAGCTCGACGCTGCGACCATCTCGACGGTCTGAAGCGTCGATTCAGCAATAAGTCTAGCGATCAGACGGTACATAACCGAGCACCTCCATCACATGGGTCTGCTGATCGAGAAACGCACCGAGAGGCTCGGTCACGGGGGCAGAAAATGCCAGGATCATGTCGGTCAGGAGATCGCCTCCGCAAGAGAGGGTGCCGCCCTGAACCAGCGTGATTTGCTGATCGAATTTCGTGGTGAGAAGAGAGAGAAAAGGCATTTTCGCGACCTCAGGGCCAAGCACGATCCGCATGAGCGTCAGACCGCCCTGAATGGGATCAGCGCTGAGCTGGTGCCTGATCGATTCAGGCAAAATAGGTCGCGTATCAGCCAGCAACCGCTCAAGCCTTGGATCGCCCCGGCTGTCACGCATCAGCGTGGCCATGCTGCCGTTCTCGATGAGCGCACCGTGTCGAGCACCAGAACGCGATGGGCGAAACGCCTCACAACTTCCATCTCATGGGTAATGAGAATGATGGTGAGGCCGAGCGTGCGATTGATATCGGCCAGCAGTTCCAGAATGGAGGCGGTCGTATGCGGATCGAGCGCAGAAGTCGCCTCGTCGCAAAGCAGCAGCGACGGCGAATTGGCAATGGCACGCGCAATCCCGACACGCTGTTTCTGACCGCCTGAGAGATGGGACGGGCGCTTGTGACCGTGTTTCTCAAGCCCGACGAGAATCAGCAATTCCTCGACGCGTTCGGCGATACGGGCTTTTGACCAGCCGGCGATTTCGAGTGGCAAAGCAATATTGGCAGCCACCGAGCGGGAATTTAGCAGATTGAAGTGCTGAAAAACCAGCCCGACCTGTCGACGCGCGGCTACAAGCTCGCGCTCGGAAAGCTGCGTGAGATCGGCACCATCGAGCAGGATGCGCCCTTCGGTTGGGCGTTCGAGCGCGCAAAGGCAGCGCAGAAGCGTAGACTTGCCCGCTCCCGAGCTGCCGATCACCCCGACGATCTCGCCCTTCTCAACCTGAAAACTGACAGCACTCAGCGCGGTCTGCGACCCGAAACGGCAGGAGAGATCCGAAACGTCTAGAAGACTCATGGAAAGGCAGGAATCACGGTATTGGCGTAAACATCGATCAGAGCCTGACGGATATTCGGCTGCTGATAGGCGCTCACCAACGGCTTGACCCAGGGTGCCTGGGAATCGTCGCTATTGACGGCAATCACGCAGATATAGGGGTTATCCTTGACCCCTTCACGGGCCAGACGCTCATGCACGACATCAACCCGGCCTTATGCGCCCAGTCGGTATTGACCACAGCGGCATCAAGATCTGGCAGCGCACGCCCCACCACACCGGCATCCAGCTCACGTATGGTGAAATCATGCGGGTTCTCGGTGATGTCGAGCGGTGTAGGCAGCAGGCCAGCCGAGGGCGAGAGCTTGATGAAGCCGAGCGACTGGAGCAGCAGGAGCGCACGCCCCTCATTGCTGGGGTCGTTCGGCACACCGATCACCGCGCCTTTCGGCAGGGTGGCAAGCGTTTTCCATTTGCGCGAATACAGCCCGATCGGCGCGACATAGGTATTGCCCACAGGCACGATCTTGAACCCGTGACCCTCGTTCTGGGCCTTGAGGAAAGGCATGTGCTGGAACGAGTTTGCGTCAAGATCATGCGACGCGAGCGCTTCGTCCGGCGTCGAATAATCGGAAAACGTGACGATCTTGAGCGTCAGGCCGGATTTCTGCGCGTTCTGACTGACAAGACGCCAGATATCCTCATCTTCCCCCGCCATGATACCGACGCGGATAGGCTTGTCGGCCGCGCGGGCAGAGCGCAGCCCCAGTGCCATAGGCGTAGCAAGAAGCGTGGACAACACCGTACGACGCGGCAGCGAAGCGAAGGACATGAGAGAGACACCCGGTTCCTGGCGCGAGGCAGGAGATTAAACGATCAATGATCGTTATTATAACCAGTCTCGACGCATTCAACGATTTCTGTGTGTTTTATACAGAACGCCCCATAAAGCAATGATCGATCTCGGTTGAAAAGTTCAGCAGTTGGACTCCGCTCGATCACCCACTTCGGTAACCTGCAAGGTCGTTATCACCTTGCGCCTGATCATCAGGAATGACCCACTCCAGTCGCCCGGGATAACCCAGTGCCCGGCAATCTCGTCGCCTGCCGCGTTGAGGATTCCCTCATAAAGCGCGTCATGATGTCGCCGACCGGTCTGGTAGATTTTGCGAAAATCCAGAGACCGCCCCTGCCGCGTTCCGATGCCTGTTGAAATAAAGAATGCGGAGTGAGATGTAATGACCGGTGCGCGCTCGGTGATCATCCTACCGAGCGAATGGCCGTTTGCAAAAAGAGACGCCTAGAAGAATTCAGACTCATAAGGGCGGGGACAGGAAAACCGCCCGATCCATTTTTCTGCACCCGAAAGCGCGTCACTCATGCTTTCACGTCCTCACGCGACCGGTGGCGCGCCTGAAGTGGCCACACCTTTGTTTCTGTGATTCCATGACGGCCTTCGAAAACCCGATTCTGGACGCAACGATGCTAACCCTTTTTTTCTATATCGCGGCTGGCTTTGCTGAAATCGCCGGCTGCTTCGCCTTCTGGGCGTGGTTACGCATGGAGCGTTCCGTCTGGTGGATCATCCCCGGTCTGTTCAGTCTGACGCTTTTCGCGCTCATCCTGACACGGGTCGACAGCGACAGTGCGGGCCGGGCCTATGCGGCCTATGGCGGTGTCTACATTACCGCCTCGCTGATCTGGATGCGCGTGTTCGAAGGACGCAGCCCCGACCGGTGGGAGCTGGCAGGTGCTGCAATCTGCCTGTGCGGTGCGGCACTGATTCTCTGGGCGCCGCGCTCGACATAAGGAGCGGCCTGGGTCATTGACGGACTTCCTGATTGCCGGAGGCCTGCTCGTGTTCCAGCCGCTTTATCGTCGCACACTCGCTTTGGCGGCCTCGCCTCATGCCAGCTGGTGGCTGTTTGCTGTCGCCTTTGCCGAGGCCTCGTTCTTTCCCATTCCGGTCGATCTGATGCTGATCCGATGGTGCTGGCGGCGCGTGAGCGAGCGTTCAGGCTTGCAGCAATCTGCACGATCGGTTCCGTCTCGGGGGCCATGCTGGGCTGGGTGATCGGCGCGGTTCTGCTACAGCATGTCGCACTACCGATCGTGCATTTCTATCATGCCGAACACAGCCTTGCGATGCTGCAGGACAAATTCCGTCACTACGGCGTGGCGATCATCCTGCTCAAGGGCCTGACCCCCATTCCGTTCAAGATCGTCACCATTGCCGCTGGCGCAGCGCATTTCGCCATTCTGCCGTTTCTGGCGGCCAGCCTCGTCACACGTGGTGCGCGGTTCTTTCTGGTGGCAACATTGCTCTGGTTCTACGGCGCGCCGATCAAGGACTTCATCGAGCGTCGCCTGACGCTGGTCATGGCGGGCTTTCTCTTTCTCATTATCGCTGGCATTCTGGCTGTCACCCTACTGTAGATTGTATGAGGATTGCCGCCATGCCCAACCAGATTGCCGTCGTCACAGGCGCCGGAGCCGGTATCGGGCGTGCCACGGTGCGTATGCTGGCATCCTATGGTTTCGACATTGCCCTCATGGGCCGTAACGAGCAGCGCCTGCAGGATGCTGCGGTTGAACTCGAAGCAAACGCCATACGCACGCTCGTCCTGCCGGTCGATATCTCGGATGCACAAGCCGTTTCCGACGCTGCTGAGCGCGTTGAACGCGAGCTCGGCGCGATCACGGTATGGATCAACGCAGCAGGTGTGACGGCTATCGGGCCGGTATTGTCGCTCGATGCCGAGACGCTCAGACGCGTGACTGACGTGACCTATCTCGGCTCTGTTTTCGGCACCCAGGCGGCGCTGGCCTGCATGCGCCGACGCGGTAGCGGCACGATCGTCAATCTCGGACTTGCCCATCCGCTGCGCGGTCTGCCGCTTCAGGCCGCCATAAACGGCGCCCATGCCGCAATCAGCGCGTTCTGCGACAGCGTGCGCCCGGAAATCAGGGCGCTATCCGACCGCATCGATCTGACTGTCGTGCATCTTCCTTCCATCAACACCCCGCGTCTGGGCTGGAGCCGCAATCGCTCGGGCCATGCGCTCAAGCCCAGCGGTCGTATCTATGAGCCGAAGTAGCCGCCCATGCGATCTGCCAGGCCGTACTGGGCCATCATCGCGATATCTGGGTCGGTGCGTCGTCGATCCTGCCGAGCCTGATCAATGGCGTCGCCCCCTCGCTGCGCGATCGCTATCTCGCCAGAAAAGGTATCACTGCCCAATACGCGTCGGGCAAGGCCGACACAGAAACCGACACGCTTGTTGAAAGCCAGCCCGGCGCTTATGCCGCCCATGGACCCTATGAAGGAATTCCCCTGCGCGATCAGGGGCGCAAGCCGCTGCTGCTGACAATTCCAAGGCGGATCGGCTTCAGCGCAACGGTTCTATCCGTAGCTGCATTAATGCTTGGCTGGGCAGCAATACGCCGAAGAGTCTGAACAGGCTCTGCCCCCCCATATCGAGGTGACGCGATCACCTCGACACGATCATCACAGGCACCAACAGGTTCTCGTTCTGCTGCCCTCGGCCCATGAGGACAGACTCACGAAGGCAAAGCAGGATGATCGTCTGCTCCATTCTGCCGCACCTTCTGGAAGGCATGAAAAGCCCTCATCGCCAGACAGAGTCGTCTCGCGGCACAAGAACCGAGGACGTCATTATCCTTGACACAAGGACACAGGACGGCCAGCCACAGCAAGACAATACAGACTCTCTATTCGTCACGCTGTATCGTGACAACAGAAGGGAATTGCGTCGCGATATAGTGAATATTTCGGAATAATAGACGAATTCCTCTCGGAACCAGCGCAGATCGTCGTGATTTCGACCTCGAAGGGACCTGATAATTTTCCTACGTGCCGCGCAAACAGTCATTTAGGGCAGTGTCAAACTTGACAAATTACAAGTAAAAATACGATCTATTCATCCTGAAATCTTTCAAAAATATGTTATTCGGAGATATTGTTATGATCTTCAAGATCAGGAGTCATGGAAATATAGGCAATAGAATAATACAGTATATATCCGCAAATGAAATCTCTAAACATTGGCCAGAGTCCACGATATTCAATGTCAAACTTGATGAATATGGCCTCACCACCCCCGACATAGATGAGTCGCCCTATCGTACACTCCACATAAACGATTTCTTTTCCTCTGAAGAAGAGGTGATTGCAATAATAGAGCAATACAAGCCTGATCTGGTCGTCTTCGACGGTTATCTGCAAAAACATTTTCTAATGAAGAATGCGGATCATTACCGCAGACTCTTTCCGATCATTCATCCTGTCGCTGTTGATAAAGACGACCTCGTCATCAATATAAGATGTGGAGAATTGATATTTGGATTCTCTCAATACCCTTTATTACCTATATCTTATTACAAGAAGATCATAGAAGAAACCAATCTGAATCCTGTCTTTATGGGTCAGGTGGATGACAGTCTATATTGCAGGATGCTCCGACAGGCCTTCCCTGAAGCGCGCTTCCTGGACCACGTCTCTCCACAACGGGATTTCGACCTCATCAGATCTGCTCATAATATTGTCATGGGCATCAGCACATTTTCATTCATTTCCTCATGGCTCTCCGAGGCAGAAAATATCTATACCCAGCTCTGGGGATTTTTCAGTGTTCCCTCATTTCTCGGAGAGATCGATCTCCTGCCAACACAGGATGCACGATACAAATATCACGTCCTTCCTTATTCCTACGCCCTGGTGGAGGGGCGGCAGATCGCCTTCAACCAGGGGATCGACGCCTATATCGACGCGATATCCGCTGATGAAGTTGACGCAATCAAACGGCGTTTTTCAGAAAAGCCGCCCATGCAGAAAATATTCCAGATCGATGATTTCTGGTATCTCAATATGAATCCCGATTGCGGCTATCAGATCGCCAATGGCCTCTGCTTTGACCCCCATCATCATTATATGACAATCGGCCTCTGGGAAGGACGATCACCGGCTCCCTACAAGAAAGGGCGGTATCGCAATGTGTCGCACGACAAGAAAGCCATCATCAGTTCGCATACAGAATATGCCGCCGGAAACTCCGCTGAAGAGCAGGCTTTGAATGCCATAAATGCGTCGAAAACGGATCTCATGGCTTTTCATACTGCGGACGAACAGAGTCCGTTCTTGATTATCGATCTATTGAGTCTCCACAAGATCGATCACGTCAGTATTTTTAACAGATGCGATAACGAGATCGTTGCCAGAAGATGCCTTCCCTTGCGCGTCTATTGCTCAACCGACAGCACCGACTGGTCACTACTTCATGTGCAACAGCGTCAATTCGGCGGTAGCGACGGCAAACCTCTGGAAATTGATCTCTACCCTGATGTCACCTGCCGCTTCATCAAGATTACGACGCTGAAGAAGACCATTCTTCACCTGGAAAAGGTCCATGTCTACGGTGAGCCTCTCGACCTCCCGATATAAGAAGATCCTGCGTGCGCGGCTTTCTATCCGGGGAAAAGACCACCGGACCGGGCATTGCTCCAAGGCAGATTCCGTCTAACTCGGCTGGCGGGAGGTATTGGCTGCCATCAGCGCTCGATGCTGTTTGAGACCCTTAAGCAGTTTTTCGATATCTTCGGGTGCGAAAACCAGTCCGACCGGTCCATATGCCGGGTGCTGGTAAGCCAGGGTCGACCCCTCAGTAAGGGCATCGATCTGTAACGCCCAGTTCGTGCTGTATACCGGTAGAAACGGCACATTTCCGATCGGCGGCTGAGGCTGGTTAGCCGTCATAGCATAGCGCACACGACCGAGGCTCGTGATAAGCTGGCTGAGCTGATCGAGCGTCAGGTCGATCTCCCCCTCGATTCCGCTCCCTTCGAGAAAACGGAGCGTCGCGCCTGTGCCATCCTCTTTCTGGATGACCTGCATTCTTGCACCCATGACCGAAAGATCCCTCATTTCAGATTGCCCAAAGCATGATGGCGCGCGAGAACAGCCGGGCTGAAAAAGGCCATGTCTCGGCTCAGAAGGTCAGATCTGGTCTCCTGCGATCTGAACCCACCCTGCTTCTGCCCACCATCCATGAGCACGCAAGGCCGTTGCCGCATGACGCGCCGCATCCACACCGTCATAAAGGCCGAAACACGTCGCTCCGGACCCGCTCATGCGGGCGAAATGGCAGGATTCGGAACGCTCCAGAGTGTTCAAGACTTCACCGATTACAGGAAAGAGAGCAATCGCCGGAGCCTGCAGATCATTCGAAGTTGATCTCAGGCTCGCGGCCATCCCCTTAACGTCATCCCAATGGCCGGGCAGCGAAGCAGCCTGACGGAACAGCACACCAGACTCCTTCCAGGCGCGAAAAACGGCGGGGGTTGGCACGGCAACGCAGGATTGACCAGCACCATGGCACAGCGCGGCAAGCGAGGGGCTGAGACCAGAACTTCGCCAATTCCCTGCATGCGCTGAGTCTTCTGAGCGAGACAGACCGGCACATCCGCCCCGAGCGATGCAGCAATCGGCGCAAGGTCGAGATCTTCACACTGCCAGGCCGCCGCCAGAAGACGCAGCGCGGCAGCAGCATCAGCCGAGCCGCCACCGATACCGGAAGCCACGGGCAGGTTTTTGGTAAGCCGCATCTGCCACGCAGGCAGGCTGTCAGCCAGATTTGCGGTTTCGCGCAGGGCCGCAGCGGCGCGCAGCACAAGGTTATCCGACCCGGCTTCGAGCCCGGCGCCGAAAGGTCCGTCGATTGCAAGGCTCATGCCGTGTTCGACAGGGCGGGACGCTTCGAGTGTCAGCACATCGGCTGTCTCGGCGAACACGGCCAGAGAGTCGAGTTCGTGATAGCCGTTCTCGCGGCGTGCGGTAATGTGCAGAAACAGATTGATCTTGGCATGCGCCAGCGAACAGGCAGAAAACATCAACGGACTCATCGAGGCGAGGGAATGGCACGCCCGCGCATGACAGGCAGATCCGGCCCACCGGCAAGGGCGGCATCGATCAGCACCTTTGTCTCGGGCTCGGGCTTGTTGTTGAGCGCCTGGCTCCACTGATCGCGCGCTTCCAGCTGACGCCCCTGATACCAGTAGGCGACGCCAGATGATAGGCGATCTCCGCATCGGCGGGCGCCGCATTGACGGCAGAGAGAAGCAGAGGCAGCGCCTGTGCCAGATCGCCCTTCTGCTTGAGCAGCGCCCAGGCATAGCTGTCGCGTATCTCGGCATCGTCGGGCGCCATATCCATGGCGCGACGCAGTAGCAGAAGAGCCTGTTCAGGGCGCTCGTTATGTTCGACATCCGAATAGCCCGCGTAATTCAGCAGGACAGGCTCGGAAGGGGCCAGTGCCAGTGCGCGATCAAGATCGACCTGGGCCTTGTCGCGACGTTTGAGGTGATCCCAGGCGATGGCGCGCCCCAGCAGCAGAGGCCAGACACGCGATTCCATTACGCTCACATGGTTGAGCGCATGGGTAAACGTCTCGATGGCGGCCTCGGAATGACCGAGCTGGTCCTGAACCGCACCGAGCTCGTTCAGAATATCGGCGTTATCCGGGTTGGCCTTGACCACACGCTCCAGCGCATGAAGCGCCGCATTCAGATCGTGACGCTTGAGCGCGACCTGCGCCTGGGCATGGTCCGAGAGCGGCGCCAGAGGATCGTCCTCGGCTACGCCATCGAGCGCCGATTGCGCCATGTCGAGCTGGCCGTCATTGCGCAGTTCTTCGGCCAGCAGAATCTTGCCCAGCGTCAGGTCCGGGTCGAGAAACAGGGCCTGACGCAACAGGAGGATCTTGAGCTGACGCAGATCCTTGAGCTTATCATCATCCGGGCTCGGCGCTCCGGCGTTACCGCCATCATGCGCTGTCGTATCGCCCAGAAGGGCGGTGACACCGATATAGAACTCTGCCAGCCCCCAACTTGGAGAAAAATCGCTGCCGATCCGACCCGGGCGCAGACGCCCGGCGACGAGCTGGAAAGCGGGCAGAAGGCTGCCGACATTTTGTAGTTTCTGGCGAGACTCGGCATCATGATGACGAAAAGCGAGCCAGTCCGCCTCGAATTGCAATGCCTGAACCCGCAGCAGAGGCGGCACGGCGGCGGCGCTGCGATCGAGCTGGGCGAAAAGACTATCGGTACGCGCCTCGTTGCGCAGCGAGGCGATGCGCGCCTGCTGCAAAAGCGCAAGCCAGGTCACCGGGTCGATTGCCCCCTGCGAGAGCGTGATATCATCTTCCTGCCCATTGGCAGGGTTAGCCCCATAGTGACACCAGTCTCGCAGGCCGCGCCCTGCCATGCGCAGCAGGCCATCGGTCTCCTTGCTGTGGAGGGAGAAAAATCCCTCGGCGCTTTTCCAGTGACGGTCGCGAAACGCCGCCGTGCCGAGAATAATGCGCGCCAGATTTTGCTGCGGCATCAGCCTAGCAAGCGTGACTGCCCGTGCGGCGGAGTCAGGCCCAGCATCCATCGCGGCAAAACGCAGGGCCATGAGCACGAAATCGGGATCGCGGTAACCCTGCATCACGGCCGCGTAGAGGGCATGATCGGCATCGCTCACATTATTGCGCTGCACCGAGACGATACTGCCGAGCAGACTGCCCGTCAGCGAATAATCGGGGGCCATCAGTGCCACACCGCCCTGAGGTCCAGCGGCCGAGGCATTGGCAGCAGACGCACCGGTGACAGAGGCCAGACAGGCAAGAAGGACGAACCGGGACGGAGAGCGCTTGGTTTGCATCGTGTGACAATCTAGACTGAACCCGTTCAGACACCAAACTGATAAGAAACCATGTCCCTTTCCCTGTCCGGTCAGAACCAATCCGAGATTCTCGCCCTGCTGGACCTTTATCGGGACTGGGGGGTCGATTGTGCGCTCGACGAGATCGCACCCCTTCGACTTGACCGCGCGGCCGCGCTCGCTCTGCCTCAGGTCATGCGGCAGCGCCCGGCGCGAGCGCTCGCCGCGAGAGAGAACGCTCCTCCTCCCGCACAGCCGCGCCAAACCCCGTTCGACCCGCAAGCTGCGCTGGCCTGGGGGGTGGAAACCTTCCAGAATGCGCCCTTGCGCGCACAGCCTCGACCAGTGTGCGCCCGCGTATCGTGACCGGTGCCACGCTCATGCTGATCGGCGATGCACCGGATGCCGATGAAGATCGCTCCGGCGAGGTTTTTGCGGGAGAGACCGGACGTCTGCTCGATATGATCCTTCCCAGTATCGGGCTCGACCGCGCCACCCTCTCCCAGGCACCTGCCCTGCCCTGGCGCCCGCCCGGTGGGCGTGCCGTCTCACTTATCGAAAGCCGCGAATGTCGGGCGCTTCTCAATGCTGCCATCATCAAGGCGCGTCCCGCGAGGCTTGTCCTGCTCGGCTTGACCCCGTTACGCCTCCTGATGGACGAGCAGGCGAGCATGGCCCGGTCACGCGGCGCCTGGCACTCATTACGACTCGATGATGGCAGCTCGGTAGAGGCGCTGGCCATGCAGCATCCGCAGCAGCTGCTTTCCAGCGCCAGAGCCCGTCGGGAGATGTGGAAAGACCTCGTTTTCCTGGCTGAATCGCTCGCTTCGTCGTGAGCACAGCCCCCGTCGCAAAAGCTATGGAAAAAAAAGTGATTCGGGGGCCGAAAAATGCGGTTTTTTGGCGATATCCCTCTGGTAGAATTTAGGAAACGATCATAGAATAGCGAACTCCTTTGGTGTGCTTTTTTTGCCACTCTTGCTTTATCGAGCAAGGGGGGATACCAGCATCCCCACCATGCGAGGAATTTCTTATTTCGCGTCGAGTAACAGCGCCCGTGCCTTGATGCTGTGCGCTGTGCTTGTGGCGGGAGCGACGTTCAATCCGCTTCGTGCCCAGGAAAGCAAATCGACGCTCAACCCTGCCGATCATGACAACACCCAGAGCGAGGAAACGGCGTTTGCTACGCCGCGTTCCTCTGCGCCCGGGGGTTCGAATGGTCTTCCCCATCCCCTTTCCGCCTCAGATGCTGCGCTTCTGAAAGAGGCTTTCCGCGCCCAGCGCTCCGGCGATTTCGAAACCGCCATCGCCCGGTCGCGAGCGGCCCATGACAATGTGCTGATCGGCGACCTGCTCGCCGAACGCTATCTCAACCCCGCCTATCATCCGAGCCCGTGCAGCTGCGTCTGTGCTCAAGACCTTCTCGAGCCTGGCCGATGCGGGTGCTGTCCAGAGCCTGCTGATCGCGATCAGTCCTAAAGGCAGCGTAGCACCGCAGAGCTTCCCCACACCGCTCGCGCCGTCAGATGTGTCATCGGCAAACGCGACCTCCGCGCCCGATCCTCTGGCCCATATCCTCAATCGCAACCCATTGCTCGATCGCACGATCGGCGAACGTCTCTCCTGGGGGCTCAAGGGTGGGCAGAGCGCCGTCAAGCTTGTGAATTCCACCCCAGGCATGACACCGCTCTATGCAGCCCAGCTCAAGGCAGAGATTGCGTTGGGCATGCTCAGCGCGGGCGAAACCGGCTTCGCGCTGCAAACCGCCCATAACGGCTTCACCCAGAGTGCGCATCAACTCGGTTATGCCGGGTATGTCGCAGGGCTTGCTGCCTGGCGTCAGGGCGCACTGCACGAGGCACTGGGCTATTTCGAACAGGCCTCACGCGCAGGCACGACCACCAACGAGCTGCGCGCTGCCTCCGCCTATTGGGCCTCGCGTGCCCATCGCCATCTCGGCAATGCTCCAACCCTGACCACTTCCTGCTGCAGCGCGCCGCAGCCGAGCCGGGCACATTCTACGGCATTCTAGCGCGACAGATGCTGGGACTGCATCATGCGGGCATGACCTCCGGGCAGGATCCGGCACAAAATGACGGGCATGAAGGCATTTCCGCCGACGACACGACAGCGCTCCAGAACCCAATCCCGGTCATGGGTGAAATCGATGTCGAAGCGGTCGCCGCAACGCCTCATGGGCACCGTCTCTTCGCCCTGCTTCAGATCGGTGAAACTTCTCGCGCTGAAGCCCTGCTGCGCCGCATGTGGCCTGACATCGCTTCGGACACGGCCCTGTGCCATTCGGTGCAACTCGTGGCCGCTGCCGCCGGGCTGCACGACCTGTCCGAGCAGATTGCCACAATTCTTGCTGCGCGTGATGGTCGCCCCGCTCATCTGGCCGGGTTCCCGACACCGCAACTAGCTCCGCGCCACGGTTTCAAGATGGACCCGGCGCTCGTCTATGCGCTGACCCGTCTGGAATCCAATTTCGATCCCAAGGCGTCTTCAAGTGCCGGCGCACATGGGCTGATGCAGATCCGCCCGTTGACCGCAAGCTTCGTGAGCGGCCCCAAACCTGCACTCGACTCTCATGGTGTTGCCATCATCAATGTGCCCGCTGACATGGTAGGGCGGCTGCACAACCCGGCCGTCAATCTCGAAATCGGCCAGCTTTATGTGCAGTATCTTGCAGGTCTGTCAGAGCGTTCCGAAGAGGCCCCCAAGGGAGGTGATCTCATTCATACCCTCGCCTCCTATAATGCCGGACCGGGTGCCATCGCACGCTGGGAAGGCGGCGCACCGAACGAATCCGCTCAGATTCATGATCCGCTGCTCTTCATGGAGCTGCTGCCCAATGGCGAAACGCGGGACTACGTTCACCATGCCTTCGCCTATCTCTGGATCTACGCCGACAAGCTGGGCCTGCCCGCACCGTCGCTCCATGCTCTGGCCCGCGCCCAATGGCCGCGCTTTGCCGATGAGCAGGAAATCGCCAGCGCGCGGCCTGTGACCTGGCACTGAGTGCGCCGGTCACCGTCAGGAGACGCCGAGGCTCTCCTGACGAATGATCGTTGCCCCCTGCGCTTCGAGAAACGCCCCGTCATGCGTCGAGAGCAGAACGCAGGCTGAGCGGGATCTTTCGATCAGAAGCGCGCTGAAGAACGCGCGAGACGATGCATCAAGGCCGTTCGCAGGCTCATCCATCAGAAGAACCGCCGCCTCGCCGATGAAGGCGGAAGCGATCAGCATTTTCCGCCTCGTGCCCAGAGACAGCGCATCGTAACGCTTGTCGAGATGCGGCGTGAGGCCAAACCCCTCTATCAATGAGGCGCTATTTCCGGCGCTGCGCGCGCCCAGGCGCAAAGCGCCATCAGATCGCGCCCGGTCATGAACGGATAGACCGCCGCCTCGTCCGGCACATAGGCCAGGCCTTTCCGTGCTGCGACGGGATCGCGCGTCAGATGCTTTCCGGCAATCCAGACATCGCCATGATCGGGCTTTGCCGTACCGGACAACACACGCAGCAAGGTCGATTTCCCGGTACCGTTCGCCCCCCATAGGCCATGAAACCCGACATCGAGCGACAGGCTGACCGAGGAGAGAACGGGTCGACCACCATAAGCCACACAGAGGTCGGAACAGCGCAGAATGGCGGTCATGCCGTCACCTCCATCAGAATGAAACTGACCCAGAGAATGCTCAGTGCCATGCTGGCCATAGGCCGCCAACGCGTATCGATGCACAGGCTCAACCGTATCGCACAGAGCAGCAGACCATAGGTCACCACGATTGCAGCCAGCGCGACCGGAGAAACAAGCGCGTGCACACACAGAGGCAGCAAGAAGAAAAAAACCGATGGGGCGAAGACGGCCAGAACGAGTATCAGATCGCGCCTGACCCAGAAAAACCGCGGCAAGGGGAGCGTCCTGATGAAGGGCGACGCACGGCGATGCGCGGTGTCGAGCACAACGAAAGGCACGAGACTGAACTGCGCGACGAGTGCCATCCCGACAATCATCACCGGGATCGAGCGTCCATCATAGGCAAAGACCGAGAGCAACACCCATAACCCGATCGGCAGAAAAAGGGCGATCACCAACAACACCGAAACGCCGCTGCCCGGTTCGAGCCAACTGCGCAATTGCAGCCGCAACACGGGGGAGAGGCGTGCGAGCCGGTCGACAGGCTTTGCCCTGACATAGGATGGAACCCTCCGATGGGAAGCCAGCCATATCGAGAGAGAGGTGAGTCCAGGCTCGCGACCGACCAGAATGAAACCAGCCACACCGAGCCCGGCGGCCCCAATCAGACAGAGAGCCCCCGACCAGAATGGCTGCGTCATACATCCGGCGGCGAGCAGGGAGTTGGCCAGAAAAATTGCGACGCAGAGAGAGAAGAGACGCTCGACGAGCGCCGCCTGCAAGAGCAGGACCAGCCCCACGAACACGATCAACGCCATACCATAATGAGGAAGGGCCGAGAGCGACGCCGAGCCGATCAGAACACCTCCGATGATGAATGGGAGGAACAGCGGCAGATCGAGCGCCGCAAGAAGTATCCCCGTTATCTGCAGTCGGTGCTGAGGCGTAATGGGCAAGGTATCGGTAAAGGCGCGAAAACTACCGCCACGCACGAAGCCGCTCAGCCCTTGCGACCAAGCGATAAAAACGCCCTGGGCCGCCAAAACTGCCACGAAATGCGCCCTCAGACCTCCCGGACCCGCCAGCACCGCAAGGATAAATGGCCGAGATGCAGAAAAATGGCCATGAAGGGGATGGAGGGCGACGCCAGTGCGCCCCCTATCAACAACATCCAACGCTGCACCAGCAGCGCTTTTCCGGCATGAAGCAGATAACGGGCCCGCAGCCCGAGGAAAAACGCAAAACCCGGCTTTGCGCCCGCCGATCCCAAGCCTGTCATTTGTCTCCCGCCCGATCCATTCAGAACGATAGTGTTACAAAAGAGCGGGTGACAAATGGCTTTAGTTTAATTTTCCGCCAGAACCTGGCGGCTGGCGCGCACTTTGGTCACGCGGCGCTGTTCCATCTCGACCACTTCGAACAGCCATCCGGCGAATACCACCTTGTCACCCTTGGCCGGTACGCGACGCAGCAGGGCAAGAATGGCGCCGGCAAGCGTGTGATAGCTGCCAGCAGCGGGCAGATCCGGCAGATCGAGCACCGAACGCACCTCATCGGCGGGCATGAAACCATCGAGCACATATTCGTCTCGCCGTTGCGGGTTTTCACGCTCGGTCTTGTTCTTTTCGGCGTTCTCATCACCGACAATGGCTTCGAAGATATCTGACGGCGTGACGATCCCTTCGAAAGAACCATATTCATCGAGCACGAAAGCGATGCCCAGACGCTCACCACGCATGCGTTCGATCATGTCCTGCGCGGTCAGGCTGTCAGGCACCACAATGCTGGCGCAGCGCCGCCTCGATCGAGATGGGCAACCCCTGAAGCAGGCGATCCATGAGATCCTTGGCCAGAACGACGCCGACCGGGTGATCCACATCGCCTTCGCAGACGAGAATGCGCGTATAGGTCGACTGACGCAGCTTGACGATCAGCGCATCACGGCTCGCATGACGATCAACCCAGAACAGCTCGTTGCGTGGCGTCATGATGGCGCGGACGGGGCGGTCGGCCAGACGCAGCAGCCGTTCGATCATGATGCGCTCTTCGGTTTCCAGCACGCCGGCCTGCGCGCCCTCGGCCAGAATGGCACGAAGCTCCTCTTCCGTTATGGCCGCGCGTGTCAGACCGCCGACACCGAACAGACGCAGAACGAGCGACGAAGCCCCGCTCAGCAGCGCCACCACAGGGCGCGAGATTGTCAGCAGCGCTGAAAGAATAAAGGAAAGGCGTGCTGCGATTTTTTCCGGCTGCTGCAAGGCAATCTGCTTGGGCACCAGTTCGCCGAAGACCAGCATAGCGAAGGTGATGCCCATCACAACGATGCCAATAGAAAGCTCATTGGCAAAAGGACGCAGCAGATCGCTGCGACGGATCAGAAGCGCCAGATCCTCTTCGATCTGACTACCGCCGAATGCGCCTTCGAGAATGGATACCAGTGTCATGCCGATCTGCACGGTCGGCAGAAAGGAATGCGGCTCATCCGCCAGACGCAGCGCCCGCTCCGCCCCGCGCACCTGCCGCTTGACCAGCGCCGCAAGGCGCGGCCGCTTGGCCGAGATCAGCGCCATTTCGCCCATGGCGAAAATGCTGTTCAGCGCAATGAGAAGACAGATGACCAGAATGGGGGTGAGCATGGAGTCCTTCGTTCGGAAAAAAGAAAAGGCGGACATACACATCGTATGTCCGCCTTTTCAGGATAAAACTGTCACGCCCTGTTTGACCAGAGCGCCGGAGAACGCGGCTTTTACCCGGCTCTCCCGAGCGCTCACGCCCTCGAATCCGAAGTGTCAGTCTGCGGCGTCAGCCACTTCGACCGGCTTGTCTTCGGCTTTGTGCACACGCACGCGCGGCCCGCGAGCCGGCTTGCGTGATTCGAGCAGGGTAACCTGCTCGGCCACCTGAGCCTCGTATTTGTATTCAGCCTTGCGCTGGTTCGCGAGAGAGATCTCGGGGACCATCGGCTTTTCGGTCTCGGGGCCGAACAGCGCAACCTTGGCGATGTGCCAGGGACGCTTGACCGCATCCATGACGGCCGTGGATTCGTAACCGGAATGCACCATGCAATCGGCGCATTTCTCGTAGGCGCCAGTGCCGTACTGATCCCAGGCCGTATCGTCCATCAGTTCCTTGAAGGTCTTGGCATAGCCTTCGCCGAGCAGATAGCAGGGACGCTGCCAGCCGAACACCGTACGGAG
This sequence comes from Asaia platycodi JCM 25414, assembly GCF_000614545.1. Taxonomy (GTDB): domain Bacteria; phylum Pseudomonadota; class Alphaproteobacteria; order Acetobacterales; family Acetobacteraceae; genus Asaia; species Asaia platycodi. The sequence continues at coordinate 25,640 of NZ_BAKW01000002.1, read as the reverse complement.
CGGCTTGCCCCAAGCGTGCAATGATAGTTTTCATTGCCAGCCAGGAAGTTCAGGAAGAGCGGCGACTGCGTGAAGCGCCATTTCTTGCCCTTGCCGAGACGGAAGATGTCACGGAAGAGCTGCTTGGTCTTCTGGCGGTTCAGGAAGTGCTCCTGATCCGGCGCGCGCTCATAGGCGTAGCCCGGAGCCGTCATGACGCCATCAACGCCAAGCGCCATGACCTCATCGAAGAACCGTGCCACGCGCTCGGGCTGGGCGCCGTCGAACAGGGTGCAGTTGATGGAAACGCGGAAGCCGCGCTCCTTCGCCTTACGGATAGCGGCAACGGCACGCTCGTAGACGCCTTCCTGACAGACTGACGAATCATGCATCGCCTTGTCGCCGTCGAGATGGATATCCCAGGAGAAGAACGGATTGGGCTCGTAATCGTCGAGCTTCTTGTCGAGCAGAAGTCCGTTCGTGCAGAGATAAACGTATTTCTTGCGCGCGGTCAGACCCTTGACGATCTCGGGCATCTCCTTGTGGAGAAGCGGCTCACCACCGGCAATGGCAATGACGGGGGCGTCTGCCTCGGCATCGGCATCCAGACATTCCTGCAGACTCAGGCGCTGGTTCAGGATCTGTGCCGGATAATCGATCTTTCCGCAGCCCGAGCAGGCCAGATTGCAGCGGAACAACGGCTCGAGCATCAGAACGAGCGGATAGCGCTTGCGACCCAGCATATGCTGTTTGACCACATAGCGTCCGACACGGACGGCCTGCATCAATGGAACGGCCATGTATCTCTATGCTCCTACACCAGATGACATGCGGGCGCGGTGTCAGAAAAGGCCCGACATGATTACCGCGTCGCCGTCATACGTAAGACCCGTTGGTCATATGATTTCGAAAAACAACACCGGAATAAGAGGCGGCGTGCAAGACTGAAAATGATACAATCGGGATGGTAAAACGTGGCCTATACACCGCGCACAGGCCTCTCCTCAACATCGGAGATGCTTCGTAGCGCCTACTGTGTCATTTTGGCGACATTTATCGATAATAACTAACCAAATTTTAAGCTGAAACCTGTTGCGTCACTCGGGACGATGAGCGAATTCGCAGACCTCGTTATTGCAAAATGGCAGAAAGATTGCACTTTTCAACGTTATGTCAGACATAAGCCGCCGCAGTCGGGCCGTGGATGACTTGTTTTTGATACGAGACACCCCAGTTTTCCGGGTACGGATTCAGCCATATGTCTCTCCCGATCAGCGGGACAGATTTGAGGACGCAGCATGACACAGTTCACCCGCAGAGTGCCCGAAACCGCCCGCATCGTGCGCACGAAGCGCGCTATTCTGGGACTGATGGCCCTGTTTTCTGCCCCTGCTGCACTGTCTTCTACTGCATTGATTGCACCGGCATTTGCCCAGTCTGCTGCAGTTACACCGATCAACGATCTTTATGCTGTTCTCGGACAGATCCAGTCGCCAGCCAGCGGCTCGGCTGAAGCCCGTGCCAGATCGTGGCACCTGTCATTGATCGCAGCTTCGATCTCTCGACCATCCTGCACAATTCGATTGGCATGCGCTACACGACGCTCTCGGCCGATGAACAGAGCAAGCTGCTGACGGCGTTTCGCCAGTTCACCGTCGCCCGCTACGTGTCGAGCTTCAAGAAAGGCGGCGACGCCAAGTTTACCGTCAGCCCGACCACACGTCCCGCCCCGACTGGCGGCAGCACGATCGTCAATACCACGATTGGCGATGGCAGCGATTCCTCGACCGCGATCAATTATGTGATGATGCCCTCGGGCGGTGGCTATCGGATTGTCGATATTCTGCTCAACGGCCATATCAGCCAGGTCGCGGCGCAACGTGCCGATTTCAGCTCAACCCTGGCCCGCGGCGGCGCCGATGCCTGGTGACGCTGCTCAACCGCAAGACCGCAAAGTTCATGAATAATTAAGATGCTTGGCCAGTTTCCCCAGATAGCATGCCCTGAGAAGGGAAAAGGGGTCTCGTGGCTCTCGCTCTGAACTGGCTTGGCTATGCCTCAGCCTGCCTTGCCGTAGCAGGCTGTGCACAGTCGGCTATCGGGGCGGGTCTGATCGCCGCCTTTCGCCGTAACGAGAAACGACGCGCCGCCAAAGCCGAAATATCCCATCTTCCGCTGCCTGCAGTGTCGGTGCTCAAACCCCTGCATGGCGACGAGCCCCTCCTTGAGGAGGCACTGCGCAGCTTCTGCGAACAGGATTATCCCGAATTCCAGATCGTTTTCGGGGTTCAGCGCCAGGACGACACCGCGATTGCAATCGTCCGGCGTCTCATGGCCGAGTACCCCGAGCGCGAGATCACGCTGATCATCGATGGCGCGACGCACGGCACCAACCGCAAGATCGCCAATCTCATCAACATGTATCCTTCGGCGAAACACGACATTCTCGTGATTTCCGACTCGGATATTCATGTACAGCGCACTTATCTGCGCGATGTGGTCGCGACACTCTCCCAGCCTGACATAGGGCTCGTCACCACGCTCTATGCCGGTCTGCCGGCCTCTTCCTCGCTGGTCAGGGAGTTCGCTGCGTCACAGATCAATCATAATTTCATGCCGGGCGTGATGATGTCGCGCCTGCTCGGACGTCAGGACTGTCTCGGCGCCACGATGGCCCTCAGACGCTCTCTGCTTAATCGCGTCGGTGGACTGGCGGCTCTGGCCGACCACGTCGCCGACGATGCCATTCTGGGCCAGTATGTCCGCGCCCATGGCAAGTCCATCGCTCTCGCGCCGTGCATGACCTGGACCACTGTTGCAGAATCCTCTGCCGGTAACATGATCGAACATGAGCTACGCTGGGGACGCACGGTCAAGAATGTCGAGCCGGTGGGGTATGGGCTCTCTGCCATCCAGCTTCCGCTCTTCTGGTCGAGCGTCGTACTGCTCTGCTGCTGGCCTGCCCGCTGGGCGCTCTGGTTCTTTCTCGGCGTCTGGGCTGTGCGTGTTCTTTCGGCGCTCATGATCGATCGCAGCCTCGGTCGACTTACTCCTTCGGTTTACGGGCTGTTTCCCCTGCGTGAGTGGCTGTCAGCCGCCATCATGGTTGGCAGCGCAAGAGGCCAGCGCGTGGAGTGGCGTGGGCAGACACTTCACATCCGTCGAACCGCTCCGATTACACCGCCGATACACCCCGTCGAGCCCGGAGATTAGACTTTTTAGGGTTTCGGCCTCATATGCTGGGGCATTCGTCAGAAATTTCTGATCCCTTCACCTTTGCGGATCTCGCGATCCGACGGTTTTCCCAAGGATTTTCACCACCATGATGCGCACGCTGTTCCTTCAGCCCCCTTCATTCGACGGTTTCGATGGCGGAGCCGGTTCGCGTTACCAGGCCAAGCGCGAGATTCGTTCCTTCTGGTTCCCGACCTGGCTGGCACAGCCTGCCGCCATGGTCGAGGGATCGCGTCTGATCGATGCACCTCCGGCCCGTATGGGCATGGAGCCGATCCTGAAAGACGTGATGAATCGCGACCTGGTGGTGATGCATACCTCCACGCCGTCTTTCGCCTCCGACGTACGCGTCGCGCAGATGCTGAAAGACGCCAATCCCAATCTGATGATCGGCATGGTCGGCGCCAAGGTTGCCGTACAGCCTGACGAATCGATGGCCAAAGGTGGCCCGATCGATTTCGTGGCACGCAACGAATTCGACTTCACGATCAAGGAAATCGCCGAAGGCCGCGATCTCAAGGACGTGGATGGCATTACCTGGCGCAACAAGGATGGCGAGATCATCGCCAATCGCGACCGCGCATGATCGAGGACATGGACAGCCTTCCCTTCGTGACGGAAGTCTACAAGCGCGACCTGAAGATCGAAGATTACTTCATCGGGTATCTGATGCACCCGTATATCTCGATCTACACGGGCCGCGGCTGCAAGTCGCGCTGCACGTTCTGCCTGTGGCCGCAGACAGTAGGTGGCCATCGCTACCGCACGCGCAGCCCCGAGCATGTGGCGGCGGAAATCCGTCTGGCCAAGCAGTATTTCCCGCAGGTGAAGGAGTTCATGTTCGACGACGACACCTTCACAGACGACCTGCCCCGCGCCGAGGCCATTGCCCGCGAGATGGGCAAGCTGGGCGTGACGTGGTCGTGCAATGCCAAGGCGAACGTGCCTTACGAGACGCTCAAGATCATGAAGGAAAACGGGCTGCGCCTGCTTCTGGTCGGCTATGAGAGCGGCAACCAGCAGATTCTGCACAACATCAAGAAGGGCATGCGCGTCGAAACGGCACGCGAGTTCACGAAGAACTGCCACAAGCTGGGTATCAAGATCCATGGTACCTTCATCGTCGGCCTGCCGGGCGAGACGAAGGAGACCATTCAGGAAACCATCCAGTTCGCCCGCGAGATCAACCCGCACACGCTGCAGGTCTCTCTGGCAGCGCCCTATCCCGGCACGGCCCTGCACAAGCAGGCTACCGAGAATGGCTGGTTCAACGAGGCTGAAGCCGAGCTGATCGACGAACATGGCGTGCAGATCGCCCCGCTGCACTACCCGCATCTGTCGCATACCGAGATCTTTGCCTCGGTTGAGGAATTCTACCGCAAATTCTACTTCCGTGCGCCGAAGATCGCCTCGATCGTCAACGAGATGGTGCGCAGCCCGCAGATGATGAAGCGTCGTTTGCGCGAGGGCGTGGAGTTCTTCCAGTTCCTCAAAGACCGTAACGCCGCCTGATCTTTCATGCGTCGTCTTATCGTCTCGGCCGATGATTTCGGGCTGAGTGAAGAGGTCAACGAGGCCATCGAGATTGCCCATCGTGACGGGCTTCTCTCGACGGCCAGCCTCATGGTCGCTGGCCCCGCCAGCGTCGATGCGGTGCGCCGTGCCAAGAGACTGCCCGATCTGCGTGTCGGGCTGCATCTGGTCGTGATCGAGGGTGATACCGCTCTGCCGGGTGCTACGATCGGCGCCATTGCCACCCCCGATGACCGGTTCGGCACCAGCCAGCTTGGTCTGGGGGTGTCCTATTTTTTCCGGCCTGCCGCCCGACGCGCTCTGTCACGCGAGATCGAAGCCCAGTTCCGGTCTTTCATGGCCTCTGGCCTGCGTCTCGACCATGCCAATGCCCATAAGCACATGCATCTCCACCCCACTGTCGGGCGGATGATGATTGAAACAGGACTACATTACGGCCTGCGTCATGTGCGAACGCCCTGCGAACCGCCCGAGCCGCTTGCCGCCGCCGAGACCCATTTCGATTCACTGGGGGCCGCGGCCTTGCGTCGCTGGTGCGGGGTGCTGCGCCATCAGATCGTGCGTGCGGGCATGACAACCAATGACCACTGTTTCGGCCTGGCCTGGAGCGGCCAGATGCGACCGGGTCGGGTCGCGGGACTCATGCCGCATCTACCTGAAGGTCTGTCCGAGCTTTATTTTCACCCGGCGCTGGAACAGAACACATTGTTGCAGCGACTGATGCCGGAATATGACCAGCGTGGCGAGTTCGACGCCCTGATAAGCCCCGAATTGCGCCAAGCCGTGCGCTCAGCCGATATCATGCTGAGCGATTGGGCAGGAAATACCCTGCCTCGCGCCTGAGAGCCTCCTTTACAGAAGGCTCTCCCGACGACTCAGAGAGCCGAGTCGACCCAGGCCTTGAGTGCGCTCTTGGGCAGGGCCCCGGTCTTCTGAGCCACGACTTCACCGTTCTTGAAGACCATGAGCGTAGGAATGCTGCGGACTCCAAAACGCGTCGGGGCTTCGGGGTTCTCGTCAATGTTGATCTTGGCGACTGTCAGACGGCCCTTGTATTCGCCACCGATCTCATCGAGCGCAGGCGCGATCATCTTGCAGGGGCCGCACCATTCTGCCCAGAAATCGACCAGAACAGGGCCTTCAGCCTGCAGCACGTCTTTTTCGAAACCACTGTCGCTGACAGCTACGGTGTTGTCGCTCATCCTGTTCTCCATTCGCAATGCAGACCGACGGGGTCCGTCTCAAGACGTCATATCAGCAGTTCAGGCAAAGCGTTCAAGAGCTAGTGAAGCAGGAATCGCCTCGCATCGAGAAACAGAGTTCTTTCCGAAACGTTTTATGCAGCAAGGTCATCACGTTACCAGAGAGGTTCTCTTGTTGATGCGTCATGTTTCGCGCGTATTCTGGCTTTCCGTGCTTTGCAGCACGAGCTCCTGAAAGCAGCGCCTGCCGCGCTGGCCCAGCCGACGCTGGCGCCCTTGCCGCCTGCGCCTGAGAACTATGCGCCGGAACTCCTGCCCTCTCCTGCCGTGGTGCCTCCTCCAGCGCCAGGCACATTCGACCCTCTGACAGTACCCGCCACGCATCGCCTGTTACCGGGCAAGATAGTGTTTTCAATGCTGGTCACGCCCAATCTTGCTCAGGCAGAACGCTTCTATGGCGCGCTGTTCGGCTGGGGGTTTCGTCCTATCGTCGATGGGAGGACACCGCGTGTCGAAATCACGCTAGGCACCCAGCCGATCGGTATGATGGTGGCGCATAAGTTCGATCACCCCGGGCAGGACGTGCCTTTCTGGATGCCGTTCCTGTCGACCTCGGACACCGCGACTGTGGCCCGTGTCACGAAGCAGCAGGGTGGCAAGACACTCTTCGGCCCGAAACCCATCGCTGGTCTGGGTCAGGTGGTGGTCGTTTCCGATCCGCAGCATGGTCTCTTTGCCGCCCTCAGCGCCCAGTCCGGCGATCCTGTCGACCGCGATACCGACCCGGCTCTGAATGGCTGGTCCTGGGCAACGCTGCTTTCTCCGGCTCCGAGAGCGGCTGCGGGCTATTACCAGCTTTTGTTCAACTACAAGATCGTCGCCGCCCCTGAAGCTGACAGCCCTCAGCACTACATGCTCACCGCACAGGACAAGGAACGCGCCAGCATCAACACGCTGCCGCCGGGCACTGAGACGCAGGACTGGGCACGCTGGGTCCAGTTCATCTCGGTGGATGACAGCGCGAACGTTGCTGACCGGGCGCAGAAACTGGGCGGTCGGGTGATTGTCCCGACCCATGTCGATCGTGACGGCGCCCAGATTGCCGTGCTGGCCGACGCGGAAGGTGCGGTGTTCGGTGTGATCGAATCCCAGAAGGATATGCTCGAAGGAGTAGTGCCCCGGTGAGAAAAGCGCGCGCCCTTTTCGCCCTTGCGGCGATCTCCTCCCTCGGCCTGTCGGGCTGTGGCAGCTATGATGGTTATGGCGGCGGCTATTACGCTATCCAGGAGGATGGGGACGCCAAGGCTGGAATGGCGGTTATTCTGTCGGACCGCATTATACCGGTCGCGGCTGGGGCGGTCGCCCCGGCTATCGCCAGCGTTATGACGACAGGCGCGGCAATCGCGGCCAGCGTCACGGCGATGACGGTCGCAATCATGGCGGTGATCGTCACCACCGCTGAAGAAAGAGTCCCGCCAGATCCTGTAACCACGACGCATTGAGGAGCCTGTTGGAAACAGACAGCGCCTTCGTGCTCTGACCTCTCGAATCCGCAGCGATGGGTCCGTCGCAACTAATCCGGATCATGGACGCGTCATGGCGCTGCTCTTCAAAGACCCCAGTTCTTTGCGGCGATAAGCCCGTATCGATCAACGCTACTGCTCTGTCTCCACGAGGCTGATGGTCGGGCCTTCTGTCCAGACCAGCGCCATGACGAGTTCGCGGTCAGGATAGAGCTGTCTGAGCACCGCTCCATAGGCCGCCATCTGACGTTGATAGGCCGCAGGCACGGCTTGACCCGGTCGGGGTGGATACTGGTTCGTCTTGAAATCGCAGAGCATGACGCAGTTTTCCGTCACACGCAGACGATCGACCTGCCCGAGCACGACCTGACCGAAAGCGAGCCCGGTAATCGGCTGCTCGGCCAGACTGCCAGGCGCAAAAAGAGGCGCGAGCGTCTCATCCTTCAGAACCGCCAGAACCTGAGTCACCAGCCGCTCGATTTCTTCAGGTGCTAGGCCGTGCGCAGGCTGTGCCAGAAAATCCTCGGCGAGAAATCGCCAGTCCGCCTCATCACGATCGGGCAGCCATTGCAGAAGACGATGCACGAGCGTACCGCGATCGAGCGCGCGCCTGCGCCCGCTCTCCTGCCCTGCGGCAATTTGCAGAGGCGACAATGCCGGCGGTGCCGCGCCGTAAGACGCGTTCTCCGGTCGGCTGGGCGCCAGAGGCCGGGTTAGAGGCGCCTCATGCGGAGCAGGGAGTGCGTGCCAGCCAGGCGCCGTGCCGAAAAGAGCGGGCATGGGCGCGGGTAAAGCGGACGCACTCTCCCTGGGGGTGTGAGACACGCTTTCAGGCTGCGCCTCGATCACCAGATATTCTCCCTCCCAGCCACCTTCGAATGGATGATTCGTGGCACCCAGCTGGGCAAGCCCGGCCGCGCAAAGGGCATACCACGAGGTCTCGCTCTGCTTGCGTCTCGGCTCCCAGCCACACACCACCAGCCAGTCGCTGGCGCGTGTCAGAGCAACATAGAGCAGCCGATTGCGCTCGGCCTGAGCGGCAGCTTTTTCCTGCTCCTTGAGCTTTTCTCCAAGGGCGGAGGGCAGTTCCCTGCCCGGCATCCAGACCGGCAGATCGAGCCCGCTCTGGCGCGTCCAGAGAAGCTTTGTCTCGCCTGAACCTCTCCCGTCATATCTGGCAGGATCACAAGACGGGCCTGCAAGCCTTTCGAACCATGTACAGTCATGATGCGCACGGCATCGATCTCGGCTTCTGCTTCACGCTTGACCGTCAGACTGCTGGAGTCGAGCCAGTGCAGAAAGCCCTGCATAGACGGCGCATGAAGCGCCTCGAAACGTAACGCGGCAGAAAGCAGATCGTCGAGCGGTTCCGCCGCCTCCGGCCCCAGCCTGGCCAGAGCCCGGGCGCGGCCCTCATGACGGCCCAGCGCATCGGCCAGGATCTGATAGGGGGTGGCGAAATCGATACGGGTCTGGAGCGCAGAAAGACGCTCCCACGCACTCTGCCATTCCGGGCGCTCAAGATGGCGCTCGCGCAGAACGGTCCAGAGAGGACGCTCACCGCGCTCCACGGCCAGATCCATCAGCGAGGCATCACTGACCCCGCCGAAAGGCGAGGTCAGCACGGCTGCCAATGTCAGGTTGTCCTGCGGCAGAAGCAGCGCATGGCACAGCGCCATCAGATCCTGCACGGCCAGCGAATCGGTCAGCCTGACACCGACGAGCGTAGCGACTTCGACGCCTTGCCCTTTCAACGCGCGGATGAGCGCCCGCAGAAAAGCCGAACGACGCGGGACCAGAACCAGAACCTCACCCGCACGAAGCGGCGCCTGGCCCGGCTGGGGCGGCTTGCCGATCTGCACTGCGATCCATTGGGCCAGCGTATCCGCCAGTTTCTGCGGGGCGCGGCTCTGACCGGCATTGCCGGTGGGGGCCGCCCAGGGATCGTCGATCGCGTCTTTCTCGTCTTTCGGCACCAAGGGCCAGAGCTCGACACGCCCCCCCTGACCGGGGCGGGCAGAGCGATGCGGCGGCAGGGAGTCGCGCCCCGGCTCGCGCAAGCCGTCCGCCGCAAGAGGGCTGTTAAAGACCGCATCTACCAGATCGAGCACAGGCGTGACAGAACGGAACGACACGCCGATTTCGGGCGTACGCCAATCCTGCGCCGCACCGAGAACCATCTCGCGAAACCGGTCTCGAGCGCCGAACAGCCCCTGAGGATCGGCCCCCTGAAACGCATAGATCGATTGCTTGAAATCGCCCACGGCAAAGACCGTGCGCGGGCGGCCTTCCATCTCGCGGGCACTTTCACCCACGAAGAATTCCTCGATCAGCGCCGTAGCAATCTCCCATTGTGCGGCAGATGTGTCCTGCACCTCGTCGAGCAGAAGATGATCGAGACCGCCATCGAGCTTGTACAATACCCAGGAGGCGCCCGGATCGCGCAGCAGATCACGCGTGCTGGCGATAAGATCGTCATAATCGACCAGACCGCGCAGCGTCTTGTCCCGCGCATAACGGTCGAGCGTCGGCGCAGCGAGGGCGAAAAGCGCCAGATTGAGCGCAATCAGACGCTGCACCGCAATCGCCCGATCCAGCGCAATGAGCCGTTCGGCCTCGGCCGTAAAAGCCTCCATGATATGAAGCCGGTCGCGGGCAATGGCGGCAGGGACGAAAGCACGTGCGGCGCGTGGCGTGCCGGTGCCTGTCACGAAAAGATCGCTCCACAGAGCCTGATCGCGCTCGGAAGCCGGTCGGGACAGCGCGTCGAGCATCTTGCCCAGCGTCGCCTGCATCGTGGCCGTGCCGAGCGGTAGCGCCTCCTGCGCGCATCGACGCAGAGCGTCTTCCTGCGGTGAAACACAGCGCTGCGCTTCGAGGTCTGCCAGATCGACTTCGTCCTCGGCGCCGAAGGCCTTGCGATAAGCACGTTCAATAACGCCCGGCTCGATCTGCCAGCGCGCGAAGCTCTGCCTCAGACGCGACACACGCCCCTGCAACGCCCTGATGCGGTCGAGATAATCTTCAAGCCCGACCTGACCAGCCAGAAGCGTCAGACGCGCTTCCATCGCGGCGTCACCCTTGGCACGAGACAGAGTCTGCTCGATGGCATTGGCCAGAGCGAGGCTCGAATCGGTCTCCTCCATCAGGGTGAAATGCGGATTGATGGCAGCTTCGAGCGGAAAGCGCCTGAGAAGCGACTGACAGAAAGCATGGATCGTGCCGATCTTCATGCCGCCCGGCAGATCGAGCACACGCACGAACAGGGCGCGTGCCGCCTGACGGGTTTCAAACGAGGCCGGCACGCTGAGCCCATGCAATTCGCGGTCGAGCGCCGCATCGGAAAGAGACACCCACCGACCCAGACGGGATTGCAGGCGATTGGCCATTTCCGCCGCCGCCGCACGAGTAAAAGTCAGACACTGGATACGTGCGGGGTCGCTGCCCGGCAGCAATACAGGTGCCCCGGTTTCGGGGTCAGGCATCAGAACCGGTAGCATCAGGCGAAGCAGGCGGTCGATCAGCAGTTTCGTCTTGCCGCTTCCCGCCGAGGCCGAGACGAAAACCGACGCCAGCGGATCGGAAGCCTGTCTCTGGATGTCATTAGCCGAGGCGATGACCTGCGCGTTCAGCTTTGCCAGATCGTTCATTCCCCGCCCTCCTCACGCGCAGCACTCCACTCCGAAACGCGCGCCAGATGAGCATAATGCTGTAACGCGGCACGTAATCGGGGTGAGGGTGAGAGCGATAAGCCGTGTTCGGATCGTCGAACACCTCGACCCGTCGGCGCAGCCTGTCGAGCGCGGAATCGATCAGAGGGTCCAGATCTTCCGGCTTGCGTGGCACGCTGAGTTCTTCGCCACGATGACGATCACCCGTCAGACGCCAGTAAAGCAATGAGGCGGTTTCCGCCGCAGGCAGATCGGCAAAACCGCCAAGACGCAGCATGGCGGCTTCAAGCACAAGCTGTGAACTCCACCCGGCTTCGACATCGCTCACCTTGGCAGAGTGCCGGTCTTGTAATCGATGATCGTAGCGCGCCCGTCCCGCCCTATCTCGATCCGGTCGGCACGTGCGGTCAGGCGGAACGGGGCGTAAGGCGGGGTCAAGGTAAGCGTGCCTTTCTGCTCGGTCTTGAGCTGGGCCGGTTTTTCGCGCTGGGCTTCGCGCTCACACACCCATTCGGCAATGCGCAGCACACGCGGACGCCACCACGCTGCGAGGGCCGGGCGCAGCTCACGGGCTTCGAGCACGGCAAGCAGACAATCATGCAAGGCGTTGCCGCCTTTTTGCCCCTGTTTCAGCCAGAGATCGATTCCATCATGAACCACGACGCCGATATCGGAGCGATCAGCGGCTTCCTCCAGTGCTGGGAGCGCCTTCAGCTTCAGCACATGGCGCGCATAGATCGCATAAGGATCGCGCAGCCAGGCATCGATTTCGGTCACGGACAGTCGACGCGGACGCAAGGCAACGGGCGGGCGTGGCTCTGGCGGTGGTACCGGGCGCGCCGGCCCTGCAGGCTGATCCATCGCCGCCTGCCAGATCAGGGCGGGATGAGCGGGCAGCTTCTGGCCCCGCCCTTCGAGCAGGGCATCGAGCCGCACCAGCCAGCGCGCCGGAACGGCAGGAGCACCGTCGCGTCTGGCCGCGCTCGAAAGCACGATTTCCTCACCTGAGAGAAAGGCAGTGGTGAAGTCATGCGCCGCCGTACCGATCAACCGCTCGGGAGAGGGCAGACCGGCGCGTGTGCGCATGGGCCGACTCAACCAGGGGCCAGGATCGGTCGCAGGGGGCCAGATCCCTTCATTCAACCCGCCCAGAATGACCAGATCGGCAAATTGCAGACGCGCCTCCAGCACCCCCAGAATCGACACGCGTGGATGCAGGGCCTCACCATCGCGCCCCTGCAGCACGCGCTGGCCGAACACCATTTTTCCCGCCATGGACGCCAGCAGGAAAGCAGGCAGCCCATCCAGTCTCTGGGGCGGCATAACGGCGCCATGGGTCATCAACCCGACCAGATGGCGCGACAGGGCATGACCCTCTGCCCCCATCCAGAGTCGCTCTTCACCCGGTTGCTCCTGCGTGCTGGCCAAAGCTTCCGCCGCCTGAATGAGGCGCGTCAGCAATGCCGGCAGAGGCAGGGCGCCGCAATCGAGCAAAGGCGACACCGCCGCGTCCAGACGGTCGAGAAACAGATCGAGCGGTTCGGCCTGATCGGGGCGATCGGCACTTTCGGCCTCGCTCTGGTCCTGACGGTCCAGCGCCTGTCGCAGTCCCTTCATGCCCGGCGGAGGCGCAGGCCCCCGCAGAACGAGGCGTTCCAGACGGCGCGCCGTAGCGCGACAATTGCCCGGCGTGCTGCCCAGCGCCACGAGCGGATGTTTCAGCAGCGCCAGAAGTGCCACAGGGGCGAGATTTTCGGCGGCGGCTTCAGTCAGAAGGCGCAACAGAATAGCAGCAGGACTGAGCGCAAGACTTTCACCCGCACTGTCATCGGCCACAATGCCATAGCGCAGCAGCTCGGTTGCAACGCGACGGGCCAGAGCACGATCGGGCGTAACGAGAGACGCGGTTCTGCCGGGGCGTTCAACCGCCTCTCGCAAAATCATGGCGATACTGGCCGCTTCCTGCTGCTGATCAGCGGCATCAAGACGCGTGATTCCGGTCAGGGGCAGCGGCGCAACAGTCTCACCCCAAGCCGAAAGTCCCTCCATGGGCCGCATCATCAAACCCGCCAGAGCGATACGACCCTGCAAGGCCTCGCGGGCAGAGGCATTTTGTGGGGGCGCCCCATCATCCCACAGGGTGATGGTTTCACGGGAAACGCCCAGATCCTCGATAAGACGACGGAAACCCGATTGCGGATGGCTTTCCGGCAGGGTTCCCCACAGAGTCTCAGGCAGATCGAGATCGACACCGGGCAGGATCACGCAGCCTGAGGCGCGTCAAGCACCGCACGAAGAATGGCGCAGACGGCAAACATGCCATCGGTAAACCCGACCGCCCAGAGCCTGCCCTGCGGCGGCGCCTGCATCCAGCGTTCGGCCTGCGCCCTGAGCACCGCCACCTGACGCGCCACGGGATTCATCAGACCGGTTTCGTTCAGCCAGGCGGGCCAGGCCTCGGTGACGATATGCAGAAATTGCAGTGTCTTGTGCCAGTGATCGGCAAAGCGCGGCTCGGCGGCATCGGGAAGGCGCTTACGCAGATCCACCCCCACGCGCTCGGCATCATCCATCAACTCCGCCAGAGCGGAGGCGAGCGGCCATGCCTGTTCGAGCGTCAGCTCCGCGCTGAACACGCCCTTTGCGCGCAAAACCAGCGCCGCCAGAACCGACAGGCGGCGCAGCGGATCGACCGCAGCAGGAAAGGAAAACGCCTCGACACCCGAAAGCGCCAGATCGTCTTCGCTCACATCGCCTACAGGCAAAATGCGTGGCAACAACGCCGCCTTGCCGTCAAGACAGCGCAGAAACGCCTCGGTGAGATTACGCGCTGCGCGACGCCCCGGCACAAGAATCAGCGCATTGGCGTCATCCTGCGCGGCGCCCCCCTCAAGCCAGCGTCGTGCCACATCATCCAGAAAGGATCGGTCTGCCGGGATAGTCGCAAGAATCACAGCCGGTCGCTCCATCCCGTAATGGTCACTTTCCGTGCCTCTTCTTCATTTCCCTGAGTCAGGGTCAGATGAAGCGCATGATCGGGCAACTCACCTTCGGCGCGCTCCGGCCACTCGACCAGCATGATGCCCTCCTGAAGCTCGTCCCAGCCCAGCTCGAATAATGAGTCAGGCCCATCGAGACGCCACAGATCGAAATGCGCCACAGCGCCTTTGCTAGTGTCGTAAGTCTGAACCAGAGAAAAGGTCGGACTCGGCACTTCGAGCGCCGGATCCTGCGCCAGCGCCCGCAAGAAAGCCCGGGCAAAAACGCTCTTGCCCATGCCCATCTCGCCATGCAGCGCAATGACATCGCCCGGCTGCGCCAGCCCCGCCAGACGAACGGCAAAAGCTTCAGTGGCAGGCTGATCGGGCAGGTCGATTTGGCTCATACCGACAATGTAAAGCCCGGCTCACGCTATGGGTAGAGGCAAGCGCAGGGCTCAGCCCAGTCCCCCCTCCTCCCGAAAGGGGCAAGCCCCTTTCATTCGCTCCATCATACTTGCGTCCGCACGACTTCAGATCGCACATGTCTCGTATTTGGCATGCGGGTCGAGACGCAATAATCCTGAAACCGGGTTTTGAAAGGGCGACCGCCCTTTTGCGGAGAGCTGGGCAGCGCCCCGCATCCGGCCGCGCTAGCAATTACCGACGATAAGCAGGCAGATCGACCTTGCCGATAATGGCATAGCCTCTCAGGCAGAAGCCTAGCACGACGGCGATCGCACCTGCTGCAATCGGAGAGAGGCCGACAGCATCCAGACCGACGTACAGTCCTGCAGCAAGGGCGGCAGCAGTGACATAGAGCTCGGGGCGGATCACAATGGACGGCAGATCGGCCAGAACGTCGCGAATAATACCGCCCATACAGGCAGTAACGACCCCCATGATCGCCGCCGGTAACCACGGAATGCCATAGGCAGTCGCTTTTGCTGCGCCATAAACGGCATAGGAGGCGAGGCCCAGCCCGTCGAACCAGTCTATGGCGCGCTCATGCCAGACCCGATGGGGCGTGAACCAGACCAGAAGGGCGATTCCCAGACAGACGGCAATCGGCGCTGTGGCGTGCATCCAGAAGACAGGTGCGCCGATCAGCAGATCGCGCAGCGTGCCGCCACCCACGCCCGTCATGGCGGCGAAGAACGCGAAAGTGATCATGTTCTGCCTTGCCCTGGCAGCAACCAGCGCGCCTGAAATCGCAAACACGGCCGTGCCAGCCATGTCCAGATCGGACAGCGTCGACGCCGAGAGCGCATGAATGCTGGCAAGAGTGGCAGGGCTCACGCGCAAGGGCCTCGATATCGGCAGCAAGCTGCGCCACACGTACGGATGCGGCATCCCAGGCGAACATGAAACGCGCGCCACCGCCGATGAACGTGTAAAAACGCCATCCCCGCTCACGCAGCCCTTCGAGCACGGCTTCAGGTGCCTTGAGAAACACGGCATTGGCCTGCGCCGGAAACATCAGGGAAAGTCCGGGCAATGCCGTGATCCGCTCTGCCAGCGCCCGGGCGCTGTCATTACCGTGCTGGCCGTTACGCAGCCAGGCGCCGCTCTCCAGCAGACCGACCCAGGGCGCCGAAATAAAGCGCATTTTCGAGGCCAGCTGCCCTGCCTGCTTGCAGCGATAATCGAAGCCCTCGGCGAGTGCAGGATCGAAGAACAGAATCGCTTCTCCGACAGCCATGCCGTTCTTTGTGCCGCCGAAACACAACACGTCTACTCCGGCCTGCCATGTCATCTCGGCAGGCGTGCAGCCCAGAGCCGCGCAGGCATTGGCGAAGCGGGCGCCATCCATATGCAGGCGCAGCCCCAGTTCGCGGCAGGTCTCGGCAATCGCGCGTATTTCTGCCAGCGAATAGACCTCACCCGTCTCGGTAGGCTGGGTGATCGTCACGACCTTTGGCTTGGGATAGTGGATATCGCTGCGACAGGTCGCCAGCGCCCTTATATCTTCGGGAAAAAGCTTGGCGTGATCGGTGCGGGCCACCAGCAATTTGGAGCCGTTGGAAAAGAATTCAGGCGCGCCGCATTCATCGGTCTCGACATGGGCAAAAGACGAACAGATGACGCTGTTATAGGACTGGCAGAGCGAGGCGAGCGCCAGAGAATTGGCGGCTGTGCCGTTGAAGGCAAAGAACACCTCGCATTGCGTACCGAACAGGGTACGGAAGCTGTCAGAAGCGCGGTTGGTCCATTCATCGTCGCCATAAGCCGGAACCGAACCCGCATTGGCCTGCTGCATCACATCCCAGACTTCGGGACAGATACCGGCATAATTATCACTGGCAAATTGCTGGGCCACGGCAGAGAGTCCTTTCTGGACGTACAGACGCTCCGAACGAAAAGGGGGTGTGGCTTGTCCCGAGATTGCCGGAGCGGCCACATCTCTTCGGTCAAGACCGAAGATACCACCTTGCCCGGGAGCAGGTTGGCGCCGACAGGATCTGTCGACTCTTGATGCTGGCGACTTTCGTATCAAAGGTGTGAGTGACACGCAATGCGCCTGTATCTGTCAGACGCTGCGGCAGGGCGGGGTCTGGCTCCAGTTCCGGCTCTGGGCGAGGCTCTCGCTTTCTGTTAGCTGCTAGGAGGATCACAGGACGCAACAGACAGGAATGAACGCGCTTATGGGCCAGACTCCTCTCGATATCGATGTCGCCATTATCGGTGCAGGACCGACCGCCCTTTTTGCGGCTTTCGAATGCGGGATGCTCAAACTCTCCTGCGTTCTGATCGACGCGCTGGGAGAGATCGGCGGTCAATGTGCGGCGCTTTACCCTGAGAAGCCGATCTATGACATTCCGGGCCATCCTTCGATCGAGGGTGGCGCGCTGATCGCGGCGCTCGATGCGCAGATCGCCCCCTTCGATGTGCTGCGCCTGCTCGGCCAGCGGGTCGAAAAACTCTCCGGGACGCGCGGCGATTTCACGCTCGAAACCGACAAGGGCAATGTGGTGACGGCACGCGCAGTCATCATAGCCGCCGGTGCGGGTGCCTTCGGGCCGAATCGCCCGCCGCTGGACGGGCTCGATGCTTACGAGGCAAGTGGCGCCGTTCAGTATTACGTGCGCAAGCGCGCCGATTTTGCTGGCAAGCGCATCGTGGTGGCGGGCGGTGGCGACTCCGCCCTCGACTGGGCGCTCTCGCTCTCCGATATCGCCGACAAGATCTATCTGCTGCACCGCCGCGACCGCTTTCGTGGTGCGCCGGAGACACTGGCCCAGATCGAAACCCGCGTGGCCGAAGGCCGCATCGAGAAGGTCGTACCCTATCAGCTTCACGCGCTTGAGGGAGAAAACGGCGCGCTTTCGGCGGTCGATGTGATCGATCTCGAAGGGCAGGTGCGCCGTATCGAGGCCGATACGCTTCTGCCTTTCTACGGTCTTTCGACCGATCTCGGCCCGATTGCCACCTGGAATATCGACAGCATACGCACCACCCTGCCCGTCACCCCCTCGACCATGGAAACCAGCCTGCCCGGCGTGTTCGCCATCGGCGACGTCGCGACCTATCCCGGCAAACTCAAGCTGATCCTGCAGGGATTCAGCGAAGGGCCATGGCCGCCCATGCCATCCATCCCATCGTGCATCCCGATCAGGCGCTGCATTTCGAATATTCCACCAGCAAGGGGGTACCCGCGGGCTCTTGAGCGATGGCAGGGGGCAGTTTAGAATGATTTCGAAATGATCGAGAGACCCGGACCCGAATGACAGTGCAGCAGAGCGAGGTGGAAGCAGGCGCGAAACAGCGCGCCGGAGGCTGGTTACGCATCGACCTCGATGCCCTCAAGCAGAACTACACACTGCTGACTCGGAAAGTCGGCCGCGGCGTAGCGGTAGGCGCGGCGGTCAAGGCCGATGCCTACGGGCTCGGCGTGGCGCGTGTCGCCCCTGCCCTCTACCAGGCCGGGTGCCGCCGCTTTTTTGTCGCAACCGTCGAGGAGGGGCTCGGCCTGCGCCCGCTTCTGCCGGACGACGCGGCAATCTGCATCCTGAACGGCCCTCCCGTTGCAAGCGAGAGGGTTCTTGCCGCTTCGGGCCTGACTCCCGTTCTGAACAGCCTCGATCAGGCGCGTCGCTGGGCGGCGCTGGGTCAGGAGACAGGTCGTAAACGACCCTGCCTGCTTCAGCTCGATAGCGGCATGTCGCGTTTCGGGCTCTCGGGCAAGGATCTCGACACGCTTTGTGCCGAGGCGCTGCCGGACGCGCTCGACATCGCCTATGTCATGAGTCATCTCGCTTGCGCCGACGATGCGACCTCACCACGCAATGAGGGCCAGCGCCTGCGTTTTGAAGCGCTGAAGCGCAAGCTGCCTGCTTTGCCCGCCAGCCTTGCCGCATCGAGCGGTATTTTTCTGGGCGAGGCGTTCCATTTCGATCTGGTCCGCCCCGGCTATGCGCTCTACGGCGGCAACCCCACTCCCCCTCTGCCCAACCCGATGCAGGCTGTCGTCACGATGCTGGGCGGGCTAGTTCAGGATCGATGGATCGCGCCGGACACGGCAGTCGGTTATAGTGCGCGCTTCGTGGCAACGCAGAAGACGCGCATCGCCACGCTCTCTGTCGCTATGCCGACGGATTTCATCGTCGCGCCGGTGGCTTCACCAGCGCGGTTCTGCCTGCAAGGCCAGACATATCCCTCCCCGTAGTGGGGCGGATCTCGATGGATTGCATGGCGCTGGACATTACCGCGCTAGGGGAACTGGACTTGCCCCCCGGCACGGGTTTCGAGCTGATCGGCCCCCATCGTCCGCTGGACGATCTGGCCTCAGCGCTGGATACGATCGGATATGAGCTGCTGACCAGTCTCGGAAAGCGCTTCCATCGTGAATACATTGAGAGTTCACAATGAAGATCATCGTCATGGGCGCCGGTGTGATCGGCGTCACTACTGCCTGGTATCTCGCTGAACAGGGCCATGAGGTTGAGGTTATCGATCGCCAGCCCGGAGTCGGGCTTGAAACCTCGTTCGCCAATGCCGGTCAGGTCTCGCCGGGTTATTCAACCCCCTGGGCCATGCCCGGCCTGCCACTGAAGGCTACGCGCTGGATGTTCCAGAAGCACGCGCCGCTGGTGGTGCGTGCCGCTGCCGTCAATGCGCCGATGCTGCGCTTCATGACGCAGCTTCTGACCAACTGCACGCATCATGCCTATGACATCAACAAGAGCCGTATGCTGCGTATCGCAGAATACAGCCGCGACTGTCAGGCCGAACTGCGCCGCGCGACCGGCATCACCTATGATGATGGGCAAAAAGCTGATCCAGCTCTTCCGCACCGACAAACAGGTTGAACACGCTCATGAAGACATGCGTCTGCTCGCCGAAAGCGGTGTGACGCATGAGCTTCTGAGCACGGAAGAGGTCCTGAAATACGAGCCCGGTCTGTCGGGAGCGCGCGCGCTGCTCAAGGGCGGGCTGCGCCTGCCGGGCGACGAATCGGGCGATGCGTATCTCTTTACACAGCGTCTGGCCGCCATGGCCGCTGAAAAGGGCGTCAGCTTTCGCTTTCGCACCGAAATCGAAGCCATCGAGGCAGCGAGCGACGCCATTTACGGCATTCGCACCAGCGCTGGCCGCCTGACCGCCGATGCCTATGTGCTGGCGCTCGGCAGCTACTCGCCTCGTTTGCTCAAGCCGATCGAACTCGATCTGCCGGTCTATCCGGTCAAGGGCTACTCGCTCACGGCACCGATCACCGATGAGAGCCGCGTGCCGACCTCGACGGTCAATGACGAGACCTACAAGGTAGCCATGACACGCCTTGGCGATCGCATCCGCATCGGCGGCACGGCGGAACTGACCGGCTGGCGCCTCAAGCTGAGCCAAGACCGTCGCGAAACGCTCGAACTTTCGTTCAACGAGATGTATGGCGGCGCCGATCTTAGCCGCGCCCGTTACTGGACCGGTCTGCGCCCCTGCACCCCCGACGGCACTCCCGTCATCGGGCCGTCTGGCCGTTACAGCAATCTCTGGCTCAATACCGGCCACGGCACGCTGGGCTGGACCATGGCCTGCGGTTCGGGTCGCATTCTTGCCGATCGCATCAGCGGCAAGCGCACGGATATTCCGGCGCTCGATCTCTCGCTGGATCGCTATACATCGTAAAGGTCTTCAGGGCTCTGCCCTGAACCCGGAAGGGGCTTGCCCCCTTCACCCCAACCAGCATTGGCGCTGTTTCTCTGTCACCTACGTAGGGGAATATCTGAATTGATAACGCGATCACCTTGATTGCCAAAACTCGCTGTTATCATAGCAGCTTCAATGGCCTCCTTGAGAACGATACCGTAAGGCGACGGGCCTATGATCACTCTTTCTATAATCCGATCAGCGTTCAATGGTTGTCCCTGCCTGTCTTGAAGGTGTTTGAACTTAACCTTTGCGATCCTTTGCGGTACGCCCCCAACAGAAACCAGCGTGGTCTCCAAAGGAATCTCATGATTCGGTGACAAGTATTTACCCGTATAAACTCTCCATTCCTTCTCTTCATGAAAGCCAGGATGCTTTAGGAGAACCGAAAAATGTGTAAATAAACTGTATAATAATTCGATTATATTTATATTATGAATAATACCGATATTTTCGTTCATGCGATCTATGATTTTAGAGAAGCGCCTTATGAAGCCATTAGGGCTTTCATAAAGAACCGGACTTATAAATAGTCCATCGTTACGCTTTTCGTCTCTGATAACGACAGGATCAATAACAAGGCACGCGTTCGTGTCGCCTCCATAGGCACGCCACATCGACAATCTACCAAATTCGTTCTCAGAATCATTCTGCCCGTGTTCAGTCAGAGATGTGATATAGGTTCCAGCGTAACGGTCCCGGCTAATGCCCGTCAGCAAAGACCATAGCTGAGCCGCACCACCCGGTTCGATCTTCTCTATCAGTTGACGAAGCCTGTCGCCCTCGCTTCCCGCCCACAGCGCGTCGATGCATCGATGGCCGTGTTCGATTTCCAGAAAATCATTCATGACTGTCGCATTACGCAGCCAGATTTCGCTTTTTTCGATAATTTTTATCGCGGTATCCGCACTCGTATAATAGGCGAATCGCTTGGCACCACTCCTGAATGAGGCACGTTGCTCGTCTTCGTCGGGAAAGAATATCTCGTGCAATATCTTATCTACATCGACGGTCATCAGCGCCACACCCTCTCAATACCCGCCATCATAGCGCCAGCCAGATAGTACACACAAAAAAAGGGGCCGTTTCCGGCCCCTTTTCCATAACCAGTCCCAAGACCGATCAGTTGCCGGAAGCGTCCTTCTCGGCGGCAGCTTCTGCACCCTTCTTGTGGTGCTTGTGCTTGTGCTTGCCCTTATGCTTGTGCTTGGCAGCCTTGTCGTCGGTCGATGCCGCCGGAGCAGCTT
The DNA here is from genome assembly GCF_000614545.1 of Asaia platycodi JCM 25414. GTDB lineage: Bacteria > Pseudomonadota > Alphaproteobacteria > Acetobacterales > Acetobacteraceae > Asaia > Asaia platycodi. The sequence goes on along the minus strand of NZ_BAKW01000002.1, from coordinate 4,129 downwards.
CAGACGTCGGAGCCGGAGCGGTGGCTTCCGGAGCAGCAGGAGCGGCCGGTGCAGCAGCGGCAGGCGCCTGGGCAGCCGGAGCGGCGTCCTGAGCGAAAGCAGGAACGCTCAGCGTCATGGCAAGAGCGGCAACACCGGTGAGAAGGCGACGATTGAAAACGAGCATGAAACGAGCTCCAGAAAGCGAATTCACATAATCACAGGCGTCAGGCAGGCCGAAGAAACCGACCCTCTGAACTCATGACCTCGTGGACGCTATCAGTATTTTTTCAAATCGTCTCGAAAGAAATTAAATAAAATGACTGTAATCGCACGGTAAAGGCGCATATTCGCCTTAATCGCGACATGTTCATTAAAAAAGGCCACCGCTACCGGTGACCTTTTTCTGAAATCCGCTCCGCTCACACTGGCTCACGAATGGATTTCGCCGTCCTGAAGTGCCTCTATCCGGCCGGGTGAGGCCACCCGGTCGGATAAGCGACAGGAATCAGACGTCAGACTTGACCTTGGACATACGCTTGCGCTCGTTCGGGTCAAGGTAACGCTTGCGGATACGCACCGCAGACGGCGTCACTTCGACCAGCTCGTCGTCTTCGATATAGGCAATTGCCTGCTCGAGGCTCATCTTGCGCGGCGGGGTCAGAAGCAGGGCATCGTCCTTGCCGGCGGCGCGGATGTTGGTCAGCTTCTTTTCACGCACGGCGTTGATGTCGAGATCATTCTCACGCGAATGCTCGCCCAGGATCATGCCCGTATAGATCTTCTCGCCTGCGTCGACGAACATCGTGCCGCGATCCTGCAGCGCGAACAGCGCATATTGCGTGGTCGCACCGTCTTCCGAAGAGATCAGCGAACCGTTGCGACGGCCGTCGATCGTACCGGCGTAGGGCCTGTAACCCGCGAACAGACGGTTCATGATGCCCGTGCCGCGCGTGTCGGTCAGGAACTCGCCGTGATAGCCAATCAGGCCGCGCGACGGGATCAGAAAAGTCAGACGAACCTTGTCGCCACCCGACGGACGCATATCCTGCATCACGCCCTTACGGATCGACATCTTTTCGACGACCACGCCCGAATAGGGCTCGTCAACGTCAACCAGAACTTCTTCGTACGGCTCTTCACGCTCGCCGGTCTCTTCGTTGGTGCGGAAAAGCACGCGCGGACGACCGATGGTCAGCTCGAAGCCTTCGCGGCGCATCATTTCGATGAGCACGCCCAGCTGAAGTTCACCACGGCCAGCCACTTCGAAAGCTTCGCTCTCGGCGCTCTCGGTCACCTTGATGGCAACGTTGCCTTCGGTTTCCTTGAACAGACGATCACGGATCTGACGCGACGTCACCTTCTTGCCTTCACGACCGCCCAGAGGGCCGTCATTGATGCGGAAGGTCATCGACAGGGTCGGCGGATCGACCGGGGTCGAGGGCAGCGGGCCATCGAGCGCCGGATCGGCGATGGTGTCAGGAATGGTAGCGTCGGACAGACCGGCCACCGCCACGATGTCACCGGCTTCGGCTTCTTCCACCGGCACGCGCTCAAGGCCGCGGAACGACAGCAGCTTCGTCAGACGGCCGGTTTCGACAACCGAACCATCGGGACGCAGCACGCGCACCGGCATGTTGAGGCGCGCACGGCCCTGCTCGATACGACCGGTCAGGATGCGGCCCAGGAAGTTGTCGCTCTCAAGAATGGTCGCGACCATGCCGAACGGTGCTTCCTTGTCCAGACCCGGCGTGGGCACATGGCGCAGCACCAGATCGAACAGCGGGGCGAGATCCTTGCGCGGACCGTTCATTTCCAGATCGGCCCAGCCCTGACGGCCCGAAGCGTACAGCATCGGGAAGTCGAGCTGATGCTCGTCGGCACCGAGAGCCGCGAACAGATCGAAGATCTCTTCATGCACTTCGTCGGGACGGGCATCACCACGGTCAATCTTGTTGACGACCACGATCGGACGCAGGCCACGGGCCAGAGCCTTGCCCAGCACGAACTTCGTCTGCGGCAGAGCGCCTTCAGCCGAGTCGACCAGGATGATCGCGCCGTCCACCATGCTCAGGATACGCTCGACCTCACCACCGAAATCGGCGTGGCCTGGGGTGTCGATGATGTTGATGCGCGTGTCGTTCCAGACGACCGAGGTGCACTTGGCAAGAATGGTGATGCCACGCTCACGCTCGAGGTCGTTGCTGTCCATGGCGCGTTCTGCAACGTGCTGGTTCTCGCGGAACGAACCGGACTGCTTGAGAAGCTGATCGACGAGGGTGGTCTTGCCATGATCGACGTGCGCGATAATGGCGATGTTACGGATTTCCATGAAGCGGTCCTGATCGGGCTTGCAGGGTCATGCCCTGCCGGATCGCTCCCTTGGAACGATACAAAGCCGGGACTGACGGATTGGCCGTGTTCTGCACAATTTCCCGTCAGAGTGCAATGAAAGGTTCCGAAAAGACGGGTTTTTCAGGTTGCACAAGGTGAAATTGTGCCTAACTGACGGATCTGGACTTCCAGCAGGCAAGGTATGCGGGGCGCTGCCCCGCCCCCCGGAAAACAGCGAGCCTCTTTCATCCCGCCTTATTCGAACCGCTTTCCAAAGGGCGACTGCCCTTTGGCGAGGAATGGGGCAGAGCCTCATGAAGACCTTACGCCTTAAGAGCGAAATCCTCGGCGGGGCGCGCGCCCATGCGGGTGATGATGGCGGCGGCAGACTGGTTACCCAGCATGGCGCAGGTCTCAAGGCTGTGGCCCTTGGCGAGACCGGCGAGGAAGCCCGCGGCGAAGGCATCGCCAGCGCCCGTGGTATCCACAACCTTCACGGGCTCGGTCGACACGACGAGCTTCTGGCCTTCGGAGAGAATGACGGCGCCTTTTTCGGCGCGAGTCAGCACGACCAAAGAGGCATCCGCGCCAGCCTGAGAAGCGGCGGAGTCGAAATCTTCGGTGCCGTAAAGGGCACAGATCTCGGCCTCGTTGGCAAAGAGAATATCGATATGACCGGCGACCAGCGCACGGAAAGCGTCGTGATGACGGGCAACGCAGAATGTGTCGGACAGGGTGAGTGCCACACGACGACCCGCCTTGTGCGCGGTCTCGGCAGCGAGGATGAAGGCGGCCTGGGCGCGATCCTTGTCGAAGAGATAGCCTTCCATATAGGTCACGGCGGCGCTGGAAACGGCATCCTGATCGACGTCTTCCGGCCCGAACTCGGTGCAGATACCAAGATAGGTGTGCATGGTGCGCTGGCCGTCGGGAGTGACGAGGATGATGCAGCGCGCGGTGGGGCGATCGGCTGCCTCGACCGGAACGGACGGGTAAAGCAGGTTCTGGGCGGTCAGGTCTCTGGCATAGCCAAGACCAGCCTCATCGGCAGCGACCTTGCCCAGATAACCGACGCGGGTCCCGAGACGCGCGGCAACGACAGCCGTATTGGCGGCTGACCCGCCGCCCATGATCTGCTCGGGCGTGATCTTCGCTTCGATTTCTGCGGCCTGGGTGGCATCGATCAGGGTCATGCTGCCCAGAGGCGAACCGAGAGCGGTCAGCGTCTCCTGGGAAACCGGGGCCAGAATATCGACAATAGCGTTGCCGATGCAGAGCAGATCGAGAGCAGGCGCAGTCATGAAGTCTCCAGAGAGATGAATTAAAGCGAAAGAACCCCCATTCACGCCATGAAATCAACACGATCAATGGCAATCGTAACGCTGCGTGAACGACAGGTTCGGCATTCTTCGCCAAAGGCCATGACACAAGACACGGTCAGGGTCAAAAACCGCGAAAACCTGCCGTTTATCGGCTTGTCGCTTGCGCATCTTAACGTGTAAGCCGGGTAAGGACATGGGGTGTCGTTTCGATGGTATCTCGCCCGTCCCAAGCCGCCAGCGGCACCCGAACCGCCACCTTATTGAACGCGCAGCGGGGTTCTCTTGTTCAAACGACGCAAACCAGAAGATACAGCTCCTCAATCTTCAGGTGCTTCGGCCAGTAATGGTCAAAAAGCGACTGCCCCGGCTCGGGCAGCGCTTCGCTCTTCCCTGAGCGTCCGGCCCCCGCGGCTGACGCTTCACCAGCCTCTCAATTCAAGGATTCTGCCGCGATGGGTCGTTCGCCGTTCCCCACCCCTCCCTCTCCTGCTGCG
>NZ_BAKW01000003.1 GCF_000614545.1 Asaia platycodi JCM 25414 | reverse complement strand
CGCGTATCGTCGCCGGATCTTCGCTGCGCGGATTGTCATCGGTTACGATGGCCAGATCGGCCAGTCTCGCGGCAATCTGACCCATGAGCGGGCGCTTGCCACGATCGCGGTCACCGCCTGCGCCGAAAACGACAATCAGGCGGTTCTGCGCATGAGGGCGCAGGCTGTGCAGCAGATGATCAAGCGCATCGGGAGTATGGGCATAATCGACATAGACACCCGCTCCATGATCGAGGGTTACCGCCAGTTCGGCGCGGCCGCGCACGCCGCCCAGTTGCGGGATGAGATCGAGCACGGCGCGGGCCTGTGAATTGTCCTCCCAGGCAAGGGCAGCAGCGAGCAGCACGTTATCGACCTGGAAGCGTCCGGTAAGGCCAAGTTCGTATTCAGGCAGCGTCTCGCCGAAGAGAGAGAGCGATACGATCTGACCATGGGGGAGAGGCGTTGCGCGCAGAAGTCGGATCGTCTCGCCCTGTTCGCCCACGCCGCGCAGACGAAGCTTGCGCGTCAGCGCCATATCGCGCAGCGCCGAGACAGTTTCTGAATCCATATCGGCATTGATGGCGGCAATGGCGTCTTCGGGCAAAAGCTCGGCGAAGAGTCTCAGCTTTGCGGCACGATAGGCGTCCATCGTGCGTGATAATCGAGATGGTCGCGCGTGAGATTGCTGAACCCGCCGGCATTCAGCGAGACGCCATCGAGCCGATGTTGATCGAGCCCGTGCGAGGATGCTTCGAGTGCCACATGATCGACGCCGACAGCTTTGAGCCGGGCGAGGCTTTGCACCAGAGAAACCGCATCAGGCGTCGTGAGCGGCGGCGGTGCCTCGACAGGGATATCGCTGATGAGCGAGCGTGCCGATACTCGCCGACGCATTGCCGCCCAGCGACCAGAGCTGCCGCAGGAAGTCAGCGGAACTGCTTTTGCCATTGGTCCCGGTAATGGCCACGATGCGTCGCGGCTGCGCGCCAGCCAGAATACGCGCGATCACAGCCAGATCATGGCGGGGGGACAGGGCCGTAATGCAGGGCGTTTCGACGCCAGCCGGAAGATCTGCACTCTCCGGCAGCAGCAGGGCGGCGGCGCCCTGTGCCAAGCTTGCGGGATGAAGCGCGCGCCATCCTGGGCAACGCCAGGCAAAGCGGCAAAGATCATGCCTGGCACCACGGCTCGGCTATCGGCGGTGATGTCCATGATTTCGGGATCGATGGCGCATGTCGGGGCGGTCAACCCGGCCCGATGCAGAATCTCGGAAAGGCGCATGGCTCAGCCTCGTTCAGGGGTATGGTGCGCGGTGCGTCCGGAGGCTTTGGCGGCAAGCCTGGCCGCTTTTTCAGCGGCTTTGGCTGCGGCTTTTTCCTCTTTTTCCTTCTGCGCCGCGATGCGCGGATCGCCGGGGTCATTGCCGGGGCCGAGGGCGCGCTTGCCGGGCGGAATGCCAGGTTCGAGCGGTATCGCCATATCGGCATCGATCTTTGCCGCATTTTTGGTGTCGGGGAACATGCCGAGCATCGGTCCGATACGCGCAATCAGCTTGCCGGTGGTCGGAGCAGCGTTCCAGCCGGACGTCACGAAACCATGGGTCTTGGGTGTCGGGTGCGGAGAATCGAGCATGACATAGACCGCGTAACGCGGAGCATTCATCGGAAAGATCGAGGTGAAGGCCGAGATATTGACGTGTTTCAGATAGCGACCGTTCGGGCCGACTTTTTCAGCCGTGCCTGTCTTGCCGCCAACGAAATAGCCCGGCACCTCCGCGCTGCGCGCCGTACCCTGTGTCACGTCAAGGCGCAGCATCTTGCGGATGAGCTTCGAGTTCTCTTCCGACACCACACGCAGACCCTCGGGCGCCGGGGGAGGCGCCGGGGCATCATCGCTCGTAGCAGTGCCGGAAGTGTCGGGTTTGAAGCTGCCGGGGTTATCGGCGCGCCAGCAGGCGCGGCACCGGGGGCGCCGGCAGGTGGCAGGGCGTCGTTATCGGGTTTCGAAGCGTCATCCTGATCACGGGCGAGAAGCGTCGGCTTGATAAGAATGCCGCCGTTCACGGTCGCCGCCGTGCCGCGCACGATGGCAAGAGGAGCTTCGGCGACGCCATGGCCGAAGCCGATTGTCATGACCGTCGAAACGCCCCAGTTTTTCGTTGACGGTACGATGGGGCGGCCAGCTTCTGGCAATTCAATCGGCACGCGATTGAAGAACCCCATGGTGCGTAGCCATTCCTGCTGCCTCTTGGCGCCCACATCGAGCGCGATATGGGCGGCAGCGGGGTTGGACGATTTGGCCAGCACGTCAGGCAAGGCGAGCCAAGGCTGAAAATGGTCGGATTTGATATCGGAGATCGTGAATCGTCCGATGTGGATCGGAATGGTCGAGAAACGATCCCAGATATGAGCCACGCCATATTCTATGGCCATGGCGGCTGTCTGCAATTTGAACGTCGAGCCCGGTTCATACATGCCAGTCACGGCGCGGTTGAAGCGTGAATCGGCGGGCGCACGGCCGAAATCATTGGCGTCGTAATCGGGCAAGCTCACCATGGAGATGACTTCGCCCGTATTGACATCCATGACGATGGCAGCGGCACCGATAGCCTGGAATTCGTCCATGGCGGCCTGGGTCACCTCACGCGCGACGGCCTGGATACGTACATCAAGCGACAGGCGCAGCGGTGTGCGGTCCTTGTTCAGACGCTCGTTGAAAAACCGTTCGACCCCTGCCACGCCATGGTCATCAATATCTACCCCGCCCAGTATCTGCGCAGCAGTACGGCCCAGTGGATAATGACGGCGCTCGCTCGCCTCGAAATAAATACCCGGGATGCCGAGATTATTGATCGCGATTTCCTGCACAGGCGAAATATCGCGGGCAATATAGACGAACTGCTTCTTAAGCGAGAGGCGGCGCGTGGTTTCTGCCTCGTCGAGTTGCGGCAGAACGCTCTTGAGCTTCTTGGCTGCATCGGACGCGTCGATCAGCTCCATGGGATTGGCATAGACCTGCGCCACCGGCAGCGACAGCGCCAGCGTCTGGCCATTGCGATCGACAATGCTGGCACGATGCACGTCAGGCAGGGCGAAATCCCCTGCAATCTGGCCTTTAGGGTCGCTTTTGGGAATTTCTGGCACCTGCGACGCGATCTGTCGCTTCTCGGGAGCCATGGGCATGAAGACGGTCGCAAGGCTCAACTTGACCGCAACCAGACCGAACAGAAACAGAAAACCGAGGCCGACACCGATCAGCCTCGTATGCATCTGGTCGAGTGACGCCTTGACCCGTTTGGGACTCCTGCCTTCAGAGCGCGAGGGCGCGCCATCCGTGTTGCCCGATTTTTTCGGGGGAGGAGTCCTGCCAGCCATGCTCAGGCGCTTTCATATCCGCTCAATTGGCGAGAGGCATGGGCGGCGGAAGCGCATCACCATAGCCAGCGAGAGACGAAGACGACCCTGAATCGCTCTGCACATGATGCGGCTTGGGGGCCTGAATGGCAACGTCGACATTCTGTCGTGCCGCATGGGCAGGCGCCGCTACGCGTGGATTACGCCATGTGGTAGCCGCCGTCGCCTGAGGGCGGTTGCCACGAAACGTCGCCAGACGAACTGCGAGATCGGAATCCCCGTTGCTCTGCGCGGCGCTGTTGCGTGTGGTCGCATGCACGACGGCGTCGTAACGATGGCCATGATGCGCGGCCTGACCAAGTTCGTCAGAGACCATATGGGTGCGGTTGCTCTGCTGGGCCAGCTCGATGGTAGGGCGCGGAGCTGGGGGCACCAGACGCGTCGAACGCGGTGCCGTGGCCGGGCGGGCAGCCTGTGCCACGCGGGGCGTCGCCGAAGCGAGTGTCACGCGAGGGGCTGGCATGGCGGGGGCGTCTGCCTCTGACGCAACAACGGCCGGAGCGGGGCGATGACGGGATGTGTCGGCGCTGGCCACGAGTGCTGAAGGGGTGTCATGCGCGGCAGAACCCTTCGGTTCTGAAGCCTTCTGTTCAGGCGCCCTAGGCGCTGCAACGACGGCAGGCTGGGCAGAAGGGGCATTGGACACAGCCACACTCAGGCTTTCGCGCGGATCGCGAAAGGCGGGCTTGGTGCTGGGCGCGGGCAAGGCGTCGATCATGCTGGCCAGTCGCACATATTGCGTGGGGGCCATGGGGTGCAGTTGACCCAGAAAACGCGTTGACAGGGCGCTCAATCGATCCGGCTGGTTCAGCAGGGCCCACTGGGTGCGCAGCATCGCCGTCTGCTGGCGCACACGCTCCGTCTTCTGCACGACCGTCGTGATATGCTGATCGAGCACGGTCGTCTCATGCTTCTTGGTATAAAGAAACATGCCCGAACCACCGGCAAGGAGCGCGCAAAGGATCGTAAAAGGCCGGATCATGAATGAGACCCCCTAACAGAGGCTGAAGGTGCGGTGCGGAGCAGGCTTCGCAGCTTGGCGCTGCGGGAACGGGGATTGCGGCGGATCTCGTCTTCGGATGCGAGAACCGGGCGCGTGTGCGGCAGAACGAAATCGGGCGTGACAAAGCGCTCGGCCATGGGTTCATGGCGTGATGGGCGGCTGACACGTCCCGCGGCCTGGGCAAGCGCGCGCTTGACCAGACGGTCTTCGAGCGAGTGAAACGTTACCACGACCAGCCTGCCGCCCTCGGCCAGAAGGGCAGGGGCCGTGTCCAGTGCGCGCTGCAATTCACCGAGCTCGTCATTCACAGCGATACGCAGCGCCTGAAACGTGCGTGTCGCGGGATGAATGCCCGATTTATCAGGGCGCACGACACTGCGCACGATATCGGCCAGACGTGCTGTCGTGTGGATGGGTTCTTCGGCACGCGCGCGAACGATGGCGGCGGCGATGCGGCGCGACAGCCGGTCTTCGCCGTAATGATAGATGATGTCGGCCAACTCGTCGGCATCAGCCTTGTTCACCAGATCGGCGGCTGACCGACCAGCCTGCGACATGCGCATGTCGAGCGGCCCGTCATGGCGGAACGAGAAGCCACGCTCGGCCTCGTCGATCTGATAGGACGACACGCCGATATCAAGCACGATGCCATCGAAAGGCGCGTCATCGCCCAGCAGATCGGCCATGGCGCCGAAAGTGCCGGGCACGGCCACCAGCTTGCGCGAGGGCGCGCAGGCGTCAAGTTCGGCCGCAAGCGCTTCGGCACGGGCGATGGCCGTCGGGTCGCGATCGACGCCCCAGACGGTGCAGGCCGCACGGACCAGAATGCCTCTTGTATAGCCACCGCCGCCGAATGTGCCATCGACATACCGTCCGTCATCATGCGGGGCGAGGGCGTCGAGCACTTCGGGCAGCATTACGGGCACATGGCCGGGGTCGTGTTCGGTCAGCAAGGCGAGAGGAGCGATCGCGTTCATGATGCCAACTCGCGGGCATTTGTCGTGGGGCGGCTGGTCATGCGGCGGGCGCGGGCGCGGGCTTCTTCGCGACGTTTGGCACCGGCCTCGGGCTCCCAGATCTGGAAGACGCGACCGAGCCCCATGAAGGAGATCTCATCGACGAGATTGGCATGACGTTTGAGCACATCCGGCAGGATGATGCGCCCTTCCTTGTCGGCATCGATCGGATAGGCATCGGCATAGAGACTGGCGGCGAGATCGTCATGGTCGTCGGAGAAGATATCCAGAGACTCTACCGGCCTGCAAGGGTGGCGAATGCGGCGCAAGGCCAGGCTTCGATGCAGGGGTGAAGATGGGAGGGGCGCAGAATGACCAGACTCTCTTCAGGCTGGGCCTGAGCGCGTAGGGCAGCGCGAAAGGATGCCGGAATGGACACGCGGCCCTTGGCGTCAAAACGGTTCTGATGCGTGCCAAGAAACACACTCACGCCGTTCGATGCCTCCTCGCCGTTCCAAGAGTGACTGCCAATGACTTTTCGCGCCGGGGCGGGACAAGGCCGCTCGCTGCTTGTCTCAGGAACCGTCCGGGATATGTTTGGGATATCATGGGATTTTATGGGACGTCAAACAATTCGCGCTGGAAATTGGCGGAATTCCTCGATTTTTTCGTCGCCATCAAATATTATGTTCTTATAATGTTCTCTTTTCCGATACGGAGACGCAATCATGACTTTGCCATGAGGTGTTTTTGTTAAGTTCTTATTAGGGGAGAACAAAAGGTGATTAAGGCGCGATTGAGTCCATGGCCGGAGTTTTTTACTCTTATTTCCGCGTCAGACGCGAACTCTTCTCCCTGGATTGCATGATGCTGTGGCGCCAAAATGGCAACGACAGGCATTCTGACCGCAGCCGGAAACGGGCGCGTCCTGCTTTCTTGTCTTTGCGAAAAATAATGTCAGACGGTCTGTAAGCCGGGTTCTGTCCGCCAAAGGCGGGGCGATCATTCCTCTGGGACCGGTCTTGCAACCGGCCTCACGCAACCAACCCGAATGACAAGGCGGGAGAGCCTCTGATCCCATCTCGCGAGAGACGGATCCGCCATTCCTATTCGGTCTTGCTCCCGATGGGGTTTGCCCTGCCTCCCGCGTTACCGAAGGAGCGGTGCGCTCTTACCGCACCGTTTCACCCTTGCCTGCAGCCCGAGAGCCGGGCAGGCGGTTTGTTTTCTGTGGCACTTTCCCTAGGGTCGCCCCCGCCGGCCGTTAGCCGGCATCGTTCTCCCGTGGAGCCCGGACTTTCCTCCATCACGCCGGTTCGCACCGACGCAGCAGCGATCGCCCGACCGTCTGACGGGCGCAACCTGACCGATGCCCGATGCGGGGTCAAGCGGCTGGCGCGGAATTTATGCCAGGCTCACGGTGTTCGGGTTTCCGGCGGCCTGCTGGGGTGCGGCGTCAACGTTCAGGTCAGGCTCAGGAAGGAGTGCTGTCCGAGCGTCGTCTTTTCGCCTGGAGGCGAGTCCAGAAGGGTGACGGTCATCTGGCTGCCGCGCGCCTCGACCGGCGATGGGAGATGGATGAAGGCAGCGCCATTCGTCCATCGGCATGTCGGGGTCTCGACCTTGTGCCAGCCATCGGCGCTCTCTGGCTCAAGATGCCCGTCGAGATCGAAGCCTTCCCGATCGCTTCCCACCCTTATCTGTCCGACCAGAACACCCAGAGTGCGGCGGTCGTCGATATGAGCCCCGATATCGACTGCAGGAATGAAAACGCGTGAGTGCAGCACAACCGTTCTGGTATGGGCGGGCAAGCCGAACATGATGCGGCGCTCATCGACGAAATGCGGCGGGATGACGCGTCCGTCTTCGGTCGTAAGACAAAGCCCGGCAGTGCGAAGATCATTGGCGCCGTGACGCTTCGAGAGCTGCGCCGCATGACCGTACAGGGTGAAAATCGAAGCGAGAAAGGGCGATGAGGCGTCAAGCGGGAGTGGGCGCATTGCGTCATCAGGGACGGGAGTAGCGGAATGCGCTGTTTTGCCCTCAGGGGCAGGCAATAGCGCAGGCATATAGCTCTCTACCGTCAGGCCATTGGCGATGATGAACTCGTGCTTCTCAAGTTCTATGCCGAAATACCGGTAGGGACCGGTATTTCTGTCGTAAGTCACCGAGTCATTATTGATGAGCGTGCGAGCCGGAACGCGAGTTCCGTCAAAATGAACGCAATGTTCCGGTGTCACCAGAAGATCGCGATAGGGTGCGCGCGTACCAAAGGCTTTTGCATGGATACGGACAGGGTAATTGGCCCAGCATTCCGGCAGCACCGGTGAAGGTGTTTGTCGGCCTTCGTGTATGCTGACGATCGGGCATGATTGCCGAATGCCGTCTCTCATGATCGTGATCAGATCCCCCGACCGCAACGTTTCAACCGGGTGCTCGCCCGATGGTGTGGCGATCAGCGTGCCGGAAAGAAAACAGGGGGTGGCTCTGGTATAGGTTACACCCTTGTTTCCGTTGTAGCTGCCTGCATTCGTGAAGCCGTTGGGATCGTAGCCGAGGCCGATATCGAGACGAATGGTCTTTGTCAGCTGTGTGATCGTCAGAATGCCGGTCGACGGATTATAGCTGAAGCTGTTCGTGCCGTTGCCGTTCCAGACATAGAGAACATCGCCCTGCGAGAGCCCGCGTATGCGGAGATCGACGACGCCGGACTGGAAATTGAAGGCGATATAATTGTTCGACCCTTTGAGATTGATGGTCGTGTTCGACATGGATCGCTGAACCGAGAGAGACGAATTTTCCATGTTGATCGTCTATCCGGCCACGGTCAGCAGCGAATAAAAGGTCGGATCTTTGGAATTGCCTCTCAGCTGAACGTTCTTGAGATTGATCGTGCAGGCTCCGGTGATTGACGAGGCTGCGAAGGGCAACAGCGAGATACCGGTAATATTGATCGTGCCGTTATTGACGACGGCTCCTTTGACATTGACCGTTGATTTCCCGTCCGATGACCCGGAAAAACTACGGTTCTGCCTGCGGCAATTGTCGTAGTCTTGCTGGCGGCGCCAAGATCATAGCTCACGGCTAGGGCGCGCGCGGTGGCGGCGCGCGCATACAGGCTGATGTCACACGCCCTGCTGAAGGAGTAGTCTCATCGGTCTTAATTTTATTTCCAGGACCAAGTACAACTCTCGCTTTTATTTCAGGAGAGAATGGTAATCTTACTATTTTCGAACTAGAGACTTTCCGGGTCTGGAATGTCAAACATGTTTTGTTCAGTGCTCCTTAACAAAACTTACCCTAAGCGCGCGTTTGACTCATTCAGCTTGCGGTTTCCGACGTAGCGCCGGGGGGATCTGGGTTCGCGCAGCCCCGGAAGACGCAGTGTGTAAAGCCCGACGCGTGAAGCTGAGAGAGCCTTGTGAGGAAGTGGTTTCGACGGAAAGGCGGCTGTAGCCTGGGCGGTCAGGGGCGCCGTCTTGCGATCTCAAGCCATATTTCTCTGGTGAAGTCCGATAAGGCAGCCCAAACTTTCGTTCATGACTATTTTGCCTGTTTCTCGCCCAGGATGGCTCTATCGCCTTTTTCTGCACTGGCTCAAAAGAGCATCGAAAGGTCGTGACGGCTTACCCTTGCCGGAAAGCCTGACGCCTGCCTCTCTGGCGGCGCTGCGTCGTATGACGGGTATGCCGAGTTTCCCCCAGGCGCTCTCCTCATTGCAGATCAGGGAGTGGCGCGAATTGCGCGTACCTTGCGGTGACGAGACCCGCCTTGCCCGGCTCTATCGACCCAGAGGGCGCGTCACCGGGCTGGTGCTTTTCATGCATGGCGGCGGCTTTGTGCATTGCGATCTCGTCTCGCATCACGGGATCTGTTGTCGTCTGGCACGTCACTCCGGCGCGATGGTGCTGTCACTCGATTACCGCCTTGCACCGGAGGCGCCTTTCCCGGCGGCGGTCGATGATGGGTGGGGTGCCCTGCTTTGGCTTTACGAGCAGGCCGAGGCACTGGACCTTCCGCTCGCGGTTTGCGGTGACAGCGCGGGTGGCAATCTCGCTGCGGTGCTTGCGCGCCGGGCCAGAGACTACGGACTGCGCCGCATGGTATCGCAATTACTGTATTATCCGACCGTAAGCGGTTTGCTCTCGCCGCCGAGCCGCGAGATTTTTGGTCAGGGTTTTATGCTGACCGCCCGTCTTCTTGAGTGGTATGGCCGACAATATAGTCGTTGTGACCGCGACATGCTCGACCCGGATATGGCCCCGGTCTTTGCTGACGACTTCGGCGGTCTCGCTCCTGCGATGATTGTCACGGCTGGTTTCGATCCGCTGCGTGGGGAGCTGAGCTTTATACTCGCCTGCTGCGTGGTGCCGGAGTGAGCGTGCGTCTGGTCTGCTTTCCGCACGCGATCCATGGGTTTCTGAATTTTTACGCCGCGCTTGTGGACGGCCGGCGTGCGTTGCGTCTGGGCGGAAAGTTTCTGCGCCGGTCTTTCCATGATGCAAAGCAAACTAACTGAGCGCCCATGAAAAAAGCCGGACTGCGAACCCGGCTTTTTTCTTGATTACTGCTGTGCCATGGCGTGAAAGCGACCGGGTGACCCCTGATCGGTAGCCAGAAGGCGATCGGCTCTGTTCACCTTGATCGTAAAGAGCCGGTCGAACGTACCGGCCTTGCCGGGGCAGCCATCATTGCTGCGCTGCATGAAATCAACGCGCGTTGCATCTGGCGGATCATTACCGTTGATGATCGGCACGAGGCATTTTGCAGGCACATCGGTCATGCCGTTATGCGTCACCATGACACGCAGATGTTCGACGAGTTTGGTATTGTCGAACCAGGCCAGGCGATCGAACTGGATCTTGTCCGCAGCCTGGTCGAGCCAGCCCATTTTCATGACAAGCACGGCCAGAAGAGAGACCGGTACCAGCACGACCAGGCGACGAAGAAGATGCTGCTTGAGCGTACGCGGCTTGCGGCGCCCCGAACCGAGCTTCGAAGTACCGGGTCGGGGCGTATTTTGAGGTCAGAGGCCAAGGGAATGCCTTATTCCATGTCTTCGTGCCAGACCTGCCCGTCACGGGCGAGCATCTGACGCGCTTCTTCTGGGCCCCAGCTGCCTGCGGCGTAATGCGCCATCGGCACCTCGTTCTTCGCCCAGGCTTCCATGACAGGCGCGACCCATTTCCACGCAGCGGCAACCTCGTCGCGACGGATGAAGAGCACCGGATAGCCGCGCACGGCATCGAGCAGGAGACGCTCATAGGCGTCCGGGTAGCGCACGGCGAATTCACGCTCGAAATGCACGTCGAGCTTGGTCTCCCACAGGCCGAAATCATCGTCCATCGGGTTCTTGACGCTGAACTTGTAAGACACGCCCTCATCCGGTTGGATACGGATGACCAGCACGTTCTTTTCGGGCTGCGAGGGGAAGAGCTTGGTTGCTGACGGCTTGAACGTCACGACGATCTCGCTGACCTTCGCTTTCAGACGCTTGGCCGAGCGGATATAGAACGGCACATTCTTCCAGCGTGGCGTATCGATTTCAGCACGCAGGCAACGTAGGTTTCGGTGTTGCTCTCATGGCCAAGCTCATCGAGATAGCCATCGACCGTGGCCCCCTTGCTGTGACCCTTGGTGTACTGGGCACGCACCGTGCTTGTCGGCAATGTCTTCGCATCGAGCGGGACGAGCGATTTGAGAACCGTCACCTTGGCATCGCGCACATCATCGGCCTGCAACGAGTCCGGTTTTTCCATGGCGACAAGGCAAAGAACCTGCAGCAGATGGTTCTGAACCATGTCGCGCAGCGCACCCGAATTGTCGTAATACGCCGCACGGCCTTCGACGCCTACCAGTTCGCCCGCGGTGATCTGGACGGACTCGATATGATCTGCCGACCAGACTGACTCGAAAAGCGGGTTGGCAAAGCGCAGGGCGATCACATTCTGGACGGTCTCCTTGCCCAGATAATGATCGATACGGAAAACATTGCTTTCCTTGAAATACTGACCGACGCCTTCATTGATCTCTTCGGCGGTCTTCAGATCGATACCGATCGGCTTTTCCAGCACCACGCGGCTGTCATCGGTGACGAGGCCTTCATGATGCAGGTTTTTCGAGATGGCGCCGTAGAGATCGGGAGCCGTGGCGTAATAGAAAACACGCACATGGTCTGTTGCCTTGTGGCTCAGAACCTCGCGCAGACCCTCCCAGTTGCTGTCTGGCTTCGAGCATCGAGGCTCACGTAATGGATCATGTCCAGAAAGCGATCGACTGTGTCTTCGTCGAAATCGTCTGCCTTCACGAAGCGTTTGAGCGCGTCGCGGGCGCGGGTCTGGTATTCGCTGCGCTTAAGCGGTGAGCGCGCCGTGCCGATGATGCGGGCCGTATCAGGCACCTGTCCCATCGTCAGACGATAGTAAAGGGCGGGCAGCAATTTGCGCATGGTCAGATCGCCGGTTGCGCCAAAGATGACGTAATCGAATGGGGCGACTTGGTGGCAATTGGTCATCGGCCTGGCTCTCCGGTTCTCGATGGGGGCAGTGCGGTCTTATGACATGCGTGCTGATGGGGTAAAGGTAGCAAAGAGAACGCGCTTTATGCCGTGACGTTCGGGCGCAATATGCGTTGACCCGCCCCGGCGAGGCGCGATAAGCCGCCTCTCTTCGCAAGTGTCTGCCCGGGCGCTTGTCGCTCTCTGGCCCGAAAGGGCCGTGTGCAACCCCCGCTCTCGAGGTCACCATGTCTGACATGCCTTTTGATATTGACGAAGCCTCCGCCAGCCGCGCGCGTCAGGCTGCTGATCCTGAATCGAATGTCGGGGGCATTGCCGTCGATCGTCTGCGCAGCGTGATCGAGCGCGTCGAGCGTCTGGAAGAAGAGCGCAAGGCGCTTGCCGGCGACATCAAGGACATCTTCAGCGAAGCCAAATCGGCCGGTTTCGACGTCGCGACGATCAAGAACATCATCAAGATGCGCAAGAAAGAGCCGAACGAGATCGAAGAGCAAGAGACGCTGCTCGACATCTATCGTCGCGCGCTCGGTATGTGAGGGTGTGCGCCCTCTCTTCCTGCCTCCTATGGGCGGGGTGAGAGGGTTTCTGTGAAGATTTGAAGACACGGCGCCTCTCGCGCTGACAATATGATCCGCCATTGATATGAACCGGCGCGTTTCCGGTTTCTCAATTCTGGCAGGTAAAGAATGTCAGCGGCAGAATGGTGCCTGAGACAGTCCGTATGGACGTCTCTCTATGAGCGTATCCGGCGACAGAACCGCAGGCCGGATAGCGATGACCTGCTCCAGACTGCGCTCCTGCATCTTTTCGAGCGCGGGATGGAGGGGATTGATCACCCTGAAGCCTATGTGCTGCGTACAGCGCGTAATCTGGCCATCGATCGCGCCAGACGCGAGAAACGCGTGGGGTTTTCATCGCTCGATGCCCCAGAGGGCGTCGAGCCGGTTTGCCTCGAGCCCGGCCCCGAGCGTGTGCTGCTCGGGCGTGAGCAGCTTGAGCGCGTGCGCGTGGCCTTCATGGCGCTCGACTCCCGCACATCCCGGATCTTTCTGATGCACAGGCTCGATGGTCTGACCTATAGCCGCATCGCCAAAAGCCTTGAGCTGAGCGTCAGTACGATCGAGAAATCCATTGCCCGTGCGTTGGCCCATCTGGCACTGGCATTGCTGAATGACGGTCTTTCGTGACGCCACATCAGGTCGAGCAGGCGGCAAGCTGGCAGGCGCGTCTGCTCTCCGATCAGTGCTCGGAGCAGGATCGCGCCCGCTTTGCCGACTGGCTGCATAAGTGCGAGGCGCATCATCAGGCGTACGGTCTGGTCTCGCAAATCTGGAAAACGGGCAGCTTTGCCGGACGCGAGACATCGCGACGGGTAACCCGCCGTGCGGCTCTCTCCTGCGGAGCCCTTCTGGGGGCCTTCACGCTTTTCGGCCCTTCCGGTGCCGATGCGCGCGAATTCCGTACCGGCAGACACGAGCGAAGGCACCTCGCGTTCGACATGATGGACATCGAGATGGATGCGTGCAGCGCGCTGATCTGTGGGCCATCGCGCCATCAGATGACGATCGGAAACGGACGCTACGCGCTTGCCTTTCGAGAAGACCACGCCGTGTTCCGCTCTTGTGGCTGGTCTGTATCCGGCGGCAGGGGGCGTTACGCGCTCGATGTCAGCGACCCGATCATGCAGGTCGCAGTTCTCGAAGGCGGGCTGACACTGAGCGGTCATGGGCAGCAGCGTCTGGCACTGGCCGAGGGGCAGGAACTGCGTTTCGATCGCCTCACACGGCATGGAACGGTTGCGGCAGTCCGATCCGATGACGCTCTCGCTTGGTGCGAGGGGCGCGCCCTGTTCCGCAATACCCCACTCGATCAGGCCGTGGCGGAGATGGCACGCTACAGCGACAAACCCGTACTTATTCTTTCGCCCTCCCTGGCACGGCTGCGAATCAGCGGCATGTTTCACACGCAGGACCCCACGCGGTTCTTCAAGCGCTCGCCCATCTTCTGCCGCTGCGCGTGACGTTCGGGCCGACGCAGATCGAGATTGTTAAGCTTTGATGAAACGAGATCGAAACGGGTGAGGGACGGCGTTTCTGCGTCGTCCCTCAGGGTAATGGCCGCTCTGCCCCAGCCTGATGGAATTTGCCCGCATGATCCGTGTCCCGTCCGCCGCGCCGCGCCAGCGCAGAAATCTTGCCTTTATCCTGCTCTCGCTCTTCGCTCTGCCCGGCGCTGCCCTTGCCCAGGGAGAGGGCGCGCGGGCAAGGCTGAACCAGGGCGACGCGCAAAAAACGCTCAGCCTCAGCCAGCCCGCAGGATCGCTCGAAGAGTCGCTGACCGGCCTCGCTCGCCAGTCCGGGCGCGATATTCTTTTTTCCAGCGATCAGGTGCGTGGCCGCAAGGCGCCTGCGCTAAAAGGCAGGCTGACGCTTGAAAAGGCGCTTGAGCGCGTGCTGAGTGGGTCGGGTCTGAGCCCGCATCTGCAGTCCGACGGGGTCGTGGTGATCGCTTCGGCTGCACGTGGAAGCAACTTCAGGCATGACGCGCATGATGACCGGACGGGGCAGGAACATATCACGGTAATCGGGCGTGCCGAGCGCCTGGCGCCGTCAACAGTGCCGCTGACGATCACCGAGCCGACTTCCGTCATTCAGAAAAGGTTCATCACCAACAACATCGTGCCGCTGGCGAGTGTGGATGACATCATCAAGTTTCAGCCAAGCATCTGGACGCAAAATCCGAACGGCCCCGGCATGGGCAAGGCCGAGACCATGAGCCTTCGCGGCTTTCAGGACGGGCAATATAACATGCTGTTCGACGGTATCCCTTTCGGTAATGCCAGCGACCTGCATCACACCACCTCATCGCTGTTCATCTCGCATTTTCTGGGCGAGGTGCAGGTCAATCGCGGGCCAGGCACAGCATCGACCATCGGCAATGCGACATTCGGCGGCACGATCGGTTTTCAGTCGCGCACCCCCGCGCAGCATTTTGGCGTCACGCCGTATGGCACCTATGGCAGCTTCAACACGCGCGCCGGTGGCGTCGAGGTGGATTCAGGCAAGACGCGTTTCGGCTCGATGGTACTCGATCTGCAGCATGAAGAGACCGATGGCTATCTGACGGGTTCGGGTGAGCGTCGCAACAACCTGCTGTTCAAGGACGTGGCAAAGCTTGGGGAAAACACGACCCTGACTCTTCTGACCACCTATAACTGGGAGAACCAGAACACGACCCAGGGTGCGACGCTGCAGCAATACAGGAAATACGGCAAGAATTACGGTCTCTGCGCCAATCCGACCCTGCAATGCTATTCCGGCTATCAGCCCAGCACCTACACGGCAGATTTCGATTACATCGACATCAAGAGCCGGGTTTTGACCTGGCTGAGCATCGAAAACCGTCTCTACACCAATGGCTTCGAGCATGATTATACGGAATCGACCGATGCCAGCTCTGACGATCCCGGTGCCAATGGGGTGACGCTCTATTCAGCGAGCGGCAAGAAGCTTGCGACCTACAAGAATGATGTGCCCGGTAAATATGCCGATGCGAAGTTTCGTGATTACGGCGATACGCTCACCTTCAAGGCGCATACGTCACAGGGCGATGTCTTGTTGGGCGCCTGGGCCGATCTGCAGGATGACCGTCGTTACACCTATGCGGTGGATCTGACCAAGGGCAGTCTCATGGTGCCCGGCAAGAACGGCTCAGCCTACAGCTACAATATCTCGGATTTCAATACGACGGTGCAGCCCTATCTGGAATTCGACTGGAAGCCGTTCAAGAATACGGTCATCAAGCCGGGTATCAAATATTCCTATTTCCGTCGTGACTACGACGCAGCAATCAATAAATCGACCAAGGTACCGCTGAACGCGACGCAGAAATTCAGCTCATGGCAGCCTTCCATTTCGGCGAACCAGATGATCCTGCCGGGCTGGAGCGCCTATGGTCAGATTGCCCGAGGCTTTCTCGCCCCGCCTATGAGCGTGTTTCAGACGCAGAATGTCGGTAATGTCAGTCCCGAGACGACGCTGAATTATCAGATCGGCACCGTGGTGCAGCAGAAGCGCTGGACCTGTCTTTCGATGCCTATTACATCAATTTCTCCAATTTCATCGCGTCAGCCCAGATCAAGGTGCCGGGTTTTGGTACGCAGAGCACCTCGGTCAATAGCGGTGGTGCGATCTATAAGGGTCTGGAAGTCGAGGGGCAGTATGCGCTCGGCCATGGCGTGTCGCTTTACGGCAATTACAGCGTGAACGACGCTCAGTACAAGCACAGCTCTGTGCGCGTGGCGGCTACGCCTAATGTGCTGGCCTCGTTTGGCGTCCTCTACGACGACAATAAAGGGCCTTATGCGTCTCTGATCGGGAAATTCGTCGGCAATCACTACGGGCTCGATAGTACGACCGACAGTGCGGGCAATACGGTTTTCGCCAATCAGTATCGTATAGGCAGCACGACGACCGCCGATCTTGCCCTTGGCTGGCATTTCAAGAAGCTCGGCGGGTTCATGCGCGACGTGACGCCAAGCCTCAAGATTGCCAATCTCTTCAATAACCGCGCCATCAGCGATTTTGCCGGCAATCAATCGGCGGCGAGCGCGGGCTATCCCGATGGTGCCCCGCTTTACTGGCGTCTGGCTGGGCGCAGCGTGTTCTTCAACCTGACCGTGACCCTGCCTGAGGACGTTTCATGACGAAAAAAAATCTGTTTCTCACCTGGCTCGCGTCTCTGGGTATCGGTTTCAGCGTTCCGGCCATGGCCGAGCCTGTCGTTTTTTCCTCAGCCTCACTGCCAGATCATGCGGTTCTCGAGCGTGTCGTGCTCGTCGCAAGACATGGCCTGCGTAGCCCGACCCATGGGCCGGAAGCCCTCGAAAAGGAGACAGGTGTTGCCTGGCCCGTCTGGCCTGTCGCACCGGGGCAATTGACCGAGCATGGCCGAGTGGCGCTCGGGCGCCTGATGCAGGATATCGCCCTGCATTACGATCTGTCCTGCACGCGGCACCTCGGTCCCTGTCTGAGCAAGGTAGCGCCAGTCATCTGGGCCGATTCAGCCGATGATCGTACGCGGCAGAGTGGACAGATCATGGCGGAGAGTCTCGTTCCGGCGCAGCATCTCGTGGCGCGGTCTCTGCCGCCTGCCAGGCATGATCCGCTGTTCGACGCCGTCACGCCTGAGTTCATTACGACAAACCGGGCGCTTCTTGACGCTGAAACCGCATCCGTTCAGCGCGGTGATGCGAAAGATCGACCCGAGGCAGTCGTTCAGGGTCTCAAGGCTTTGCAGGATCTGATGGCGCCAGCCGGCTGCGCCGGTGGAAGGGCACCGTGTTTTTCGACACCGCTTACGCTGGGCAGCAAGAAGGGCAGGGTGGTTCTGGAAGGCGGCCCCGCACAGGCGGCGTCTGTGGCAGAGAATATTCTGCTGGTTTATGCGCAGAGTCTTGAAAATGCTGGTCCTGACTGGGCACGCGCTCTTACGCCAGCACTGCTGGCGCGCGCTCTGCCGGTGCATGACTATCTTTCCGATCTGACGCGCCGACGTGGAACCCTGGTGAAGGAAAAATCACGGTTCATGGCGGAGGCGATTGCACGTTTTCTGAACGGCAAGGCGGTGACGCTTTCCGATGGCTCAATAGTACCGTCAGAAACGCGGCTACTGGCTTTTGCGGGACATGACACGACGCTCGATGCGCTCGCAGCGCGCTACGGGCTACACTGGTCCTTTGGCGATCAGCCGGATCGTACGGCGCCGGACACAACGCTCGCTTTCGAGCGTTGGCACGATCGCAAGGGTCATGCGCTTTATCGGGTCGTTATTTTCCATCAGTCACTCGCCGCATTGCGGAGTGGCGACGGTCTGGATGAGGCTCATGGGGGCGTTATGACGGTGTTGATAACGCCCCCGCAGTAAAAGAGAACGTCTCAGGTACAACTCTCCACTTGGCGGAGTCGCTGAAATTCGCATAGATCGCAGATCATGACGACAGCGCTTCTCTCTCTCCCGCTCTGGATGCAGTTTCTGGCAGGTTTCATCCTGCTTGGGCTGGGGCTTATGTTCATTCTCATGCCGTTTTCTATCTTTGGCGTTAAGCCGAGGCTGGAAGAGGTCGAGCTGCAACTCAACGAGGTGCGCGCAGAGCTGCGAATCATCGCCATGAGACTGGCACAGGGCGGCAGTGAAACCGGTCCGTCGGGTGAGCCCGTTTTTGCACCGCCCCGCAGAAGCTCAGTCCCCGTCGAACCGGCAGCGCCTGTCGTCACGCCCGTCTCTCGCGCTGTGGAGCCTCCACGCGCTTCAGAGCCGATGCCCTGGTCGTCAGAGGCGAGCCGTCAGGCTGCCCAGCGGGCGATGCAGCAGAGTGCAGCCACGCCGCGTCAGGAGTCCGGGGCGAGAGAAGCCCCCGCCATGCGCGAGGCACTACGCGATGTGCCCCTCGATGAGCGTCGCGAGCGCCCCGCCCCCTTGCCCGAGGCGCGTGATGATTACAGCTACGCGGAGTCCGGGGCTCAGGAGAGCGTACACCGCATTCTGAGGCCCACGCATTTCGAGCCGCCACCACCTCGCGAGGCGCCACGGCCCCCGCGGCCTCCCATGGCGCAGGATCAGGGAAGTGCTGCGCCAGTGCGAGATGAGCAGCAGGAGCAGGATGATGCCTGGCGTCTCAGGGTGCAGCGTCAGGAGATGGCCCCGCGCAGTGCCGCCGCAGAAGCGGAGCGTCTCAGGCAGGGCGAGGAGGCGGGTGCGCGTCGTGTGCGTTCGGAGCCCACCTTGCGATGGCCGCCGCGCCCCTGAGGGCTGGAAACTCAGCAAGCCTGCCGTCGACACACCGGTCTGGCGGACAGTCACCGTAACGTGCGGAATTGAAACTTCTTTTTAAAGGGAATGATCGGTACGGGTAAATTCCCGGCCGGTCTGACCTTCGCGCCTGTGGCATCGCAAAAGAGATTGCGAGACAGGAACAAGCTGGCGGTCGACCCCTCTCCTCCGGATTTATGTCATAGTCTATCGACATCCATCCGAGTGGTGAGGTGAAGGAGTCACAACAACATGACCCGCAAATTGGAGCAGAAAACCTGTCTCGCAGAGGCGCAAGAGGCCGACCATGTGCGGCCGAGGCGTTCATTGCTCATGGGCGGCGCGGCCCTTATGACGGCTGGTACTATCGGGAGTGCCGCTGCTGCGATCGGCCCGAAGAGAGTCGCAACCGCAACCTTGGGGTTGGTTCCCGAGCCGCCGCCAGCTTTCAGCGCCGGTCCTATCAAGGCCGGCCGTGGCTCTCAGCTTGCCGGGCGCGTGGCTGTGGTGACCGGGGCCGCACGGGGTATCGGACGCGCCATCGCTGTCGAATATGCCGCCAACGGTGCCGATGTTGTGGCGCTCGATATTGCGGGCCCGATCAGCCGGTGGCCGACGCTGTGCCCGCCAGCAGCGCCGAACTTGATGAGACCGTGCGTCAGATAAGGGCCTTCGGTCGCAACGCCCTGGCAGTCAAGGCCGATATCCGTCAGATCGAAGGGCTGCGGGCTGCCGCAGAACAGATTATCGCGCATTTCGGCAAGATCGATATTCTGGTCGCCAACGCCGCCATTCAGGGGTGGAAACCGCTTCTGGAAATGAACGAAGCCGACTGGGATGACCAGATCGAGAATAATCTCAACGGTACGTCGCGAACCTTGCGCGCTTTTGTACCGCACATGATCACCCGTCACGGGGGCAGGGTGCTGATTGTTTCTTCCATGCAGGGGCGTCATGGGACGAAGAACGGCGCCAGCTATTCGGCATCGAAATGGGGTCTGATCGGGCTCATGAAATCGGCAGCGATGGAATTTGCGCCTTATGGCGTGACGGTTAACGCCATCATTCCCGGTCTGGTCGGCACGGCACTCACCCTGAACCCGCAGCGCCTCGCTGCTGTCGAACAGCAGACTCATCACGAGGTGAAAGGCGGAGTGACGGCGGCTCAGGCGTGGCAGGATCGTGCAAGAAGCGAGGTTCAGCCTATAGGCTGGCTGCAACCTGAGGATGTGTCGCCCATAGCGGTCTTTCTTGCATCCGACGCCTCTGCGCTGACGACAGGCGCCGAATTTGAAGTCAATGGCGGCGATAGCGCGCTTATGGCCTGACCGGCGAAGGAGAATGCCGGGCATTGTTATCGTTGCAAGACTTTTGCCTCACGCCGGACCTGAACGATTGTCCAGACATGTTTGTTGAGGCGCTCGCGGGTGGAAGTCGTGTGACGTCACTGGGGGAAGGAAGCGTATTTATCGCTGAAACAAGAAAGCCTCCCATCACGAAGAGTTATGGCGATGGGTCGTCAAATACCTGTCCAGAGTTTAGGATAACTTCGTTTAACGGGCGTTTTAAAATGGAACGCGCGATGACGAAGATACTTTACCGGGATATGGATCGTGCGGCGCTTGACGCCGCTTTCGACAATACGAAAGCGATCAGCAATTTTCCCGCAGTGCTTGCCAGGTTTCAGCATGACAGCCAGGAAACCTACTCTACCTATGGGGGGCGTCGCGATCTGCGCTACGGCGAAAAAGCGCGTGAACGCTACGATTTCATTCCCTCTGGCCGGGCGGCTCAGGCGACCTATATCTTCCTGCATGGCGGGTACTGGAGCCACTGCGCGAAGGAAGACTTCGCCTTCATAGCGGGTAGCTTGGTTCCTAACGGGATCAATGTCGCTCTTGCGGAATATACGCTGGCTCCTGAGATTTCTGTGACCGGGATCGTGGAGGAAATCGGCGGGCTCATTCAGCATCTCAGCGACGACAGGGATCGGCTGGGTATCGAGACGCTTCCTCTCTATCTTGGCGGGCACTCGGCAGGTGGTCATCTGGCTTTGATGTATCGTGCCCATCCCGCGATTTCCAGGGTGCATGCGATCAGCCCCTTGTCGATCTCGAGCCAATGAGATTGTGCTGGTTGCAGGACAGCCTGAAACTTACCTATGAAGAAACCAGAACACTCAGTCCGATACGTCATATCAAACCGGGCGCACCGACAATGATTTCGGTCGGCGCCGATGAACTTATCGGCCTGCGCTCGCAAGCGACCGAATATGCTCTGGCATGCGAAGCGGCAGGGGAGCGTATCGGGCTCCTGCACGTGCCAGGATGCACCCATTTTTCGATCCTGGAAGATCTTGCCAATCCGGTAAGCTGGCAACTTGAAGCATTCCTCAAACTCGTCTGAGTATCTTCTCTGCCTTCTCGCAACTGGCCGAGCTCAGCCCTCGCTGCGGGAGGCGGGGGCGCAATCCGGTAACTGGCTCATGAGGGGCGAGCACTACACCTCACCCATAGGCGCTGCAAAGGGGGAGCATCTTGCCGCCTCAGCGACGACACTCTAGCGGATCAGAACCAGATCGTCGCGATGGATCAACTCATCTCGCCCGCTATGGCCGAGACAGCGCGTGATATCCTCAGAGCGACGCCCGGCAATCTTGCGGGAGTCTTCGGCATCATAGGCCGTCAACCCACGCCCGATTTCGTGGCCTTCCTCATCAAGGATGACCACCAGATCGCCTTGTGCGAAGCCGCCTGCGACCTCCTTCACGCCCGCAGGCAGCAGTGAACTGCCATTGAGCAGGGCGCGAGCGGCGCCCTGATCGACGATGACGCACCCTTTCGTCTGCAGAGCCCCGGCGAGCCAGCGCTTGCGGGCCGAGCCAGCATCTTCCGAGGCGAGGAACCAGGTGCAGCGACCCGTTTCGAGCAGGGCGCTGACCGGGTGGGATGACAGCCCCGAGGCGATGGCCATGCGTGCGCCCGCGCGGGTAGCGATCTGGGCGGCAAGCAATTTTGTATGCATACCGCCTGACGAATAGCCGGGTGGCGGCGCGCCCCCCATGGCCATGATCGACTCCGTCAAGGCATCGACCTCAGGCAGATGTTCGGCTGTCGGGTCGAGGCGTGGGTCGGCGGTATAGAGACCGTCGATATCCGAAAGCAGGATCAAGGTATCGGCGCCGATCATCTGCGCGACCCGTGCGGCCAGCCGGTCGTTATCGCCAAAGCGGATTTCAGTTGTCGCGATGGCATCGTTTTCGTTGATGACAGGCACGCACCCCAGATCGAGCAGGTTCGCAGGGTCGCGCGCGCATTCAGATGGCGTTCGCGGTCTTCCGTATCGCCGGGGGTCAGGAGCAACTGCCCAGCGGTCAGGTTCTGCTGCGCCAGAGCCGCGCTCCAGGCCTGCGCGAGCTGGATCTGCCCGACACTGGCCGCTGCCTGCTTCTCGTCAAGCCTTAACCTGCGTCCTACGAGCCCCAGACGAACGCGGGCAAGGGCAATGGCCCCGGAGGACACCACGACGACATCCGTACCTTGGGCGCGGAGACGCGCAATATCCTCGCAAACCGTGTTGAGCCAATGATGACGAAGCTCGGCATTCTTGGCATCGACCAGAAGGGCAGAGCCAATCTTGATGACAACGCAGCGTGCTTCGGCCAGTCGGTTGGTCACTGATTTGTCTCGCGTTCTTCCAGACGATATTGGGTGACGCGATCCTGCACCAGGCGCAGCAGCTCTGCCAGCCCCTCATGCGTTGCTGCCGACAAGGTGAACACCTCGGCATCAGAGGCCTTGGCCAACGCCTTCTTCTTGGCGGTGATCTGGGTCTTGGTCAGGGCGTCGCATTTGTTCAGCACGATGATCTCGGGCTTTTCAGCGAGTGCCTCGTCGTAAGCGGACAGCTCGCCTCTGATCATACGATAGTTCTTGACCAACTGGCTCTCTGTGCCGTCGAGCAGATGGATGAGCATGGCGCAACGCTCGACATGACCCAGAAAGCGGTCACCCAAACCGGCGCCTTCGCTAGCGCCCTCGATTAGCCCCGGAATATCGGCAATGACGAATTCCTCGGTAGAGGAGAGACGCACCACACCGAGCTGCGGGTGCAGCGTCGTGAAGGGATAATCGGCGATCTTGGGCTTGGCGCGCGAGCAGACCGAGAGAAGGGTCGATTTGCCTGCATTCGGCAGGCCCACGAGCCCGACATCGGCGATCAGCTTCAGGCGCAGCCAGACCCAGCGTTCCTCACCCGGCCAGCCCTTGTCCGCACGACGCGGTGCCCGATTGGTGCTTGTCTTGAAGTTCGCATTGCCGAAGCCGCCATCGCCACCCTTGCAGAGCAGCACTTCCTTGCCGTCTTCATCGAGATCGGCAAGCATGGTCTCGCGGTCATCGTCGAAAATCTGTGTGCCGATGGGTACGTTGATGACGACGGTTTCAGCCTTGGCGCCGGTGCGGTCGGAGCCTGCGCCATTGCCGCCCTTGCGTGCCCGGAAATGCTGCGTGTAGCGGAAATCGATCAGCGTGTTCAGATTGGGTACGGCGCGGAAAATGACATCGCCACCGCGACCCCCATTGCCGCCATCGGGGCCGCCGAACTCGACATATTTCTCGCGACGAAACGCGACGACACCATCCCCGCCATCGCCGGAGCGCACATAGATCTTGGCCTGGTCGAGGAATTTCATCGTCTGTCTCGTATTCGTCCAAAAATAACGGTCTAAACAAGAAAGGCCGGCCCAAGTGGACCGGCCTCTCCCGTCAACTGGTTATGGCCAGTCTTTACTCTGCGGCTTCTGCCAGCGTCACGGAAACGTGGACGCGGCCTTCAGCGCGGCGCGTGAACTTCACGGCGCCATCGGCGAGGGCGAACAGGGTATGGTCGCGACCGACTCCAACATTCGAGCCAGCCATCATCTTGGTGCCGCGCTGGCGGACAATGATGTTGCCAGCGATGACGGCTTCGCCACCGAACTTCTTGACGCCGAGACGGCGGCCTGCACTGTCGCGTCCGTTACGGCTCGAACCGCCTGCCTTTTTTTGTGCCATGGAGGTCTCTCCTTCTCTCTAGCGTCAGTTACGCTGCGTTGATCGCGTCGATGCGCAGGACGGTCACGTGCTGACGATGACCGTTCTTGCGACGGCTGTTCTGCCGGCGGCGCTTCTTGAAGATGATGACCGTGTCCAGGCGGTCCTGGGCGATCACGGTTGCCGTGACGGTGGCGCCAGCGACCAGCGGAGCGCCGATCTTGATGCCAGCGTCAGAGCCAACGGCCAGAACGTCGGAGAAGGTGATGGTCGTGCCGGCTTCGGCTTCGAGCTTCTCGACCTTCAACGTAATCTGCGGGGTGACGCGATACTGCTTTCCGCCGGTGCGGATGACTGCAAACATATTAAAACTCTCTCAAGTCCGATCTCTTGGCAATTTTGCCGGGGTTTTCCCCAGTCGGCATTGCCCAGTCGCTTTTTATTATTGGCCGGCGCGCAAGCACGCCCGCGAGGGGGGCTCACTACAGGAGGTGGCACGGCCGCGTCAATCATTATCGCGCCTTGCGGCCGGGAAAATGGAGAGAAGGCAAAAAGAATCGTCATCGCCCCTCTTGCGCAGGGCGCGATCTGCCCCTTATAAGCCGCCCACGACCAGGTGATCCTGCTACGGAGAGGTGCCAGAGTGGTCGATTGGGACGGTCTCGAAAACCGTTGTGCCTTCACGGGCACCGTGGGTTCGAATCCCACCCTCTCCGCCAGACCCGTCTAACGGTGTCTTCAGATCACCGGTCACTTTTTCCTCTTCCATCTGTCGTCCGATGCACGCAGCCACGATCGGTTCATCTGCGCTGGCCGGACGATTTCCGATCCACGCCCGTCATGAGGCTCAATGCTTTTCAGCACCTGCGAGAAACTCTAGAAGGCTCATCTCGAAGGCTGCTGACGCCTTTATACTGATGACAAGGCAGGCGCAGTCATGATGGCGGTATCGCTACGTGGACGCACCGAAAGAAAAACAGGACGAAAAATCGTGAAAAGCGATCTATGCCCGCAATGCGGTTGTGAACATATCTATCAGGATGGCGGGCTCTGGGTTTGTCCGGAATGCGCCCTTGAATGGAGTATCTCGGAAGGGGAGGCTCCTTCGCAGGACGACGCCGTTGTGCGCGATGCCAATGGCAATCCTCTTGCAGACGGTGATAGCGTGACCATCATCAAGGATCTGAAGGTCAAGGGCTCGTCATCGGTCATTAAGGGCGGCACCAAGATCAGAGGGGTTCGTCTTACCGATGGCCATGATGGACATAATCTGTCCTGCAAGATTCCGGGTATCGGCGCGATGAATCTCAAATCGGAATTCGTCCGCAAGGCCTAGATGCCGCAGGAAAGAGGAGGCAGCATGTCGCGTGATCGTTCCACCGGAACCTGGATGCATCGCCGCACAATGCTTGTCTCATCTTTCGCTGGATCGCTCTCCCTCCTTGGAGGCTGCCACGGGCCATCGCGCTCGCAATCGCCCGATCAGATCGCTCTCTGGCCCGACACGCCACCCGGCGGAGGCGGACCCGGTGGGGTCGAGCAATCCACGGCTACGGGCGCTCTCTATAATATTCGTGAGCCGAGGCTGGAGATATTCCGGCCAGAACGCCCTAATGGCAGCGCCGTTTTGGTGGCGGCGGGTGGTGGTTATCAGCGCATCGGCATGCGCCGCGAGGCCTATCCGGCGGCGCGCTGGCTGACAGCGCGCGGCATTACGGCGTTTGTTCTTGTCTATCGCCTTCCCGGTGAAGGTTGGGCTGAAGGGCCGCTGGCCCCGCTTCAGGATGCGCGGCGTGCGCTGACTCTCATCCGGCATCGCGCTTCGATCGAAAATCTGGATCTGAAGCGGATCACTCTTCTCGGGTTTTCAGCTGGTGGTCATCTCATGGGCATGACCGCTACGAATTGGGCCGGAGCTGGGCCGTTTTCAGTTGGGGCAGGCGAGGGGGAATTGGCGCCTCTTGCAGGCGCTGCCCTGATCTATCCGGTCATCACGTTGGAAAAGCCTTACGATCACACGGCAACACATCGCGACCTTGTAGGGTCAAACCCCGACCCGTCTCTTGCGCGTCTATGGTCTGTGCAAAGTCATGTTGCATCAGGCTATCCGCCAGTTTTTCTGACCCAGGCGGATAATGATCGCATCGCCAACCCTTATAACGCAGCGCTCATGGCTCGTACCTGCGAGGCGATCGGTACTGATGTCGATTATCATCGCCTGCCGACGGGTGGGCACGGCTTTGGTATGGGGGAGCCAGATCGGGTCACGTCGGAGTGGCCCAACTGGTACCAGGCCTGGCTGGCCAAACGTGGGATGCTCTGAAAGGATCGGGTTTTCAGCATGCCATCGGGCGGTGGCGTCGCCCCATAACATAAGTCGCTTCAATGGCGCGGTCGTCCCCCAGCATCGACAGCGCGAAAAGCAGATCCGGCACAGATTCTGCCCGCTCGGCCCGTTGCGCCATAAGGGGAGTGGCCATGGGGTTCATGACGCAGAGATCGGCCTCGGCACCCGGTTCGATCTGGCCGAGCTGCGGTGAAAGACCGAGCGCCTGTGCCGCGCCTGCGGTGGCCAGCCAGTAGGACTGCACCGGATGCAGGCTCGTGCCATGCGATTGTGCCGCCGTATAGGCATCGTTCATGACGCGCAGCATCGAAAGACTGTTGCCCCCGCCAATATCGGTGCCCAGAGCGACCGCCACGCGACGGTCAGGGCGCAACGCCTCGAACAGGCGAAACGCTCCGCTGCCCAGAAAGGCGTTCGAGGTCGGGCAATGAGCGAGGGTGCAGCCCGCGTGTGAGCAGCGCGTGAAATCCTGCTCCGTCATATGCACTGCATGGCCGAAAATGCTGCGCGGCCGCACCAGTCCGGCGCGGTCATACACATCGAGATAGCCTGAGCGTTGCGGAAACAGCGCCTCGACCCAGCGCGCCTCCTGCACCGTTTCAAGCAGATGGGTCTGCATGAACAGCCCCGGTGCCGTGTCGAGCAATGTCCCGGCCAAAATCAGCTGTTCTTCCGTGCTCGTCGGAGCAAAGCGTGGTGTGACGGCATAAAGCTGTCGCCCGGTGCCATGCCAGGTGTCGATAAGGCGCCGCGAATCGTCGTAACCTTTTTGTGCCGTGTCACGCAGATAATCCGGCGCGTTCCGATCCATCAGCACTTTGCCCGCAATCATGCGTGTGTTGCGCTTTTGCGAGGCCGTAAAGAACGCCTCGACCGATTCCGGGTGCACGGTACAATAGACTGCGGCTGTCGTGGTGCCATGAGCGAGCAGACTGTCGAGAAAACCCTCGGCAATCCGATCGGCGTAGTTGCGCTCTGCGAAGCGACGTTCTTCCGGGAAAACATAGCGTTCCAGCCATGAAAGAAGCTGCTCGCCATAAGACGCGATGACACCAAATTGCGGGTAATGCACGTGAGCATCGATGAAACCCGGCCCGATCAGACTGCCTCTGTGGTCCATGACGGACATTTCCGGCGGAAGGTGGGAGCGAGTTCCGCGTAATTGCCGACTGCGCTGATACGACCGGATTCGATCACGACCAGGCCATCGGTGTCAGTCAACAGCGCGTCCTGTGGCGGCATGTCGAACGGGTTGCCGGCAAAGCGCAGGGTCGTGCCGCGCAAAGCGAGGCTTGGCAGTTCGTCTGTCATTGCGACTTCTCCAGAATATGACGGCTCGCGAAGTTCTGGGTCTCGTCGAGAAACGCCGCATTGGCCACCAGCTCATCCCTGATGACCACGAGATAGGAAATGCCTCTGATCAGTTCGAGGCGCGTGACCAGATCGCGCTCGGTGCGATCGAGCGCGCGCAGGCGCCGCACGGCTGCCGCGGCAACGCGTGCAGGTCGGTCATGGCGGTCTCGTGTGTATTCCATCCGGTCAAGCAGCAACTCGATGGCGCGTCGTGCGGTCACGGGCAGATGTTCGCGATCGAGCAGGGTGCGTAATCTGATGGCGTTGAGGCCGATGGTCATGACGGCAAGCGTGCCTTGCAGATAGCTCTCAACGACGGGCAGAGGCGAGGGGCCGGCATGGCGGATCAACCGGGCAAAGCGGTCAATATTACGCCCGATCCAGAGACGTGTTTCGGGCGCTTTGCGCAGGTGGCAGAGCGCGCGCAACTCGCCCAGCATCTGCTTGCGCAGCCGCAGCCGCTCCGATTGCGGGTTGAACGGCAGGAAGGTGTGGAAAACCAGAACTGCAGCGCAGGCCGCCATGACGGTCGAGGTCGCGCCGTTGAAGAAGGCAATCTCATCGAGGCGATGGTGATTCTGCACATTCACCATGCTTGGCATGAGCAGGCCATACGCGGCGGCAGCCCCCGCTGTGGGCAGGTTGAAACGGGCGAGGCCGCCGATAAACATGGCCGGGCCGAAGGCCATGACGAACATCTCGTATGTGTCGAATTTCGGTACGAAGATGAAGGTGAGGATACCCCCGGCAATGACGGACCAGATCGTGCCTTTCAGGAAAGTGGTGGTGCCGAGAACCGGGTTTTCCTGCGTGGCGAATAAACCGCAGATCAGAGAGGTCATTGAAATGAACGCGGTGCCATTCGGCCAGGCAGTGACCTCCCAGACCAATGCCGTGAACAGGATGGCCGCCATCACACGCAGGCCATTATTGACCGCGTTGCGTGGATCGTGATGCGATTGCAGCCGGAACTGGAAGCGATCGCCGCGAATGAGATGGGTGCTGGCATCATATTCGATGATGGCGATCTCGAGATCGTTGAGCAGTTCACCCAGTGCGACATGCAGTACGCGTTCATCGACCGGAGCAAGCAGGACTGGCTCCTCCTGATCGGATCGCATGAACGGGGCTGCATGAACGCGGCAGTCTTCGATCAGGATGTGCAAATCTGCCAGAATAGACTGGACCGGCTCCTGCGTTCGCAGGCGTGCCTCGAGCCCCCGCAGGAATTCCTGCGCGTGATGAGAGGTTTCGCGAAAACTGCCATGGCTGTGGGAGAGGGCTGCCAGACGGGCCGCCATGCCAAAACCACGTGAAAGCAGAATGGACACGGCAGCAAGCGCGGCGCGGGCGTGGTCGCCCTCATGGCCATGTGGCCCCATCTCGATTTCAGCGAACTCGATTTCACTATTGAGACGCAGGATTGTGGCGAAGAGGTCGCGCGCCTTGCGTTGGGTGGTGGCTGCATCGGAGAGAATATCGGCGATGGAAAGCGATACCAGCGAGAGTGCCGATTGCAGTTTGGTACGCACCGCCTGACGTGCCTGGCGTTCCTGCTTGTGGCGAAAATGAGCCCCATCGCCGCCTCGCAGAGCACCCCGAGCGCGATATAGGTCGAACGCGAGACCGCAATCATGAAGACGTTTTCCGGGTCGTAAACAGCGCCCATCGCAATGATGGCGCAGGTATAACCCGAGAGAACGAGCGCGTAAGCGCGGAAATTACTGACAAAAGTGGCAATGCCGGCGCAAAGCCCCATCCAGAGCGCCAGCGTCAGAAAGAACAGAAGGGGCTGCTGAGGAAACACGGTGAAGAGGCCGACTGCTGCGATGGCGCCGATGACCGTTCCGACGATGCGCCACCTGGCTTTGGACAGACTCTCGCCGCGTGTGCTCTGAGCCACGGCCCAGACGGTCATGGTCGCCCAGATGGGGCTGTCGAGTTCCATCCACATGGCGATGCCAAGGGCCAGAAGCGCCGCAACGGTGTTGCGCAAGGCAAATTCGACGGCTTGCCCTGAGGGCGCATAAAGCCACGCCCACCGATCGCGTCTCAAGAACAGAGAGACAGTGCCGAAGGACGCCGGTTTCGAAAAAAATCGGGAGAAGGAGCGCAAGACGAGCAAGACCGGGATTCACACGGTTGAAAAAGGACGATGAGGCACAGAAGTTATCATGATGACAGTCTGCCAGACCGAAGAAAAGCGCATCGGGTCCCTGACGGTCTAAACATTCATTAATTCGAGTCGGGTATAGCCGCAGAATAATTTCAGAAAGAGTGGGTGTTGCGACGCCGGGGGTACGAAAACCGTCGCGAGACCGCTTGCAATCGTAAGAGCGAGTTTGGCGAGCAAAAAAATAGTTAACATTCGTTATTGATGGGGTGATCTCACGCGAACATGCCTCGGCGCAGAGCGAGCAGATCATTGGGAGAGACGCATATTGAGATTCGACCCGCTTCGTTACGGAAGTGTTTCTTGGGTATCAATTGGATACTGAGCAGTTGATAGGCTTGACCTGTCAGGTATGTCGGAAGAACCGTTCAGTCAGCCAGCTGCGATCATGCGGAAAATTCCGGTTAACCGAATCGCGCTCTCATGAACCGGACAAAACTGTCTGTTCTTGTTGTTGCCATATTCCTTCGCATAGAAGATGGCGCATCATGAAGGATCAGAGCAGGGCGGTTTGATGAAAAGACTCAAGAATAGAGGTCGTTAAATATTCAATAATCTTTTATTCTTTCAGCACTCACCTTTGAGGATAAAAAAAACATGACCAGGTATC
Organism: Asaia platycodi JCM 25414; assembly: GCF_000614545.1. GTDB lineage: Bacteria > Pseudomonadota > Alphaproteobacteria > Acetobacterales > Acetobacteraceae > Asaia > Asaia platycodi. The sequence goes on along the minus strand of NZ_BAKW01000003.1, from coordinate 223,389 downwards.
CTTGATTTATCAAAAAATTTACAAACATATTCTATTATATTTTGACGAGAATTGACGAAATATTCAGCAAAAAATGCTTTCAACCATAACGAATAAGGATTATTTTCTTGAGTGGATGAAGGAAACATTGTGAATTCAAGTTGCTTTTAACAAGATATGATGAAGAGAATAAAAACGAGAGAAGAAATCGTTAAACCTATTTACCTCACAAAGATGATGGTATAAAAGATCTAGTTAAAAGAGTTAAACTTCAACAAAGAGAAAATAAATGTCAGAGTCTGAAACCAACGTCGCCCTGCTCGAGCTGACCGCTCAGATTGTTTCATCTCATGTTGCTAATAATCCCATGGCCGGTGACGAACTTCCGGGGATGATCAAGCAAGTATACAACGCGCTTCAGGGTGCTGGGCAGGCTGATCCCGAGCCGGAACGTCCGCAGCCTGCAGTGCCGATCAAGCGTTCGGTTTTCCCCGATTACATCGTTTGCCTTGAAGACGGTAAGAAGCTGAAGATGCTCAAGCGCCATCTTCAGAGCGCCTATGGCATGACGCCTGAGCAGTATCGCGAGCGCTGGGGCCTGCCGAGCGACTACCCCTTGGTCGCGCCGAATTACGCCGAGCGTCGTTCGCACCTCGCCCGTGAAATCGGTCTGGGTCGCAAGATCAATGCCGGTGTCGATGCGGCGGCCCGTGCATCCGCTGCTGAAGGCACCGAGGGTGAAGAGCGCCCGGCCCGTCGTGGACGTGCGAAAAAGGCCTGATTCTGCCTTTACCTTGTAGACTAGTTCTCAAAGGCAACTCATCTTGTGGTGAGTTGCCTTTTTTATTGCCGCACGGGGAAGTGAGTCATGACGAATGAGACGATGCCGGGGGATGACACCAGTACAGTGAACCGGTACCAGCGTCGCCGCCTTGTTCTCTGGCGAGGGGTCGCCCTTGCAGCGCTCGTCGTCGCAGGTGGCGCTCTCTTCGTACCTGCGCACCCTCATCCTCCGTCAGATGCGATTGCGCGTTTCGACATCAAGGGCGTCATCTCCGATCAGGTCCGACCGCAGGTCGAGGCGATCGGGCGTGCGGAGCATGATCCCCACATCCGTGGCCTGCTTCTCGTCATCGATAGTCCCGGCGGCGGCGTGACCGGGGGTGTCGCATTGCATGACGCCGTGGCCTCATTCGCAGCGCACAAGCCTGTCGCGGTTTCGATGCAGGGCACCGCTGCTCCGCGGGTTATATGATCGCCGTTTCGGCCCAGCGTATCTTCGCGTATTCCTCCACCATTACCGGTTCGATCGGCGTCATCATGATCAGGCCCGACGCATCGGGTCTGCTCGGTCGCATCGGTCTGACGACCGATACGATCACGTCAGGTCCAATGAAGGATCAGTCCCAGCCTTTCGTGCCGCTCAAGCCTGAGGGGCGCGTCATGTTGCAGGGAATCGTCGATGATCTTTTCGATCAGTTCGTGACCATGGTGTCCAAGGGGCGTCATCGCCCGGTCGATGAAATTCGCGCCCTCGCCGATGGTCGCCCCTATACCGGTCGTCAGGCGGTCCCCCTGCATCTGATCGATCAGCTGGGTGACGAAGATCAGGCACTGGCGTGGCTGCATGGTCAGATACATGGCGGTAAAGACCTGCCTTTGAGGACAATCAAGATAGAGAAGACCCCCCATTCGCTTCTTGGTCGTCTCGAGCGCAAGATCGGCGGCGACTGGTTCGGTATCGCGCAGGCAGTCGAAGCCATGACCGCCTATCAGAAGCTTGACGGTGCGGTAGCGATTTTGCCACGGTGAGAAGATCATAGTCCTCGGACGCGCCTCAGGGTGCGTCCAATCGATTTCGAGAGCGCATAGTTTTCTTCATGACGAAATCAGAACTCATTGCTGAACTCTCAGCCGCCCATCCTCACCTGAGCGCTCGCGACATCGAATTGATTGTCCAGACGATCCTGTCCGAGATTTCTTCCGCTCTCTCACGCGGCGACCGGGTCGAGATACGCGGTTTCGGGGCATTCGTGGTGAAGAAGAGGGAGGCCCGACAGGGGCGCAATCCTCGGACAGGATCGAGTGTTGCAGTGGGCGAGAAGACGATCCCGTTCTTCAAGGCCGGCAAGGAGCTGCGCGAACGGGTCAATCGTCTGCATACCCGAAAAGCCTGATAAACGGGCCTCGGTTCGATCATGTTCCGTGCGGGAATGGCGCGTCTGACGGTGAGGCGCGTAGCAACCCGCGTCTTTACAGCTTCGAGCTCTGAATTTCGCTCAGCAGAAAATCGCGCAAGACGGTGATGCGTTTCGACATCTTGAGTTCTTCGGGATAGACGAAAAACGCTTCCACTGTCGGTACGGGCTCATGAGGAAGAATACGCACCAGCTCCGGGTGGGCCTGAGCGAGGTAGGTGGGCAGAGATCCGATTCCTGCGCCATTGGCGACCGCGCTTGCAATGGCAGGAAAACTGTTGATTTCCAGCTTGTTGCGCACTGAGCCATGGCTTTGTCGTCGCACGAGGTCGAGCAGCCAGAAAGCATCGGGCAGCGGTGGGGACAGACCGGCAAATCCGACAAGATGATGCTGGGACAGGTCGGCGATGCTTGTAGGCATGCCATGCTGATCGATATAGGCTTGGCTCGAGTAGATTGGCATCAGGAAATTGGCCAGATGGCGCTGGATCAGATCGGCCTGACGGGGCGGGTGCATGCGAATGGCCACATCCGCCTCTCTCATACCCAGATCGAGATCGGTGTCCTCCATGATGAGGCTTACTTCGATATCGGGATGAAGCCCTAGAAAGCGTTTCAGCCTCGGTGCGAGCCAGCCGAGCCCGAACCCGGAAGTGGTGGTGATCTTGAGCTCGCCCTTTGCTTTGACCTTGCTTTCACTCAGATAGGCCTGGGTGAGAGAGAGCTTGGAGAAGACCTCTCGGACCGTATGGTTGAGTGTCTCGCCCTGTTCGGTCAGGATCAGCCCACGCGCATGGCGGTGAAACAGGGGAACGTTGAGTGTTTCTTCCAGAGCAGAGATCTGGCGTGACACGGCAGACTGGCTGAGATTGAGCCTGTCTCCGGCGTGAGTGAAAGACCCAGCTTCAGCAACAGCATGGAAGATACGCAGTTTGTCCCAGTCCATGCGGCTTTCCTAGAGCTCGTCTCCGACCGCAGGACAGAAAAGGGCCTGTCAGGCTTGAACGTCTGCCAGTGTCCCGTGCGGTCATGAAATGTTGATCTCCTTGACTTGGCAGCATTCTTTGACGCTGCCAAGTCATTTTATGCAGCAGATCTTACGCAAGAATAACGATCTCGCCCTCAGGACAATCCAGCAAGAAGATGCTCGGCCTCAAGCGCGGCCATGCATCCGGTTCCAGCGGCAGTAATGGCCTGTCGGAATTTCTTGTCCTGTACGTCACCTGCCGCGAATACGCCAGGAATCGATGTCCTGGTGCTGCCCGGTGTTGTCAGGATGTAGCCTTCGGAGTCGCAATCGAGCGTTTCGCGGAAGGGAGCCGTGTTCGGGGTGTGACCGATGGCGACGAAAACCCCGTCCACATTCAGGCTCTGCTCGCTGTTGTCCTGCGTGTCGCGCAGCCTGACGCCGCATACGACCTCTGGCTTGCCCGCGCCGAGAATTTCCTCGACCGCATGATTCCAGAGCACCGTGATTTTTGGATTAGCGAACAACCGGTCCTGCAGAATGCGCTCGGCACGCAGCGTATCGCGGCGATGGATCAGCGTCACATGATCGGCGTGATGCGTGAGATAAAGCGCCTCCTCGACAGCCGTGTTGCCGCCCCCGATAACCGCAACTTTCTTGCCACGATAGAAAAAACCGTCACAGGTGGCGCAGGCAGATACGCCGCCGCTCTGAAGGCGGGCTTCAGAGGGCAGACCGAGCCACTTGGCCTGGGCGCCGGTCGCAATCACGACGGTACGGGCCAGATAGACCGCGCCGGAATCGGCAGTCAGCGTGAAATAGCCGTCTTCGGTTTTCTGGTCGAAGCGCACATTGGTAATCAGATCATAATGGATCTGTGTGCCAACGTGCTCGGCTTGGAGCCGCATCTGTTCGACCAGCCAGGGTCCTTGAACCGGTTCGGCAAATCCGGGATAGTTTTCGACCTCGGTTGTGATCGTTAACTGGCCACCAGGCTGTAGCCCGGCTACCAGAATCGGTTTGAGATTGGCGCGCGCGGCATAGATGGCTGCGGTGTAGCCCGCCGGCCCGGCGCCGATGACGAGCAGATCGGTCTTGAAACTCTGGCTCACTGGTGGGGTCCTCGGTCTGGGCCCGGGAGCATGCGCGCCGAGCCAATGTGAAGAGACATGTATCAAGAGACATGGCTCTTGGGTCATGATGCAGATATAGGTGATGCAGCGCGCCTGCCAACCGACTAGTTTTGACCGACCCTCACGGTGACGATGACTGACAACGATCCAGAAGACCCCCATTTCCATCCTGGTCTGTCGCGGGGCGATACGCCTGCGGGGGCACTCTCAGGGACCCTCAGCCGCTGGTATTGTCGATCTCGATCCGATCGATCGTCAGATCGTGGCCGAACTTCAGCGTGACGGTCGCATGACCAATGTGGAGCTGGCCCGACGCACCGGCATCTCGGCGCCGCCTTGTCTAAGGCGTGTCAGACGCCTGGAAGAAGTCGGCGTGATCGAGGGCTATCATGCCGACGTCAATGCGTCGAAGCTGGGCTGGTCTCTCACTTTTTTTGCGCTGATCGGGCTCGAAAGCCAGAAAGGCAGCGTGCTCGAAGCCTTCGAGGCCGAAATCGCCGGCTGGGCCGAGGTGCGTGAATGTCACATGATACGTGGTGGTGGCGATTTTTGGTGCGTCTGGTCGCGCGTGACGCCGCGCATCAGAATCATCTGACCAAGCGATTGACCGATCTCAACCATGTTGTGCGGGTGCAGACCCTTCAGACGATCCGTACCAGCCTGAGCAGGGCTGGCGTTCCGGTATGATTCAGCCGCTCCCTGCGGATCTGACACTCGTCATCCCCTGTTATAACGAGGCGCCCAACGTCGCACCGCTGATCGCGGGTGTGACGCGTGCCCTCGAAGGAGTAAAATGGGAGATCGTGTTCGTCGATGACGACTCTCCCGATGCACGTCTCAGGAAGTCGAGCGCGCAGCGCAGTCAGACCCGCGTGTACGGTTGATTCGCCGCGTTGGGCGCCGAGGTCTCTCTTCTGCGGTCATCGAAGGGGCGCTGTCTTCGACGGCGCCGGTGATTGCTGTGATGGATGGCGATCTGCAGCACGATGAAGCCATCCTGCGTGACCTCGTCACACCGCTCCTCGACAATCGCGCCGATATCGCTGTGGCGAGCCGCCATGTAAAAGGCGGCGATAGCAGTGGGCTGGCCAATCGCTGGCGTCATGTGCTGTCACAGGCGGGGATCAAGCTGGCTCAGAGCATCCTGCCCATGACGCTCTCCGATCCGATGAGTGGTTTTTTCGCCATGAGGCGCCCTGTTTTCGAGCAGGCCGTACCGCGTCTGACCGGCACGGGGTTCAAGATCCTGCTCGAGCTGGTGCTGTCCGTGCCCCATACGTCGCGCTTGATCGAGGTGCCGTTCGTTTTTCGGCCCCGTATCGCGGGAGAGAGCAAGCTCAGCCCGCTGGTCATGGTGCAGTTTCTCGGCATGCTGATCGAGCGCGCTTGTGGCGGCTGGCTGCCAACGCGCTTCGTTATTTTCGCTGCGGTCGGGCTTGTCGGCATTGCTGTCAATCTTCTGGTTTCGGAAACGGCGCGGTTCGCGGGGGCGGATTTTCAGATCAGTCAGGTGATCGGCACAGCCTGTGCCATTCTCGTCAATTTTCAGCTTAATAACCGTGTTACCTATCTCGATCGCCCGCTACGGGGAAAACGCTGGCTGCCAGGCCTCTGTATTTTCGTCTTAGGCGCCACGATAGGGGCTTTCGGCAATATCGGGGTGGCTCAGCTTCTTTATGACACCCATGGACATTGGAGCCGGGCCAGCGCAGCGGGTGCTGTGATTGGCGTGGTCTGGAATTATGCGATTGCCTCTACCCTCGTCTGGCGCTGACAATTTCAGCGTGTTCCGGTTGTGCGGAACACGCGCAGTTGTTTTTTTCTGGGTTCTGCTGATCGGGTTGACGCTGCTGCGTCTTGCTCTCGCTGCCCGCCTCGGCGTGACGCCGGATGAGGCCTATTACTGGCTCTGGTCTCAGCACCTCCAACCGGGCTATCTCGACCATCCGCCCATGGTGGCGCTCTGGATAGGCCTGGGCACGGCTTTGTTCGGCGATAACGCGCTTGGCATAAGGCTGTGCGGCCCGATTTCGGCGCTGCTTGGCTCTGTCGCGCTTTTCTGCGCGGGGCGCGATCTTCTGGGTAGCCGTGCCGCAGGGTATCGCGCGGCACTGTTGCTCAATGCCACGCTCATGCTGGGGCTGGGCGCCGCTACCGCAACGCCCGACACACCGCTGGTCTTTTTTCTCGCCTGGGCGCTCTGGGCGCTGGGGCGTCTGGTCAAAACCGGGCAGCCAGTCTGGTGGCTCGGCATAGGTGTATTTTTCGGCCTGGCCTTTGACAGCAAATATACTGCTGTTCTGCCCGCTCTCGGCGGCGGTCTCTGGGCACTGTCGAGCCCCTCTATACGACGACACTGGCTCTGGTTAATCGGCGGGTGTGTCACGGGGCTATGCACGATCGCCCCCGTGCTGTTCTGGAACGCGACTCACCACTGGGCGAGCTTTGCCAAGCAGGGCGGCAGAGCTGGAGACTGGCATCCCCTACGCGCCCTGAATTTTCTGGCCGAACTGGCCGGGGGGCAAATCGGTCTCGCAACTCCGTTGATTTTCGGCCTGTTCTGCATCGGTCTGGTCTGGTGCCTCAGACGTGCCGGTGACGATCTGGTTGCGCGTCTACTGGCCTGTCTGTGCGTCGTACCGATTGCGGTCTTCATGCAGCATGCTTTTGGCGGGCGGGTTCAGGCCAATTGGCCGGTCGTGGTTTACCCCGCCGCCGCTCTTGCCGCCGCTGCAACGGGACGGCGTATCGGGCTGGCAAGCGCGCTCGGTCTGATCCTGACCGGTCTCGTCACGGTACAGGGCATTTTTTCGCCTCTGAAGCTTTCCGCCCATCACGACGTCATCGCACGCCAGACGGCGGACTGGTCGGGCCTGACGCAGCGCGTGCGTGCGGCACTACCGAAAGATGAGGCGCTGGTTGCAGGAGATTACGCGCTGGCGACGATCATCGCCTATCACGATCCGGGTCATGCCCTGTTCAGCTATGACAAGCGCTGGGCCTATCTGGGGCGCGATCTCCAGCATCCGCACAAGGCGATGCTCATCCTGCGTGAGAGCGAGCAGCCGGATGTGCCGGCGTCCTGGCTCGGCCAGGTCGAAAGCCCGCGCTTCTGCCGGATGCTGCGCGGAACTCCCATGATCTGCTACAAGCTCATTCCGCTTACCCTGCCTGACGATGTGCAGATGTACAGGCTTCCCTGAGGCCGCCAGCCTCCACGCAGAACGCCTGTTTCCCTTGCTCGAACGCTGTTCTACGCTCGCCCACGTTTCCAGAAAGGGAGAGAGCCATGAGGCGCATTCTGTTGGCGATGACATCGCTTGTCTGCACGTCCCTGATCGGGACGGTACCGCTTCAGGCCAAGGCCGATCCTGCTTCTGCCGTGCGTTCGCGGGCGGTGCTGGAGCAGGTCCAGGGGAAGCAGGCCCTGGACTGGGTCCGCGCCCAGAACAGCCGAAGTGCCGCGCTTTTGCAGGCCGACCCGCGCTATCAGCGTTTTTACGACTCCGTCCTCAAGGTCGAGCAGGCTTCCGGGCGTTTGCCCCTGCCTGATCAGGCAGGCGGGCGGATCTGGAATTTCTGGCAGGATGCTTCCCATCCCAAGGGGATCTGGCGGGTTACCACACATGGGTCCTTCGAAGGCGCCAACCCTGACTGGAAGACCGAGCTCGATGTCGATGCCCTGTCCAGGCAGGAGAAGCGCGACTGGGTGTTTCAGGGTGCCGAGTGTTTGTCACCCGACGCGCGGCGCTGCCTGATCATCCTGTCGCTCTCCGGCGAGGATGCGTCTTTCTATCGTGAGTTCGACACGGTCACTCAAAGCTTTGTGGCAGGTGGGTTCGAGCTGCCGCATTCGAAGCAGCGTGCGGCCTGGCTCGATCGCGACACGTTGCTCGTCTCGCGCGACTGGGGCGCTGACAGCATGACGCGATCGGGCTACCCGTTCAACGTGCGCCTGGTAAAGCGTGGCGAGAAGCTCTCGGACGCGAAAGAGCTCTATCGTGGCACGCAGGAGGACATGATTGTCGAGCCCCAAGTGTTGCATGACAATCAGGGCAACCAGATTGCGATCATTCAGCGCAATCTCGATTTCTTCCGTAGCGAGTATCGGGTCTATGACCCGGCCACGCAGAAATTGAACCTTTTGGTCCTGCCGGAGAAGATCGGCTTTCTGGGGTATTACGCGGGCAAACTGATCGTAAGGCTCGATCAGGACTGGAAGCTGGACAAGACCTATACGCAGGGCAGCATTCTTGCTGTCGATCCTGCTGCGCCCCAGACCCGGCCGGAACTGCTGATTGCTCCGGATGCGCATGAGACGACCGCCGATATCGGGGTCACCTCAAAGGGGGTGATCGCCATCATCTATCGCGACGTCCAGCCTTCCGTGCATGTCTATCGTCCCACAGAGGGGCAGGTGCACGGTCAAGGCCAGTGGCAGGCGACGACCATCGCTCTTCCCCATAATGTCTCGGCTTCACTGCAATCGTCGGATCCGGCCGAATCCTACGCCATGCTGAAAATCGAAGGCTATATCGAGCCTCCCCAGCTCTGGAGCCTCGATGTGTCAGCGGCCAAGGTATCGAAAATCAAGGAGACACCCTCGCTTTTCGACGCGCAGGGACTTGTGACCGAGCAATACTGGGTCAAATCGACCGATGGCGTTTCGGTGCCTTATTTCGTGGTGCATCGTCACGATTGGAAGCTCAACGGCCATAACCCGGTGCTGTTTACCGCCTATGGCGGGTTCGATCTCTCCTATCTGCCGACCTATTACGCCGATATTGGCAAGACCTGGCTCGAACGCGGCGGTGTCTACGTTGTGGGTAATATTCGCGGTGGCGGCGAATTCGGACCAGCCTGGCACGAGGCTGGGATGAAATCGGGCCGCCAGCACGCTTATGACGACTTTGCTGCCATTGGGCGCGATCTGGGCAAGCGTGGCATCGCCGATCGCGATCACATGGGTATTCGCGGCCGGTCGAATGGGGGGCTGCTCATGGGTGTGGAGTTCACCCAGCATCCCGATCTGTGGAAAGCCGTCATCATAGGTGTGCCGCTGCTCGACATGGAGCATTTCGAGACGATGGCGGCCGGCGCTTCATGGGCAGCAGAATACGGCCATATGGCTGATTCTGCAGAGCGTCCGTTTCTAGAGCGTATCTCGCCCCTACAACAGCTGAAGAAAGACGTCACCTATCCGGTGCCATTCATCTTCACCTCGACCAAGGACGATCGCGTCGGACCAGTTCATGCACGGCTTTTTGCAGCGCGCCTCGCTGAACTGGGCAAACCCTTCTTCTATTATGAGGATACAGAAGGTGGTCATGCCGGCACGGTGAACGCTAGGGAGATCGCGCATGAGCGTGCGCTGGAGGCGGTCTATCTGTCTCGTAGCCTGATGGATCAGGACTCGACATCCAAACAGTAAAGCCCCACGGGAGCTTTATCCTGAGGCGGGCAGGGGGCGGAGCACCCCCGCCCAGCTTCGGCGCCTCGTCACGGAGGTTACAGACAAGCATCCATCAGCGCGCGCTCGTGAGTCGTTCAGGCACAAAAAAACCGCCGTGAAAACGGCGGTTGATCTGTTTGCCATGGAGGCAGGCTGATTAGAAGCCTTCACGCTCCAGGCGCTTGCGCTCCATCTTGCGGGCGCGGCGAACCGCTTCAGCCGCTTCACGAGCACGACGCTCGGAGGGCTTCTCGAAGTGGCGACGCAGCTTCATCTCACGGAAAACGCCTTCGCGCTGCATCTTCTTCTTTAGCGCCTTGAGCGCCTGATCAACATTGTTGTCACGAACCAGAACCTGCACGGGTCTGTCATCTCCTGTCCGACCATAGGATCATGGTCTTGTTTGTAAATGCGATGCAGGAACGCGATACCAGTGGCAGAGCGTTCCAAAGAGGCCGCCGCCTTAGCACAGGTTTTGAAGAGGACACAAACGGTTTGAGCAGTATCGTCCGAAAATTATTCATGTCACGATGCGCCTCATGATCGAAACTTTTTCCGTCGGTTAAGGACAGGGTAGCTAAATGGCGTTGCTGAAAATCGCGCGAATGGGGCATCCGGTACTGCTTCAGACAGCGCAACCGGTTGAAGACATTCATTCTTTATCCGTAAGGCAGCTTGTTTCCGACATGATCGAAACGATGCTCGATTCCCGTGGCGCCGGGCTCGCTGCGCCGCAGGTTCACAAATCCTTGCGTCTTTTTGTTTATCACGTGCCGGAGCTGCGCTGTGCTGAAGGCGAGGCGCCGATTCCGCCTCGTGTGCTGATCAATCCAGAGATCACCCCAGTAGGTGACGCTATTATGCATTGCACCGAGGGCTGCCTCTCTCTGCCGCTGCTGCGTGGCGTCGTACCGCGTCATGCCATCGTTGCGTATAAGGGGCTCGATCTCGATGGTTCGGTGATCAGCGGTGAGGCACGCGGCTTTCATGCCAATGTGCTCCAGCATGAGTTCGATCACCTCAATGGCATTCTCTACACCATGCGAATCAGGGATTTTGCCAGTTTCGGCTATGCCGATGAGCTGATGGCCCCACGCGACGGCGAGGATTGAACCATGTCAGGCCTGCGTGGCACGCGTGATGCGCCGGGACAGGCGCATCTTTATCTTCGTGAAGAGCAGATACGCCTGACCTACGAGGCGATGCTGCTGGCCTGGCGAGAGCTGAGCGCGACTTGCGACCCTTTGCAGCGCGATCATCAGCTCGGTTCAGCGCATCACAGAGTGATGTTTCTTGTTTCAACCCATCAGGGGCTGACCATGAGCGCCCTGTTGCGGCGTCTCAACATCACCAAGCAGAGTCTCAACCGCGTACTTCAGGACCTTGTGGCGCGCGGATTGCTGGAGCAGAGGCCGGATGAGCGCGACAAGCGTGTGAAGCGCCTGCATCTCACGCAACAGGGCAGCGCCATCGAAGAGGAAATCTTTGCCGCATTGCGCGACCGCATGACCCTGGCCTACCGGGCTTCGGGAGGCCAGGCCGTAGAAGGGTTTCGCCGTGTACTGGCGACCTTGCAGGGTGAGGGAGGCATGACATGAACGAATCGCATGTTCTCGTCGTCGATGACGATGCGCGTCTGCTGCGTCTGTTGCAGCGTTTTCTATCCGAGAACGGCTTTCGCATCACCATCGCGATGGATGCTGAAGCCGCGCGCAAGATACTCGCTGTCACCCAGCCGGACGCGATGGTGGCCGATATCACCATGCCCGGCGAAGACGGACTGAGCCTTACACGCTCGCTGAGAGAAAACGGGCAGGTCTTTCCGATCATTCTCCTGACGGCCAGAGGCGAGCCTGCGACCGGATCATCGGGCTGGAATCGGGTGCAGATGACTATCTGGGCAAACCTTTCGAGCCCAGAGAGCTTCTACTGCGTCTTCAGGCCCATCTGCGCCGCCATGCGCCACGCCCTAGCAGCGCCCCGCGCCTGCTGCGTCTGGGCAAGCTGGAATTCGATACGGGGCGCAATCTGCTGAGCGGACCCGAAGGCATCGTACACCTGACCAGCGGTGAGGCTGCCCTTCTGGGTGTGCTGACGCGCACGCCGGGTGAGATCCTGTCGCGCGAGGTCATCGCCGAGGCGCTGGGCATGGATGAGATCGGGGAGCGCGCTGTGGATGTGCAGGTGACGCGTCTGCGTCGGCGTATCGAGCCCGATCAGAAGGAGCCGCGCTTTCTCCAGACCGTCAGAGGCAAGGGCTATGTGCTGAAGCCTGGTAGTTGAGGGCCGTACCATGCAGATAGCCCGCGTCATGGAGCGTGTGCTCAGGCGGCTTCTGCCGCGCTCCTTTCAGGGGCGTTCCCTTCTGATCGTGCTGATGCCGCTTCTCATCACCCAGATCGTGGCCCTGCAGCTCTTTTACGGCAACTACCTCAATGTCGTATCGCGTCGGCTGGCCGATGGCGTGGTGTCCGATCTCTCTTTCATCGTGGACTCGGTCGAACACATGCCTGACCAGCGTGACTGGCTGGTCACGCAGGCGCGCTGGCGCACGCAGCTCGAGATCGATTTTCATCCGGGCGCTTCGCTGACGACGAAAAGCGCACCTTTCGTGCTCGGGCCGATGGATGAAGATCTGACCAATGCCGTGAAGCGTGTTTTCGACGCGCCTTGCTATATCGACTGGAAAGCGACGAAGCAGAGCGTCAGGCTCGAAATCCCGCTGCGTGATGGCGTGCTTGACGTGATTGTGCCACGCAAGCGGCTGGATGTCGGGCCAATCTGGCTGTTCGTCGCCTGGGAGGTCGGAAGCGCCATTCTGCTCTTCATCGTTGCGGGGCTTTTTGTGGGCAGGCAGGTGCGTGCCGTGCGCCGTCTGGCCAAGGCGGCGGAAAATTTCGGGCTTGGGCGCGATGACGGCCCGATCCAGCCTCAGGGCGCGCTGGAGATACGCAAGGCGTCTCTTGCCTTCAATCGGATGCAGGCGCGCGTCAATCGTTTTGTCGCCCAGCGCACGGCGGTGCTGGCGGGGGTTTCGCATGATCTGCGCACACCGCTCACGCGGTTGCGTTTGACCCTTGCCATGATGCCGGTCGAGGGCAGTGTAGAGGCTCAGGAGCTGCGACCCGATATCGACGACATGGTCGCCGACATCGCAGAGATGGAGCGTCTGATCGGCAGTTATCTCTCCTTTGCCCGTGGCGAGGGAGAGGAGGAGCCGGTACCCACCGACCTTCTGACCCTGATACGCGATGTGGCAGCGGACACGACGCGGGCAGGGGGCGAAGTGCTGGCCATCCATGCCGAGCAGAATCTGGTCGTGCCGGTAAGGCCCGATGCCATGCGTCGCGTGTTGATCAATCTCGCAGAGAATGCCCGCCGTCATGGAGGGCGCATGAGCTTTTCGCTGCGTCAGGCAGGACGGATGATCGAGATCACCCTTGACGACGATGGGCCGGGAATCGCCCAGTCACGGCGAAAGGATGTGTTCAGGCGTTCAGCAGCACGTCCGGCCCGGAAGGCGGGAGCGGTCTGGGGCTGACGATCGCCCGTGACATCATGGCCGCGCATGGTGGCAGCGTGGTGCTGCGCAACAGTCCGCTCGGCGGCCTGCGCGTTATGCTCAAATTGCCGCGCTGAACTCGAACGGTCTGCCGTGATCGGCAGGCAATAAGTCAGGCGGCAAAAAAATACCCGGCCGGAAGAAGGTTCCGGCCGGGTTGGCACGTAAGGAGGCTTGGCGCCTGGCAAGGAGTAAGGAAGTTTACGGGATCGAGTTGCCCGTGCCGCCATGGCCGGTGCCGACACCGGCGCCCAGCGGGCCCTGCGTGCCACCGAAGGTGCTGCCCATGTTGCTCATCGGGTTGTAGCGTCCCACATTACCCAGCAGCTGCTGGAGCACATTGACCTTGGTGCCGGTGTCGGGGTTGTCTCACCGACCATGCCGACGTCATAGCCGTTCTTGCGATGCAGCGTGTCGAGACGGCGCAGCACGCCACCATTATCGAAAGCCAGCACCAGAACATTCTGCTTGGTCACGCGCGGGAAGCCAAGGGGCTGGGGCACGGTCACCATGGAGATATAGATCCAGGTATTGTCATCGAACGTGGCGTGTGCAGTCGGCGAGCCGAGGATATCGGTCACGTCGTTGCGCGTGCTCGTGCCCGGTACGAGCTGGGAATAATCGTCCTTTTCGATCAAAGACCCGCGATTTTGCGGAATCGGACTGAAAACGGAACAACCCGCCAGCGCAAGGGGAGCGATGCAGAGCAGGGCGCGCGCAAAACCCGCATGCGCTTTCTGCCGCGGGGAAGTCTTCTGGGAGGCGCTCTTCATGGCGGGTTATGGTGTCCTGCACTGATCGAGAAAAGGTCGAGCGATCGTTTCGCCACCACGGAAACAGCGTTTCGACGCCATGGCAAGATGATCGAACTCTTCTATATTGCGGAGAGCGACGGTAAGGCAATTCGGAAAAGAAAGCCCGTCTGCGGGTTTTTCATCGTCAGTATCAGGAAATCAGTCATGAGCGACAGTCAGGGGCTCTCCCAGTCCCACTCCCCCCAGCCGGAATTTTCACGCCGTCTGCTGCTCAATCGCATCGGCCATGACGGGCTGACAGAGACGATCAAGGCCAGCGAACCCGAATGTCGGGCTTTGGCTAAGCGTCTGGGGATTCCGGCGGTTCATGCGTTGAGCTGCCGATTCAAGGTCATTTCCGAGGCTTCTGACCATTTTGTGCTCGAAGGTGTTCTGACGGCCCATGTCGCCCTCGAATGCGTGATCACGGGTGAGGTTTTCGAGGATGCGCTGAACGAATCCTTTGCCGTGCGTCTCGTACCGATCCGTCGTTTTTCCGAAGAAACGGCTTCCGATCTCGAGGCGATCGACGAGATCCCCTATGAGGCAATGCGCTCGATCTGGGTGAGATTGCCGCGGAGCAACTGGCGCTGATGCTGCCTGCCTATCCGCGCAAGCCGGGGGCCGCCCTCGAAAATGCGGTTGACGAAGCCCCCCGTGAGGCGGCAGAGGAAGCCGAAGATGAAGCAGGTGGCCGACCCAACCCATTCGGTGCCCTGGCCGGTCTGTCTCTCCCCAGAAAAAAGACGGATCTGAGCTAGAAACGCACAGGATGCTTGCGACCCGGCTTCGGGTCTGCTAGAGCCGCCCGCCTGATCATAGTGAACAGCATCGTATCCTGCTGCGGTCGAATGGCGACCAAAAGCGGGGGCGATCTAAGAAGAAAGAGGCTCCTGCCATGGCCGTCCCCAAAAGAAAGACCACGCCGTCCCGCATGGGCATGCGTCGCAGCCACCACGCCCTGACCGTTCAGGCTCACGCCGAATGCAGCAATTGCGGTGAGCTGAAGCGCCCGCATCATGTCTGCGCACATTGCGGTCATTATGACGGTCGTGAAGTCGTTGCTTCCGGCAAGACGCTCAAGACGACCGTTCGCGTTTGAGGCTCGATGGAGCCGGTCTTTTTCGGGCTGGCTCCTCTTGTTTGAAATGAGACGCGGGGCGGAGCATGACTGACCTGAATGCGACGGCCAGCCAGGCTGCGCCTTATTGTTTGGCTATCGATGCGATGGGTGGGGATCATGCCCCCGAAATCGTTCTGGCCGGTTTGGATCGCGCAGCCGATCGACACCCCTTGGCGAAAATACTGCTGGTTGGTGACGAGGCTGTTCTGCGTCCGCAGCTTGCGCGCTTCCCCAAAGCACAGCGCATATGCGAGATCCGCCACGCTCCTTCGTCCATTTCCATGGAAATGAAGCCGACTGCGGCGCTGCGTCTTCGTGACTCGTCGCTGCGTATGGCGATCGATGCTGTTGCGTCGGGTGAGGCCGGTGGGGTCGTGTCTGCTGGCAATAGCGGTGCCATGCTCGCTCTTGCCAAGATTGTTCTCAAAACTCTGCCCGGGATCACGCGACCGGCCATGGCTGCGGTCAATCCGTCTGCCCGTGGCGATGTCGTCATGCTCGATCTCGGCGCGAATATAGCCTGCGATACCCGCAATCTGGTCGAGTTTGCGGTCATGGGCGAGGCTTTTGCCAAAGCGGTGCTAGGGTTACCTGCTCCGAGTATCGGCTTGCTGAATGTCGGCGCAGAAGAGCTCAAGGGCGATGAACGGCTGCGTGCTGCTGCCGAAATTCTGCGCGAATCGCCTCTCTCATCGCAGTTCTATGGCTTCGTTGAAGGGCATGACATTACGGCGGGGACGACCGATGTGGTCGTGACCGACGGTTTTTCGGGCAATATTGCGCTCAAGACCGGCGAGGGCGCGCTCAAGCTTGTCTCCATGCTGCTTCAGCGCGTGTTCAAGACCAATCTGCTGACCCGCATCGGTTATCTTCTCGTACGCCCCGGACTGGAGCGCATGAAGGAGTGGATTGACCCGCGCCGGTATAATGGTGCTGTTTTTGTCGGGCTGAACGGCATCGTGGTGAAGTCGCATGGCGGCGCCGATGCCGAGGGCTTTGCCGCAGCGATCGATGTCGCGATGGATGCGGTCACCCATTCGATCAACGAAAAAATTCGCGAACGTCTTCGTCAGGTCGAGGCTCTGATGGCCTCTCCCGATACTGAAGGCGAGCTTGCTTCTTCATCACGGCTGCCTGACAGGCATCGTGAGGGAACGGCTGGCTGTGGCCTCACGCCCTGCTGGCACCAGCTCAAGAGGAAGAGACATGTCCCTGCGCGCGCATCTGACCGGATTTGGCAGCTATCTGCCGAAGCGTGTTGTCACGAATGCCGAGCTTGCCGAGCGTATCGAAACCTCTGACGAGTGGATCAGGACCCGCACCGGCATCGCCCAGCGTCATATTGCAGGTGAGGGCGAAACGGCGGTCAGTATGGCGACTGCCGCTGCCCGCGCGGCTTTGACCTATGCCGATGTGCCCGCCGAATCGGTCGATGCGGTGATCGTCGCGACGGCAACGCCGGATCAGGGTTTCCCCGCTACGGCTGTGCGCGTTCAGGCGGCTCTCGGCATGAGCCGGGGCTTCGCCTTCGATCTGACGGCTGCGTGTTCGGGTTTTGTCTTTGCCCTCTCGACGGCCGAAGCGTTCATTCGCAGCAACCAGGCAAAAAAAGTGCTGGTGATCGGCACCGAAATCTATTCGCGCATCGTCAACTGGGAAGACCGCACGACGTGTGTGCTGTTCGGTGACGGCGCTGGTGCGGTTCTGGTCGAGGCAAGTGACGACGAAAAGACGGGAATTCTCTCGACCCATCTGCATAGCGACGGCGCCCATGGCGATCTGCTTTACGTCGATGGTCCGACCACCGAAAAACCCGTTCTGCATATGCAGGGGCGCGATGTGTTCCGCCATGCGGTGGCCAAGCTCTCTTCGGTGGTCGACGAAGCCCTGACGGCCAATGGTCTTTCATCTGAGGATATCGCCTGGCTCGTGCCGCATCAGGCGAATCTGCGCATCATCGAAGGCATGGCCAAAAAGCTGGATCTGCCGCTCGACCGCGTGGTGGTGACGGTTGATCGTCATGCCAATACCTCTGCGGCGTCCATTCCGCTGGCGCTTGATGAGGCCGTGCGTGACGGCCGTATCAAAAAGGGCGATCTGGTGCTGCTTGAGGCACTGGGTGGCGGGCTGACATGGGGCTCGGCGCTGGTCAGGCTGTAGGCCGCCCCGAAGGTAAAACCTTTGCGAAAGCGCCTCGCTTCACTGATTTGATTGACCTTCATTACTGTCATGATACGGTGGTGTCATGACCACGGTGACCCGCGCGCAAATTGCTGAGCATATCTACAGCCAGGTTGGACTGTCCCGGCACGAATCCGCCGATCTGCTCGAGACGGTTCTCGAACTGATTGCCGCGCGGCTCGAAAAGGGCGAGACGGTCAAACTGAGCGGCTTCGGCACGTTCTCCGTCCGTCAGAAGGGCCGCAGAGTAGGCCGCAATCCCAAAACCGGTATCGAAGTACCGATTCTGCCGCGTTCGGTGCTCGTCTTCCGACCGAGCCAGATTCTCAGGGCCGAAGTGAACGGCGAATCGACCGAAGGCCTCGCCAGCGAAAGTGATGATTCATGACCACGACCCACGCCTCTCCCGAACTCTCCAGAGTGACGGAGGAGAGGGCGGATCTGGAGCGTCTGGTCAAAGGTCCGAATGCCTATCGTACCATCAGTGAAGTCGCTGATGAATTGCATGTGCCCCAGCATGTGCTGCGTTTCTGGGAGACCCGTTTTCCCGAGGTCAAGCCGCTCAAGCGTGGGGGCGGACGCCGCTATTACAGCCCTGAAGACGTCGATCTGCTGCGCCATATCACGGATCTGCTCTATGTGCAGGGCTACACGATCAAAGGGGTTCAGCGCGTCCTGAAGATGCCGCAATCCGACGTCGTTGTTGCAGAGCCTACAGTCGCTGTCGAAGGCGAGGAAATCCATCCTGTTCTGGCCGGAGATGATGCCAGAATTCGTGAGGCCTCTCAGGGCGCGGACGAGCGGCGTGCGTCGGATAACGACAGCCAGGAACGGCCAATTGAGGAAACACGTTCCTCGTTCGAAATCCCGGTTTTCCACGACGCCGATAGGCAGGAAGAGGCTGTGCTTCCTTCCGGTGGCGCCGCTGTCGAGCCTGTGACCGATCGAAGCGAGGAGACCGTGAGCCCTGACGCCGCCACGCCGGATGAGGGCGGGTTAGCGACGCCTTACGAAGACGCCTCAAATGAGGTGCCTCCGACGGCAAGCAGCGATTCGGTGATTGCGGCGGTGCTTTTCGACGAACTGCTCGAGTTGCGCACCCGACAGGCCAACTGGCAGCAGGAGAGGAAGGCGCTGCGCCTTGCGCTTGAAGATGTGCTCGGTGAACTCGATAACCTGCGTCACATGGTCCCGAGTGAAATTTGAGTGCCTGCGAGTAAAAAACCTCTTCGGAGGCGCTTGCAGTATCGGCCCCTCACTGCTAAACGGCCTTTACCGCAGGACTGACGGGCAGTAGCGCAGCCTGGTAGCGCATCAGTCTGGGGGACTGGGGGTCGTGGGTTCGAATCCCGCCTGCCCGATATCTTCGTCCTGCGGTTATTTTCTCACAAGTTCGAGTGACATTGCTCCCGCTTCGGTATCCAGCCGGTGCGGGTTTTTTGTGTTCTGCCTGCGCCGATAGCGGTCTGGCTTTCTTTTCTTGCTCTGTGTGGCGGACATGAAAAAGCCCCCTTGAAAGGGGGCTTGGACAGGCATTCGGGCAGGGAAGGGGGACACGACGACCCTTGGGGCGTCAGCCGCCCTCTGCCCGTAACTCCTGTTCCGAATCCGCGCTCCAGATGCGCCAAAGCAGATGCACGGCAGCCATGATTGCAGGGCCTAGAAACAGGCCCAGAAGCCCCCATGTCTCAACGCCGGCGAGAATGCCCAGAAGCACCCACAGGAAAGGCATTTGCGTGCTGCCACCAATCAGCGCGGGGCGGATGAAGTGATCAGCCACGAAAATCACGATGGCGCCGAGAACGACGACGACGATGGCCGAGATCATCTTGCCCTGGATCATGATCAGCAGTGCTGCAAGAACGACGGTAGGCAGGCCCAGAAACGGGATCATGGCGGCAACGCCGGTCAGCATCGCGAAAAGCAGCGGCTGCGGCGTATCGGTCAGCACATAGGCCACACCCATGACGAGACCCTCTCCAAGACCCACCAGAACGAGGCCTGCCACCGTGCCGTGAACCGACGAGATCATCTGTCGGGCAAGCGTTTCGCCGCGCTTGCCGAAGGTGCGGTTCGACACCACCAGCACACGATGGATGATGTCCGCACCGTCACGCAGCAGGAAGAACAGGGTCAGAATAGAAAACAGAAAGAGCGTGGCCCGCTTGGCAACCTGGGTCGTGACTTGACGCGTCACGGCCATGCCATGACCGGCATCGAAGGAGTGGAACAGCCGGTTGAGATGCTCCGGGTTGACCAGATTATTCTGCCACCACCGCGCTACCTGCGCGCGCTCGAAAGGAAGATCATTCAGCCACTCGGGCATGGGAATGCCGGTATGTCGTACCTCGTCGATCCAGTGCAGCGCGCTTTGCGCTTCTTCCGCAGCCTTGAACCCCACGAGGCTCAGGGGGATGAGAAAGATGAGCGCTATTGCTGCCGTAAAGAGCATCGGCAACCACTCGGTACGGCCGAATCTTTTCTCGGTGCGCTGGTAAAGCGGCCAGGACGCGATGGCGAACACGCAGCCCCAGAGGAGGGCAGGCAGAAAGTTCTTCAGCGTGAACAGGGCAAGAACGATGAAGAAAAAGCCAAGCAATCCGCGCGCACGCCGCTGGGCACGACCGATCGGCGAACTGGTCAAGGCAATTTCGTCCGGGAAATCGTCTTCCACTTCCCGTTCCCGGCCCCTTGCGGATATCTTGCCTGGGCCCTTGAGAGGGGCGGTGTTCTGGTCCGTCATCATGTTCCTCGGGCGCTGTGTCACGCGTTCGTCGTTTAGGCGACGATCATCACACCTGATCGTCGTGACGCGCCAACACGGCCTCTATTGCTGGTGAGTCCTGATCTTGTCAGGGCGGCCTGACTCATTTCTTACACGTTACGGCGGCGGGACACCATCGCAGCGTACCGGCAGACAAGTCTATAGGTCAGAAAGATGCGCAGCCGCTCTGGATGAACGCGCCAACCGAATTCTGGTTGAACTGTTCCTTGTAAGCCTTGCGAATGGCGTCGAGCTTCGAGGCAAGTTCGGGGGACTCGGGGGCAATGATCCAGATCAGCCTCGATTTCTCGCGAATGATCGGCGCCGTCGGGCCGTTCTGCCATTGTCCTTGCGCCTCGATGACCGAGAAGCCAGCAGGAAAACGCGGCGTGACGGTCTGGGCCAGAAAATCGGACCACTGGCTTGAGGAGACTGTTCCACCACCTGGTATCGAGAGCCCGAAGGCCAGGGTAATGAAGGCGTTCTGCTGACCGCCGGTTCGGGCGCAGATATCCGAGGTCATCGGGAGCGCGGGTGCACGGGGTGTCACCTGCGCGCAGCCCGGAATACCGGCGATGAGCAGACCAGCGCAGCCCAGCATCGCGAACGAACGTGCTGGGCTGGGGGGCGAAACTCCGGGAAGTATCATGGCCCTTCGAGCGCCTGACGCAGGCGCGCACTGTCCTCGGCCGAGAAGAGGCCCCGGCGCAGGAACAGATCGATCAGCACCAGATTGACGTTGAATTTGATGTCATTTGTGTCACGCACGATCTGGTAAACCTTTTCGATCGGCATGAGTTCGAAAAATTCGACTTCCCCATCGATCGGCTGAGGTACGAAATCTGGGGGGAGGGTCAGGTCATAACAGAACAGCGTATCCTGACGCAGCCCCTCGGGGCGTGCCATGGCGTAGCGCAGCGTCGCGACGGGCTGCGCCTTTGCCGCCAGTCCGGGAGGGATGGCGGCTTCCTCACCAGATTCCTTGATCAGCGCCTCCATCGGAGAGAGGCCAGTGCAGATGCCGCCTGCTGCCAGATGATCGAGCTTGCCCGGATCGAGCCTCTTGTTTTGCGCCCGATGCCCCATCCACAGGAAAATACCCTCAGGCTTTTCGACCAGCCCGTTAAGATGTACGCCCGCCGCGGTGCACCCTAGCAGGGGCAGGGCCCCACGATCGATCTTGCCGATGACGACACCGCTCTTGTCGAAGACGTCGAACAGTTCGTTATGAGGACGATAGAGCCCCTGGGCTGCAAGCGCCTCACCGAGTGGCTGCAGGGCGGCCCCGTCTGGCAGGCGGAAGACGTCGCCGTCCGCGTAGCCAAGCGCCGTCAACGCCTCGAAAAGACGGGGATCGGCAAGGCCGAATGAGCTGCTGCCCGCCAGAACGTCGCGACGAGGACCGGGCAGGATAGCGGTCTGGCAGTTCCGTATATGGGCGAGAAACGGGGCGAGGCTGTCGTCATGCATGAAAAGCGTTACTCTCCTGTCAGGTGCACGACGATATCGCGTATCACGGCGTGATTGCAAAACGCCCTGAGGAGCCTCAGTTTGAGGCAATGATCTTGCCCCGTACCCTGCCTTTTGCCGTGACCAGCCTTGCACGGGCCTGGCGTCTGGTCCTGTCTCATGACATTCGTTATTTCCGGCTCGGCATTGGGGTTACGCTGGTTCTGCTGCTCGCAGAGCGTCTCTGCCTGCTTGGCACGCCCTATCTGTTCAGTCGGCTCGTCGCGCATTTCTCGGTGCCGGATCTCCGGGTCGTCGTGCCTGTGGCGCTCATCCTTTCCTATGCGGGGCTGATCTTTTTTCGCAGCGCGTTCTCGGCATTGCAGGAACTGGTCTACCAGCCTGTAGGCCAGCGGCTTCAGGCCCTGACGGCGCAGGAGGCTTTTCGGCACCTGCTCGATCTGCCTTACCGGTTTCATCGTGACCGCCAGACGGGCGCGCTTACCCGCGCCATCGAGCGTGGTTCAGAGGCAGCGGACACGCTGCTGCGTCTGGCCTTGTTCAATATTCTGCCTGCGATTCTCGATACCGGGCTGACGATTGGCGTTGTCTTCTCGTTTCTCGGCGGGCGCTATGCTTGTGTCATTCTGGTTGCTCTGCTTTTTTACATAGGGCTGGCTCAATGGTTCGTCCGTCAGCGTGTCCGGGCAAGACGGCAGCGCAATGACGCCAATGGCAAGGCCCAGCATTTCCTGCTCGATTCCCTGCTGAACTTCGAGGCGGTTCGGCATTTCGCCAATGAGCAGCATGAATTCTCACGCTACGAAACAGCCCGTCTAGCGCAGGAGAAGGCCAGTCTGCGCATGACATTCGTGGCCGGGCTGTCTTCTGTCAGTCAGAACGCCATGATCGCCGTGGCGACGCTCATCATCTTCTTCATGGCAGCGAGTGATCTGGCAGCCGGAAAGCTCGACGTGGCAGCGTTCGTGATGATCGGCACCTATTTGCGCACGCTCTATCAGGCGATTATTTCGCTCAATATCGTCTATGCGGGCTGGCGCAATGCCTGTGTCGATCTGGAACATCTGACCGATCTGATGGATGAGGCGCCACGTGGTGGTAGTCTCGAGCGAGGCGATACGACCTGCGGGCGAGAAGACATGACGCCAGCAGCACTCGACTTCGAAACGGTCAGTTTCGATTATGACGGAAGAGAGATCCTGCATGATCTTTCCTTCAGCGTTGTTCCCGGCGAAACGATCGCGCTCGTCGGTCCCACCGGCGCAGGTAAATCGACCATCGCGCGGCTGATCCTCGGCGCCTATGCCCCGGCATCGGGGCGCATCCTGCTAGATGGGCGTGACCTCTCCGGTATCTCGCCCGCAGAATTGCATCGAATGATCGGTGTCGTGCCGCAGGAGACACAGCTTTTCAACGACACGATCGGCTATAATATCGCCTATGGCCGTCTCGACGCGACGCAGGACGAAATCCGAGACGCCGCGCGTCTCGCCCAGATCGACGGCTTCATCGACGGGTTGGAGGAGGGCTACGAGACGCTGGTGGGCGAACGGGGGCTAAAGCTCTCGGGAGGAGAGCGGCAGCGTATCGCCCTGGCGCGAATCATCCTGCGCAAACCACGCCTGCTGCTGCTCGACGAGGCGACAAGTGCGCTCGATACCGGAACAGAGCAGCGTCTGATGGACGCTCTGCGCCAGGTAACGGCGCGCCAGACCACTATCGCTATCGCCCATCGCCTTTCGACCATACGTCATGCCGATCTGATTCTGGTGATCGAGGCAGGCCGTATCGTCGAGCAGGGTACGCATGACGCGCTGATGAAGGCGCAAGAAAGGTATTTTGGCATGGTTACCAATCAATCCGACCCTGTATCTGGTTTTCCCGATGAGGCGTCCTACGTGTTGAGACGGGACATCCAGTGAAAAGAGGAGAGAGTCCATGACGAAACAGGCCGAAGCACTTGCCCGAGACTTCCACCCTGACAAAGCCGTCGAGGAGGAAATTCGAGTCCAGGCCGCTCATGAGCTCTCCAGCGAGCACGACGCGGTGGAAATCCCCGAGGAATTGCTCAAATGCGGCGTCGTGATCGACAAGGCCATAAGCTATCTGGTGGAGCAGGATCTGCCTGCCGAACTCATCGCCTCCGCTCTGCTCGGTGGCTCGCTCGGCGTTCTGGCGCGCACGACCGATGCCGAAACGATGATCCGCATGCTTCAGACGGCTATCGACAGCGTCAGATCGGGTGAACTGATCTGTGCGGACGCGTTTTCCGACGGCGAATGACAGTTTGCGACGCTTTCGGCTTGACGAGAACGGGGGGGTCCGTCATAAGCCGCGCCTTAACGCATCGTCGTATGCCGGGACTGGTCTCGGCGAACATATTACTACCGAGGATCAAGTCCATGTCACGCCGCTGCCAAATCACGGGCAAGGGTGTGCTGACGGGCAACAACGTCAGCCACGCCAACAACAAGACCCGTCGTCGCTTCCTGCCGAACCTGCAGGAAATCACCCTGCTCTCCGACATTCTCGGCACGGGCGTTCGTCTGCGTCTCTCCACTCAGGGCATTCGCACGGTTGAGCATAACGGCGGTCTGGACTCGTTCCTGATCACCACGCCGAACCGCAAGCTCCCGGTCGAAGCTCAGGTCATCAAGCGCCGCATCCTGCGCGCTCAGGAAAGCAAGGCCGCTCAGACCGCTTGAGTCTGGCGGCGCCTACCTCGCGGCCTCTGGCTGCAAAAGGCGGGCAGCAATCAAATTGGCCTTGAAAACGTGGTCGGGTTGTTTCATTCAGCCACTCGATCACAAGGCCCGACTTGGTCGATCCGGCTTCGACGTCTTACCGGAGTATTCCGAAAATAGCGTCGATCTGTGACGGCCACGGCAAAAGGTGTTTCGGGGCGTCCTGAAGCACCTTTAATCGCATTCTGGAGGTACTCCGTGTCCGAAAGCAGCATCGCAGAAGCCAAATCGGCTCTCTCGAAGATCCGTAATATCGGTATTACCGCGCATATCGATGCCGGCAAGACCACGACGACCGAGCGTATTCTGTATTACACCGGCGTGTCGCATCGCATCGGCGAAGTACATGACGGCAACACCACCACCGACTACATGGCGCAGGAACGTGAGCGCGGCATCACGATCACCTCGCAGCCGTGACCTGTGAGTGGGAAAACCACCGCATCAACATCATCGACACCCCGGGCCATATCGATTTCAACATCGAAGTGAACCGCTCGCTGCGCGTGCTCGATGGCGCCATCTTCATTATCGAAGGCGTTGCTGGCGTTCAGCCGCAGTCCGAGACCAACTGGCGTCTCGCTGACCGTTACAACGTGCCGCGCATCATCTTCATCAACAAGCTCGATCGTACTGGCGCCGATTTCTATCGCGCTTTCGATACGCTGAAGGAAAAGCTCGACATCGTCGCTATTCCGCTTCAGCTGCCGATCGGCATTGAAGAAAACTTCCTCGGCGTGGTCGACCTGGTCGAAATGCGCGCCATCATCTGGGAAGGCGGCGAGCTGGGCGCGAAGTTCCACTATGCCGAGATCCCCGATGACCTGAAGGAAAAGGCTGCCGAAGCACGCCAGAACCTTCTGGACACGGCGCTTAGCGTCGATGAAGCCGCAATCGAAGAATACTTCGAAAAGGGCGATGTAGACGTTGCAACGCTGAAGAAGTGCATCAAGAAGGGCGCCATCTCCGGCGTGTTCCGTCCCGTCATGTGCGGTACGGCCTTCAAGAACAAGGGCGTTCAGCCGCTTCTCGACGCCGTCATCGATTACCTGCCGGCTCCTGACGAAGTCGAAGGCATCCGCATTGCGCCGCCGGAAGACGAGGAAGTCGACGAGAACTTCCTGCCGATCGTGCCTGTTGATCCCGATGGCAAGTTCGCTGGTCTTGCGTTCAAGATCATCTCGGACAAATACGGCACCCTGACCTTCGTGCGCGTCTATCGTGGTGTTCTGAAGTCGGGCGACACCGTGCTGAACACGACCAAGGGCCACAAGGAACGCGTCGGCCGCATGTTCCAGATGCACGCTGACAAGCGTGAGGAAGTCAAGCAGGTCGGCGCTGGCGACATTGCTGCGTTCGTTGGTCTGAAGGACACCCAGACGGGTGACACCCTCGCCGATGCCGCCGATCCGGTGGTTCTGGAGCGTATGCAGTTCCCGGTTCCGGTTATCGACATCTCGGTCGAGCCTAAGACCAAGGAAGCTGTCGAGAAGATGACGCTGGCCCTTCAGAAGCTTGCTGCTGAAGATCCTTCGCTGAAGCTCAAGACCGATCAGGAAACAGGTCAGACCATCCTGTCCGGCATGGGCGAGCTGCATCTGGACATCATCGTTGACCGTATGCGTCGTGAATACGGCGTTGAAGCCAATGTCGGTGCGCCTCAGGTTGCGTATCGTGAGACGATCTCGCGTCCGCATATCGAGACCTACACCCACAAGAAGCAGTCCGGTGGTTCGGGTCAGTACGCTGAAGTCAAGATCGAGTTCACCCCGGTCGAGCGTAACGAAGGCATCAGCTTCGAGAACAAGGTCGTCGGCGGTACGGTGCCGAAGGAATACATCCCGGCTGTCGAAAAGGGCATCCGCATGCAGTCCTCGACGGGCGTGCTGGCTGGCTTCCCGACGGTGGACTTCAAGTTCACGCTTCTCGACGGCAAGTACCATGACGTTGACTCGTCGGCTCTGGCCTTCGAAATCGCCGCCAAGGCCTGCTTCCGCGAAGGCATGAAGAATGCTGGCCCCGTGATCCTTGAACCGATCATGGACGTTGAAGTGACGACCCCGAACGATCACGTCGGTGACGTGGTGGGCGATCTTAACCGTCGTCGTGGCATCATCCAGAGCCAGGAAACTGCCGGTTCGACCGTCATGATCCGCTCGCAGGTGCCGCTGAAGGAAATGTTCGGCTACATCTCGCATCTGCGTTCGGCTACCAAGGGCCGTGCATCGTTCACGATGCAGTTCCATCATTATGATCCGGTGCCGCGCAACGTGGCTGACGAGATCATGGCGAAGAGCGCCTGATCCCTTCGGGCTCAGTCCATCGCTACGAGAAAGCCGCCCTTCGGGGCGGCTTTTTTCGTTTTAGCCTCGTTCTTCCTCAACAGGGTCGTAGCCCCGGCAGGCTGCATAGAGACGGTAAAGCGTCTTACCCCGGAAGCTGAGCAAAATCATGACAACCAGACTGGTTTTCAAAACGATCCCGGCCGTGAAAGCATCACGTGCATGCGCGTCCAGATGAAGCAGGTAAAATCCTCTCAGCATGAAGAAGCCAGCCCATACACGCGCGTAGAACCGGAAGAAGCTGCCCAGGAATGGTGTTTCACTTCCAAAATTCGCGCCCTGCCTCTGCTCGGCAAGTGCCTGGATAAGCGAGATACGCGTCAGGCTGCCGACAAGAAATACGAACCCCAGAAGGAAGGCGCAGAGTGCGCCAAAGTTCTCAGGCGAAAGCCATCTTGCGATGGTGAGGGTCAGCACGCCAAAGCCGAGCGCCATACCGTTGAAAACGAACCAGATTGTCGGGAAACCGATATGGGCCCGCCACCGCCTAAGAGCATCGATACCGATCACGGCGAGGGTCGCAGGAAGGACATAGCTCTGCAGTCCTGTGGCGTCGCCCAGCCAGACAAGGCCCAGCGCTCCCAGTTCTCCTGCGAGGGGGCGCAAGCGGCGCAGGCGTTCCGGGTTGGGATGGAGAGCGGGCATGAGAGAAATCCTCGATAGTCTTTACAATGTAAAGACCCCTTGTTGACCTCTCGTCAAGATGAACTTTTCGATGTAAAGTTCTGGATCAGGAGATCAGTATGAAGACCGATGCGACGCCTTACCATCATGGCGATCTTGCCAATGCGCTCTTGCAGGCTGCGCGGGCTCTGCTGGAGGAGGGCGGGTTGGAGGCACTCTCGCTTCGTGGTGTAACGCGTCGGGCCGGTGTCTCGGCTACCGCCGCTGTGCCTCATTTCGGTACACTTACCGGGTTGAGATCCGTTTTGGCAGCGCAGGGGTATGACGAGCTTGCTGATGCGCTCATCAGGGCTCAGGGGAGCTTTGATCAACCTGACGATACAGCGAGGCCAACTATTTCCAGCAGTGCAGGGCCTCACACCACGGCGGCTCATGCTGCGGGGAGCGCCTACATCGCTTTTGCGCTGGCTAATCCCGATCTCTTTCGGCTGATGTTCCGCAACGCATTACTCGATCATGGCCGGAGGGAGCTGGCTTCCGCCTCAAGGCGCGCTTTCGAGG
Organism: Asaia platycodi JCM 25414; assembly: GCF_000614545.1. Classification (GTDB taxonomy): domain Bacteria; phylum Pseudomonadota; class Alphaproteobacteria; order Acetobacterales; family Acetobacteraceae; genus Asaia; species Asaia platycodi. The sequence continues at coordinate 195,495 of NZ_BAKW01000003.1, read as the reverse complement.
CCTTGCGGCATCTATCCGACGGCGAAGTGACCGGAGCAGAGCAATCGGCGCATATGGCGGGGCTGTGGGCGCGCGTCCACGGACTCGCGCTGCTGGCGATTGACGGCATGCTCGGACCATTGCTGGAGGAGGCGAAAGCCTCTCACTGACTGAATTTCTGCAAGATGCCCTCGCGATGTCGTCACGACGGGATTGGCGGTGACGCATTCGAGAGGAACATGAACGGTAATTAACGTTCACGTTCCAGTGACTAACCAAAATATTGCAAAAACATTATATAAAATTAATCATAACTCTGCTTCTCTCGTTTTCGGCAGAGGGGCCTATCGGGCAAAAACCCCCGCTGCTTCAGGCTCAAATCGGGAGGCTGGTCCCATGGCATTGGCCCAACAGACCACAACGGAAACGCAGGAAAACGGGGCACCGCTCCTGCATGTGGCGGGTATTTCTAAGACATTTTCCGGGATCAAGGTTCTCAAGGATGTCTCTCTCAGCGCCTATGGCGGTGAAATCCTCGCTCTGATGGGCGAGAACGGGGCTGGCAAGTCCACGCTCATGAAAATTCTGTCAGGTGCGTATATCGCCGATCCTGGTGGCGAAATTCGCATTGCCGGTGAGATTGCTAAAATCACCAACCCTGCTTCGGCCCGGGCTCTGGGGATTGGCATCATCTATCAGGAGCTGGCGCTCGCGCCCAACCTGACCGTGGCAGAGAATATTCATCTCGGCTCAGAGCTGCGCAAAGGAGGCATGATTGATCGTGCAGCCATGAACGAGGCCTGTCGCGGTCTGCTCAAGGAACTCGGCGCGCCCTTCGGCCCTGAAGAAAAGCTCTCGACCATGTCGGTTGCTGAGCAGCAACTGGTCGAGATTGCGCGTGCGCTGCATCGTGATGCACGCATTCTGGTGCTCGACGAGCCGACGACGGCCCTTTCGGCACGCGAGACGGACAGGCTTTTTGCCCTCATCCGGCAGCTTCGAGCCAAGGGTCTGGCGCTCATCTATATCAGCATCGTATGGATGAAATCGATGAGCTCGCCGATCGTGTTTCTGTGCTGCGCGACGGTGCGCATGTCGGCACCCTTGAAAAACATGAACTCTCTTCCGGACGTATCGTCAGTCTGATGGTCGGTCGCGATCTATCGAGCTTTTATGAAAAAGATGGCAATCACGTCCGTTACGATGCAGCGCCGATCCTCCAGGTTGAAGGGCTGACCGATGGCAAGCGCGTGCAGCCAGTCAGCTTCAGTGTTCGCCCCGGCGAGGTTCTCGGAATCGCAGGGCTCGTAGGCGCAGGACGCACCGAACTCGCCCGGTTGATTTTCGGTGCTGACCCCAAAGCTGCGGGTACGGTCACGCTCGATTCCCGCAAACTCGACATACGCTCGCCGCGCGACGCTTGGCAGCAGGCATTGCCTATTTGACCGAAGATCGCAAATCGCTGGGATTGTTTCTCGACATGTCCTGTAGCGGCAACATCAATCTCGGCGTGGTCGAGCGCGACTCACGGCTTGGCGTGCTTGATCAGGGGAAGGGGCGCACCCGCGCAACGGGCTCCTTCGCCGCGCTGCGCATCAAGGCCCAGAACATGCTGACCAATGTCGGCGGGCTTTCCGGGGGTAATCAGCAGAAGGTCCTGCTTGGGCGCCTGCTCGAAACCGGTCCAAAACTGCTGATTCTCGACGAGCCGACGCGGGGCGTCGATATCGGCGCGAAGACAGAAATCTACCGCATCATCAATGACCTGGCAGCCCAGGGGCTCGGGATCATCGTCATATCGAGCGAAATGGCCGAGATCATCGGCGTGAGCGATCGCGTGCTTGTCATGCGCGAGGGTCATCTCACGGGTGAACTCACGGGCGATGCGATCACGCAGGAGGCGATCATGTCTCTTGCGGTCGGTCTTGCCCCCGCTTCCTCAATCGCCGCCTAGGATTCTATCTCTATGAGCACCACTCTCAACCCGGCGGTTGCGGCTACCCCCGCCGCCCAGCTCAATGCACGTGCAACGACCCGCAGCATTCTTCAAGCAGCGGGTATGTTGCCGGTTCTCATCCTCCTCGCCCTCGGTTTCCATTTCCTTGGTGGGCATCGTTTCCTCTCGGGGCAGAATCTCTCGATCATCGCCCAGCAGGCATCGATCAACACCGTGCTTGCCTCTGGCATGACTTTCGTCATTCTGACGGGCGGTATCGATCTTTCAGTGGGTTCCATTCTGGCTTTTGCCGCGATGTGCGGACTGATCGTTTCCCTTTTGCCACATCTGGCCTGGCTTGCCGTTCCGGCCTGTCTGGGGGCGGGTCTGCTGATTGGCGTTTTCAACGGTGCGCTGATCGCGGGGGTCAAGATTCCTCCCTTTATCGTCACACTCGGTACGCTCACCGCCGTGCGTGGCCTGGCGCGCCTGATGGGCAATGACCGCACGATTTTCAATCCTGACCTGTCTTTTGCCTGGATCGGCAATGACGGCATCGCCGTGACTTCCACTTTCACCATTCCCTGGCTTGCGGTTATCGCCCTTGCCGTCGTGGTGGTGAGCTGGTTCATCCTGCGTCGTACCGTGCTCGGGGTGCATATCTACGCCATTGGCGGCAATGCCTCTGCAGCGCGTCTCGCAGGTATCCGTGTCGGTCTTGTGCTGATGTTCGTCTATGCGGCTTCGGGACTTCTGGCCGGTCTGGGGGCCGTCATGTCATCCGCACGGCTCTATGCTGCCAACGGCCTGCAACTCGGCCAGTCTTACGAGCTGGACGCCATTGCTGCGGTTATTCTCGGCGGCACCTCGTTCGTTGGCGGCGTCGGAACGATCTGGGGCACGCTGGTTGGTGCGCTTCTGATCGCGGTTCTGACCAACGGCCTCATCCTTATTGGCGTGTCCGATATCTGGCAGTTCATCGTCAAGGGACTCGTCATCATCGTGGCGGTCGCTCTCGACCGGTTCCGCGCTCCTGCGGCGCGCACCTGATCACAGGCCGCGCCTTTTCATTTTTCGAGTTTGTTTTTCTTCCGTTTCGGATGTTTCAAGATGATCACTCGTTCCAAAATCCTCCTCGGTGCGCTCGTTCTCTCCACCGCTCTGGCGGCTCCCGCTGTGCGCGCCGAAGGCATCAGCAATGTCGGCGTCTCGGTCGGCTCGCTCGGAAATCCGTATTTCGTGGCGCTGGTCAAAGGGGCCACAACCCAGCTCAAGACGACGGCGCCTAGCGCCAAAATCAACGCTCTGTCAGCCGATTACGATCTCAACAAGCAGTTCTCCCAGATGGACAGCTTTGTGGCGTCAGGCGTGAATCTGATCCTGCTCAACGGTGTCGATCCCCAGGCCGTCATGCCTGCGATCAAACGCGTGCAGAAATCCGGTGCAACGGTGATCGCCGTCGACGTAGCTCTGCCGGGGTTGATGGCACAGTTCAGACCGACAACGTGGCGGCTGGACGCGTCTCCTGCGAGTATCTGGCCAAGAAGATCGATGGCAAAGGCGAAGTCGCCATCGAGAACGGGCCTCAGGTTTCGTCGATCATCGACCGAGTGAAGGGATGCAAGGAAGTTCTGGCGAAATATCCAGATATCAAGATTGTCAGCGACGACCAGAACGGTGGCGCCGAGCGCGACCTGGGCTTCAAGGTCATGCAGGGATACCTGGTGCGCTTTCCGAACCTGAAGGGCGTCTTCGCCATCAACGATCCTGAGGCGATCGGTGGGGACCTCGCCATTCGTCAGGCACGTCGTCAGGGTATCACTGTCACGTCAGTCGACGGTGCGCCGGATATTGTGGCGTCGCTGAAAGACCCGAGATCGTCCATCGTCGCTTCCGCCAGTCAGGATCCTTACCAGATGGGCAAGGATGGCATTGCCATGGGGCAGGCGATCAAGGACGGCAAGTTGGCCAAGGGCACAGTGCGCCTCATGGCGCCGACACTTATCACGCGCGACAATGTCGGCAGCTACAAGGGCTGGACGGGCGAATAAGCCCGCTTTCCTCCCCGGCGTCGAGAGCCGGGGAGGTTTTTTTCACGCCTGATTATTGTTGGAGGCGAAGAGGCGGTAGATGAGCAGCAGGATCATCGCGCCGAACACCGATGCGACGAAGCCGGCAGGCTGGCCCGCGTGGTAGAAATGGAGTTTCTGCCCGATCCATCCGGCGAGCAACGCGCCTGCGATGCCAGGAAGATCGTGATGATGAAGCCACCCGGATCACGACCGGGCATCAGGAATTTGGCGATCAACCCAACAAAAAAACCGACGATCAATGTCCAGATCAGATGCATGTCATCTCCTCATGCGGATAGGCAGGTAGTCACATTCCCGTGACTAGCATGAGGGGAAGAGTCGGTCCACGCCCGCGATAACGCGCATAAAAAACGAGCCGCAAAGACCTCTTATGACCTGTGAGAAAATGCTTTTTCCAGCGCGTCATCTGAAGAGACAAATTGTCCGGGGAGATCGACCGTTTTTTCGTAGCGAAAATAGAGCGGCGTCCAGCCGGGGTCGCCATCGGAGGCCACAAGCCGGAAATAATAGAGGCTTGCCGGGGCAGGGTCAGGCACCGGGCCGTCCTGATGTCTCAAAGCCTCGACGACAAAGAGCCCGGGATCATGAGGATCAGTCGATTGCGCGAAGGCAAAGGAGAGCAACGCGTCTTCGCCAGTGTGAGGCGTATCGATGAGGTGATCGCGCAGCGCCTGCGCCTTGTCCTTTCCGTTCGGAATTGGGTCAAAACCGATCAGCGTGGTTTTGCCGTCAGGATCATGCAGGAGCACGATGGCGAAATGGTAACTCCAAGCATTGCCGTTCTCCCGCCAGGTCTTGATCACCGAAAACGACGTGCCTGGCACTACAGCCCATAGACGTTGCGGATCGAGCGCGCTGGTGAAGGTGAGCTTTGTCTCACCGTCACCCAGAGTCAAAGGCTTGAGCGCAGGTAAGGGGCTGGCCTGTGCCGGGTAAGCCCCCAGCATGGCGAACAGGCCGCAGAGAGACAGGAGAAGACGCTTTCTCTTTCTGTTCATGCGGCTGCTGCCCCTCAGCCGAATGAGCCGTTGGCGTGCATGACGGCCACGCTGATTTCGCGCAGCACGGCGAAAAGACGCGCCATGGGGGCAAAGATATCTTCATGCTCACGGGTAAAGCCGTGATCGTCACGCGGGCCGCTTGGCTCGTGAAAATCGAGATCGGTTACCATGCCTGCCGATTGCGGGAAAATCTCCGACAGCCGTTTGAGCACAGCCGGGATTTCAAGCTGAAGGACCAGCTTCAGCAGCGTCTCGCGATTGATGTCATTGCGCGGGCTGAAATAGGGGATGCGCGTGGCGAGAAGCCAGATCTGGCCGATTACGGCATGACGGATCGCATGCAGCGTGCGCTCCTGCGCACTCATTTTGAGAGTATGGCTCCACACCGATTCAAGCGCGATATGATCGGCCTGAATGCGCCGGAACATGGCGGGCAGGCTGCGCCAGAATTCCAGCCCCTCGAGTCCGCTCGCCAGAACGAGGTGCTGGCTACGCTGTGCTTCGTTGCGGGCCGAAGCTGCGCGATCGAGCCAGGTGCCGGGGTCGAGCAGCCGCACGATACCGCGCAGGGCACCGATATCGGAATGCGCGGCCGCCTGACGGGCGAAATCGAGCGCAAGGCCGAAGCGGCGGCTGCTGCGAGCTAGCTTTTCGAAGGTTTCGGGATGACGCGAGGCGGCCGTGCCAAAACCCTGCAGCACATTCGTCCACCAGCCAAGCTGTTCGAGAATGGCGTTATTCGGAATGGCGCGCAGCTGGCTCGGATGGGTGATGCGCGTCACGCTGATGCCATCGCCCTGTCGGGCAGAGGGGCGCGAGCCCGATTTGTCGATCAGCGCCGGACCGAACGCGCCAAGAAGCCCGGCATAGCCAGGATCTTCGACAAGGCTGCTCATGTCGAGCGCAATGGTCGAGAAGAAATCCGACGAGAAGTCAGGTTCGTCATAGATCGGATCGCGCGCGCTCGAAAGCGGCCGCGTCAGATGCTCGGCAAGCGTTGCAATGGTCGAGGCGGCAAGCGGGGCCGTGCCGAACAGCGTGTAGCCATCGCCACCCTGAAACGCCGCTTCCTCACGCAGGCTGATACCGGCCTTGGCGAAAAGACCGCGCGTATGGTCGGGCGAGAAATAGCTGAGGCGATCCGACAGGCTGAACGGATGAGCGCCGCGTCCGATGCTTTCACCATGCGTATCGAACAGAACGAGTTCGATGTCCTTCATGCCGTGTTTCTGCATGAGCGACAGTGTACGCAGGCGCAGGCGCTCGACGAGGTTGGTCGCGGCGAGCTGACCGATATAACGGCCCGAATCCGAATAGCCGAATTGCAGGCAGAGACGGCCATTATTGCGGATGTAGTCGCGCCAATGCGGGGAGCGGAACGCTTCTTCGAGAATGATCTCGCCATGTTCGAGCGCGCTTTGCGTCTCGAAAAGCGGAGAGATCTGGATCTGATCGTCACGGATGCCGAGCAGACGCGCCAGCCAGAGCGTGGCGAGCAGCGTGTAGCCACTTTCGGTTTCGGCAATCAGGAAGCGGATCGGTGTGCCGCAATCGATATGCTTGAGAATCTGCGCCATGGTCATCATCAGACGACCGGCAGAAGACTGCTCCATCATCAGCGCCCCGAAATCGACCGGGATCGGGGCTTTCAGCGATTCGAGGGCATCGTTGATCTGCGACAGAACAAGCCGACGACGCGACGGTATGGTGGGGTCGTCTTCAATACCGAGGCGATGACGCACCACATTGTAGATCTGGGTCGCATTCAGGCGGGTATGGATATGAGCCGCGCCCAGACCATGCGCCATGAAGCCGGAACGTGCGGTCAGCAGCGCCGCGCGTTTCGGGCCTTCCAGCAGAGAGAGCGCTTCGTCGAAAAGCGGAGCCAGCGTCTCGGCGGAGGCGAGGGCGGCTTCGCGCCGGCTGACCAGCGTCTGGGCGAAGGCGGCGATGGCGGTAGCATCATGACGCTGCTGGTCGGGGCAGGCAGCTTCCTGCTCCTTCACCGCGCCGAGCGCGACATCGATGCGTGCGACAAGTTGCGAGCATTGCGGAAGCAGGGATTCGAGCTGCGTGCGCAGGCGCTCGAGCTGCGTGCGTTTCAGCGCAAGGCGGATGCGCAGTGTGTCCCACCAGTGGATATCGCTGCGACCATCCGTGTCGAACCCGACCCAGGTGGCCAGAATGAGGGTTCTGATATCGAACGCGGCGAGTGCGGCTTCCTGATCGGGCCAGCGTGCGGCGGCGTGCTTCAGAATGGAGGCATTGAAGATGTCGAGCGCATCGCGCCCGCGCAGAATGGCGGTGAGCGCCAGATTTTGTTCATGGGCCAAAGTGGGCGCCGCTTCGCGGCGATGCGATTTCAGCTCGGGCAGGCGATGGCTGGGGTCTGTCGCCATCTCGACAATGTGGCGATAGACATTATCAGCTAGAGCGAAGGTCGGATGAGCCGTGAAGACCGCCGCGAAACCGGGGCGCGAGAGTTTGGCGATCAGCCTTCGACCGTGTCGCAGCTTTCGACCGTCCTGCGCGCCGCCTCATCCAGACGGTCCTCGGGGCCTGCCTCATCCTTGAGGCCGACATAGCTGCGCAGACGCGCGGCGCGCTCTTTGAGATTGCCGTCGCGGAGCACGCGCACAGCGTTTTCAAGCGTCGCGACCGAAAGTGCGCCGTCTATCAGTTCGTCACCGATCGCACTCGAAAGCGTCTCGATAGGATCGGGGGCGTGGCGCTCATGCGCGGCGCGATCCTGGAGCGCCTGCATCTCGCCTGTCAGACGCTCGGCAAAAACGACGCCTCATTGGCGATGGCGGCAGGTTTCTGATCCGCCTTCTGGGCGGGCGTTCCGTCAGGGGCGTGATGCGGCGCGGTATTGGACAAGGCACTCTCGCTTGAATTCGGGTCACGGGCTGCGTTTGGTTTTCCATGCCAAAGACATGATGGCAATGGAGGATCGCGGGAGGTGCAGGACTTTTTATCCGAGTGATGATAATCGGTTGGGAATGCATCATCCGAATTCCGATAATTCCCCCGGTACAGAGCGCCCGGCAGAGAGCGGTGCCTCGGAGGCAGAGGCGCTTGCCGGGTTGAGAGCCTCGCGGCGTCTGGCGGGAGGGCTGCTTGTCTCCATGGGCGGGCTGATGGTCTGTTCCGCCGGTCTGCCCGCCATGGGGCTGGTGAAGGACAATTTCCTGCTTGAAGTGCTGCGCTCCGGCGCGCGGGCAGGCGTTGTTGGTGGCATTGCGGACTGGTTTGCCGTCACGGCCCTGTTCAGACACCCGCTCGGCTTACCCATTCCGCATACGGCCGTGCTGCCTCGTCAGCAGCGACGTCTGGCGCGCGCGCTGGGGCGTTTCGTCTCAACGCAGTTCTTTACGGAAGAAGATGCAGGCCGTGCCCTGGCTTCAGCCGATGTGGCGCGTATTCTCGCCAATCTGCTGCGTCAGCCGCGCACGGCCAATGCAACGGCGGCAGCGCTCCGTCGCAGCGTGCCCGACATGCTCGACCGACTGGAAGATGGGCGTGCCTCCGCAGCTATAGGCAAGGCGCTGCCGGTGCTGGCTCGGGGCGAGGCGTCCATCAAGGTCGTGACGCGTGCGCTCAGGGCGCTGGTTGATAACGAGCTGCATCAGGAGGTCCTGTCCGCGCTGCTCGAGCGCTTCAAGGGGGGCGTGCAAAAGCGCGAGGCCACGCTCCGCAGCTTCATTGAAGAGCGTGTACGCGAGCAGGGAGGGCGCATGATTGGCTGGGCCATCGGTCCTTCCGTCGCCAATCGCGTCATAACGGCGCTCTATCTCGAACTGGACCGGGTGGATCCGCAGGATTCGGAACTGCGTGAGGGTTTTACCGGCTGGATCAGGCAGGAAATCGACCGGCTGGAACAGGACCCTGAACGTCGGGCGCGTTTTGGCGATGCGATGTCGGGTTATCTGGGGCATGACAGCCTGAAGCTCTGGTGGAAGGAAATCTGGCAGCGTTTCAGAGGGATTGCAGAAGCTGACCTTGCCTCTGAAGAGGGGTGGAGCCGTAGCGTGATCGAAGCGGCTCTGCTCAGCCTGGCCGATCAGCTAGATCATGATCCTGCGATGCGGGCCCGCCTGGAGCAGACGCTCAGAACGACCCTCGTGCGCATACTGCCCTCATTGCGCGACAAGCTTGCGGCCTATATCGCCTCGGTCATGGAGCGGTGGAACCCAACAGAGCTATCAGCGCGGCTTGAGCAGCGTGTGGGGCGTGACCTGCAATATATCCGTATCAATGGCACGCTGGTTGGTTTCGTCGTCGGCGCGGTTCTGGACATGCTCATGCGGCTCTGCTTCGGCCATCTCGGCTAGGCAGAGTTTATCTCTTTGTAACAGGTGGCGAAAAGGGTTGACGCAGAGGCCCTCAGCGCGCATCTGCTACTAAAAATAGCACCATTTAGGTCTTTAATTTCTGTCCATGCGGGACTGATCGAGGGAGCACAATGCTCAGGTTATCGAAACTCGCTGATTACGCAACGGTTCTGCTCGTGCAGCTTGGCCAACAGGACTCGCTCGTCACAGCTACCGCCCTTGCGGGGGCGACTGGCGTGCCGGAGCCGACCGTTGCCAAGCTGCTCAAGGGCCTGGCCGCTGACGGTCTGGTCGCATCGCACCGTGGCGCGAGGGGCGGTTATCGCCTCGCGCGTGCTTTCCGAAATTTCGATTGCCGCAGTCATTACCTCGGTCGACGGGCCGATTGCGTTGACCGCCTGCGTCGAGGGGCGGGTTTGCGAGGCGAAATCGCTCTGCGCCCTCTCATCCGGTCAATGGGACATGGTGAACAAGGCCATCCGCTCCACACTCGAATCCATCAATCTTGACGATATGAGTCGTGCGCATCTGACAGGCGGTTTTGCGCCTGCGTCGCGCTGCGTCGCTCATGATCATCATCCTGCCAGGGAGGGATGAGATGCCAGCCGTAACGGAAACCCGTGAAGCCGTCGAAACGCTCGGTCAGTCGACCTATAAATGGGGTTTCGAGACCGATATCGAGATGGAATTCGCGCCGAAAGGGCTGAGCGAAGAAACCATCCGGTTCATCTCCGCGCGCAAGCAGGAGCCTGAATGGATGCTCGACTGGCGTTTGCAGGCGTTTCGCGCCTGGCAGGCGATGGAAGAGCCCAGCTGGCAGAAGCCGGAATATCCGGCCATCGATTATCAGGACGCCTTCTACTTCGCCGAGCCGAAAAGCAAGCCCGGCCCGAAATCGCTTGAAGAAGTCGACCCGGAATTGCTGCGTACCTACGAAAAGCTCGGGATACCGCTGCATGAACAGGCCATTCTGGCCGGCGTCGAAGGCGCAGGTGAGCAGGAAGCGCGTCTGCCGGTAGCCGTCGATGCCGTGTTCGACTCAGTGTCGGTCGTGACCACGTTCCGCAAGACGCTTGAGGAGGCCGGGGTTATTTTCTGCCCGATCTCCGATGCCATTCGCGAGCATCCCGAACTGGTGAAGCGCTATCTTGGCTCGGTTGTGCCGGTAAGCGATAATTTCTTCGCGGCGCTCAACTCCGCAGTGTTCACCGATGGGTCGTTCGTCTACGTGCCTGAGGGAGTGAAATGCCCGATGGAGCTGTCGACCTATTTCCGCATCAATGCGCGCAATACGGGGCAGTTCGAGCGTACGCTGATCATCTGCGAAGATCGGGCGAGTGTATCCTACCTTGAAGGGTGCACGGCGCCCATGCGCGATGAAAACCAGCTTCACGCGGCTGTGGTCGAACTGGTGGCGATGAACGACGCCAAGATCAAATATTCCACCGTGCAGAACTGGTATCCGGGCGACGAGAACGGCAAGGGCGGCATTTATAATTTCGTGACCAAGCGCGGCGCCTGTCGCGGCCGCAATGCCAAGATCTCTTGGACGCAGGTCGAGACGGGGTCGGCCATCACCTGGAAATATCCTTCCTGCATTCTGGCAGGCGAGGGGTCGGTGGGCGAGTTCTACTCGGTGGCCGTCACCAATAACCGCCAGCAGGCCGATACCGGCACGAAGATGATCCATCTGGCGCCCAATACGCGCTCGACCATCATCGCGAAGACCATTTCCGCCGGTCACTCTGACAGCACCTATCGCGGTCTGGTGCGCATGATGCCCAAGGCACGCGGCGCGCGTAATTTCACGCAATGCGACAGTCTGCTGATCGGCGATCAGTGTGGCGCGCACACGGTGCCCTATATCGAGAACCGCAACATGACGGCGCGCGTCGAGCATGAGGCGACTACCTCGAAGATTTCTGAAGACCAGCTCTTCTATTGCCGGTCACGTGGCCTGTCAGAAGAGGATGCTGTGGGTCTCATCGTCAACGGGTTCTGCAAGGATGTCCTGAAGGAACTCCCCATGGAGTTTGCAGTGGAAGCTCAGAAGCTCCTGCAACTCAGTCTTGAAGGTAGCGTCGGGTAAAGAGCCGCATCATGAATGATTTTCTGAAAATTTCCGGTCTCTGTGCGCAGATCGACGATAACGGAACCCCTAAGGAGATTCTGCGCGGTCTCGACCTCGAAGTCCCCAAGGGCCAGATCCATGCGATCATGGGGCCGAACGGTTCGGGCAAGTCGACGCTCTCCTACGTGCTGGCGGGTCGTGAAGACTATGAAGTCACAGGTGGCAGCGCCGAATTTCTCGGTGAAGACCTTCTGGCGCTTGAGCCTGAAGAGCGCGCAGCGCTTGGTGTGTTCCTGGCGTTTCAGGCGCCGATCGAGCTGCCGGGTGTGAATAACGCCAATTTCCTGCGTACCGCCGTCAACGCCGTGCGTCGCGCCCGCAAGGAAGAAGAACTCGATGCCGTGGGCTTCCTCAAGGCCGTTCGTGCCGAGACGAAGCACCTGCACATGTCTGACGACATGCTCAAGCGCAACGTTAATGTCGGCTTTTCCGGTGGTGAAAAGAAGCGCAATGAGGTGCTGCAGATGCGTATGCTGCGCCCGAAATTCGCTATTCTCGACGAGACGGATAGCGGTCTGGACATCGATGCGCTGCGCATCGTGGCAGAGGGTGTGAATAGCCTGCGTGGCCCCGATTTCTCGGCCTGATCATCACCCATCATCAGCGTCTGCTGGATTACATCAAGCCCGATCGCGTGCATGTCATGGCCAAGGGCAAGATCATTCATAGCGGCGGTGGCGAAGTGGCGCTCGCCCTTGAGGCGCAGGGCTATCAGCAATATCTCGAGGCGGTGGCATGAGCGGCGCGACCGCTATTTCTCCCGCGATCGACTCCTTTCTGTCGCGGGCGCATCAAGGCGAGGCGCGCAGCCTGTTGCAGCGTCACGGCCTGCCCCAGCGTCGCCTCGAGGCGTGGCGCTACACGCCCCTACGCGAACTCGACAAGACCGGCTTTGCCGCTCCTGAGGCCGTGTCGGCTGAGGACGCCAAGGCGCTCCTTGCTCGTCTGGCCCCTGAGGCGCTGGAAGGCCATCGCGTCGTTTTCGTCAATGGCGTTGCGGTCTCTGCCCTGACCAGCCTGCCGGATGCGGTCGAGACAACCGATCTGGCCGTGCCTCTTCTGGCCGATCGCCCCCTAAGCGTGCTCAATAACGCCATGCAGCAGCCTGGGCTCGCCCTGCGCGTGGCGGCGGGTGTGGATGCCGGGCAGATTGCGCTTGTTTCTCTGGTGACCAGTGCGAGCAAGGTTTCGACGCATCTTGCGCATCAGATCACGCTGGAGGCCGGAGCGAAACTGACGTTGCTCGATATCCAGTCGGGTGAGGGGGCGTATCTCGCTAATCCGAGCCTGACGGTTTCGGTGGCTGAAAAGGCGCATCTAACCCATCTGCGCGTGCAGCAGGACAGTATCGAGGCGACCAATCTCGCCTTGGTCAACGCGCAGATTGCCGAGCATGGCACTTATGACAGCTTCACCCTGACACTCGGGGCAAAGCTCTCCCGTCATGAAGTGCTGGCTCATCTGGATGGCAAGCATGCCATCGTGCATGTCAACGCGGCCCAGCTTCTGGCGGGCACGCAGCATGCCGATCTGACTTCGGTCATTACCCATGCCGCACCGGATTGCAATTCGCGCCAGACGGTGAAGAACGTGCTGATGGATGCAGGTCATGGCGTTTTCCAGGGCAAGATCTATGTCGATCGCGTTGCCCAGAAGACGGACGGCTATCAAATGAATCAGGCGCTTCTCCTGTCGGAGAAAGCACAGATCGACAGCAAGCCAGAGCTCGAGATCTACGCCGATGATGTCAAATGCAGTCATGGCGCGACGGTCGGCGCGCTCGATGACGAGCAGCTCTTCTATCTGCGTGCCAGAGGTATCCCGCATGCCGAGGCCCGCGCCATTCTGGTGCGCGCCTTCCTGCTCGACGCTTTGGCTCTGGTAACGGATGAAGCGGCTTACGCGCTGCTTGACCAGCGTGTCGAGGCCTGGTGGCAGAAAAGAGAGGCATGATGACCTCGAACAACGTTCTCGACCGCTTCGCGACGCTGCGCAGCCGGTTTCCGATCCTGTCGGAAACCGTGCATGGGCGTCCGCTCGTTTTTCTCGATAGTGCCGCCTCGGCGCAAAAGCCCGATTGCGTCATCGACGCCATGGCGCAGGCCATGCAGCACCAATACGCGAATATTCATCGCGGGCTGCACTGGATGAGCGAGCGCACGACCGAAGCCTATGAATCGGTACGCACGCAGGCTGCCCGCTTCCTGAATGCGCCTGATCGTCACGAGATCATCTTTACGCGTAACAGCACTGAGGCGATCAACCTCGTTGCGCATTCTTTCGGGGCGCTGCTCAGGCCGGGTCAGGCCGTTCTGATTTCCGAACTGGAGCATCACTCCAATCTCGTTCCCTGGCAGATGCTGCGTGATCGTGCCGGGATCGAGCTACGCGTCGCACCGATCACCGAGCAGGGCGATCTCGATCTCGAGGCCTATGAGGCCCTGCTCGAAGACGGGCGTGTCGGTCTTGTTGCCATCACCCATATGTCCAATGTGCTTGGCACCTTGACCCCGGCGAAAGAGCTGGCGCATATCGCCCATCGTCACGAGGCGCGTATCCTGTTCGACGGGTCGCAATCTGCGGTGCATCGTGCCATTGACGTGCAGGATCTGGACGCCGATTTTTTTGTCTGCACCGGGCACAAACTCTACGGGCCGACCGGCATCGGTCTGCTCTGGGGCAAGGCCGAGCTACTCGATGCCATGCCGCCTTTTCTGGGCGGTGGCGAGATGATCGAGAGTGTCAGCTTCGAGAAATCGACCTGGGCGAAAATACCGCATAAATTCGAGGCAGGCACGCCGCCGATCATCGAGGTGATCGGTCTGGGTGCAGCGCTCTCGTTCATGGAAGAGCTCGGTGCCGAGGCGATTACGGCGCATGAAGAAGCGCTGGTTGCCTATACCCGTGAGACGCTCGGTGCCTGCGAAGGCGTGCGTCTTGTCGGCGCACCGAAAGAACAGGGCGGTGTGGTCTCTTTCATTGTGGAAGGGGCGCACCCACATGATCTCGCAGTGCTGCTGGACCGCTTGGGTATTGCGATCCGCGCCGGACAGCATTGCGCTGAGCCCCTTATCCGCCGTCTCGGTCTTACGGCGACGGCGCGGGCGAGCTTCGGCGTTTACACGACACGTGACGATATCGATGCACTGGTCAAGGGCGTGTCACGCGCCCGGCAGATGCTGGTCTGATACAGGGAGGGCCTCTCATGACTGATGAAAACCATATCCTGACCAGACCGCTCGGCGCCTCGGCTGAAGATGGTGCCCCTGAGGCCGCGTCTTTGGGGGTGCCGGACGAAGATAGTGTCATTTCGGCTATTGCGACCGTTTATGACCCTGAAATTCCGGTCAATATCTACGAGCTCGGCCTGATCTATGCGATCGACCTGCATGATGACGGTCGGGTCGATATCGAAATGACCCTGACGGCGCCGAATTGTCCGAGCGCGCAGGAACTGCCTGAGCAGGTGCGCGAAGCTGTGGCGGCTCTGCCCGGTGTCAACAAGGCCAGTGTCGTGATCGTCTGGGATCCGCCTTGGGATATGAGCCGCATGAGTGACGATGCGCGTCTTGCGCTGAACATGTTCTGAACGGGGAAGAAAAGCCATGAGCGAGACACAGACCGCCCCATCGCCCGTCAAGCGGGCATTGCCGCCCCTGATGCAGATGACCGAGCGTGCCGCAAAGCGCCTGAAGCAGCTTTATGAGGGCGCCAATAAGGGGCAGATCCTGCGTATCGGCGTCAACACCCGCGGCTGTTCAGGCATGTCCTATGACATGAGCTTTGTCGAAAGCGCTTCGCCGGGTGATGAGAGCGTGACCGATCACGGATTACAGGTGCTTGTCGACCGCAAGGCCACGCTGTTTCTGATCGGGACGGTGATGGATTACGAGATCAAGGATCTCGAATCCGGCTTCACCTTCACCAATCCGAATGAAAAAGGCCGCTGCGGGTGCGGCGAAAGCTTTCACGTCTGACGACGTGAAAGCCTCTTTTTGCTTTTCGTGAAGCTCACCACGGCTTCGACTTCGGTCGACCACAGAAACTGGTCGATGACCGAGACAGACAGCACCTCGTAACCCGCCTTGGCCAGAAGTGCTGCGTCCTTCTGCAGCGCCTGCGGGTTGCAGCTGACATAGATGATGTCTTCCACGTCCGAGCGCGCGATATGATCCATCTGCGACAGGGCCCCTGCATGGGGCGGGTCGAGAACGATCACGCGTGCCTTCGCAAATTCCTTCGCGATCAGCGGCTGGCGTGTGAGATCGCGATGAGCCGTCTCGATACGCTGGCCGACCGCGCCCGATTTGAGCGCCGCGATCGCGTCATAATGGCCTTCATAGGCCAGAACGCGACCTTTTTGCGCGAGCGGAACGGTCAGCGTGCCGAAGCCGGCAAACAGCTCGATAATCGGATCGCGTCTGTTCAGGGCGGGTAGAGCCGCGAGCACGGAATCGGCAATGGCCGTTTCGCTCTGCTCGGTCGCCTGCAGAAAGCCGCCGGGCGGTGGCGTGAGCTTGACCGCACCGAAGGCGTGAAACACCGGGCCCTGCTGGGCAACGATTTCGAAGCCATCGGCTGGACGACGCTTCGATCGCCAGGAAATGCGTGGGATCTTGTGCGCACGGCCGAAGGCGGCCAGCTTGACCCGGTCGGTCGGGACCATCGCCGCATCAGTGGCGATCAGGAGATCCGGCCCGGAGCTATAGAGATTGATCTGCAGATCGCCGCCGCCCGTAACAGCACCAAGCGAGCCCAGAACCTCACGCAACGGATCGAGCAGCGCCAGAAGCGCGGGTTCGATCACGTGGCATTCGGTCATGTCCACTACGTCACCATGGCGGCGATGCAGCCCAAGGGCAATCTTGCCCGGCTGGCGCTGGAAGGCGAGATCGATCCGACGACGGCTTTCTGCTGGGACCTGCATCGACTCGAAGTACGGCAGCGTCTCGAATCCGGCACGAAGCAGGGCATGACGTACGAGACCGATTTTCCAGTCCAGCAAGGCAGGGCGTGCCGTCGTCTGCATCGCACAGCCGCCGCAACTCCCGAACAGGGAACAGACAGGGGTAACGCGGTCAGGTGAGGGGGCGACCAGATCGATCAGCTCGACATGGCGGGAGTCGTCATAACGTAGCTTGAGCGTGTCGCCTGGAACGGTCTCCGGAACGTAGGCGGCTTGTTCTCGATCAGAACAAGCCCGTCGCCATTCGCGCCGAAAGAGAGAACTTTCGTCTCGATAAGGGAGGCCATCAGAACTCAGACAGTGCCACGATGCTGGATCGGCCCGATCTGGTCGTCATTTTCAGCTCTCCGGTTGCGGCGGGGCAGAAGCATGAAGGCAGGTGTATCATGCCAAAGCCGGTGCGCGGAGCGTCGTGATCGAATGGCATGGTCGGCGCAATGGAGACACCGCTCGCCTCAGCCTTGTCACGGGGCTGTTGACGCGCCGTCTCGCTGGCCACACGCCGGTCACCACGGTCACCACGGTCACCACGGTCACCACGGTCACCACGGTCACCACGGTCACCACGGTCACGGTTCTCACCATGACGGTTCTGGCGTCCGTCACGCTCCTTGCCACGACGGTCGCGACGCTCGGGCTGTGCGCCTTCCTGCTCCGGATCGGCCCAGGGCAGGGTCTCGATTCCGTCAATCTCAATCATCGGAATCGGCGCGTGCTTCAGCTTTTCGATGGCTTCGGCCAGCAGTTTCTGACGCGGCGAGGCAAGGCTGAAAGCATGACCCGTCTTGCCTGCTCTCCCGGTGCGGCCGATGCGATGGATGTAATCCTCGGCATTGAAGGGCAGGTCGAAATTGAAGACATGCGACAGACCGCCGATATCGATGCCGCGCGCAGCGACGTCGGAGCAGACGAGAATCTGCAATTCGCCAGTCTTGAAACGCTCAAGCGTTTTGAAGCGCAGCGACTGCGCCAGATCACCGTGCAGATGGCCCACCGAGAAGCCGTGCTTGTGCAGGGATTTGTGGAGAACATCGACATCGCGCTTGCGGTTACAGAACACGATAGCGTTCTGAACATTCTCGCGCTTGAGCAGCTTGCGCAGAACGCGGCGCTTGTCGTGTTCGTCGACAACCAGCAGCGCTTCCTCAATGGTCGTCGCGACGGATGACGGGCGCGACACCGTGATTTCTTCCGGCAGATGCAGGAACTGATCGGCCAGAGTGCGGATTTCCGGTGCCATCGTGGCCGAGAAGAGCAGGGTCTGGCGATTGACCGGCAGCATTGAGACGATCCGCGTGATATCGGGGATGAACCCCATATCGAGCATGCGGTCAGCCTCGTCGATCACGAGAATACCGGTCTGGGTCAGAAGCAGGCCGCCGCGATCGAACAGGTCCATGAGACGACCCGGCGTGGCAATCAGGATATCGACGCCCTGGTTCAGCACGGCGCGCTGATCGGCCATGCTTTCGCCGCCAATAAGAAGCGCGTGGTTCAGACGCAGATGCTTGCCATAAAGGGCAAGGTTCTCGGCAACCTGGAGCGCCAGTTCGCGCGTCGGTTCCAGAATCAGCGAGCGCGGCATGCGAGCGCGGGCGCGCGAACCGGCGAGGCGCTCCAGCATTGGCAGGGTGAAAGAGGCCGTCTTGCCTGTGCCTGTCTGAGCAACGCCGAGCACGTCCTGACCCTTCAGCACGACCGGAATGGCCCGAGCCTGAATCGGTGTCGGATGTTCGTAGCCCATCTCTTCGATGGCGCGCATGATCGGCCCCGACAGGCCAAGCTCGGAGAAGAGCGGCTTGGGCGCCTCGACGATGGCTTTCATGGCCGGATCGGCTTCGGGCGCATTTCCAGCTTCTGCCACAGCCTCGGCAGCAGGAGCCGTCCTGGGCGACGGGCCACGCTTGCGGCGCCCGTGCTTCGCAGGGGCATCGGCTCCGGATGCAGGCTCGGCCTTCGCGGCTTCGACAACCGGCGCATTATCCTGCGCAGCGACTTTTTCAGCCGCGTCGCTCACTGCCTGGGTGCGGGTCTCAGCCTTGGTCGTGCTGCGCGGCGTGCGCTTGCGCGCTGCGGGTGGGGCAACGGCTTCGAGAACAGGGGCGGCGGGCTCTGCGGCCACTGGCTCGACCTTGGTGCTGACGCGGGTCTTGCGAGCAGCGGGCTTGGCCGCGACAGGTTTTTCGACCGGGGCTACGCTGCTGGCTGGCTTGCGACCGCGCCTGGGCTTTGGCA
The DNA here is from genome assembly GCF_000614545.1 of Asaia platycodi JCM 25414. Lineage (GTDB taxonomy): Bacteria > Pseudomonadota > Alphaproteobacteria > Acetobacterales > Acetobacteraceae > Asaia > Asaia platycodi. The sequence continues at coordinate 176,820 of NZ_BAKW01000003.1, read as the reverse complement.
TTTCCGCCGGGGCCGTGATTTCATTGGCAGCAGCTTCGCTCACGACAGCCGCAACGGGGTTCTTGCGCGGGCGACCGCGCCCACGCTTGACAGGCTGTTCTGTCTCGGTGGCAGCCCTGTTTTCAGGCTCGAGAGGCTTTTCTGCGACTGGCTTGGCAGCTGCCGTCCTGACGCGCGCGACCTTGGCGGCAGCTGGTTTCGGTGCAGTGACGCTGACCTGCGGCTTGCGGCCGCGCTTCGCCTTGGCCGGAGTTTCGGCGGCGGAAATCTCGGACTGGATGTCGCGCGGCGGCGCTTCCGCCACGGACTCCACCACACCATTCTCCGCCTTGGAAGAGGAACGTTTCTTGCGTGCGGGGGAGGTTTTTGCCGAACCTGCGGTCGATTTTGCGGTCAAACTGCTCTCTGATAACTATGGAGGTCTAGAAAAGATGCGGCGCTCAGGCATTGCCTCGCTGAAGCTGGGCAAGCGCAGAGCGGTGGCCAATCGCCCGTGCGTTATCTTGAAATACCGCAAAAGGCAAGATTTTCCGGCGCTTGGACACAATAACGCGCAGAATGACGCGTTTTTTCCTGACCTTGGCCGGATCGAGCGCGGGTAACGTCAGATATTGCCGCCCATGGCTGCGAAGAAAACGGTCAGGACACCGACTGCTACCATGACGATAACGCGCTGGCGCACCTTGGCGAAAAGCGCGGGCTGCGGGCGGATCGCCCGGCGGAGGGTCTGGAATGGACCGAAATATGCATTGACGAAAATGAGCGCCATGATCAGTGCGAGGCCCTGCATGATGTTGATCGGCAGGCTCATTGCGCCGAATCCCCCCATATGGAGCACCAGAAGCCAGCCTGTTACCAACGCTGTCGGCACGATATGCAGCAAGGCGCGGAAATAGCGGGCGATCAGCTGGATCTGCACGTTCTGACGCTGTGCCGGTTCGAGCAGGGCAACGGTGGAGCGACTGACTATCGCGGCATAGAGACCGCCGCCAATCCAGTAGGCCATGCAGAGCAGGTGCAGCGCGAGGATCACGCTCCAGAGAAACGGGTTCGACATGTCTTCTCCACCAGAGATCAGGTCCAGCATAGGATCGCGGCCTAAAAAGCGCGGGATCAGGAATACCGGAAGGTTGTGCGACGTTCCCTAGCAGTATGCGCGAAATCATCAACCACGGAGTGTAACGATCATGAAGCCGAGTCTGCGTTTTTCCCTGCCCACGCCGGCGCAATATGGGGTGATGGACGAGAAGGCGAGCGAGACGATCGGAATCGGCACGCTGATGGATCGTGCAGGCTGGACGGTCGCACAGGCAGTCAGGGCACGTTTTGCGCCGTGTCGCGTGCTTGTGCTGTGCGGTCCAGGCAATAATGGCGGCGATGGTTATGTGGCAGCGCGTTATCTCGAGCGTGCGGGCTGGCCGGTTCAGATAGCCTCGCTTGCGCCGCCCCGTCAGGGGAGCGCGGCATTCGAGGCATCGTCGCGCTATCGGGGGCGCCGAACGTCTTTCACGGCCGAAAATGCCCGTCGAGCCGATCTGGTGATCGACGCGGTTTTCGGCGCGGGGCTCGACCGACCGCCAGCGCCCGAGGTGATGCAGGTTCTGTCGGCGGCTCGTGTTCTGGTGGCTGTCGATCTGCCGAGCGCGGTCAGTGGCGCGACCGGGGCGGCTCTTGTACAGGGGCCGGATTACCGCATGAGCGTGACCTTCGTGCGGCCCAAGCCGGGTCATGTGCTTTATCCTGGCAGAGAGATTGGTGGTGAGCTTGTCTGCGCGGACATCGGCATGCCCGAGGCGTGCCTTGCCGAAGCTGAACCACGGATCTGGCTCAACAGGCCCGGTCTTTGGCATGTGCCTGCCATGAGCCTGAAGATCATAAATATCGGCGTGGTGTGGTGAGTCTCTGCGCTGGGCAAATCATGCCCGGCGCGACACGGCTGGCCGCCGCCGGGGCGCGGGCGAGCGGGGCAGGGTTGGTGCGTATCAGCGCCGGAGAGGGCGCCGCCGCCTATCGTCTGGGGGCGCCGGGCCTCGTGATCGATGACGCGCCGCTTCAGGTATTGCTCAAGGATGAGCGTCGCAAGGTCTGGCTCTGCGGCCCGGGTCTGACGGAGGACGAGGTAGCGGCGAGTCTGCCGCTTCTGCTTGCGGCCAAACGGATTGTTCTGGCCGATGCAGGCGCTCTGGGCTGGGCGGGTAATTGCCCTGAGAAATTGCGTGGTGTGTCAGTGATAACGCCTCATATCGGAGAATTTACCAAACTCTTCGGCGCTCCCGGTGACGATCTTGTCTCGGCGGCACGTGAGGCGGCAGAACGCGTGGGTGCTGTCGTGCTGCTCAAGGGCGCCGTCAGCGTGATTGCCGCTCCGGATGGTCGGGTCGCGCTCAACGACCATGCGAGCCCGTCATTGGCGACAGCCGGCTCGGGCGACACGCTGGCGGGGGTGATCGCGACGATGCTGGCAGCCGGGATGTCATCGTGGGACTCTGCCTGTGCGGGGGCATGGCTGCATGGCGAGGCCGGATTGAGGGCTGGGAACTGGCCGATTGTCGAGGCGCTGGACGCTCATCTGGGCGATGCACGTGCCAAGGCGATCGCGCTGGCTTGTGAAATCGAAAATCTTGCTGTAAAGCGGCGCGCTTGACGGTCCGGCTTCGGCTGGACTGCGTGTGCGGGCGTGGTGGAATTGGTAGACACGCCAGATTTAGGTTCTGGTGGCGCAAGTCGTGGGGGTTCAAGTCCCTCCGCCCGTACCAAAAATTTTCTCCTTAGTCGGGGCTTCCTGCCTTGCCTGTGCTGCGATGAAGCCGGGTGCAGGGCCCCGATGGCAACCCGGTCAATAGAGGATCGCCTGACAGATGCAGGTTACCCAAACGCAATCCGAAGGTCTGAAGCGCGGCTTTACCGTCACTGTGCCGGCTGGCGATCTGGAGGCGCGACGCGCCGCTCGTCTCGCCGAGCTCGGCCGCACGATCAACCTGCCCGGCTTCCGCCCCGGCAAGGTGCCCGCATCGCTCGTCAAGCAGCGCTATGGCGCCGCCCTGAATGGCGAGATCCTCGAGCAGGTCGTCAACGAGACCACCACCAAGGTGCTGGATGACAACAAGCTGCGGCCGGCTGTCCAGCCCAAGGTCGAGCTGGTTTCCGGTGGCGAAGGTGAAGGCGATCTCGAATTCAAGATCGAACTGGAAGTTCTGCCCGAAATCGCTGTTCCCGATCTTTCCGGTCTCGAGCTGACCCGTCTGACGGCCAAGCCTGCTGACGAGACTATCGACAAGGCTCTTGCAGAGCTGGCCAAGCGTCAGCGCAGCTTCGAGACGATCGAGGAAGACCGCGCAGCCCGCCAGGGCGACGTTGTCAACTGCGATTTCGTTGGCAAGCTCGACGGCACGCCTTTCGATGGCGGTACGGCGCAGGATGTCAATGTCGAGATCGGCGGCGAAGGCTTCATTCCCGGTTTTGCCGAGCAGCTCGAAGGCATGAAGGCCGGCGAAGAGAAGGTGATCACCGTCACGTTCCCCGCTGAGTATCAGGCTGCGGAACTGGCGGGCAAGGAAGCGACCTTCGACATCAAGGCGAATGCGCTCAAGACCCCGGTTGACCCGGCACTTGATGACGAGCTGGCCAAGAAAATCGGTTTCGAGAACATCGCTCAGGTGCGTGACATTATCGTCAAGCAGGCAGAAGGCGAATACGGCCAGCTTTCGCGTCTGCGCATCAAGCGCGAGCTGCTGGATGCCCTGTCGGGCAAGACCGCTTTCGAAGCGCCCGAGAGCATGGTCGAGAGCGAATTCGGCCAGATCTGGCAGCGCGTCGAGCAGGATCGCGCTTCGGGTGAAATGGACGAGGAAGACGCGGGCAAGGATGAAGACACCCTGCGCGCCGATTATCGCAAGATCGCGGAACGCCGCGTGAAGCTCGGCCTTCTGCTGGCCGAAATCGGTCGCACGAAGGAAATCACGGTCTCCCGTGAAGAGCTGATGCAGGCCGTTCGTCAGGAAGCCATGCGCTATCCGGGCCAGGAACAGGCCGTGTTCGAGTTCTTCAGCAAGAATCCGCAGGCGGCCGACGGTCTTCGTGGCCCGATCCTGGAGAACAAGGTCGTCGATTATCTGATCGAGCTGGCCAAGGTGACCGACAAGGAAGTGACGCCGGAAGAGTTGGCCGAGATTCCCCCGGCTGATCTCTGATCGCTTGATTCGCACCGCGACTCTTGGAGTCCGTTCGTTTTTTGACGGACGGGCTCTAGGCGTTCATGGTGGCCATACCAAGATGGAAGAAGTCACAAACCGGCCCGTTGAGGGCCGGTGGCAGTTAGGAACGGAAATGGCCATGAGGGATCGCGATCCTGTCGAGATCTTCAACAACGCGCTCGTACCGATGGTCGTCGAGCAGACGTCACGCGGCGAACGCGCTTTCGATATCTACTCCCGTCTCCTTCAGGAGCGGATCATTTTCCTGACCGGCCCGGTTTACGACCAGGTGGCCGCCGTCATCTCGGCGCAGCTTCTCTATCTTGAGAGCGTCAATCCGAGCAAGGAAATCTCTTTCTACATCAATAGCCCTGGCGGCGTTGTTTCAGCCGGTCTCGCGATGTACGACACCATGCAGTATATCCGCTGCCCGGTGAGCACCGTTTGCATCGGTCAGGCGGCTTCGATGGGGTCGCTGCTTCTCGCTGCGGGCGAAAAGGGTCGTCGCTTCTGCCTTCCAAATGCACGCGTGATGGTGCATCAGCCTTCAGGCGGCGCCCAGGGGCAGGCTTCGGATATCGAAATCCAGGCACGCGAGATTCTGGAAATCCGCAAGCGCCTGAACGAGATCTATCGTGGCCATACGGGCCGCACGCTCGAAGAGATCGAGCAGAAGCTCGAGCGCGATACCTATCTCTCGGCTGACGAAGCCAAGGAATTCGGTCTGGTCGACGAAGTCGTGCAGGCGCGTCCCAAGAGCATTTCCGAGCAGGGCTGAGCCTGCTCCCGGTTGTGAGGTCCGGCCCTCCTGCCGGACTTCACGCGGAGCAGGGGTGTTCCTGTCCCGCGAATGCCTTCAGGTATCTAATCATTGCCTCTTGCCGGAGGGGCTTGCCGGGCTCTCATCGCCTGGCTTAAGTTTGGAATTCCCCCTGTCGTGTCAGGTCGCATGGCCCAGCCGATCGGGGAGGAGGAGCAACGATGAATAACAAGACCGGCGATTCGAAAAACACCCTGTATTGCTCGTTCTGCGGTAAGTCGCAGCACGAGGTGCGCAAGCTCATTGCCGGTCCTACCGTCTTCATCTGCGATGAATGCGTCGAGCTGTGCATGGATATCATCCGCGAAGAACACAAGACGCATCTTGTGAAGTCGCGAGACGGGGTGCCGACTCCCAAGGAGATCTGCAAGGTTCTCGATGATTACGTGATTGGCCAGTTCATCGCCAAGCGCGCGCTCTCGGTGGCTGTGCACAATCATTACAAGCGTCTCGCCCATTCCCAGAAGAGCAACGATATCGAGATTGCAAAGTCCAATATCATGCTGATCGGGCCGACAGGTACGGGCAAGACCCTGCTTGCCCAGACGCTGGCGCGCATTCTCGATGTGCCCTTCACCATGGCCGACGCAACGACCCTGACCGAAGCCGGTTATGTGGGTGAGGACGTCGAAAACATCATTCTCAAGCTGCTGCAGGCGGCCGATTACAATGTCGAACGTGCCCAGCGCGGCATTGTCTATATTGATGAGATCGACAAGATTTCCCGCAAGTCAGACAACCCGTCGATCACGCGTGATGTCAGTGGCGAAGGCGTGCAGCAGGCCCTGCTCAAGCTGATGGAGGGCACGGTTGCTTCCGTTCCGCCTCAGGGTGGGCGCAAGCATCCGCAGCAGGAGTTTCTGCAGGTGGATACCACCAACATGCTGTTCATCTGTGGTGGGGCCTTTGCGGGGCTCGACAAGATCATTTCGGCACGTGGCAAGGGCTCGGGCATCGGTTTCGGTGCTGATGTGCAGAATCCCGATGACCGTCGCCTCGGCGCGGTGTTGCATGACGTCGAGCCGGAAGATCTGCTCAAATTCGGTCTGATCCCTGAGTTCATCGGTCGTCTGCCCGTCGTGGCGACACTTGAGGATCTGGATGAGGAGACACTGGTCGCCATTCTCTCCAAGCCCAAGAACGCTCTGGTGAAGCAGTATCAGCGTCTCTTCCAGATGGAAGGCGTGGCCCTGACGTTTACGGATGATGCGCTCACCCAGATTGCCCAGCGCGCCATTGCCCGCAAGACGGGCGCGCGTGGTCTACGTTCGATCATGGAGGCCATCCTGCTTGGCACGATGTTCGATCTGCCGGTCTCGATGGGGTCGAAGAGGTCGTCATCAACAAGGACGTGGCCGAGAACCGTGCAGCACCCGTCTATGTTTATGGCAACGGCAAGGCCAGTGAGCCTGCCGAGCAATCTGCCTGAGGGGCATGACGTAAAAACGAAGGACCGGCTTGCTGCCCCGGTCCTTCGTTCTCATATGAAAAGAAGCTGCCTTTCCCGGCAGTAAAGACGCGGCGTCGTTCACGCCAAATTTCGGGTGACATTGCCGAGATCGTCCTTAAGGAGATCAGAGTTTCATGAGTGAAAAAAAGAGGAAGACTGCGGCGAGCAAGCTCAACACCGCAGCAAAGGCGGAAGAGGCCAAGGCGAAGCCAGTCGAGACGATTGCCGTCCTGCCGCTGCGCGATATCGTTGTCTTCCCGCATATGATTGTGCCGCTTTTTGTCGGTCGCGAAAAATCCGTTCGTGCTCTCGAAGCGGTAACGCGCGACAACAAGCAGATCCTGCTCGTTGCTCAAAAGAATGCATCGCAGGACGATCCGCCAGCAGACGACATCTATCGCTTCGGCACGATCTCCACGATCCTCCAGTTGCTCAAGCTGCCTGACGGCACCGTAAAGGTGCTTGTCGAGGGCATCCGTCGTGCGCGCATCAAAGAATTCCACGATATCGACGGCCATTTCGAGGCCGAGATCGAGGAAGTCGCCGATGCACCCGAGACGGGTAGCGAAGTCGAGGCGCTCGGCCGCACAGCGATCTCCCAGTTCGAGCAGTATATCAAGCTCAACAAGAAGATCGCGCCCGAAGTCATGGTGTCGCTCAACCAGATCGAGGATCTCTCTAAACTGGCCGATACCATTGCGAGCCATCTGAATCTCAAGATCGCCGAGAAGCAAGATATCCTCGAGGGCGGCTCCGTCAGCCATCGTCTGGAGCAGGTCTTTGCCCATATGGAGCAGGAGATCGGCGTTCTTCAGGTCGAGAAGAAGATCCGTAACCGCGTCAAGCGGCAGATGGAAAAGACGCAGCGCGAATATTATCTGAACGAGCAGCTCAAGGCGATCCAGAAGGAACTGGGCGAGGGCGAGGATGGTCGTGACGAAACGGCCGAGATCGAAGAGCGCATCGTCAAGACGAAGCTGAGCAAGGAAGCGCGAGAGAAAGCCCTGGGCGAACTGCGCAAGCTGCGCGGCATGAGCCCGATGTCGGCGGAATCCACCGTCGTGCGTAACTATCTCGACTGGATCCTGAGTATCCCCTGGAAGAAGCGCTCGAAGGTCTCTCGCGATTTCGCGGCGGCGGAAGAAGTGCTTGAATCCGAGCATTACGGTCTGGAGAAGGTCAAGGAACGTATCCTTGAATATCTCGCCGTGCAGACGCGCTCACAGAAGCTCAAGGGGCCGATTCTGTGCCTTGTCGGCCCTCCGGGCGTCGGCAAGACCTCGCTGGCGCGGTCGATCGCTAAGGCAACAGGGCGTCAATATGTGCGCATGTCGCTGGGCGGCGTGCATGACGAGTCCGAAATTCGCGGACATCGCCGCACCTATATCGGCTCGATGCCGGGCAAGATCGTTCAGGGCATGAAAAAGGCCAAGACGTCCAACCCTCTTTTCCTGCTCGATGAGATCGACAAGCTCGGTTCCGACTGGCGCGGCGATCCGTCTTCGGCGCTGCTCGAGGTGCTGGATCCGGAGCAGAACAGCACGTTCAACGATCATTATCTCGAAGTCGACTATGATCTTTCGGACGTGATGTTCGTCACCACGGCGAACAGTCTGAACATGCCTCAGCCCTTGCTGGACCGCATGGAAATCATCCGTCTGTCGGGCTACACCGAAGACGAGAAGGTCGAGATTGCGCGCCGTCATCTGGTGGGCAAGCAGGCCGAGGCACATAACCTCAAGCCGCATGAATGGTCCATCAGCGATGCAGCGCTGCGCAGCCTGATCCAGCATTACACGCGTGAGGCCGGTGTGCGCAGCCTTGAGCGTGAAATTGCCAAGATTGCCCGTCGTGTCGTCAAGCGTCTCGTGACCTCATCGGTCGGGACCATTGCCGTGACGCCGGAAAATCTGGGTGAGTTCTCGGGTGTGCGCCGCTTTAAGCATGGCGAGACCGAAACCGAAGATCTGGTCGGTATGGTGTCCGGCCTCGCCTGGACCGAAGTGGGCGGGGAGATCCTGACCATCGAGAGCGTGATCCTGCCTGGCAAGGGGCACGTGAAGGCGACCGGCAAGCTGGGTGAGGTGATGCAGGAGAGTGTTTCTGCTGCTGTCTCCTACGTCCGCTCACGCGCGCAGTCTTTCGGTATCAAGCCTTCGATTTTCGAAAAGCGCGACATTCATGTGCATGTGCCGGAAGGGGCGACGCCAAAGGATGGTCCGTCTGCCGGTGTTGCCATGGCGACATCGATCGTCAGCGTCATGACCGGCATTCCCATCCGCCGCGATGTGGCGATGACGGGCGAAATCACGCTGCGCGGCCGTGTGCTCGAAATCGGTGGTCTCAAGGAAAAACTCCTCGCCGCGACACGCGCCGGTATCGCGACGGTCTTCATTCCGAAGGATAATGAGAAGGATCTCGCCGAGATTCCGAACAACGTCAAAGAGGCGTTGACGATCATTCCTGTTTCTCATGTTGATCAGGTTCTGGCGGCAGCTCTTGTTCGTCCGCCAGAGGCAATCGAATGGGATGAGGAAGAGGAAGTGCCTGCCGGTCGCGCTACTGGGGCAGTTTCCAGTCAGCTGCCGCACTGAGGTTTTTAAAATCGCCCTCGATCTGCTGTGCGTCTCGCCTGGCGGGTCGGGGCGAAGGTAAAGAATGGTTGCTGCTCTCACCTCCAGCTACCGACGCCAGGTGTCGAGCTGGAAACACGGTTATGCAAGATGGTCGCCCTGAAAGGGGCGGCCATTTTGTTTGGCATGGCATGAAAGACGCAGCCTCGACTAAAGCGTTAAATAGCGCCGCCCAGTCGTGATCTGCGCGGTTGACGTAACAAAAAACGCCTTCATAGTGCCCAGCAAGACAAGCCGAGCGATCCATCAAGGGTCGGATTTTCAGGGATTCTGTAAGGGAACGAGATGGAAAAGCCGCTGAACAAACAGGAGCTCATTGCAGCGGTCGCCGAAAAGACCGATCTGCCGAAGGCAAAGGCGGGTGACGTGGTCGAGGCCCTGTTCGCCAGTATCGAAGAAGCTCTGGCTCGCAAGCAGGAAGTGCGTCTGGTCGGGTTCGGCTCTTTCGCCACCGCTACGCGCAAGGCCGCCAAGGGCCGCAACCCGCGCACGGGTGAAGAAATCGACATCCCCGCGTCGGTTTCTGTACGTTTCCGTCCGGGCAAGGGCTTGAAGGATGCCGTAAGTTAACGTATCCCGACTTCCACGACAGGCGGCGATTCGACGCTTCCTGTCCTGAGGGCGATTAGCTCAGCGGTAGAGCGTCTCGTTTACACCGAGAGGGTCGGCGGTTCAATCCCGTCATCGCCCACCATTCCTCAGCATCAGGAAGAGTTATGAGCTTCCCCTGGTCCCTGACGTGCTATGAATCACTCGGGTCGACCTCCGATTTCTGCAAAAATCAGGCCGAAGAAGGCGCCCCAAACGGCCTCGCTGTGCTTGCGCGTCGTCAGACAGCGGGCAGGGGCACACGCGGTCGCGCCTGGACCGCGCCTGAAGGTAATCTTTCACTCTCCTTTCTGCTTCGCCATGAGGCGATAGAGACGCTTGTCCGGGTCATGCCGTTTTTGGTAGCGGTGGCGGTGCATGAGGCGCTCAGATCCTGTCTGCCTCAAGCGCGTTTGCAGCTCAAATGGCCCAATGACATCATCTGCGATGGTGCCAAGCTTTGTGGGGTGCTGATCGAACGGGGTGGAGAGCCGGGTTCTGCCTGGATCGTCACCGGTATCGGCGCCAATCTCATGACCGCCCCGGAGATCGAAGGCGGAAAACGGTCTCTGTTGCAGCTCTTGGCGCCCGGATTGCCCCTGAAGATCTGGCCACGCGTATTCTCGAACAATTCAGCCTCTGGCTCGATCGTTGGGAGCGCGATGGCTTCGAGCCGGTTCGCATGGCCTGGCTTGATCGGGCGCATGAGCCGGGCTCGCGGCTTGCGGTTCAGAGGGGTGCCGATTATATAGAGGGTTTCTTCGCGGGTCTCGACGCGAGCGGTCGGTTACTTCTCCAAACTGACCGGGACGAGATTCAGACGTTCGCGGCGGGGGATATTCTACTGCTTGGGTGAAGGAAGGTCTGTGCTCCTCGTTGTCGACGCCGGTAATACCAATATTGTTTTTGCCGTGCATGATGGCAGGGAATGGCGCGGCACCTGGCGTATTTCGACCAATGACCAGCGCACCTCAGACGATTATGCCGTCTGGCTTCTGAGCCTGATCGAACGCTCAGGTCTGCGCCCTCAGGCGATTTCCCGCGCGATTATCGGCACGGTGGTGCCCGCTGCGCTCTATCATCTCCGACGTCTGTGTCGCGAATGGCTGGATATCGAGCCCCTGATTGCCAATACCGCGCTCGACTGGGGTTATCCTCTCAAGGTCGATACGCCATCGGAAGTCGGAGTTGATCGTCGTCTCAACGGGCTCGCAGCGCAGCATTTTTACGGTGGGCCGCTCGTCGTGGTCGATTTCGGCACGGCCACGACCTTCGATGTGGTGGATGAGGACGGCGCATTTTGCGGCGGCGCTATCGCTCCAGGCGTCAATCTGTCGCTCGAGGCCCTGCATCAGGCCGCAGCGCGCCTGCCACGCATCAGTGTCGGTCGACCCTCCTCTGCCATCGGACGCAGCACAACCGTTGCCATGCGTTCGGGTCTTTTCTGGGGTTATGTCGGCCTTGTCGAGGGGATCGTCTCGCGTATCGCGCTTGAGATGGCCACCCCGATCAAGGTGATCGCCACGGGCGGTCTGGCCCCGCTTTTCTCTGAGGGAACAAACCTGTTCCAGCATGTTGCTCCAACTCTCACGCTTGATGGTTTGCGCCTGTTGGCTGCGCGCAATTCGACGAGTGAATTCATTCCGGCACCAGGATGACGGTGCATTTCTTTTGTTTGTTTTTAGGAATTTTGAATGTCAGTGACTGAAAAGGGTCTCGCATTCCTGCCGTTGGGCGGGACAGGTGAGATCGGCATGAATTTCAACCTTTACTGCCTCAATGGCAAATGGCTGGCCATTGATTGCGGTATCGGGTTTTCGGGCAACGATACGCCTGAGGCTGAAATTCTCATGCCTGACCCGCTTTTTATAGCGGAGCGCCACAAGAGCCTTTGTGGCCTCGTGATCACCCACGCGCATGAAGATCATCTAGGCGCCGTCGCCCATCTCTGGCCGCAACTGCGTTGCCCGATCTACGCAACACCTTTCGCCGCGGCGGTGCTGCGACGTAAACTGGGTGAGGCACATCTGCTGCCGCAGGTGACCATCCATACCATACCGATGGGCTCGCGCTTCGAGGTTGGCCCGTTCGATCTGCAATTCATCAATGTCACCCATTCGGTGCCCGAAGCGCAGTCTCTGGTGCTACGCACGCCCTATGGCACGATCGTGCATACGGGTGACCTCAAGCTCGATAACGAGCCCGTGGTTGGCCCTCTGACCGATCTCGATGCCTTTCGCAGGCTGGGAGATGAGGCGTGTTGGCCATGGTGTGCGACAGCACCAACGTGTTTCGTGAGGGGATCTCGGGGACAGAAGGGCAGGTTCGCGATTCCATGGCCGGTCTGATCAAGACCTTGCATGGTCGTGTCGCCGTCACCTGCTTTGCCTCCAACGTTGCCCGCGTCGAGAGCATCGCGCGTGCCGCGAAGGCAGCAGGACGCCAGGTCATGGTTGTCGGGCGCTCGCTGCGCAATCTCGAAGTGGCGGCGCGTGAGTGCGGTTATCTGCAGGACATCCCGGCTTTCCTCGATGAGCGTGAAGCCAATTCGGTCCCCGATAACCGCCTGCTGATGATCATCACGGGCAGCCAGGGTGAACCGCGCTCGGCGCTTTCGCGTATCGCCTCAGATGTGCACCCGAACATCTCGCTCGGCGAAGGTGACACGGTCATTTACTCGTCGCGCATGATCCCCGGCAATGAGCAGGCGGTCATGGCGGTGCAGGATAACCTGACCCGTCGTGGCGCTACTGTCCTCACCGACAAGGACCATCTGGTCCATGTGTCCGGTCATGCGACATCCGACGATCTGCGCCATCTCTACAGCCTCGTGCGCCCAAAGCTGAGCGTACCGACCCATGGGGAATGGCGTCACCTGACGGCTCACGCCGCGCTGGCGCGCGAAACCGGTGCGGAAGCGATCCTGCTGGAAGACGGTGATCTGCTGCGCCTCGGCCCCGATCATGCCGAAGTGGTCGATACAGCCCCCACCGGGCGTCTGGCGCTCGATGGCGGTCGTCTGCTGCCCATGACGGGTGGCGTTCTGGCGGCACGTCGCAAGATGCTGTTCAACGGCATGGTGATTGCAAGCTTCGCCGTCGATGACGAGGGCTACGTGATTGGCATGCCCAAGATCAGCGCACCGGGCCTGCTTGAGTCGGAAGACCCCGAGAGCACGCGTATCTCCGAAGAGTTCGCCGATGCGATCGACGAAATTCCCGATGATCTGCGCCGCGACGATTCAGCTTTCCGTGACGCTGCAAAGACCGCGCTGCGCCGCGCCTTGGGGCGCAAGCTGCAGAAGCGTCCGCTGGTCGATGTTCATCTGCTGCGGGTCTGACCCCGCAGCCACTGCTCCTGAACGCGCCGTAAGAGGCGCGCGCTTTTTCTACAGAATGGTTTAGCCCGATGCGTCTCTCCCGCGGTTTTCTGCCCACCCTCAAAGAAGTGCCCGCCGAGGCCCAGATCGCCTCGCATCGTCTGATGTTGCGCGCCGGTCTGGTGCGTCAGACATCAGCCGGTATTTATGCATGGCTGCCTGCGGGTCTTCGTGTTCTGCGCAATATCGAGCAGATCGTGCGTGAAGAGCAGAATGCCATCGGCGCTCAGGAACTGCTGATGCCGACCGTGCAGTCTTCCGAGCTGTGGAAGCGCTCAGGTCGCTATGACGCATACGGGCCGGAGATGCTGCGCATCCGTGACCGTCAGGATCGTGAGCTGCTTTATGGGCCGACCAATGAGGAAATGATCACCGATCTTTTCGGTCAGGTGATCAAGTCCTATCGCGAGCTGCCCCAGGCGCTCTACCATGTGCAGTGGAAATTCCGCGATGAACTGCGCCCGCGTTTCGGCGTGATGCGTGGCCGCGAGTTCTTCATGAAGGACGCCTATTCCTTCGACGCATCCTACGACGCCGCCGTTGCAGCCTATCGCCGCATGATGCTGGCCTATCTGCGCACTTTCCAGCGTCTGGGCGTGCGCGCCGTACCGATGAAGGCCGATACGGGGCCGATAGGTGGTGATCTGAGCCATGAATTCCTGGTTCTGGCGCCCACGGGTGAGAGCGGCGTATTTTTCGACGCAGCCCTTGAGGAGCAGGACTGGCTGCATGAAGCGGTCGATATCGCCGATCACGCCAGCCTTGAGTCTTTCTTCAGCGGCGTCACGAAATTCTATGCCGCGACCGACGAAATGCATGACGAAAAGGCATGGGAGGATGTTCCTGCCGATCGCCGTCGCGAAGGCCGTGGTATCGAAGTCGGGCATATTTTCTATTTCGGCACGAAATATACGGAATCCATGGGGATTTCGGTCAGCGGCGCCGATGGCAACCAGTTCTTTCCCGAGATGGGCTCATACGGGATCGGCGTCTCGCGTCTCGTGGGCGCGATTATCGAAGCCAGCCATGACGAAGCAGGTATCATCTGGCCTGACTCCGTTGCACCTTCCGCGCGGCCATCCTCAGCCTCAAGCCGGGTGACGAGGCGGTCGATGCGCTGTGCGAAAAGCTCTACGCCGCTGCCCCCGATGCCTTCCTTTACGATGATAGAGGCGAGCGTGCGGGCGTGAAGTTCAACGATGCCGATCTGATGGGCCATCCCTGGCAGATGATCGTCGGCCCGCGTGGCGCGAAAGAGGGCAAGGTCGAGCTCAAGCGCCGTGCGACTGGCGAGCGTTTCGAGTTGTCGGTTGAAGAGGCACTCGCCAAGGTTCTGGGTGCCGATGCCGCAGGCAAGGACGCCGCCTGATCATGTTCAACCGCTTCGAGCGCGTGGTGGCGGGGCGCTATCTGCGCGCCCGTCGCGGAGAACGCTTCGTTTCCATCATCGCCATTTTCTCACTGATCGGTATTGCACTCGGCGTTGCGACGCTCATTATCGTCATGGCTGTAATGAATGGCTTTCGCGCCGATCTGATGGGTCGCGTGCTCGGGCTGAATGGCGATCTGAACATCTTCAGCTCCGGTCACAGCATCAGCAATTACCAGGATGATGTCGTCGCCATCAGAGGCGTGAAGAATGTCACGCGTGTCACGCCAATGGCAGAGGGCACGGTGCTGATCGACGCGGGCAATTATTCGACGGGCGGCGTCGTGCGTGGCATCGCACTGGCCGATCTGCGCGACCTTCATGCGCTGAGTGATTCGGTTATCGACGGCAAGCTGTCGGATTTCCAGGGTGATGATGCCATTGCCGTCGGCACCACTCTGGCGGCTCGCGCCGGGTTGAGCGTTGGCAGTAAGGTCACGCTGCTTTCGCCCAATGGTCGGGCCACGCCTTTTGGCACCATGCCGCGCATACGCGCTTATCATGTGGCAATGGTGTTCGACGCGGGCGTCAATGACTACGATACGAGCGTCATCCTCATGCCGCTTGAATCGGCCCAGCGTTTTCTCATGATGCCGGGGGCCGTCTCGCTTATTCAGGTGG
The DNA here is from genome assembly GCF_000614545.1 of Asaia platycodi JCM 25414. Taxonomy (GTDB): domain Bacteria; phylum Pseudomonadota; class Alphaproteobacteria; order Acetobacterales; family Acetobacteraceae; genus Asaia; species Asaia platycodi. The sequence goes on along the minus strand of NZ_BAKW01000003.1, from coordinate 161,707 downwards.
CGACAAAGGACGCGCTCGAGGTCGCCCCTGTGACCCGTGCGATTGCCGAGCGTCTGGACGATCCCAGACTGCGAGTCATGGACTGGACGCAGAGTAATAACGCGTTTCTGGGCGCATTGACCGTGCAGCAGAACGTGATGTTCCTGATCCTCACGCTCATTATTCTGGTGGCGGCCTTTAACGTCATTTCGTCCATGATCATGATGGTCAAGGACAAGACGCGTGATATCGCTGTCTTGCGCACGCTCGGGGCGAGCCGCGGGGCAATCATGCGCATCTTCCTGATGTGCGGCGCCTCGGTGGGGGTCTCGGGCACACTGATAGGTTTCGGGATCGGTGTGGTGTTCTGCCTCAATATCGAGCGTATCCAGCATGGTGTGGAGCACCTGACGCATACCAGTCTGTTCAACCCGGAATTCTATTATCTCGAACACCTGCCTGCGAAGCTGATCTGGTCTCAGGTCATTGAGGTTATGGTCATGTCGCTGGCCCTGTCTTTCATCGCGACGCTCTATCCTTCATGGCGCGCGGCCAAAACCGATCCGATCGAGGCGCTGCGCATGAGTGAAACTTCTGTCCTCAGCCTAGAGGGTGTCACGAGGCGGTTTCGCTCAGGCGACGAGACGCTGGAAATTCTCAAGGGGGCGAGTTTCGACCTGTTCCCCGGCGAAATCGTGGCGCTGGTTGCGCCGAGCGGCACAGGCAAGTCGACATTGCTGCATATAGCGGGGCTTCTCGAATCCCCGCAGGAAGGCGCCGTGCGTATCGCAGGGCGCGAGACACGCACGCTCAGCGACACGCTGCGTACGCAGATCCGCCGTGACGAGATCGGCTTCGTCTATCAGTTCCACCATCTGCTGGCCGAGTTCTCGGCGTTGGAGAACGTGGTTCTGCCTCAGCATGTGGCGGGGTGTTGCCCCGCGTGATGCGAAAGCGCGGGCAACCGATCTGTTGACGCGGTTTGGGCTGGCGCATCGTCTGCAGAACCTGCCCGGCAAGCTCTCTGGCGGTGAAAAACAGCGTGTGGCCATTGCGCGCGCCCTGGCGAACCGCCCCAGATTGCTTCTGGCCGATGAGCCGACCGGCAATCTCGACGTGCACACGTCCGACGCCGTATTCGACGAGTTGCTTCACGCTGTGCGGAGCGAGAAAGTCGGCGCGCTGATCGCGACCCATAACGAAGAGCTTGCCTCGCGCATGGACCGCGTCGTGACGCTGCGCGACGGTGAGATCGTCGCGAAATAAAGAAAGGGATGAAGCCAGGAGGCGGGTCTGATACATCCTGCTTCATGTCCCATGCCCGCTTCGTTCACCTCCGTAATCACTCCGCCTATTCGCTGAGCCAGGGGGCGATACGCATCCCCGATCTGGTGGCGCTGGCAGCCGAATCGGCCATGCCTGCGGTGGGGCTGACCGATACGGGCAATCTCTTCGGCGCGCTAGAATTTTCGCAATATTGCACCGGCAAGGGCGTGCAGCCGGTTGTCGGCTGTCAGCTCGCGCTGCCTTCACGCAGCGACAAGCCGGGCGCGCCTTCCGAACCAATGGTGGCGCTTGCGCGCAACGAGATCGGTCTCGCCAATCTGCAATTCCTGTCTTCCGAAGGGTTCCTTAAGGGCGACCCTTCCGATCCGGCCATTCTGCTCGAGACGCTTTGCGGTCATGCCGATGGGCTGTTCCTGCTCACAGGGGGTACGCGAGGGCCGCTCTTTCGTCTTCTGGCCGAAGGGCAGGAAGATCAGGCCATGGCCTTGCTGCGCCGCTTGCAGGAGAGCTTCGGCGAGCACATGGCCGTCGAACTCCACCGCCACGGTCTGCCTGAGGAAAAAGCTGTAGAGCCAGGGATGATCGCGGCGGCTGATCGTCTCGGCCTGCCGCTGGTCGCGACCAATGAGTGCTTCTATGCCAAACCGGCGATGCATGAGGCACATGATGCGCTGCTCTGCATTGCGCAGGGCCGTACCATGGCCGAGCAGGAGCGTTGGCGGGTGACACCCGAGCACTGGTTCAAGACGCCGGATGCCATGCGGGCTCTTTTCGCTGATCTGCCTGAAGCCTGCGACAATACGCTCATGATCGCGCAGCGATGCGCGGTCAAGGTGTCGACGCGTCCACCGCTTCTGCCCGTCTGTCCCAAGGTCCATGAAGGCGAGACCGAAGAAGAGACGCTTCGGTCGATGTCTCGAGATGGATTGCGGCTGCGCCTTGAGTGCATGAATGCCGATGAGGAGACGCGAACGCGCTATGAGGCGCGTCTCGAAATGGAGCTGGGCATCATCGCCCGTATGGGCTTTCCCGGTTACTTCCTGATCGTTGCTGACTTCATCCAATGGGCCAAGGAACACGATATTCCGGTCGGGCCGGGGCGCGGTTCGGGCGCAGGCTCACTTGTCGCCTGGGCACTGACCATTACCGATATCGACCCGCTGCCATTCAATCTCCTGTTTGAACGCTTTCTCAATCCAGAGCGCGTGTCGATGCCCGATTTTGATATCGATTTCTGTCAGGACCGGCGCGACGAGGTGATCCGTTATGTCCGCACCGAATATGGTGGCGAGCGTGTCGCGCAGATCATCACGTTCGGTAAGCTTCAGGCACGCGCTGCCGTGCGCGATGTCGGGCGTGTGCTGGGCCTGCCCTTCGGCATGGTCAACCGGGTTGCGGAACTGATTCCGAACAATCCGGCCAAGCCCGTGACGCTCAAACAGGCGATCGATGGCGAACCGCGCTTGCAGGAAATGCGCGATAATGACGAGGCGCTACGCCGTCTCATGGAAATCGCGTTGCAGCTCGAGGGCCTATATCGACACGCGTCGACTCATGCTGCCGGCGTTGTGATCGGCGATCGTGAACTGGTCGAGCTCGTGCCGCTCTATCGCGATCCCAAGAGCGATATGCTGGTCACGCAGTATAACATGAAGTTTGTCGAGCAGGCGGGGCTGGTGAAGTTCGACTTCCTCGGCCTGACCACGCTCACCATTCTCAAACGCGGAATCAATTTCATCGCGCAGCAGGGCATCGAGGTCGATCTTGCAACGCTGCCGCTCGACGATGCGCCAACCTATGACATGCTGGCCCGCGGCGATGCGGGCGGTGTGTTCCAGTTTGAAGGCGCGGGCATGCGTGACGTGCTCAAGCAGATGCGCCCGACACGGCTTGAGGATCTGATTGCGGCAGTGGCGCTCTACCGGCCGGGGCCGATGGCGAATATCCCCGATTACTGCGCGCGCAAGCACGGGGCGGATTGGGAGCCGCCCCATGAAGAGATCCGCGATATCCTGTCAGAGACCTATGGTATCATGGTCTATCAGGAACAGGTCATGCAGATCGCCCAGAAAATGGCCGGGTACAGTCTCGGCGGCGCCGATCTGCTGCGTCGCGCCATGGGCAAGAAAATCCGTGCGGAGATGGACACGCAGCGCGAGATTTTCGTCAAGGGCGCGACCGGACGCGGCATCACGCCGGAAAAAGCGGCCGAAGTGTTCGACCTCATGGCGCGCTTTGCCGATTACGGCTTCAATAAATCCCACGCCGCCGCTTATGCATTGGTCTCGTATCAGACGGCCTGGATGAAGGCGAACCACCCGGTGGCCTTCCTGGCCGGATGCATGTCGCTGGCACGAGAAAAGACCGACAAGCTTGCCTCGCTCTGTCAGGAGGCGCGTCGGATGAAAATCAAGGTGCTTCCGGTCGATATCAACCGTTCGAAAGCCGATTTCTCGCTTGAGAAGCAGGAAGACGGTAGCTGGGCTATTCGCTATGCGCTCGCTGCCATCAAACGCGTGGGTTTTTCGGCCATGGAGCCATTGTCGAGGCGCGCGGCGACAAGCCATTTACCAGCCTTGCCGATCTCGCTTCACGCTGCGATGCCAAACAGCTCAACAAGATCCAGATCGAAAATCTGGCCAAGGCAGGGGGGTTCGACTCCCTCGACAAGCCCCGTCACATCGTTTTCGCGAGTTCGGAGATCATTATGCGTCGGGCGCAATCCCAGGCGCAGGAGGCTGCATCGGGACAGATCGGCCTTTTTGGCGAGGCTGCCGAGCCGGAGGAACTCCGCCTTGCCGAAGCCCCGTACTGGCCTGAATTCGAGCGTCTTGCGGCTGAGGCGGAAGCGATAGGCTTTCACATGTCGGCCCATCCGCTTGATGCCTATCGCTCGGTGCTCAAGCGCGCCAATGTTCTGACATCGCAAAATCTCATGACAGCCGCCGAAAACGGGTCGTATCGCGTCCGTATCGCCGGTTGCGTGGTCGACAAGAAGGAGCGCCCGACCAAGAGCGGCAGCAAGATGGCCTGGGTTCGTCTCTCTGACGCAACGGGCGGTTGCGAGGTGACGCTGTTCTCCGAAGTGCTCTCACGCTGCCGCGATCTGCTTGTGGCCGGGCAGGCCGTAATGGTGACGGCGGATCTGAAGCTTGAGGGCGATGCTCTGCGTATCACGGCCAGTGATGTGACGGATCTGGAAAAAGCTGCCGCGCAGGAAAGCTCGGAAATGCGCGTCTGGATCAGCGACGCCTCAGCCGTGACGAAGGTGCGGGACCTTCTGGGAAGCAAGGGCAGGGGACGCGGCAAGATCGTGCTGGTGCCAGCCGTCGATGAAACCAAGGCTATAGAGGTGACGCTCAGCGGGCACTTCCCGGTTACGCCGCGCTTGGCCGAGCAATTGCGGACAATTGAGGGCGTCTCACGTATCGATCATCTCTGATGCGCTCATGAATTATCCCTAAGCCAGCGCTATTGCTCATGACGCCGACGTCAGTTTGGGTGAATGCCACCGTCATTCTGCGCGTCTGGTCCCGACGCTCCGTTTGCGGAGTTGTCCTTCCAGTCGGCTTTGAAAGCCAGGTATCAGCGCCGCGATAAGGGGGCGCAGGAATGCCGCTTCCGGAACCAGCATCGGGAAAACACTGAGTATATGCGCAGCGTACCTGGTAATACGTCTCGATAATGGCGTGCGCCGGAAGGGCCGCTCCGCGCCTTGGGGTGGCGTTTTGGTCGGTTCGGATACCCGTTCCTCCTGAGAGAGGGGCAGGCTTTCGAGATCCGCGCTTGCGGCGACGCTGCTATCGCGCATGTCTCCCCGGAATTCCGGGGAGAGCGGTTTGACATCGAGCCACCGTGTTATGGGCTGCCGGGAACGGGACGGTGAGAGAAAGCCTGAGCGTGATCGTGTTGGTATCATACGAAGCGAAGTCCCCTCATGGGAGCGGCGGTGCCGTTCAGTTTTCTCGAACATGGCGCAGGAGGGCGACGGCTTGAGAACAGCGCGCCCAAATGTCTCGTTTGCAGCAGCGCGCCATGCGGCCAACAGACCGTATTCGAGCCCAGACGCAGCGATGGAAAGGTTCGGCGTTTTCCGAAATGCGACACGCTTCTTTCGCTCGGGGATTACGGCTTCGGAAAGCACGAGAACTGGACTCTCCAGGCGCATCCGATGAAAGGTGACAAGCTCTCATCGTCTTGAACGCCATGCGGTTCGGCGGGATCGTGCTTGAGTGCATCATCGCAGTCTTGCCTCGTGGCCGGGGCTGACGACAACGGCGTCGTCAGGAGGATCGGCATTTGAGAGCCTAGAGCACCGACATTGCAGGAGCCTGACGACGTAATCCTGCGATGAAGTTTACCTCCGGCATTCGCATTATCAGCATGGGGAAAACGTTGCAGGGCCCATAGGGAGCACCACCCTGAAACTCGCGCCGCCCCCTGGGGTCTGGTCGATCTGGATACTGCCGCCGTGCAGCGTCACGATATCTCTGGCGGCCGCGAGGCCGAGACCGGTTCCCGGCTCGTGATGGTCCTTGCGCCAGAATGGCTCGAACACGTGTTGGCGATCTTCCTCCGCAATCCCTGCGCCATGATCGGAAACCGTGATGGTAGTATGGGAGGGCTCAGCGTCGAGCTTGACGAAGATCGTTCCCCCCTCTGGCTCGGCCTTCGTGGCGTTGTCGATGAGATTTGTCAGGAGGCTTCCAAGCGCCTGACGATCGCCCTTGATGTCCCATCGTGGAACGCTGCATTGCAGATCGATCGAGCGGCGACTGCGCAGGACATAAGGGGCACAGTCAGCCACGACTTCCTGCAGGAGATCCACCATCTCGAGGGTTGTGAAGGAGGTCGTCTGCTGTCGGTCCAGACGAGCGATGATCAGGAGTTGATCGACCAGACGACGCAGTCGATGCACGTCTCGTCCCAGACTGACCCGGCTTTCGCTATCGAGCTTGACCTGGTCGATGCGTGCCTGGAGTATGGCAACAGGCGTTCGCAATTCATGAGCCGCATTCGCCATAAAGAAATGCTGCTGCTGCCAGCCCACTGCAATACGCGCCAGGGCAGCGTTGATCGCTTGGACGGCAGGGCGAAGTTCGTTGGGCAATCCGTCTGTAGGCAGGGGATGATCGATATTATGAAGATCGATCGAGGCTGCAGCGCGTTTGACAAGACTGAGCGGGCGCAGTGCCCAGACGATCAGAAGAGGCAGTGAGATGAACACCCCGATCATCAGCGGACTGTAAAAGAGCACGATGGGTTTGAATAACTCGAAGAAACTCGGGATGTCCGCAATCCCGAACGATTCTCCTGTGACCGCTATGCTGACCTCGCCGAAACGGGTCGTGAGCTTATCGAAATAGATCGGTTCCTTGCCTGGCTGCCTTGTGTCGTAGCCTTCGGAATCTTCCAGTCGGACAGGGGCAATCTGTGTTAGCAGATCGCTGAGATATCTGTTCGAGCCACGGACGATCCGTCCATCGGCGCTGGCGATGGCGTAAATCAGAGCGGGCCGAGAGGAGGCATATCGGCGCAGGGACGGTGTGGGCACGATCGCCAGCGTGCCCGAGGCGTCGATGACTAGCGAGTCCTTGATCAGATCTTGCGTCGTGATGTCTGCGATATCGGTATAGCTCGTATCAGGTAGTAGAAACGGGTGCAGAAAGACGACGAACAGTACGCAGACGAGTTGAAAACCCAGTAATAGGGCGGTGATACGTATGCGTAACGAGGTGAAGCGGGGGATCGACATTCAGCATTGATCCAGAAGATAGCCGACCCCGCGGATCGGATGAATCACGATACCAGCCTTTAAGGCGGTGAGACGGACGCGCAGGCGCGAGATATGCGCATCCAGCGTGTTGGACTGGATCTCGTCATCAAAACCATAGACTTCCTCGATCAGGGTCTCGCGCCTGACAACGCGTCCGGCCCGCCGTATGAGTGTCTCGAGGACAGCAAGTTCGCGCCGTTTGAACAGCATCGGGGCTCCGTCGATCGTGATCTCACGCGTGGATGGGTGGAAGCCGAGCCGACCGCAGATTATGGGTGGCGTATCCTCTGCGCCAGGGCGGCGCAGCGCGGCTCGCGTTCTTGCTAGAAGCTCAGCCATGTCGAAAGGTTTGGCGAGATAGTCGTCCGCCCCCTCATCCAGCCCCAACACCCTGTCCGGTACCGCATCTAGTGCCGAGAGAACGATGATGGGTGCACCGGGCTGAAGCGCACGCAAGGGCCGGATCAGGCTGAGACCGTCTCCGTCAGGTAGCCGACGGTCAAGAAGCACAAGTGCATAGGACGCAAGTGCTGCCATTTCTCGTGCATCGGCCACAGAACGCGCGGAATCGATTGCAAATCCGGCATCCTGAACGCTTCGGGCAATCAGGCTCGCCATGTCCAGTTCGTCTTCAATCAACAGGATGCGCATGAACCAACTTCCGTAGACAGGAGCAGCGCCTAGGCGACCCTGGTCAAGAGACGGGGCACAAGTGAAAGAAGGCCTGTGCACGGCGTTGCGCATAACAGACCTACATTGCGTGAACATGACACGCCCGCCGAATATTCGCAGGGTTTTTCTTGCGGAACCGAACTGAATTCGCGGGGCATATCGCATTTATGGCGTGTGCAATCGGGCATCGTCGCTTCCACCCTGCTCGGCTTTAGCAGCTGTAAATGCCGGTCGACCTGTCGTGTCGACGCATTCGGACCTAGAAGGGAGGCTAGCCTTCTGTCGCCCATGGCCCATGCAAGACGCATGTTTTCTGCCGTGATAACGTGCTTCCTTCTTGTATTTTGTGGCGAAAAAGGCGATACCGCGCCCGTCTCACTTTCTCGGCGGCGTTATCGTCAAGGGAGAGGGGCAATTCGCACGTATGACGACAGACACTCTGGTGTCGGCCCGCAAGGCTGGCGAAGTCATACGGAGGCACAACCAGAAGATTAGGAATTTGCATCATGGCGATGCCAGAATTCACCATGCGTCAGCTGCTCGAAGCCGGCGTTCACTTCGGTCACCACACGCGTCGCTGGAACCCGGCAATGGCGCCGTATCTGTTCGGCATCCGCAACCAGGTCCATATCATCGACCTGCAGCAGACCGTTCCGATGCTCGACCGCGCCCTGCAGGCCGTTCGCAACACGGTTGCCGGTGGTGGTCGCGTTCTGTTCGTCGGCACGAAGCGCGCCGCAGCCGAGCACGTTGCTGAAGCCGCCACGCGTTGCGGCCAGTACTACGTCAACCATCGCTGGCTCGGTGGCATGCTGACCAACTGGAAGACCATCACGGGTTCGATCAAGCGTCTGCGCCAGATCGACGAGATGCTTTCGGGCGACACGCATGGTCTGACGAAGAAGGAAATTCTCGACATCACCCGTGACCGCGAGAAGCTCGAGCGTTCGCTCGGCGGCATCAAGGAAATGGGCGGCCTGCCGGACATCCTGTTCGTGATCGACACGAACAAGGAAAAGCTGGCGGTTGAAGAAGCAACAAGCTCGGTATCCCGGTTATTGCTGTGCTCGACAGCAACTCCGATCCGGCTGGCGTGACCTACCCGATCCCCGGCAATGACGACGCGATCCGCGCCATCACCACCTATTGCGACCTCGTGGCGCAGTCGGTTCTGGACGGCATTTCGGCTGAAATGGCTGCTTCGGGCGTCGATTTCGGCGCATCTGAAGAGCTGCCGGTCGAAACCGTGGTCGAAGAGACGACGACCGAAGCGCCGGCAGAAGAAGCTGCAGCAGTTCCGGCCGAGGCCTGATCTGCACGTGGAGAGCCCCTGGGCTTTCCCGGCACTGACTATATATGGGCGTGCCCGGCTGAAAGGCTGCGGCACGCCGTTTCATTCCTGAAGGAGTATGGAACATGGCGGAAATCACAGCTGCCCTCGTTCGTGACCTGCGCGAAAAGACCGGCGCCGGCATGATGGACTGCAAGAAGGCTCTCACCGAAGCCGCTGGCGACATGGACGCTGCCATCGACTGGCTGCGTGCGAAGGGCCTTTCGCAGGCTGCCAAGAAGTCTGGCCGCACGACGGCTGAAGGCCTCGTGGCCGTTGCTTCCGGCAAGAACAAGGCCGCCATGGTCGAAGTCAACGCCGAGACCGATTTCGTGGGTCGTAACGAAGCGTTCCAGGCTTTCGTCGAATCCGTGGCTCATGCTGCTCTCGAAGCCGGTGACGACCTCGACACCCTGTCGCAGGCGAAGCTTGCTTCGGGCCGCACGGTTGCCGAAGAACTGACCCACCTGATCGCCACGATCGGCGAGAACATGTCGCTGCGTCGCGCCAAGGTTCTGACCGTTCCTTCGGGCATCGTTGCTTCCTACGTTCACGGCGCTCTGCGTCCGGGCGTTGGCAAGATCGGCGTTCTGGCTGCTGTCGAAGCCGCTTCGGAATCAGAAGCCCTGCTCACGCTGGGTCGCCAGATTGGCATGCACGTTGCCGCAACCCGTCCGGCCGCTCTTGAAGTCGCCAGCGTTGACCCGGATGCCCTGGAGCGTGAGCGTCAGGTTCTGATCGAGCAGGCTCGTGAGTCCGGCAAGCCCGAAGCCATCATCGAAAAGATGATCGAAGGCCGCATCCGCAAGTTCTATGAAGAAGTGGTTCTTCTGGAGCAGGTCTGGGTGCATGACGCGAAACGCGCGTTGCCAAGGTTGTCGAGAAGGCTGGTGCCAAGCTCGTTGCTTTCGAGCGCTTCCAGCTCGGCGAAGGTATCGAGAAGGAAACCAGCGATTTCGCTGCTGAAGTGGCGGCTGCTGCTGGCGGCTGATCGTCTGATCGAGCCTCAATCAGGTCGCGGCGCATGAATTTCGAATGTGCCGCGATCGTCCTCTCTGCCCGCCGCTACGGCGAGGGCGGGGCGGTGGTCCATCTCTTCACCGAAGAGTATGGCCGCATTGCCGGTCTGGTGCGTGGCGGCTCGTCGAGACGCCAGGCTGCGCTCTGGCAACCGGGCAACCTCATTCTTGCCCGCTATACCTCACGCCTTTCCGACCAGCTTGGCCAGGTGGCTGGCGAAATGGTGCAGGAAACAGCTGTCAGGCTTCTTGATCGTCCCCTGCAACTGGCCCTTGTTCAGTCTGCGGCAGAACTTGCCGATTCTGCTCTGCCGGATCGTGAGCCTCATCCTGAGTTCTTTTTGCAGACCGTACGCGATTTGACGGCATTCTGCGTACTCGCCGATCCTGCGCCTGTGGTTGATTATGTGCGCTGGGAAACAGCCCTTCTGGCGACCCTCGGTTACGGGTTGACTCTCGATAGCTGCGCCATCTCCGGGGATAAGAGTGATCTTGCTTATGTCTCTCCGAGGACAGGACGTGCGGTGAGCCGTGCCGCAGCCGGTGTGTGGGTCGATCGTTTGCTGTCTTTGCCCCACTATCTGACTCCGCAGGGCACAGAGGATGCGGGAGATGATCCGGCCTCCTGGGCCGAAGGACTTGTTCTGACCCGGTATTTTCTTTCACGTCACCTCTTCGGTGCTCGGCATAAACCCATTCCCGGAGCGCGTGAGCGTCTCGAAATGCGCGTGATGACTCTTGCGGGCGCGCAGGCTGACCTTGCACAGGACGATGGCAACACCTCCACGCCGATGTAGAATGATTGCGGCCTGACGCACCTGTCATCAGGCACGGAGAGGCATCTTCTGGCGTCCTATAAAAAGATCGAAGATCATGTGTGGCAGGGTGAGCGCAGCAAGGAGCTGAAAGGTTATTGTCAGCAAGCGCTCGGAAACTGTGCCAGTGTGAAGTGGGAAAAGCGCAGCCCCCAGGATGAGCGTTGCGATTGTCAGTGGCAGAGCATGACGCAGGGCCGACCCTTCCGAAACAAGCCGGGGCCAGCGAGGATCGTCGATCAAGGCTGCCACATGAGCTGGTGCGTGCTGGAAAACGAAATAGCACATGAACGCGTCAAGCGGGGGGAGCAGAGAAAACAGGGCGAGGAAACCGACAAGCTGAAGCAGTTTCTGAGGCCGCTCTGTTGCCCGGCAGGCACCCAGCCAGGCACTCGCAGTGGCACACCAAAAGGGAAACAGCCAGATGAGCCATGAAGGCGGTGCAGCTATGCGCGCCGGGTGTGCATGGCACCTAGAAGAGCGGCGGTCTCCTCCGGCCGGAAGATGCAGGGCAGGATCAGGGGCGCGCCACCAAGAACGAGAATAGCGGGTAAGGATTTGCGCTCCACTTGCGTCTCATTGCCGAAGTGCCATAGCGAGAGGGCGAGAAAGATGCTGAGCGTGACCAAGGGGTAAAGCCGCCATGAAGCCAGCATGAGCAGGATCAACACGACATAGGGAAGGGCGAATAGGGGAAACCAGATGCGCCCAAAGCGTGGGCTGAGCACCTGTCGCGCCATTTCACCGTCGAGCGCGCCATGCGGCAGACCGAAAGCGATGATCGTCAAAAGGGCTACGAGGACGCTGCCGCTCCAGAGCGAGATCACACAGCAGAATGTGGCGCTACCCCAATAGAGTGGATTGAACAGGCTGCGTGGCCCGGCGGTAGTCATGAGAGCTATGCCGGGTCCGACGCGTTCAGACCGTGGTCAGTTCGCGGTCATCGGAAAGGCCGAGGAAGCCGAACCCGACTTTCGCGAGAACATCAGTAACCGCGATGATCAGAACGCTGGCAGCGTCCGATACAAGGCCCAGGCCATCGGGAGAAAGGGCAAGAATGACAGGGTATACCATCCAGAGCACGGAGAGGATAGCGGCGCTACGGATATAGGCGCTCTGCACTTCGGGGCGTTCCAGCCGGTTCGCCTGAAGCTGCGATACCCAGATGACATAGTAGACCCCGAGAAACGCGACGCAGGACAGTATGAACCAGATCCAGCGATCCACCAGGTTCTCGGATGCGCTGAAAGCGAAGGCGGTGATGACCATGATGACATCGGCCGCCACAGCGCCTAGCAGAAGATCGGTGCGTTTGCGCCCGCGGAACATGCCTAGAAAACCGAGGCCGACCAGCAGAAGCGGCGTTGTGAAAAGCCAGTCGATATAACGGCCGAACCAGAAAATACGGGTTGTATTGGCGGCGCCCGCCAGGGTGGCATCGGTGGGGAGGAGCAAAGCGCCCTGTCCGGTTGCCATGGCGACATAGAGGCACCCTGCGATGATAGGTACGATGCCATGGGCGAGGCTCATCACCCCTTCGGTTTCCGTACGCCGCTTGCCCAGCAGCAGCAACGCCGTACCGCCGGCAAACATGATCAGGGCTGTTACCCAGAGAACCGTCAGGGTCATTATCGCAGTCTTTCACGAGGAGAGGAGAGCGTTGAACGGTACCTGACACATAAAGTTGTCAGCTGATCATCTTGACATCACTTTTTGCTCCTTGTGCGTTGCGGGCCATATCGCGGCGTGCCGCCATGTCGAGGTGGCGCATTCTACCGGCAAACCAGAACAGGACGGGGAACAAAAACGGGGTATTTGCACTGGACAGCGCGCGTTCCCCCGCCTTATCTGCCCTGAAACGAAAGGGCGCGGCATGAGTCAGGATCTGGCAGGACATATCGAGGATACGAAACTCGCCGACGCATTGAGCGAGCGCTATATCGCCTATGCGATGTCGACCATCATGGCACGCTCCCTGCCGGATGTGCGTGACGGCATGAAGCCGGTCCATAGGCGCATTCTCTACGCCATGCAGCAATTGAAGCTGGACCCGAGTTCCGGCTTCAAGAAATGCGCCCGCGTGGTGGGTGATGTCATCGGTAAGTTCCATCCGCATGGTGATGCTGCCGTCTATGAGGCGCTGGTGCGGCTGGCGCAGGATTTTGCCGTGCGCTACCCGCTGGTCGAGGGCCAAGGCAATTTCGGCTCCATCGACGGCGATAACGCAGCTGCCATGCGTTATACGGAGTCGCGTCTGACCGAAGTTGCCAAGGCGCTGCTGGAAGGCATCGAGGACGATGCCGTCGATTTCCGCCCGACCTATGATAATGAAGACGCCGAGCCCGTTGTGCTTCCTGGCGCATTCCCCAATTTGCTGGCCAATGGCGCCGCCGGTATCGCGGTCGGCATGGCGACGAGTATTCCGCCCCATAACGCTGCTGAAATCTGTCGTGCCGCACGCCATCTGATCGACGACCCTCAGGCATCGGTCGAAACGCTCATGCAATATATGCCGGGGCCGGATTTCCCGACGGGAGGCGTGCTGATCGAAGAAGCGCAGAGCATGCGCACGGCCTATGAGACCGGGCGCGGCAGCTTCCGTACACGGGCGCGATGGGAGGTGGAGCAGGGGCGTTTTGGCACCTGGACCGTCATCGTGACCGAAATCCCCTATCAGGTGCAGAAATCGCGTCTGATCGAGCAGATTGCCGAGCTGATGGAGCAGAAGAAGCTGCCTCTGCTTGCTGACATCCGCGATGAGAGCACGACCGATATCCGTCTCGTTCTTGAGCCGAAAGCCAAGGGTATCGAGCCTGAAGTCCTCATGGAGACGCTGTTTCGTATCACGGCGCTCGAGAGCCGCTTCAGCCTGAATATGAATGTGCTGGACGCCAATCGCGTGCCGCGGGTCATGGGGCTGCGTGAAGTCATCCAGTCCTGGCTCGACCATCGCGAGATCGTCCTGGTGCGCCGTTCGAATCATCGCCTGAGCGCGGTCGAACGCCGCCTCGAAATTCTCGAAGGGTTTCTGGCGGTCTATCTCAATCTTGATGAGGTCATTCGCATCATTCGTGAAGGCGATGAGCCCAAACCCGAACTGATGCTTGCCTTCAGCCTGACCGATCTGCAGGCCGAATATGTGCTGAACATGCGTCTGCGCTCGCTGCGCAGGCTCGAGGAAATCGAAATCCGCAAGGAGCGCGACGCGCTGCTCAAGGAGAAAGCGGGGCTCGAAGGATTGCTCGGTAGCGAGCGCAAGCGCTGGACGCGTATCGGCAAGGAACTCGAGGCGACGGCAACGCGGTTCGGTGATGGCGCGCTCGGCGCCCGACGCACGCAAATCGCAGCCCCTCCGGCACCGATCGATCTGAGTGCCGCCATTCAGGTGGATCGCGAACCGCTCACGGTTCTGCTGTCCCGCGAAGGCTGGGTGCGGGCGATCAAGGGCCATGGGATCGATCCGAGAGCCATAAATTCAAGGAAGGAGACGCTTTCGGCCTCTCGCTCGAATGCCAGAGCACCGAGCGTCTCTGCCTTCTGGTGAGCGGCGGGCGGGTCTTTACGCTCAAGGCCGCCGATCTGCCCCGTGGTCGCGGCTTTGGCCAGCCTATCCGTGTTCTGGCCGATCTGCCTCAGGAAGAAGAGATCGTCACCTTCTTCGTGCTCGACGAGCATGGGCGTCGTATTCTGGCGAGTGAGAGCGGGCGCGGTATGGTGGTGCGCGATGTCGACATGGCGGCAGAAAAACGCACGGGCAAGCAGGTGCTGACCCTGCGTGACGGTGATCGCGCCTCATTTTGCGAGGCTGTGACGGGCGATCAGGTCGTGACCATGGGTAGCAATCGCAAGGCGCTTTCTTTCGCTGTTTCAGCTTTGCCGGAAATGACCAAGGGCATGGGGGTGACGATTCAGAAGCTGCCGCCAGGTCAGCGTCTGGTCGATCTGCGTGTCTTCTCCAGCGAAGAGGGGCTGGTCTGGCATGAGGGGCAGAAGCCTCGCAGCGATGCTGATCTTGCGTCCATTGCGGGCAAGCGCGCCGATCAGGGCAAGGCTGCGCCCCAGTGGATGACGCGCAAACCCGCATCGCGCGGGTAGGCCTTCTTCCCGCACTCAGCTTTTTTCGATGGCGAGGCGTTGCCACTGCCCGGCCTTGAGAATTTCTGCCGGGCGGAAGCGCGCTTTATACCCCATCTTGGCGCTGCCCGGCACCCAGTAGCCGAGATAGAGATAGGGCTTGCCGCGTCGGACGGTCTCATCGATTAGCCATAGAATTGACGCCGTGCCGTATGAGCGTTGCGGGTCATCGACGCAGTAGAAGGTATAGACGGCAGAGAGCCCATCAGAGAGCATGTCGACCAGGGAGACGCAAACAAGCCGCCCTTCTCTGGTGCGGAACTCGAAAACACTCGTTTCGATCGGGCTGGTTTCGATCATGGCCTGGTAATCGTCGAGCCCCATAAGCGCCATGTCGCCATCAATATGGCGCTGCTCCTGATAGGCGCGGAACAGTTCATATTGTTCGATGGTTGCGACAATGGGACGCTCTACCACGGTCAGATCGCCGAGGCTGCGCTTGATGCGGCGCATGGTACGATCGGGCGCGAACTCGAAAACCGGTAGCCGGATGGGGATGCAGGACTGGCAGTTATGGCAGACCGGTGCATAGACGATGCCGTGGCTGCGTCTGAAACCGGCGCGTGAGAGACGGTCATGAAGCAGATCGGCATCGATCCCAACGAGCTCGGTCATGACCTTTCGCTCCAGAAGACCGGGCAGATAAGGGCATGGCGAGGGTTCGGTCGTGTAGAAGAGCTGGGGACGGTGTGCAGACATGACCATCCTCTCATTCCCCTCTACGTTATCCGGTGCATCTGAGCGATGATCCTCCATCCTTCCATATTTTACGATGAATTTTATCGTTGCAAGATGGAGGCCTTTGAATTTCGGTCGAATACGTTAACGTTATGAATGATGAGTTGGCCTATCACGCTTTTCGACTACTTCATGATCGTCCTGCGGATCTGTCTCGCCGTGGCCGTCACGCTGCATGTTCTGAGAACCAAACAGAACACGGCGGCCTGTGCAGGCTGGATCGGGGTGAGCTGGCTCATGCCCATTTGCGGGACGTTGCTCTATCTCATGTTCGGCATCAATCGCGTCAGGCGTCTGGCCCGCCGTCTGGTCAGTGACCATCACTGGCGGGGCAGAGGACTGGCGTTTCACGCACGCTACCGCCTGAAGGGCGATTTTGCGCCGCTGGCACGAATGGTGGGCAAACTGACCGAGCGTCCCCTACTGGGTGGCAACTCCATTACCTGCCTGCATGACGGCGATAATATCTACCCGCGTATGCTGCAGGATATTGCCTCCGCGCGGGTGTCGATCCTTCTTTGTTCCTATATCTTCAGAGCTGATCGGATTGGCGACCAGTTTGTCGAGGCCCTTGCCCTCGCGCATGCGCGAGGCGTTGCCGTGCATGTTTTGGTCGATGGCATCGGGGGCGGTTACTTCTTTTCCGGCATCGCAAGGCATTGAGGGGCAGGGGTATACCTTGCCATCGATTCATGCATTCGCTTCTGCCGTGGAAGATGCCGTTCATCAATCTGCGCAATCACCGCAAGATGCTGATCATTGACGGGCGGGTCGGCTTCATGGGCGGCCTCAATATCGGCGAGGAAAACCTACGCCGTCTGAGGACAAAACATCCGGTGGCCGATACGCATTTCCGTCTCGAAGGGCCGGTGGTGCATCAGCTGACAGAGGCCTTTGCACGCGACTGGTCCTTTACCTGCGGCGAGCAGCTCGATGGCGAGATCTATTTTCCCGAGCCTGAGCGGCAGGGCGACATCCCGATGCGCGTCGTGACCTCGGGGCCGGATAACGATCTGGAAAAGATCGAATTTTCGATGCTGCAGGCTATCGCGCTTTCACGACGTTCCGTGTGCCTCATGACACCGTATTTTCTGCCCAATGAGCGTCTGGTTTCGGAGCTTTGTCTTGCCGCCCTGCGCGGGGTCGAGATCGATATCATTCTGCCCAAGCGCAGCAATCACCGTCTGATCGACTATGCTCGTGATGCCAGTCTGGCGCCTTTCCTGACAGCCGGATGCCGTGTCTGGATGAGCCGCCCGCCATTCAATCATGCCAAGTTGCTGGTGGTGGATGAGGCCTGGTCGTTTGTCGGTAGCAGCAATATCGATGCGCGCAGCCTGAGGCTCAATTTCGAGATCAATCTCGAAATCTACAGCGAGTCCGTAGCGCAGGAGCTCAACGCTTTCATGGGGCGTCATCGCACGCGGCGCCTGACCCATCACGCGCTCGACAGCATGAGCGACGTCCGGAAGATCCGGAACGCCTCAGTAAGGCTATTCAGCCTTATCTTTGAGCTGCTGTCTGTCCTTGAGCCTTTGGAAGAAGCTCCGATGCCTGTCGGGTGCTTCGAGCCGCAGCGTCACGCGGATCGGGTGATGGTCTGAGCTCTGATTGGGCAAAACCGCAGTTTCGAGCGGTGTCATGCCGCGTACCATGCAGCGATCAATACGAATGGGCAGCACATCGGCCATGCGATGCGTCGCTTCCCGTGGGCCGACATCGCGAAAGCCGGGCATGAGAGTAGGGCCAACAAGATTGAAATCGCCCATGACGAGAGCGTGATGCCGCAGCATGGGGGCGATGCGGCGAAGTTGACGCCGGTTGAGAATCTGGCCGTGCGATAAATGAACATTGGCGATCGAAAACGAGCCGAAATCGATCAGCTGCGCGGTACGTCGCACCATGAGCCCCGAAGGCAAGGCGCAGGAAATAGCGCGCGCGCGAAGGGAAAGCGGCTCCAGCATGCCGTGCCGTGAATGCGGTCGGGCAGGGGGATACGCGCATAATGCCCGCCCAGTATCTCAGGCAGGCGGTCGAACGTGCCGATAGCTCCTGCATCAGAAAGATATCCGGCTTCACGCTGCGCGCAACCGCGACGACCTCCTCGAGAGGGGCGCCAACAGCGCGCAAAAGGTTCCAGCTGAGTATGGTAAAACTCTGCCCGATCCGTGGGGCGTCGGCGTCTTCGGTGGAAGAGGCAGGATCTTCCTGAAGTAAAGAGAGGCTCATCGCAGCATTTTCTTTTCGGTCTGATAGGCGCCACGAGCGAATTCGGTCGTCAATGTATAGCCGACCCCAAGCAGTACTGGACCCAGGAAAATGCCCAGTCCGCCTAATGTGACCACACCGCCCAGAACGCCGAGTACGGTCAGTAGATAGGGAAGCTGGGCGCCGCGCGCGATGAAGGCGGGTCGGATGATATGATCGGCGCCTGAAATGAAGATGATACCGTAACCGGCAAGAAACAGCCCCCAGCCGAGATGGTGATGCAGGGCCAGCCAGATGGCCGCTGGCGCCCAGACAAGTGGGGCGCCCACGGGAAACACCGCAACGAAGGCGGCGACACCGCCCAGAAGCACAGGTGCGGGAACGCCCGAGATGAACAATCCGATGGCCGTCAGCACACCCTGCACGATGGCCGTGCCAAGTATGCCGTAGACGGTGCCGCGTATCACGCCGCCAATGATGGTAATGAGCCGGTCAGCATAGCTGCCTGTGATGCGGGTGAGGACCGCGTGGATGACACGCCCCAGAGAATCCCCGCTGATCCAGAAAAACAGGGCGATGAAAAGCGCCATGACCAGTTCGGCCAGGCCGCTCGCCATCTGCATCAGGGCTTTAAGTGCATAATGAGCAATCTGTCCGGCATAGGGGTGCAGTGCCTCGCCGAGACCCCTGACATCGTGATTCCAGTGAAGATAGGCAGTGGAAAGCTGGGGGCCGACCGCAGGAAGAGAGGCTAGCCAGTTCGGCGCGGGATGGGTGCGACCCAGCGCTTCGATTTCGGCGTTGATGCCCCCGATGATGAGCGGCAGGTCGGCGATGCCTGTCGAGGTGAGCAGCGCGAGTGGCATCACAATGGCGATGGCGCTGCAGACCATCATGACCACAGCGGCGAGGGGGGGGCGCATGTGGCGGCGCAGACGCTTGAAGAGTGGCCATGTCGTGAAGGTGAGAATGGCGCCCCAGAGAATGGCTGAAAGGAAGGGCCATAGAACGACGCCGCAGCCATAGGCCACACCGACAAGCAGCAATCCCAGCATGATGCGTTCAGTCGTCACAAAATCTCCCGTGCCCGTCAGCCGCACCAGTTGACCAGATCGTGCTTCTGGCTGCTATCGTGCGGTTCTCAACCCGTTCTCGCAAGGTCCGTTCATGACGCTGGCACCCCTCATCGATGTGCAGACCCTGATGGCGCTTCCTGCGCGCCGCTATCGCTATCTCGACGCTCGATACTTCTCCCCGGTCAGGCGGGCGATCCCGACGCCGCGTTTCATGAACTAGCGTTTCCCAAGGCCGATCGTTTCCGTATCAACGAGATATGCGAGAAGGCGGACTCCCTGCCGCATATGGTGCCGGGTCCGGCTGTTTTCGCCGCTTTCATGACGGATCTGGGGATCAGCCGCGAAACAGCTGATTTTTTACGATCAGAAAGGGAGCGTCGGGGCCTGCCGCGCTCATTGGATGGCGTCGCTCTTCGGTCATGACTCCGTGCATGTGCTCGATGGCGGGCTGGACGCATTCATTCAAGCCGGGCGCAGTCTTGACGAGGCCCCAGAGCCTGCGGCGCGGACTCAGGAAAATTATGTGACACGTGCGCGCTACACGCTGCTTGCGGGCAAGGGGGACGTTTTTGCGGCGCTCAATGACCCGAACGTGGTCATTCTGGACGCGCGGAGCCGTGCACGGTTTCATGCGATAGTGCCGGAACCGAGGCCCAATACGCGTGGCGGCCATATGCCGGGGGCCGTGAACCTGCCCTATAGCGAGCTGCTGGATGAACGGGGCTGCTTTCTGCAGCCCGAGATGCTTGTGGCGCGTTTGAGGGGCTGTGACATCGGGAACCGGCGGGTCATCACCAGTTGTGGGTCGGGGCTGACGGCAGCCACGCTCACCATGGCGCTTCGAGCCGCCGGGTTTGCACCGGGGCAGCTCTATGATGGGTCATGGGCCGAGTGGGGCGGCGACGCTGCAGCACCAATAGAGTCTTCTTAGGAGAAAAGAGAGAGTGGAAAACGCCGCAAAGCAGGTTACTTCCGGGTGGATGCGCCTGTCGTCCCTTCTGGTGCAGGGTGGTCGCCCCGAGCCGACACATGAAGAGGGAAGTTTCGTCAATGCGCCCGTGACAAGGGGCTCTACGGTTCTGTTTCCTTCTCTCGCTGCCATGAAGGAACAGGGGCTGCGCAGCCACGAGCACGAACTGATTTACGGCGCCATGGGATCGCCGATTCAGCACGAACTCGAAAAATTGATCGCGCTGATCGAAGGGGGCACGCATAGCCAGGTGGTGTCATCTGGGCTGGCGGCCTGCACCCTGCCGCTACTGGCTTTCCTGAATGCCGGTGATCACCTGCTTTTGCCGGATTCCGTATATGGGCCGACACGTCGCTTTGCGAGCACGATGCTTGCACGCCTTGGGATAGAGACGAGCTACTACGCGCCGCTCGCCGATGAGGCGACGCTTATCGGGATGATGCGCGAGAACACGCGTGTCGTCTTTGCCGAAAGCCCCGGCAGTCACACTTTTGAGGTGCAGGACGTGCCCATGCTGGCGCGCGTGGCACATGAACGCAATGCGCTCCTCATGCTCGACAATACCTGGGGGATCGGCATTTTCCAGCCGTTCCGCCACGGGGTCGATGTGTCGATTCAGGCACTCACGAAATACCCGGCCGGTCATTCCGACGTTATCGCAGGGGCCATCACCGTGGCCGATGGCGCGCTCTGGAAAGATCTGCGCGATGCGGCCATCCAGATCGGTCAGCTCGCCGGGCCGGATGAGTGCTGGCTGACCTTGCGTGGGCTCCGGACGATGGCCGTGCGTCTCGAGCGTCAGGCGCAATCGGCCCTGCTTGTCGCGCAATGGCTGCGTGGACGACCGGAAGTGGCCCGCGTGCTGCATCCCGCATTCGAGGAGTGCCCCGGCCATGAATTCTGGCAGCGTGATTTCGAGGGGGCAAGTTCGCTCTTTGGCGTCGAATTGCGCGCCGATCTCTCGGTAGCGGCCATGCGCGACATGATTGACGCACTGGCGCTGTTCGGTATCGGCGCCTCGTGGGGGGGATATGAAAGTCTCGTCCTGCCCACCACTGGCGGTGTGCGGCGTTCTCTGCCCGGCGCGATGCCGGAAGGACCGAGCTTCAGGCTTCATATCGGGCTGGAAGACCCCAATGATCTGATCGCGGATCTTGAAGGTGGCCTGGAGGTGCTGCGTGCTTCCCTGGCTGGATGAATGGCTGTCTAACGCACTCTGAAACCGAGTGCTTCGCGGATATGCGGGGCGCTCACTTCTTCCGAGGCATCCAGATCGGCGATGCTGCGGCTGACACGGAGCAGGCGTGTCAGCCCACGGGCCGATAGACGCAGTTTCTCGCCTGCTTGTGTCACAAGGCTGCGTGCCTCTTCGCTCAGTGCGATGACCGTGGCGCTGACCTGTGCGTTGGGCACACCCTGACGAGCGATCTGTCTCGCTCTGGCAGCGCAGACCCGTGCGCGGACCAGCGCGCTCGCCTCTCCCGGCGGTGCGGTGATCATGTCTATCGGGGAAACCGGGGTGATGAAGAGCGAGAGATCCATGCGGTCAAGCATCGGGCCGGAGAGGCGCGACAGATAATCCTCGCCGCATTGGGGCGCTTTTCGGCACGCGCGGCTGGCATCGCCCAGATAGCCGCAGCGGCACGGATTCATCGCAGCGATGAATTGAAAGCGCGACGGGTAGAGCACGGTCTGTTTGGCGCGAGCGACCGCGATTGTGCCGGTTTCAAGCGGCTGGCGCAGGGATTCGAGACAGGCGCGTGAGAATTCGGGCAGTTCATCCAGAAACAGCACGCCATTATGGGCGAGGCTGACCTCGCCCGGCCGCGACCGCGAGCCGCCACCGACAAGGGCGGGCAAGGTGGTCGAATGATGCGGCGCCCGAAAGGGTGGCTGGGTAACCAGCAGACTGCCGGTCGCCTGCCCGCCCAGACTATGAATGCGGCTGCATTCCAGAATCTGCTCATGGGTCAGATCGGGCAGGATCGACGGCAGGCACTGGGCGAGCATGGATTTCCCCGCGCCCGGTGGCCCGCTCATGAGCAGGGAGTGACCGCCACTGGCTGCGATCTCCAGCGCGCGTCTTCCCATATCGAGACCTCTGATTTCTGACAGATCGGCCAGACAGGGTGGCGCCGTGACGCGCTCGAGTTCAGGGGGCGACAAGACATGATCGCCGTTGAAATGCGCCAGAAGGGCGCGGAGCGTATCGGGGGCGAGAATATCGAGCGTCTCGCTTGCCCAGCGGGCCTCCTGCGCCTGCGGCTTGGGGCAGATCAGGCCAAGTTGTGCCCTGACAGCCTCCAGCGCGGCAGACAATACGCCGCCCGTGGCCTGAAGCCGGCCATCGAGAGAAAGCTCGCCAATCGCGGCATAGGCGCTGATCGCTTCGTGGGACAGAATGCCCATGGCGGTCATGATCGCAAGCGCTATGGGCAGATCGAAGTGAGAGCCTTCCTTGGGCAGGTCAGCCGGGACCAGATTGATCAGAATGCGCTTGGGCGGCAAAGCGAGGCCAAGAGCCGCCAGAGCAGCACGAACGCGCTCGCGGCTTCGCCGACGGTCTTGTCCGGCAGACCCACGATGATGAAGGCGGGCAGGCCAGAAGAGATCTGGATCTCTACAGTGACCGGTATCGCATCGATTCCCGCAAAGGCGAAGCTCTGGATACGGGCGATCGATGAAGAAAAAGAGGTCACGGCACCCATCAATGTCAGGAACAGATTTCTCTGTTCCTAGCGATTACCGGTGCCGCGTCAATAATTCATTAATAATTATTCAGCGCTGATAGATCAGTCGGGCGCGCATCGTGCCCTTGAGATCGCGCAGTCGACCGAGCAGGCGGGTGTCGAGTTCGCTGTCCGGGCTTGCATCGATCTCGACCACGACATAGCCGACCTCGCCATCGGTCTGCAGATATTGCGCGACGATATTGCATTCCTCGCTTGAAAAGATCTCGTTGATCTGACGCAGGATGCCGGGGCGGTTTTCATGCACATGCATGAATCGCGTGCCACGCGGGCGCTCTGGCAGCTGAACGGGCGGGAAATTCACGGCGCCCAGTGTCGAACCCACATCGGAATATTCGACGAAACGCTTGGCGACTTCAACGCCGATGCGCTCCTGCGCCTCCATGGTCGAGCCACCGATATGCGGGGTCAGGATGACATTGGGCAGACCCTGCAACGGGGAGACGAAACTCTCACCAGCGCCCTTGGGCTCCTTCGGGAAAACGTCTACGCCAGCCCCCATCAGATGGCCGTCGCGCAAAGCTGCGGCGAGGGCGTCGATATCGACGACCGTGCCGCGCGCGTTATTGAGCAGGATCGAATTCGGCTTCATGGCCCGGATCTCGGCCTCGCCGATCATGTCCTTGGTCTGATCGGTCTGCGGTACGTGAAGGCTCACGATATCCGACTGGGCGAGAAGCTCCTGGAGGGTCGCTACCGGGGTCGCATTGCCATGCGGGAGTTTGTCGATGGTGTCATAGAAGATCACGCGCAGACCGAAGGCCTCGGCCAGAACAGAAAGCTGCGATCCGATCGAGCCATAGCCCACGATGCCCAGCGTCTTGCCGCGTACTTCCCAGGCGTTGATGGCCGATTTGTCCCAGCCGCCGGCATGACACTGCTCGGAGCGCGACGGAATGCGACGCAGCAGCATGACGATCTCGCCCATGACGAGTTCGGCCACCGAGCGCGTATTGCTGAAGGGAGCGTTGAAAACCGGAATGCCTGCCATACGTGCCGCGTTGAGATCGACCTGATTGGTCCCGATGCAGAAGCAGCCGATGGCCATGAGACGGTCTGCCGCCTCGATCACCGGTGCGGTAAGCTGGGTGCGTGAGCGGATGCCCACCATGTGCACGCCCTTGAGCGCCTCTGTCAGAGCCTCGCCTTCGAGCGCTGTCTTGAGGCAGGTGACCTGCCTGTACCCCTGCGCAGCGAGGTGCTGTGCGGCGCTCTCATGAATGCCTTCGAGCAAGAGAATGCGAATGCGGTCTTTGGGGAGAGAAAACGAGGCTTCCATGTCTGGCTCCTGTCAGCGGCGCAAATCCGAAGAGCGGTGCTAGCCTATAGTCTTGTCAGGGGGAAGGGCGAAGGCGTGCCACCGCATCCTGCAGCAGGGCCTTGTCGCCGCAGGCGAGAACCGTCCCGTCACTTTCCAGCGTCAGGGGCGCGCCCTGCCAGTCGGTCATGACACCGCCTGCACCCGTGACCACCGGGACCAGAGCCCCCCAATCCCAGGGCTTCATGGTGCATTCGGCGATCACGTCGATCTGACCGAGCGCCAGCAACCCGTAGCCATAGGCATCGCCGCCCCAGCTCGTGCGCCTCGTTGCAGTCTTGAGCCCGGCGAAACGGCTGTCGTATGGAGCGATCAGCATCTCCGGCGAGGTGCAGGAGAGTTCAGCCTCCGCAAGCCTCGCACAGGGACGCGCGCCGATATGTCCGGGCATCGCAGCGGAGTCGAAACGGGTCGGCGTGCCCTCGACGCCAATCCAGCGTTCCTGGGTGAAGGGCTGGTCGATGATGCCGATAACCGGCTTGCCCTTATGAAAGAGAGCGATGAGCGTTGCGAAGCTCGGGCGGCCGGTGATGAAGGCCCTCGTGCCGTCGATCGGATCGAGCACCCAGACCCAGTCACCCTTAACCCCTGAAAAGCCGAATTCCTCGCCCAGTATTGCCTGGTCAGGGTGACGCCCGGCGATCAGGCCCCGCATGGCAGTCTCTGCCTCGCGGTCGGCACGGGTGACCGGGCTCTCATCGCTCTTGTCGTCCACTGCGAGCCCGGCCCGGAAATAAGGCGTGACGGCCTCGCGTGCGAGATCGGCGCAGAGAAGGGCGGTGTCGAGGCAGGCGGCGAGATCGGGCTTGGGGGACATGGCGGCAATCCGGGGCAAGAGGGAGCGGAGGCAGAGCGGGCGATTGACGCATCAAGGGGGGTGCGGCATGTCTGACCATGCGCTGCAGCCCTCACAAGACAAGCGGAAAGCCTGCTTCTACCCTATGAAACCGATTATCGTCATCCCATCGCGTCTGGCATCGACGCGCCTGCCCAACAAACCTCTGGCCGAGATCGATGGCAAGCCCATGATCCTGCAAGTGGCGCTACGTGCGCTTGCTGCCGGGATCGGGCCGGTACTCGTGGCTTCCGGAGACGTAGCCATTCTCGATGTGCTGGCCGGTCATGGCATCGAAGGTGTATTGACCGATCCGGCGCTGCCGAGCGGGTCGGATCGGGTTCACGCGGCGCTGGAAAGCCATGATCCTGAGGGGCATCATGATGTCGTGATCAACCTGCAAGGCGATCTGCCCTGATAGCCCCATCCTGCCTCGCTTCGGCGCTGCTTCCCGTTTCGCAGGGCGGGTTCGATATCGGTACGCTAGTGGCCGCCGTCGAAACTGAAGAAGAAGCCGGTCGGGATTCTGTGGTGAAAGCCGCCTGTTCTTTCGGCGAAGGGCAAGCGATTGCCCGCGCGCTTTACTTCTCGCGTCGAGCCATTCCCTGGGGTGCTGGACCGCTGTGGCATCATGTCGGGGTCTATGCCTGGCGTCGTGAGGCGCTGGCGCGTTTCGTTTCCCTGACGCCTTCGGGATTGGAGAAGCGGGAATCGCTGGAGCAGCTCCGTGCGCTCGAAGCGGGCATGAGTATCGGTTGCGTGGCAATTGACGAGGCGCCGCTTGGCGTGGATACGCCTGAAGACCTCATTCGTGTTCGCCAGGCGCTTCGCTCATGACCCCGATCATTGCTTTCCAGGGGCGCCCCGGCGCCTATTCCGACCTGGCCTGTCGCACGGCGCGCCCAGGCTGGGAAACCCTGCCTTGCCCCAGTTTCCAGTCGGCAATCGACGCGGTGCGCGAGGGGAGGGCAACGCTCGGCATGCTGGCCTGCGAGAACTCCCTGGCAGGGCGTGTGCCGGAGATTCATGCGCTTCTGCCAGAAGCCGGGTTGCCTATCATTGGCGAGCATTTTCAGCGCGTCGAGCATTGCCTGTTGGGCCTGCCGGGCACACGCATCGAAGATCTGCGTCGTATCCACACCCACCCCGTGGCACTCGGTCAGATACGCGATCTGGTTCGTGAACTCGGTGTGGAGCCATGCTCGGCTTTCGATACGGCTGGCGCGGCCGAGATGGTCGTTCAATGGCAGTCGCGTGAAGATGGCGCGGTCGCCTCATCTCTCGCCGCCGAATTGAACGGGCTGGAAATCCTGCGCGCCAATGTGGAAGATGCGGCCCATAACACGACCCGCTTCTATCTTGTGGCGCGTGAGGCCGTGTGGCCCTCTGCCGACTCTGAGCGTGTCATGACCACGTTGGTCTTTCGTGTGCTCAATCGCCCCGGCGCTCTTTATCAGGCGCTGGGCGGTTTTGCTGAAAACGGCGTCAACATGACCCGGCTCGAGAGCTATATGAGTCCCGGTACCTGACCGCGACGGGATTTCTGCTTGATGTGGAAGGCCATCCGGAGCAGGCGGGTTTGAAAGAGGCTCTTTCCGTTCTGCGTGAATGCAGCGAAAATATAGCGATACTGGGCGTCTATCCGGCCAGCCGATCACGCTATCCTGAATAGGGGACGTTGCGGCGATATCCATTTGACAGCGCCGTTTAGAGTTCTATTTAGCAGCAGGTTTGTTTAACGCGGCAGGTGAGGGCTCATGGCACGGAACAAGGATTTCAAAGGGTCTCTGACCGCGCTGCTGACGCCTTTTCGCGATGATGGCACGGTCGATCTCGCCGCTCTCGGCCGCTTTATCGACTGGCAGATCGATCAGGGTACGGCGGGGCTCATTCCCGCAGGCACCACGGGTGAAAGCCCGACGCTCACCCATGACGAACATGCTTTGGTCGTGGCGCATACGGTCAAGGTGTCCGGCGGTCGCGTGCCTGTCATGGCCGGGGCCGGGTCGAACAGCACCCATGAGGCGATCGGCATGGCGCGCCATGCCAAAGCCGTGGGTGCCGACGCTTTGCTGGTCGTAGCCCCTTATTATAACAAGCCGACGCAGGAAGGGCTGTATCAGCATTTCATGCTCGTGGCCGATGCAACCGATCTGCCGGTCTATGTCTATAATGTGCCGGGCCGGTCGGTGGTTGAAGTGCTGCCTGAAACGATGGCGCGTCTTGCCGAGCATCCCAATATCGTCGGCACGAAAGACGCGACGGCCAATCTCTCCCGTCCGCTGCAGCTTCGTCACCTTCTTGGCGACAAGCCTTTCACCCTGCTGACTGGCGATGATGGCACCACTGTGTCGTTCCTTGCCGCAGGGGGGACGGGTTGCATCAGCGTTACGGCCAATATCGCCCCGCGTCTGTGTGCTGACATGCACGAGGCCTGGCAAAATGGTGATTTGTCCCGTGCGATGGAGATTCAGCAGGTCCTGACGCCGCTTCATGATGCGATGTTCTGTGAAAGCAATCCAGGCCCGGTGAAATATGCGGCCTCGCGTCTTGGGCTGTGCACGCCGACCGTGCGCCTGCCTCTTTGTGAACCCGGCGCCGCGTCTTGCGCTGTCATCGATGAGGCCCTCAAGAAGACGGGTCTGTCAGGATGAATTGTGGCTGAAAAGAAGAAATCCGGTCTGATCTCGCATGGCATCGCCTCGCAGAACAGAAAAGGCCGGTTCAATTATACCATTCTCGAAACCGTTGAGGCGGGGATCGTTCTCAAGGGCCCTGAGGTGAAGAGCCTTCGCATGGGCCGTGCGATGATCAATGAAGCCTATGCCGGTGAGCGCAATGGCGAAATCTGGCTGCTGAACTCCTATATTCCCGAGTATCAGGGAGGCGTGCTGTCGCGCTTTGACACACGCGCGCCGCGCAAGCTGCTTTTGCACAGGAAGCAGGTCGATCATCTGCTCGGTGCCGTCTCGCGATCCGGGGCATCGCTTGTGCCGCTCGATATTCATTTCAATGCGCGCGGCGTCGCCAAGCTGACACTGGGACTGGGCCAGGGGCGCAAGAAGGAAGACAAGCGTCATGCCATAGCCGAGCGTGACTGGCAGCGCGATAAGGCGCGGCTGCTGCGGAGCAAAGGCAAGGATTACTGAGCCAGCTCATGCTGCCGGCGGTGCTTTTCGGGGCGCTACTGGGCCAGCCTTGATCGCCTGATGAAAGCCACGCCGTGTTCGAGCGTGGTTTTTTCATGCCCTTTCGCTGATTCTATACTGCCCGGATGATGGGATGGACTGGACCTAGAAGTATAGAATCTGGCTTTTTGCCAGTCGTCAGGCACAAAAAAACCCGGCACGAAGGCCGGGTTTCTTTGAAAAGCAAAGCCGATCAGGCAATGTTGATGTCAGCAGCCTCAGGACCTTCTGGCCCTGAACGACCTTGACGTCGACTGCCTGGCCTTCATTCAGGCTCGACAGGCCCGAGCGCTCCAGAGCGGAGGCGTGAATGAAGATGTCCTTGCCGCCGTTTTCCGGCGTGATGAAGCCGAAGCCCTTGGTGGCGTTGTACCACTTCACGATGCCGCGCAGTTCCTGAGCCTGCGACAGGTCAGGCGCCGGACGGGCCGGACGGCCACCGCCACCGAAAGCCGGACGCGGGCCAGCCGGATTGAAAGCAGCGCGCGGGCGCGGAGCTTCTTCCGTGCTGGTGTCGACAGTAAGGACTTCAGCAACCTGACGGCCCTTGGGACCCTGGCCAATGCGGACGTTCAGTGTGGTGCCCGGATTGACGCTGGTGTGGCCAGCGCTGGACAGGGCGTTAGCGTGAAGGAAAACGTCGCCTGATCCATCAGCCAGCTCGACAAAGCCGAAGCCCTTTTCGCTGTTGAACCACTTAACGCTGGCGCCTACTTCAGGGCCCGATGCCAGAACCTGGGGGCCGCCCGAAGGGGGACGACGATTTTGCATCCCACCACGGTCACCACCGAAGGAGGGGGGGGCCATAAAATCGTCATCGAATCCGCCGCGGCGCGGGGAACGTGGGCTGCGGTCGGTACGGTTGCTTCTCAACGGTCTAATCCCGAGATCTGTACGGTGATCCATCTTCGTGAGAATCACCAATGTTGTAAGTCGAAACGCTGTGCACGGGCCTGCCCACACTTGAATGCAACGGGCGATGTCCACAGGGGGTTTCGGGGGAACCCTAACACGGTTTTTTCAAACTATGCCACTGGAAAACGTGGCTCGATTACCACGATTTTCTTTATATCGCGTTTTTATGAGCAGATCGTCTTTTCGTTCCCGCCGACCACTGTTTCCTGATACGGGGAATGAGATAAGGTAGTAACCTATTATTTCAGAAAGGGATGGATTTGCGCTGTTCAAAGTCGCGCTGGCCGAAAGCCAGGCAGGTCACGACTGGATCGCTCTCGGCTCTCGGTCTCGTGCTGGTCGGTGCTTCTGCTGCCCAGGCTACACCAAAGCAGGATCCTTACGGTACCTGGACTCTTCAGGGTGAAAACGACGCCGTTTCAACCTTGAAGGGAACATCGGACCAGTATTACACCTCTGGTCTTCGCTTCAACTGGACGTCGGGCACCGACAACCTGCCCAAGCCTTTTGCCGATGTGAATCGCTTTCTGCTCGGCAACGGCACGCAGCGTGTCAGTCTTGGCGTGCAGCAGCTGATCTATACGCCGCGCGACACGCAGCTCGCGCAGCCGCCCTCAGGCGATCGTCCCTATTCGAGCCTGCTGCTCGGTACGGTCAATTTCATCAATGATACTGATCTGTCGCGCAGTGTTGCCGGCATTCAGTTCGGTGTGATGGGCCCTGCCGGTCTCGGTCGCCAGCTTCAGAACGGTTTTCATGGCGCGATTGGCGACACGAAGAATCGTGGCTGGCACACCCAGCTCCAGAACCAGCCGATCTTCCAGATCCAGGCCGGTCGCATCTGGCGTCTGCCCGTTGTCAATCTCTATGGCATCAGCGCCGACGTGCTGCCGGCAGTCTCCGGCGCTGCGGGCGACTATCGCACTTATGCCGATGCCGCAGGCACCTTCCGCATCGGTCAGGGGCTGGACAGCGATTTCGGCAATGCGACGATCGGGCCGGGCTTGATGGCACCGATGCCTTTGTCGCGACGCGTCCGGTCGCCTGGTATGTCTATGGCGGGGTAGAGGGGCAGGCTGTAGCCTACGATTCGACGCTTCAGGGCAATACACTTCGCGACAACTCGCCTCATGTCAGCAAGACCTGGGATGTCGGGATGATTCATGCCGGTGTAGCCGTCATGTGGCATGGTGTCCGACTGTCCTACAGCCAGAACTGGCAGACAGCCCAGTTCAAGACGGCCAAGGCTGGTCTTTTCAACTACGGATCGCTCAAGCTTTCGGTCAAGTTCTGATCCGAGACAGGGCAGGGCAGGGCCGGCTCGGGCCGGCCCCAAAAAAGCCATGACGCCGCAAGGCACCATGCTTTTTTGTGCCGCGACAAGTAAGCCGGGCGACGGTCAGAGATAACCTGTGGTGGGTACGCCCAGCAGATAGCCCTGCACCTCTTCGCAACCATAAGAGTCGAGAAAGGCCATCTGTCTTTCGGTCTCGACGCCCTTGGCGCAGCAGGAAATGCCAAGACGCCGCGCCATCTGAATGGTCTGCCCCATGACTTCGTTTACACGACGGTCATCATTGAGCCGCAACATGAAAGAGCGGTCGAATTTTATCTGATCGACAGGAAAATTGGCCAGACGTTCGAGCGAAGAATAGCCAGCGCCAAAATCGTCGAGGGCTACATGAACGCCCAGAGCGCGTAAGCGGGACAGTTCCTGATAAGCGATATCGCGTGGTCCGAATGAGCGCTTTTCCGATAGCTCGATCTGAAGCCGTTCGGGGGCAAGGCCGGTCTCCTGCAAGACACTTTCTACCATGCCAGAGAGATGCTGCTTTGCGAGCCAGGTGGGCGAGATATTGACGCAGACTCTCAGGGGGTGGCTCCATGAAGCTGCGGCCCTGCAGGCAGTCTCCAGACTCCACTGATCGATTTTCTCGATCAATCCACCGTTCTCGGCGCATTGAATAAAGATGTCCGGGGGAACCTGACCGGTTCCGGGGCGCTCCCAGCGCAGCAGGGCTTCGAGAGCCACAACGGTTTGCGAGCCGGAGGCGATAATCGGCATCCAGTTGAGCGATAATTCACCGCGCTCGGTGGCATGAATCAGATCGCGCTCCAGCCCGGAAGTACCAATCAGCGCAGCAATGCTTGTCGAGCTTGCGCGGCGCTCATGAGCGCCTCCATGCTGACGCACATCGGCCATGGCGGCATCGACAGCCTGAAGCAGGGCTGCCGAATTTGCACCATCTTCAGGGTGCAGCGCCCAACCGATCGAGAAGGAAGCCTGAATTTCGTGCTCTCCCACGACGATCATGGGAGAAAGGGTCTGGCGGATGGCGGCGACAAGCGTGCGCGAGGTCACGAGAGAGAGCCCGGGAGGAGACACAACGAGAATACTGCCGCCGCCAGCATAGCTCAGAAAGCCATGAGGGGGCAGCATGGCCTGCACCCGGCCGATCGCCACGTCGATGATCTGGTTGGAGGTTTCCCAACCATACCGGAGATTAAGGGTGTTCAGATGATCGAGGTCGATTTCGATCACGGAAAAGCTGACTTTGCGGGCCTCTGAGGTTGTTGTTTCGATCAGTCGCTCGATATGGGCGGCGCAGAGGCCGCGATCGGGGAGATCGGGACGACGCGTTTGCAGCGTCTGGTTACGCAGAATGGTCCTGGCGCAGACGGCAAGATAGGGTGCGAGCTCCCGCAGTTCGGCTTCATCGATTGTCGGGGGAATGCGCGCCAGCAGACTGAGGTCGGTATCGAGCCCCAGACCGAGTTCGTATCCGTCTTCGTTTCTGATGAGATAAAGTTCGTCTCGGCTGGCACAGACTGTCTTGACGCGATCTACCGTGATGGCTTTTGTATCTGCGCCACCACTGGCAATTTCAACAAGATCGTCTTCGGCATCGTAGCCGCATATGCAGATTGACGAGGCGTTCAGCAACCGTCGCGCGATTTCAAGTATCGCTGTTTGCGGTTGAAGCTGTTTCTTCGATGACATGACGCCTCTCTCTCACAAGAAACCCGCTCATGAAAGACAATGCAGGTTCTAACGAGTATGACGAAATCGCAATGGAAAAGCTATCCGCCTCATTATTTCAAATCTTTAAATAAGTAATGAACTTTGTCCAGATCATCGCTCTAGCCTGAGCGATTGATGCGGTTCATATCATCGCGATCAAATAGCTTGAGTAGTGCTTGATATTCTGTTTCCAGCATCTTCATCTCGAGCGATTTTCCTGAAATAATCACTGCGTCGCGATGCGCTTCATTCAATAGAGATTCGGCATCTACGCCCTCGGTCAGGCGGAAGAAGGGGAGGCCGGACTGGCGATTCCCAGCCATATCGCCCCCACCACGCAGTCTGAAATCCCTTTCGGCAATCACAAACCCGTCTTCGGTCTCGCGCAGCAGGGCAAGGCGCTCCTTGCCGTTGGCGCCGGTCGCATCGTCATAGATCAATAGACAGTAAGAGGCTGCGGCGCCACGGCCAACGCGCCCGCGTAGCTGATGAAGCTGCGCAAGGCCGAAGCGTTCGGCATGTTCGATCACCATCACGGAGGCGTTGGGGATATCGACTCCAACCTCAATAACCGTCGTGGCGACCAGAAGGCGTGTCTCGCCCAGCCTGAACCGGTCCAGCTCCGTCTGTCTCTGAGCAATTTCCTGCCTTCCATGGGCCAGCCCGACCGGCACGGACAGGCGCAGGGAGAGGTCACCCCAGCGCGCCTCGGCAGCCGCCACATCGAGCACTTCGCTTTCCTCCACCAAAGGGCATACCCAGAAGATCTGGGCGCCACGGTGCAGAATGCGCGTGATGCCGCCGATCACCTCATCCAGCGTTGAAAGCGGGTGAAGCGAGGTCTGGATCGCTTGCGCCCGGGTGGTTTTTCATCGAGGCGGCTCACGCTCAGATCGCCCCATTGAGTCAGCAGCAGCGTGCGTGGAATGGGGGTGGCCGTCATAACCAGAATATCGGTCTGTGCGCCTTTGGCGCCGAGCATCGAGCGTTGTTGCACGCCAAAGCGATGCTGTTCGTCGATGACGGCCAGAGCGAGATCGTGAAACACGACCTTTTCCTGAAAGAGAGCATGGGTGCCGATCACCAGTCTGGCCGAGCCGTTTGCGATGGCTTCAAGGGCCAGTCGGCGCGCCTTGCCTTTCACGCTGCCGGAAAGATAGACGCATGGCACGCTTGTCAGGCGCGAAACTGTCTCGAAATGCTGACTGGCGAGAATTTCGGTCGGCGCCATGAGCGCCGCCTGGGCGCCGGATTCGACCGCGCGCAGCATGGCCAGCAGCGCCACCAGGGTCTTGCCCGCGCCAACATCGCCCTGCAGCAGGCGCATCATTGGAGCGGGGGCGGCGAGATCGGCGTCGATTTCTGCCAGCGCCCGGATCTGTGCGCCCGTCGGTCGATGACC
This sequence comes from Asaia platycodi JCM 25414, assembly GCF_000614545.1. Classification (GTDB taxonomy): domain Bacteria; phylum Pseudomonadota; class Alphaproteobacteria; order Acetobacterales; family Acetobacteraceae; genus Asaia; species Asaia platycodi. The sequence continues at coordinate 128,273 of NZ_BAKW01000003.1, read as the reverse complement.
GAAGCGGGTCAGGGTTTCGGTGCGCAGAGTGTCATCGCCTCTGATCACACGACCTGTCTGGCCGCGCGCTTCGAGCCGCGCCATGGCGATGGACAACTGATCGGCGAGGCACTCGTCATAGGCCAGACGCTCGCGCGCCAGCAGGGCGAGGCTCGACCAGTTCTGCCCGGTATCGGGTGTGGGCCGATGCAGCGTTTCCAGCGCCTGGGCGAAGCCTGGCCAGTTGCGCCTGGCAAGGTGATCGGGAGCAATCCACTCAGGCAGAGGCGGTATCAGGTCGAGCGCCTTGTGCACCGCCCGCCTCATGACAGAGGTGAACAGACCTGCCGTAAGCGGCCAGACCGGATCTATGGGCGGAATTGTGTCCCGCCGTGCCCAGCCCAGCATATAGTCGGGGTGAGGCATGGTGAGCGAGAGCCCGTAACGTTCGAGCCGCCCCGAGACGGCCAGTTCGTCACCCACCGCGACAGAGCGGATGAAAGCCCGATGAAAAAACAGGATCTCGATTTCGTCCGTATCATCGCAGGCGCGAATGCGAAAAGGCTGACGTGGGCGTGAGGGTGTCGCGATATCGAGCACGCGCAGCCTCGCCGTCAGCGTCGCGCCGGGCATCAGCTGGTCTCGTGCCTCGCGCAGTGTCAGCACGCTGCGCCGGTCCGTGTAGCTTGTAGGCAGGGTGAAAAGAAGATCGATCACGCGTGGGCCGCAAGCAACCTTGCGCAGCAGATCGGCGTAACGAGGGCCGATGCCAGGCAGGGTTGCCAGCGGGGCGAGCAGGGGCGAAATCCTTGATGACTCTGGGTGCATGGCCTTCGCGGAACATGGGCTGACAGCGGGAAACGCACAGGCTATAGGATAGAATTGTCATGGAACAAAACGAAACCATCGCCTGGCAGCCTGCCTGCATCGTGGCGCGCGTGCTTTGGATTTCTGAATGACCGATATCCCCAACTGGCCGATCCTCTGGGGCGTGCCGGAAGCCTATACCGCGTTCCTCCTGCGCCGCCGCTTGGGCGAGCATGATGGCCCGCTGATCCATGTTGCGCGTGATGACGCCGCCGTGGCAGCTCTTGCCGACATGCTGGCCTATGTCGAGCCTGATGTGACCGTGCTCCGCTTTCCCGCTTGGGACTGCCTGCCTTACGATCGCGTTTCGCCCAATCCGGCCATCACGGCCGAGCGCGCGGCCACCCTGACACGATTGCTCGAACCATCGGGTAAAACGCGTCGCATCGTGCTGACGACGGTTCACGCCCTGGTGCAGCGCGTGCCGCCCCGTGACGCGTTTCGCAATCAGGCCATAGCGGTCAGGAAAGGCGAGGCGCTCGATCAGGCGATGCTCATCGAGCTTCTCGTCGCAAGCGGCTACACGCGCACAGATACAGTTATGGAAGCCGGAGAATTCGCCACGCGAGGCGGTATTTTCGACCTCTATCCGGCGGGTGAAAGCGAGCCGATCCGCCTCGATCTGTTCGGCGATGAGGTGGATAATATCCGTCGCTTCGACGTGGCGAGCCAGCGTTCGACGGAAACACTCGACGCGTTCAAGCTGCGTCCCGTCTCGGAATATGCGCTCAGCCCTGATGCGATCAGTCGTTTTCGCTCTTCATGGCGTGACCTGTTCGGTCCTTCTTCGGCATCCGATGTCGTCTACGAGCATGTCAGCGAGGGCCGGCGCTTCCCTGGACTGGAGCACTATATCCCGCTCTTTCACGAGCATATGGATACGCTGATCGATTATCTGCCCGAGGCTTCGGTTAGTATCGATCATCAGGTGCCCGATATTCTCAAGGCCCGGCTCGAGATGATTGCCGATCATTTCGAAGCCAGAAAAGCCCCGGCGCGCGAAGCGAGGCCATTTATCGCGCCCTGCCGTCTCATCTGCTTTATCTCAACCGCACGGGCTGGGACGCCATGCTGGCGCGCGTGCCCTGCATCGCGCTCAATCCTTTTGCCAAGCCCGATGCCACGCAGGGCCTTGATGCGGGCGGGCGTCCCGGCCCGATTTTCGTTCGTGGCAAGGATGGCACGCGTGAGGGGGCGTTCGACGCGTTACGCACCCAGCTTGAGTCTTGGGAGAAAGCCGGTCGTCGCTGCTACGTGACGGCCTGGACCAAAGGCTCGCGCGAGCGCATCGCCTCGCTGCTCAAGGAGCATCGCTTCACGACCGAATTGCACGATAGCTGGGCCTCTGCCGCCGGCATCGCGCCCGGGACAGTGGGGCTCGTTGTGCTCGGGCTCGAACGAGGCTTTGTGGGTGAGCGCATGGCGTTCATCTCGGAGCAGGATCTGCTAGGTGAGCGTATCGCCCGCCCGCCCCGACGCAAGCGCCGCGCAGAGCAGTTCATTACCGAAGCGTCTGAAATTGCCGAGGGCGATCTGGTCGTTCATGCCGATTATGGCATCGGGCGCTATGAGGGGCTGGAGACCGTCAGCGATGGCGTGGCGCCGCATGATTGCCTGAGACTGCTTTATGATGGCGCGCAGAAGCTGTTTCTGCCGGTTGAAAATATCGAGCTGCTAAGCCGTTTCGGCTCCGATCAGGGGGGCGTTGCGCTCGACAAGTTGGGCGGTCAGGCCTGGCAGGCGCGCAAGGCCAAGATGAAGGAGCGCATTCGCGACATGGCGGGCGAACTGATACGCACCGCCGCCGGTCGCGCCATGAAAGAGGCGCCGTCGCTCATGCCTGCCGAAGGGCTATGGGACGAGTTCTGTGCGCGTTTCCCCTTTGTCGAGACAGAGGACCAGTCGCGTGCCATTGCCGATGTGCTGGAAGACCTGACCTCAGGGCGCCCGATGGACCGTCTGGTTTGCGGTGATGTGGGTTTTGGAAAGACGGAAGTGGCCCTGCGCGCCGCCTTTGTTGCCGCGCTATCCGGGGTTCAGGTGGCCGTGGTCGTGCCGACCACGCTTCTGGCGCGTCAGCATTTCCGCAGCTTTTCGACGCGTTTCGAGGGTTTCCCGGTGCGTATCGCTCAGCTCTCGCGTCTTGTGACGGCAAAGGAAGCCGCCGAGACCCGTCGCGGTCTGGAAGCGGGCGAGGTCGATATCGTGGTCGGCACGCACGCGCTGATCGCCAAATCGGTGGCTTTTGCCAATCTTGGCCTGCTTATTATCGATGAGGAGCAGCATTTCGGCGTCGCGCACAAGGAGCGTCTCAAGTCGCTGCGTGAAGACGTGCATGTTCTGACCCTCTCGGCCACACCGCTTCCCCGCACGCTTCAGCTCTCCCTGAGTGGCGTGCGAGAAATGAGCCTGATTGCGACGCCGCCCACAGACAGGCTGGCGGTGCGCACCTTCATCACGCCTTTCGACAGCGTGATGATTCGTGAAGCTATCCAGCGCGAGCGTTTTCGCGGCGGCCAGATTTTCTGCGTCGTGCCGCGCATTGAGGATATGGATCGTATGGCGGAACGCCTGCGAGACATTGTGCCCGACGCAAAGACCGTTCAGGCCCATGGGCGTCTGACACCCGCCGAACTCGAACGCGTCATGACCGAGTTTTCCGACGGGCGCTACGATGTTCTGCTGTCGACCAATATTGTGGAAAGCGGGCTCGACATGCCTGCCGTCAATACGCTCATCATTCATCGCGCCGATATGTTCGGTCTCGGTCAGCTTTACCAGCTTCGCGGGCGTGTAGGCCGAGGCAAGCAGCGTGGTTATGCCTATCTGACCTGGCCGCAGAGTCATCGCCTGTCGGTCGCTTCTGAAAAGCGGCTGGAGATCATGCAGACGCTCGACACGCTCGGCGCCGGTTTTACTCTTGCCTCGCACGATCTCGATCTGCGTGGTGCAGGCAACCTGCTTGGCGATGAGCAATCCGGTCATATCAAGGAAGTCGGTATCGAGCTTTATCAGCAGATGCTCGAAGATGCCGTCACCACCATGCGTCTTCAGCGCGACCAGAAGCGCGCGGAAGACAAGGACTGGACGCCCAACATCATTCTCGGACTGCCGGTTCTGATTCCCGAAACCTATGTGCGCGATCTGCCTGTGCGTCTGGGCCTCTATCGCCGCATCGCAGGGCTTGAGGGTGAGGCAGAACTCGATGCCATGCGTGCCGAGATGGTCGACCGCTTCGGCTCTCTGCCGCAAGAGGTCGAAAATCTGCTCGACGTCGTGATCATCAAGCGGCTTTGCAGTGCCGCCGGGGTGGATCGTCTCGAGGCAGGGCCGAAGGGTATGGTCATCCAGTTCCGTAACCGCAAGTTCCGCAACCCGATGGGTCTGCTCAAATGGGTCGAACGTCACAAGGATCAGGGCGTGAAACTTCGCCCCGATCAGAAGCTTGCCGTGGTGCGTGAGATGACCAATGCCCAGCGTATTACCATGGCACGCAAGGTTATGGGCGCCATGAAGAAGCTGGCCGAAAAGGCCGATAGCTGAGGCGGGGCGTGATGCGGGGCTTTGCCCCGCTCCCCGGATAGGCGCGCGCCTACCGACACATCGTGTGAAAGCGGTTCCAAAGGGTGATGGTCTTCTGACAGGGGATGGGGCAGGCGTTCCGTGAAGGCAACTTATCACGGTCTTATTTGTTCGATAGATATCGAACAAATGGAGAGACTCATGCTGACACTCGATCTTTCAGGCCAGAAAGCGCTTGTTACCGGCTCGACCGGCGGAATCGGTCTGGCGATTGCCGAGCGTCTGGCTCAGGCTGGCGCCCATGTGATTGTGAACGGGCGTGGCGAGGAACGGACGCAAGCGGCGACCGATACGATCCGCAAGAAGCTGCCTGAAGCACAGGTAACCGGCTTTGCCGGTGACGTGGCGCAGCCCGAGATTATCGCCAGGCTGCAAGAGGCGCATCCTGAGCTCGATGTTCTGGTCAATAATCTCGGCATCTTCGAGGAAGTGCCTTTTGCCGAAATCTCTGACGACGACTGGCTGCGTTTTTTCGATATCAATGTGATGAGCGGGGTGCGTCTTTCGCGTGCCTATCTGCCGGGCATGGTGACAAAGAAGCGTGGGCGGATCGTTTTCATCTCAAGTGAGTCGGGGCTGAATATTCCGGCCGAAATGATCCATTACGGGTTCAGTAAGGCGGCTCAGATTGCGATTGCACGTGGTCTTGCTGAAAGCGTTGCGGGTAGTGGGGTGACGGTCAACAGTGTGCTGCCGGGCCCGACCCGCACAGAGGGCGTGATGACCATGATCCGGAAAGCTGCGGAGAAATCGGGCCATACGCCGGAGGAAACCGAGGCGAATTTTCTGAAAAACAATCGCCCGACCTCGCTGTTGCAGAGGCTGGAAGAGCCGGAAGAAGTGGCGAACATGGTTGCTATATCTGTTCGCCGCTCGCCTCGGCAACGTCAGGCGCTGCGCTACGTGTTGAAGGCGGATTGCTGCGCCATCCGGGCTGAGCAGCCTAACTTTGTAAGAGGCGCGTGAAGCGCCCCTTACAGGTCTTAATTGACGGGAATGGGGATCGAATTCACTTTTAGAATGCCGCCATCGAGGGCCAGATCCCAGATTACCTGATTGCCGTTGTGATGGCCCATGAACTGAGCGACCGAAAGCGCGGTCGTGACGCCTGTCGGCAGGACAGGGCGAATGGTGGCAAGCAGATCGTTAAGATCGGTGATGGTGATATGCAGGCGCCGGTGCTGGTGGCGGCATTATGGCCCGGGGTGATCCAGCCTGAGCCGTCGAGACGACCCTTGGCCCAAAGAGCCTGAAGCGACGAGATCGTGATTCTGCCGGAGGGCGTGCTCGTGTTTTCGAGCATCTGCTCGGGAATGGTCAGGGTGGTGTTGACGCTGCCGGGCAGGGCCGAGCCTCCGGGTGCCGATAGCCCGGACGAAGCGACGACGACATCGATGCCGCCAGATGTCTGACTTGCCCGCAGCGTCACAGTGATCTGTTCGGCTGAATAATGCGTATCGCCATCTGACAGGGCGACCTTGTTCCAGATCATTTCCGCCACTGCACCCTGATGCAGAGCCTCGCGCAGGTTGCGCAGGGCGGGACGCCCGTCGACGCCATGACAGCTCGCGGGCGAGGCATTATGGATCAACTTCAGAAGCCCCAGAGAAACGAGGCCGTTGGCGTCGCGCAGATTGGGCAAGGTCAGATGCCCCTGGCGATCTCTCACCGTGACCTGTTGTACCTGAACCGATGCCGCGGCTCCGGTAAGGCGCGCGGAATAGCCTGTCATGCCGAGCGAGGCAGCTCCCATCGTTCGTGTGGCCGAATCGGTGCTCATACACGCGGCGGGAACAGCGTCGGCTCTGGCCGAGTGGGGCAGAGCGCCGATGGCGAGCAAAGTCAGAAGTGAGGCGGTGGCGTATTTCATGGGCATCACGATGGGGTTGTTCATGATGCCAGACAACCGGAATTTTGCGGCAGGAGTGCGGCATCCCGCTTTCATCGCGCCGGATGTGTTCGCGGGTGCTCTGGCCGGAACCGCCCTAAGGCAAGCTGAGTGCGTGCAGCCTCTTGCTGCGTCAGGGGCAGGGCTCGATAAGAGGGGCGCGGGCACGGTCGGCAATCGGCTGGCGGAATGCAGGCTGGCAAGAGGGATGTAAGCGATGAGTGGATTGGACCCGGAAGATTTCGCACCGCTGCGAGCGCTCGCCCATCGAATGCTCGACGACGTGTTCGATCGTGCCGAGCATATGGGCGAGGGGCCGGTCTGGCAGCCCATGCCGGAGAACGCGCGTGAGGCCTTCAGGCAAGATCTGCCGCAGGAAGGCAAGGCGGCAGAGACTATTTACAATCAGTTTCTCGAGCAGATACGCCCCTATTCCAATGGCAATCCTCATCCCGGTTTCATGGGTTGGGTGCAGGGGGCAGGCACGCCGATCGGCATTCTGGCCGAGTTGCTCGCTGCCAGTCTGAACGATAATTGCGGTGGGCGCGACCATGCGGCCATTGAAGTCGAGCGTCAGGTGATTCGCTGGGCAGCAGAGATGGTCGGGATGCCGGCAGATTCGTCGGGCTGCCTGGTCACCGGGTCTTCACTGGCCAATTTCATCGGTATCATCACGGCAAGTCGCGCGGTCGATCCCACCATACGCCAGCATGGCGTAGCGGCGCGCAGGCTTGTGGGCTACGCCGCTGAAACGGCGCATGGCTGTGTCAGCCGTGCTTTCGATCTGGCCGGGCTCGGCAGCGAGGCGCTGCGACTGATCCCGGTGGACGAACTCCATCGCATGGACGATGGGGCGCTTGCGGCGCGCATCCGGGAAGATCGTGCGGCAGGCTATCATCCTTTCATCATTATCGGCACGGCGGGCAGCGTCGATTGCGGGGCGGTCGATCCGCTGGAGGCCCTCGCCGATATCGCGCAGGCAGAGAAATGCTGGTTTCATGTCGATGGCGCTTTTGGGGCCTTCGCCCGTCTGTCGCCCGTGCACGCGATCATGCTCGACGGTATTGAGAGAGCCGATAGTCTGGCGCTCGATTTCCATAAATGGGGGCAGGTGCCCTACGACGCCGGATGCGTTCTGGTGCGCGATCGGGCAGCCCATGCGCAGGCGTTTGCTCAGTCGCTCAGCTATCTGACGCGTGCCGATCGCGGGCTCGCGGGCAATGCGCCTTGGCCCTGCGATTTCGGGCCTGATCTGTCTCGCGGGTTTCGCGCGTTGAAGGTATGGATGACGCTCGCGCATTACGGGGCGCCGCGCATGGGCGAAATGGTGGCCGAATGCTGCGACGTGGCCCGTTATCTGGCCGAATGCGTCGAGAGCAACGAACGCTACCTGCTTATGGCGCCAGTCGCCCTCAATATCGTGTGCTTCACTCTGGTCGATTTCGACGATGACGCGATCGACGAACTGGTCAAGGATCTGCATGAGAGCGGTGTTGCCGCCCCCTCGACGACACGCATAGAGGGGCGATTGGTGATCAGGGCGGCGATTGTGAACCATCGCACCACGCGGGCGACGATCGACGCTATGCTCAAACAGATCGGTGAGTTAGCTGAAAAATACGGGCAGCTGCTCGGATAACTTCGCTACTCTCTCTCCCAATGACGGATAGCCTGAGGCAACGCTCAGGCCGGGTCGGGGTGGCACCATCCAGCCTCCCGAAGGAGCACGATGCATCGATCGTCTTCGAAAACGAGCAACCTGGAGAAAACGTGGGGTTGCTAAAATCCATCTGGCAGGAAGAACTCGCTCGCCGCCCGTTGTGCAACGAGATGGGCCGTTACCGGAACCCGGCAGCGTGTGCTGACCGCCAAGATGGGCTCGTAAGAAGCGCTTTTCAAAACAGACGGCAGCTCGCCTGAGCAGGGGAGTGAGTCAGGCGATCTCGGCGCAGTTAACCCCGCGTTGAGGCTCCCCTAACAAAGGCGTCTGACGATGTGTGTGTGTGAGGGCGGCCCACAGAATCCGCCCCAAGCGTTCCGCCCGGTCGATGCAGCCCGGAGGCGCGACACCGGCCACGAACCGCCTCTATCGGGCGACGAACAGGTCCGAAAGCTGTTTGATCATCGTGCCACCGAGTTCCTCGGCATTGGTGAGCGTGACCGAATTGCGATAATAGCGCGTCACGTCATGGCCGATACCTATGGCCAAAAGCTCGGTTTCCGGCGAGGATTCGATACGGGCGATGACCGAACGTAGATGGTCTTCGAGATAGGAACTCGGATTGGTCGAGAACGTGCTGTCATCGACAGGCGCCCCGTCGGAAATGACCATTAGAATGCGACGATGTTCTGGCCTGCGACGCAGGCGCTTCCAGGCCCAGAGCAGGGCCTCACCATCGATGTTTTCCTTGAGCAGCCCCTCGCGCAGCATGAGGCCTAGATTGTTGCGGGCGCGACGCAGCGGCGTGTCGGCGTCCTTGTAGATGATGTGACGCAGATCGTTCAGACGTCCCGGCTCCGGGGGGCGACCGGCGGCGACCCAGCGTTCACGACTCTGGCCACCCTTCCATGCGCGAGTGGTGAAGCCGAGAACCTCCGTCTTGACGCCGCAGCGTTCGAGCGTGCGTGCCAATATGTCGCCGCACATGGCAGCGACAGAAATGGGGCGCCCGCGCATCGAGCCGGAATTATCGATCAACAGGGTCACGACCGTATCGCGGAATTCGGCCTGACGCTCCGTCTTGTAGGAAAGCGATAGAGTCGGATTGGCGACCACGCGGGCCAGACGGGCCGCGTCGAGAATGCCTTCTTCCTGATCGAAGGCCCATGAGCGCTGTTGTTGCGCCATGAGCTTGCGTTGCAGCCGATGTGCGAGGCGTGAGACCACACCTTGCAAGCTGCTCAGCTGCTGATCGAGTTGCTGGCGCAGTCGCGCGAGTTCATCCGGGTCGCAGAGTTCGGCGGCATCGGCTTCCTCATCGAAAGCCGCGGTGAACATTTTATAGGCTGGCGGGGCGCTGCTGGCCTCGCTCTCCTTCCCCTCGTCATCTTCGAGGTCCCGGCAGGCTGCTCGGCGCCTTCGTCCTGAAGCTCTGAATCGCTCGCTTCCCGACTGTCAGGCTGCTCGGTGGGTTCGGGCTGGAAGCCGTGCGTGTCGCTGTCATCCTGGTCCTGCGGCGAGGGCTCGTCGTCAGGCTGGTCCGACTCCGTCTGACTGTCATCGTCCTGATCCGGGTCGTCTGCCTGGCTCTCGTCATTCGGCTCAGGTTCTTCGGTCAGATCGAAAGCCTTGAACAGACCTGAACACGCTTCGGCAAAGCGCTGCTGGTCCATCTGCGACGAGGCAAGTTTCTTCAGGGCGCGTTGAGCATCTGGCGAGAGTGTCTCGCGCCAGGCATTCAGGGCAGGGCCAGCCTGCGACGGGGAGGCCTCGCCCGAGAGCGCCTCGCGCACCAGAAGCGGAAGGGCCACAGAGGTGGGCATATCGTCGCGCGCTGCCATGCGACCGTAACCGCTTTCGTGACAGTCTAACGCAAGTTTCTGGCGCAGATTGGCCTGCACGCCGGCCATATGTCGCGCGCCGAACACCTCGCAGCGTACCTGCTCGAGCGTGTCATAAAGCGGGCGTGTTTCCGGCGTGTCGCTGTTTTGCGGCAGGGGGGAGAGCGCATTGTCGTGATGCTTCAGTCGCAGGGCTGCGGCGTCGGCCGCGCCGCGCACGCGTTGCATTTCCTGCGGGGTGAGGGCACGCGACACATAGGGAAGCTGGATGCCCGTCGCTTGCTTTGACGTTGCGGAGGCGGCAAAGCTGATTTCGGTCTCGGCCTCACCCGACATGGCGCGCAGGGCAGCAGTCGTGGCGCGCCGAAAGGCATCGGTGCGCTCACTGCCGGGCAGGGCGAGATCGGTCGTATTGCGGTCTGGCGTCTTCGGCCTGGGGGAAGCCATGAACCGGCCCCTTCAGGTATTCAGTGGGGACTGGTTGAAGCAACGCTGATAATATTCAGCAACGATCCCTCGCTCGGCCTCATCACATTTGTTCAGGAAAGTGAGACGGAACGCGAAAGCCAGATCGCCAAAGATACGCTCGTTCTCGGCCCAAGTGATGACAGCGCGTGGCGACATGACTGTCGAGATATCCCCCGCCATGAACCCGGCGCGGGTCAGATTGGCAAGCGCGACCATGCTTTCGAGGCGCTTGGTAATGGCAGGCTCGTCACCCAGACCGAGCTTGGCGCGCACAATACCGACTTCCTGATCGAGCGGCAGGTAGTTGAGCGAGGCCACGATGTTCCAGCGGTCCATCTGGCCCTGATTGATCTGCTGCGTGCCATGATAAAGCCCGGTCGTGTCGCCAAGTCCGACTGTGTTGGCTGTGGCGAAAAGGCGGAAGCCGGAATGGGGGCGGATAACGCGGTTCTGGTCGAGAAGGGTCAGGTGACCCTCTGCCTCGAGCACGCGCTGGATGACGAACATCACATCGGGGCGACCGGCATCGTATTCGTCGAAAATCAGAGCGACAGGGTGTTGCAGGCACCAGGCAGCAGACCTTCGCGGAACTCCGTGATCTGCTTGCCGTCACGCAAAACGATAGCGTCCTTGCCGATCAGATCGATACGCGAAATATGGCTGTCGAGATTGATACGAACCGTCGGCCAGTTCAGCCGGGCCGCGATCTGTTCGATATGAGACGATTTGCCGGTGCCATGAAAGCCCTGCACCATGACGCGACGATTATTGGCAAAGCCTGCCAGAATAGCGCGCGTGGTGTCGCAGTCGAACTGATAGCTGGGGTCGATATCGGGCACATGCTCGGTGCGGATAGAGAAGGCAGGCACCTCCATATCGCAATCGATTCCGAAAACGTCACGGGCGGAGACGATCCGATCGGGCGCGCCAAGTACATGGGTGGGCACCGCGTTCTGTTCAGCGGTGACAACCGTTTCCGGTGCGTCGATGGAGGCGAGATCGCTCATGGGTTCAATCCGTCTTTCACTCTGTCTTGCGACAGTCTGTCTTGTCAGGTTCTGGTCGAGGATATGGTCATGTTTCCCCCGATGGCCAGAGGGAAAAGCGCAATAAACCGGTCTAGAGACTGACCAGATGTGCGCGAATCGCACTATAGGCGACGCTGACCGTCTTGAAACGGTCTTCGGCGGCAGGATCTCCCGCATTGGCGTCGGGGTGATGCTTGCGGGCCAGTTCCTTGTAGCGCTGTTTGAGCGCTTCTACTGTCACCGGCCAGTCGAGTGCGAGGGCGCGAAGATGTTCGCGCAGTGCCGGTGGGGCAGCATCACGGGCCTGCTGGTGGCGCTGTTTGGCGGCCTGGGCCCGTCTGGCGCGGGTCGATGAGAGGATATCGAGCGGGTCGAGAACCTCTTCCTCATCGAAATGCTGCCCGCCTCGTGTGCCCAGTTTCCATGACGGGCGCTGCCAGGAAATATCGGCCCTGAGCTGGGACTCGATCTGACCGGGCGTCATACCTTTGTAGAAATCCCAGCGAGCGTTGTATTGACGGACATGGTCCAGACAGAACCAGAAATATTGCCGTAGTTGCGTGCGGTCCTTTGGCGCACGATATCCCGCATGCTCGGTGCAGCCGGGCATGTCGCAATAGCGCTCCGGTGCATCGGGATCAGGGTCAAATGCCCTGTGTTTGGTAGATTTGCGCTGCATGATCGGGTTTATGTGCGTTGTTAGAGACGCCGATGCAAGAAGGGAGTGTTCATGAGTGACCTCAAGGAACGTGCAGCACGCATGCAAGCCATCCTCGATGCTGCATTGCAGCCTGTCGAGATGACAATACGAGACGACAGCAAGCGTCACGCCCATCATGCCGGGCGTAACGGGGTTGAAGGTGACGAGACCCATTTCACCATGACAATCGTGAGCGATCGCTTCGGGGGCGTTAATCGCGTGGCGCGTCACAGGTTGGTGAACGAGCTGCTCAAGCCGGAATTCGCCTCCGGGCTACATGCACTTTCCCTTACCCTGTCGGCACCGGGTGAACGATGAGGGTCGCAACGCGCCTGCTCTCGGGCCTGACGCTTGCGGGCGTGCTCGCGGGCTGTGCCGTGAACGGCATGGAGGGACTCTCCGCCCAGCAGCAGTATGAGGCGCATCGTGTCGAGGCGGCGCTCAACCGCCCGTTAACGCTCGAAGGGCATTTCGTTCAGGTCGGGCCAGGGCAGAATGGCGGTGCAGGGCATTTCTCCTATCGTCCCGGTACCCTTGCTCTGGATTATGTGTCTCCGCATGCCATGACGCTCCGGGCTTCCGGCACGCATCTGGTGGTCGACGATTCCCAGACGGGGGCAGTGACCAGAGTCAGTCTGGCGCGTAACCCGCTGGGACTTCTGCTGCATGTGCCAGTACGTTTTGCAGGCGCCATAAGAGTTACGGACATACGCACCACGACCGGGGCGGCGCAGATTTCACTCGCGGAAGCCGATAATCCGTCACAGGGTCTGTTGACCCTGCAACTGATCGAGGCTGAAGGTCGGCTTCAGCTTTCCAGGCTCGATGGCGTCGATGCGCGAGGAAACCGAATTGTCCTGTCGCTCTCTGACGTGACCGAGACCGGAGCCGCCGCGAAGAATTGAGGCCAGGTGGCGAGAAGTGCTGTGTCCAGATCGCCCATCGTGAGGGTTGGGTCAAAGCGTGTCACACTGGTTACACCGAATTCCCTGAGGCCGCAGGGAATGATGCCATCGAAGTCGCTCAGGCGCGGGTCGAAATTGATCGAGATCCCGTGCCAGGAGACCCAGCGGCTTACCCTGATGCCGATGGCGGCGATCTTGGTCTCCAGCCCCGAAAGCGGGTCGTTGACCCACACACCGATTCGTCCGCATTCGGTGCGTCCCTTGATGCCAAGCTGAGCCAGGCTGGCGATCACCCATCTCTCCAGGCTTTGCACGAAGCGCGCAGATCGCGCGCCGGGGGTCGGGCCGTGACTGCGTTGCAGATCGAGCATCACATAGACGATTCTCTGGCCCGGCCCATGATAGGTCCACTGGCCGCCGCGCCCTGCATCATAGGTAGGTAGCTGGTCCGGGTTGAGCAGATCGGCTGGTTTTGCCGAGGTGCCTGCCGTGTAGAGGCGTGGATGTTCCAAAAACCACAGACGTTCTTCTGCCTCGCCAGATCTTATGGCCGCAGCACGCTCCTGCATCGTCTTGAACGCCATCTCATAGGGAATCAGATCTTTTTCCCTTTTCCAGGATATTTTGTCGAAAATCGCCTTTTCGGCGATTGCCTGCTCATCAGTCATCGGCTATAGCCCCCTTCACACGAGCGGTATCGCCCAGAGCGGGCCGCTTGTCACGATGCGGTCGTGGCGGAATGGTAGACGCGCAAGCTTGAGGTGCTTGTGGGGGCAACCCCGTGGAAGTTCGAGTCTTCTCGACCGCACCAAGGAACTGGAAGCACCCCCTAAGGGGGGTGCCAGTCCACCAAAAAAATCCCAAAAATTAAGTTAATGCAAGCGAACTTCTCAAGGTATTATGGCTTTTCTAGCCGTGACGTTTTGTGAGCCGTGACGTTTTGTGAAATGTTTGCACGTGCCATCACTTTGCCGAAGTTTGCTGTCCAGATGCTGGTTAAGAAGCAATCATCGTGCAATCTGTCAGTATGGTCCGTGGCTCTAGCTTCGAACAGAACGCTCTGGACTTCGCTGCACACTCTACAGAGATCTAAAGGTCGGAAAACGTGATCAAGCCGCTCAGAAAAGCTGTACTCCCCGTTGCTGGTATGGGAACGCGCTTTCTCCCTGCCACCAAGGCCATGCCGAAAGAGATGCTGCCGGTCGTGGACCGCCCTCTCATCCAGTATGCGATTGACGAGGCACGTAAGGCGGGCATCGATCAGTTCTGTCTGATTACCGGCCGCGGTAAGGATAGCCTGATCGACTATTTCGACGTGGCATTCGAGCTCGAAACCACGCTCAGGGAGCGTGGCAAGAACGCGCTGCTCGAAACGCTTCAGCCAAGTTCCATCGAGGCAGGCTCCCTCGCGGCCGTTCGTCAGCAGGAACCGCTTGGCCTTGGTCATGCGATCTGGTGCGCGCGCTCATTCATCGGTGACGATCCTTTCGCGATCCTTCTTCCAGACGATATCGTGCAGGGTGAGAAGGGCTGCGTCGCGCAGCTGGTCGAGGTTTACAACCAGACCGGTGGCAATGTCGTAGCCGTTTCCGAAGTGCCTAAAGAGCACACGAACCGTTACGGTATCCTCGATGTTGGCAAGGATGACGGCAAGCTGGTTGAAGTGAAGGGGCTGGTTGAAAAGCCAAACCCGGAAGACGCGCCCTCCAATCTTTCGATCATCGGTCGCTATGTGCTGCTGCCCGAGATCATGACCCATCTATCCAAGCTGGAACGTGGTGCCGGTGGCGAGGTCCAGCTTACGGATGCCATGGCCAAGATGATCGGTCATGCGCCGTTCCACGGTCTGCGTTACGATGGTATTCGTTACGATTGCGGCGACAAGGCCGGGTATCTCGAAGCCCAGATTGCCTTTGCGCTCGAGCGCCCCGATCTGCGCGAAGCGATGCGTGGGTTCATCAAGAAATATGCCAATGCCTGATGGACACTCTGTTTCGACATGAGTTCCATCCTTCCATACTGCGGGAATATGATATCCGCGGGGTGGTTGGTAAAACGCTTTTTGAAAACGACGCTCAGGCTCTGGGCGTCGTTTTTGCGTCTGTGCTGCGCCAGCAGGGCCTGAATGATGTCATCGTCGGGCATGATGGACGTGACAGCTCTCCCGGACTCGAATGGGCTCTGGTCGAGGGACTCGTCTCAGGGGGCGTGAGCGTGAGGCGTCTGAGATGTTGCGCGACGCCAGAGCTCTATTTCGCGTCTTTTCGTGAGCAGACGGCAGGCGCCATTATGGTGACGGGAAGCCACAACCCTGTCGGGTATAATGGCTTCAAAATTCTTCTTGATAATCAGCCTTTTTTCGGTGCAGCCCTTCGTGGGATTGCGCAAAACCTGCGTGATGGTGTGCGACTGGGCGGGCAGATCGGTCGGGAGTCGGGTTACTCCGCCGAGGGGCGCTATGAAATGGCGCTTGCGGACGGGCTTCGCCATCGAGCGCGCAAATTGCGTATCGTTTGGGATAACAGCCATTCCTCGGCGTCTCATGCGCTCGGTCGGCTCCTTCCGCGGTTACCCGGCGAGCATATCGTGCTGAATGGAACGGTTGACGGGCTTTTTCCTGCGCATCATCCCGACCCTACCCTTCCCGAAAACATGGTGCAGCTTCAACGCGCCGTGCGCGATCATGCCGCCGATCTCGGTGTCGCCTTCGATGGCGATGCAGATCGCCTTGGGGCGGTGGATGAGACGGGCGCTCTTATCCCGTCAGACCGTCTGTGTCTGCTTTTCGCACAAGCTATTCTCATGGAGCGGCCCGGCGCGATGATTTTGGGCGACGTCAAAATGTCGCAGGTATTCTTTGATGGCGTGGTGGCCGCAGGCGGACGTGTCGCGATGTGTCCTAGTGGTCATTCCGAGGTCAAATCGGAGATGCACGAAACCGACGCGGCTTTTGCGGGTGAAATGTCGGGGCATTTCTTCTTTGCCGATCTCTGGCCGGGATTTGACGATGGGCTCTATGCGGCAATCCGCCTGATCGACCTTCTGGCCGGGCAGGGAGAACCCCTGTCTGCTCTCTGTGATTCTCTTCCCCAACAGGTGTCGACGCCGGAAATTCGGTTCGATTGTGACGACAATATCAAGTTTGGGGTGATCGAGCGGATCATCGCACGTTGCCGTGCGGCTGGGGATGACCTCGTGCTGACGGACGGGTTGCGTGTGAAGGAGGGTAAGGGCTGGTGGTTACTCAGGGCATCGAACACCCAGCCAGCGCTTGTGGCGCGTGTCGAAGGCTGTGATCATTTTGCCTGTCATGACATGATTGTTCGTATTGCAGCCCTGCTTCGGGACGAAGGGGTTTCGCTCCCGGCAATCGAAGGGTTTCCTCTTGTCCCTGGCGAGGCAGGGCGGTGAGGTCGGAACTCAGTTTTTACGAGCCAGGCCAGCTCGTGACGCATCCTGACTGCCCCGATTGGGGCGTCGGGCAAATTCAGAGTGTCACAGAGCACCGCGTGACGATCAACTTCGAGAACAGGGGCAAGGTTCTCGTCAATGCGCGGCTGATCGATCTGATCGTGATCGAGTGAGAAGGCCGAGGGCAAGGTGAGGGCAAGGTGAGGGCACTGCGTTTTCTCACCAGTACGGGGCTCGATCTCCTTTTTCCCCCCACCTGCCTTTCCTGCGGGAGCGAAACCGCTCAGGCCGGTTTGGTTTGTCTTGCCTGTTTTCAGAAGCTGCACCCGGTCGTCGTGTCATGTCGCCATTGTGCTCTGCCTGTGGCATCGGAGGCGTATCTTGATACCAATGGCTGCTGCGCGAAATGTGCCCACCCCGCATATTGCTGGGATGAAGCGCAGGCGGCGTGGCTCTATGAGGACACGGCGCGGCGACTGATCCTGCAATTCAAATACGGCGATCGGCTGGAGAGCGGCGCTTTCCTTGCGCGCGGCATGGTGGCTGCGGGCAGTCGGATTCTGGACGGCGCTGATTACCTTGTTCCGGTGCCACTGCACCGGCGTCGCTTGTGGCACCGTCAGTATAATCAGGCGGCGCTTCTTGCACGGCATATCGCGCGCTTGCAGCCTGGCCCGCGCGTTCTTCCTGATGCTCTGATCCGCCACCGCGCGACGCAAACTCTTGCCAGCCTGTTTCATGACCAGCGCGCAAAGGCGCTTGAAAATGCGTTCAGGGTGGCAGCCACGAAACGTGACCTTCTGGCCGACCAGCATATCGTTCTGATCGACGATATCTTGACCACAGGGGCGACCACCTCCATCTGCGCAAGGCATCTCCGACAGGCGGGGGCGAGGCGTGTGGATCTTCTGGTGGCGGCGCGTACGGTCAAACTGGCCGATGAGCCCGACAAGCTTCACGCTAAATGGCAGTCAAGGATTTAACCAATCGTGCAGAAAATCGAGATCTATACCCAGCCGGGTTGCCCCTATTGTGTGCGCGCCGTGCAGATCCTGGTATCCAAAAACGTCGTATTTGAAGAGATCGACGCGCCGCACGGCACCACTGAGCGTCAGGATGCCATTCGTCGCTCGGGAGGAGTGCGCACCGTGCCGCAGATTTTCGTGGGCGACCAGGCTCTCGGAGGCTGCACCGATCTGATGCAGCTCGATGCCAGCGGCCAGCTCGATGCGATTCTCGGTAAGAAATGATTTGTTATAGACTGCATTGCACGCTCGGGCATGAGTTCGAAGGCTGGTTCCCCAACGCGGAATCCTTCGATACGCAAAAGGCGCGTGGTCTGGTGCTGTGTCCCCAATGCGGTGTAAGCGCGGTCGAGAAAAGTCTCATGGCACCGGCTCTGGCGCGTTCTGCCGAGCCTGCTCCGATCGCCCCGGCCGATCAGATTCGGATCGTGTTGCGTGCCATCAGGAAAGAGGTCGAGTCACGCTGCGACAACGTTGGCGACCGATTTGCCGAAGAAGCGTTGAAGCGTCATGATGCGCGTGACGACGCGGAGCGCCGGTCCGAGCGTGGCATCTATGGCACGATGAGCGACTCCGAAAGGGAAAGGCTCGAAGATGAAGGCGTCGATTTTACCCCGGTTCCCTGGATCGACCGCTCGGAGTCGTAAGGGTCTGTCGAGCGCACGTGCCCTGCTTGCAGGTGCAGCCCATATGGCAAGGCTCGTTCCGCTTCTCGCTCTTCTTGGGGCGGCGCACGCTGTGGCTCAGACTGCCGGCAACCCGCCTGCGCCTGAAGAAGGGCTTTGGCTGGCACAGGATCACGATGGCGTGTTTCAGATCGGTCACTGCGGCGATACGCTCTGCGGAAGGCTGATCGGCATGCAGTATGACGGCCCTGTTCCCAAGGATGTGTGGGGACGTTCACAATGTGGGCTGGTCATGCTGACCGATTTCCGACTAAGCAAGGACGAAAACGTGTGGCGGGGGCATATTCTCGACCCGGAGACAGGGCGTACCTATGATGCCCGTATCCATGCCGAGTCTGCTGAGGTGCTGAAGCTGCGCGGTTTCATTCTTGGAATTCCCCTTTTCGGCAAGACGCAGACCTGGACCCGTTATCGAGGTACGATCGGACCCGAGTGCAAATTGCCCTGAGCCGGAACGCCACCCGAGGAGCTTGAGATCAGACCATGAAGACGACCCTTTCCCGCCGCAGCTTCGCGTTGGGTACCCTTGGCCTGCTAGGATGCGCCACCGCGCAGGCGCAGGACGCGACTGACAAGACACCGGCCGCGCCGCCGCCGCCGCCCAAGCCGGTTTCCAAGACGATCTGTTTCGTCGGGGGCTATACCAAGCATGCGCCTGCGGGTGGCGCCGGTAACGGCGAAGGGATTGCCGTTTTCGAGATGGATCGTGAAAGCGGCGTTTTGACACCGGTCACGACCTTCACCGATATTGCCAGCCCGTCTTTCATCACGCTCTCGCATGACAAGCGCTTTCTTTATGCGCTCAGCGAGATCGATGATTTCAATAAGGATGGTGATGGCTCGGTCACGGCTTTTGCCGTCGATCGCAAGACCGGCTCGCTCAAGAAGCTCAACTCCGTCAGTTCGGGCGGTGCAGTTCCGGCACATCTGAGCGTACACCATTCAGGCCGTTACGTGCTGGTCGCCAACTACATGGGCGGTTCCGTTGGCGTATTGCCGATCCGCCCTGACGGTTCTCTCGGTCCGGCCACAGACGTGGTGCATAACACCGGTCCTCGTCAGCCAGAGCGCGCTGCTGATAACCCTCAGGGTAATTTCGCGGTCTCCGATCATTCGGGGTCGCACCCGCACATGATCCAGAGCGATCCGAGCGGCAAATACGTCATTGCCGACGATGCCGGTCTTGATCGTGTCTATGTCTGGACGCTGAATCTCCAGACGGGTAAGCTGGTTCCTGCCAAGGTGCCTTATTACGACATGACGCCGGGCAGCGCGCCGCGTCACTTCCAGTTCAACCGCTCCGGCAAGCTGATGTATAATCTCTGCGAGCAGGATTCGAAGATCGTCGTCAGTGCCTTCGACCCGCAGACCGGCGCCATCAACAATCTTCAATCGGTCAGCACGGTCACGTCGCATTTCCGCGGCAGCACACTCGCGGCTGAAATTCTGATTTCGGCCGATGACCGCTTTGTCTACGCCTCGAACCGCCTTGGTGATTCGCTCGCGGTGTTCAAGGTTGGTGAAGACGGCACGCTGACCCTGCAGGATGAAGCCTGGATGCATGCCGATTACGGCCGAGCCATGATGTTCGATCCTTCTGGCAATTTCCTGTTCTGTGCCAATCAGCGCAGCGATGCCGTGACCTCCTTCCGCGTCGACAAGGCCAGCGGTCAGCTCGGTTTTACCGAAAACTTTACCCCGGTCGGCAGCCCGACGACGTTCGCGTTCATGGATACGGAAGTCTGAAGCAAGTCTTGAAGAGCAAAGGCGGGTTCGCGCCCGCTTTTGCTCGACGCGGCCATCATTCGGGGATGGGCGCGCAAGGGGATGGTCTTTGTGCAGACCGTCCCTGTTCACGAGCAGCGTAGCTCTCAGTCGCGAACGAACATCGTGATGTAATTTATGCTTGTGTCGCGTGTGATGCGCCAGTGCATAGGGCGGTAGCTCATCCCTGCAACATCGATCATACGCAGGCCGACTTCACGGCCCATCTGATGCAATTCGTCCGGCTTGATGAATTTTTGCCAGTCATGCGTGCCGACGGGCAGGAGGCGCGCGATATATTCGGCGCCTATTTTTGCCACGGCGAGCGAGCGCAATGTGCGATTGAGCGTCGAGACAGCAATCAGCCGCCGGGCTTGGTGAGCGAACGCAGCAGTGCCAGAAATTCCTGCGGGTCGTTGACGTGTTCGATGACTTCGAGCGCCGAAATGGCGTCGAAGCTCTGCCCCTCGCGTACCAGTTCTTCCGCACTGCTTTTACGATAGGTCAGGCCACCCGCCCCCTCAGAGAGCGGGCTGGCGGCGAGATGGGCCTCGGCAGCGCGGATTCCCTCTGGAGAGGCATCAAGGCCAAGCACTTCATGACCCATTCGGGCGAAGGCCTCGCTGGCCAGCCCCGCGCCGCAGCCGATATCGAGGACCGAGAGCGCCCCGCCTCTCAAGGCCTGAAGGCGCTTGAAATGGGCGTTGACCCATTCGGTACGCATGGGGTTCATGTCATGCAATGGCTTCATCGGCCTTTGGGGTCCCACCAGGTCGCGGCCAGCTGGTCGAAATGGGCAATCTCGCGATCGGAGACGGAAGAGGCTGCGTGATCTGGCATTGTGGTTCCAAAAAGACAGAAATGATGCCGTTTTACCAGAGTATCTGGACGGCGCGATCCGGACTTAGTATGTGACCGGCCTTTCCTTGCGCAACATCGCAGGCTGGAAAATCCGATCCCGGCGCTCTGTGATTGACCGCTTTCTGCTACGTACGGAGCCAGGTGCACCATTATGACGTCATCAGACCAGCGTCCAACCCGGATCGTCATGAAGTTCGGTGGAACCTCAGTGGCCGATCTGGACCGCATACGCGCTGTTGCAGCGCGTGTGCGTATTGAGCGCGACAAGGGGCATCAGGTTGCCGTGGTCGTTTCGGCCATGGCCGGTGTGACCAATCAGATGGTGGGGTATGTGCAAGCACTCGATCCCATGGCGGATGCGCGTGAATACGATGCCGTCGTGGCCAGTGGCGAGCAGGTGACGAGCGGACTGACGGCTATCGCGCTTCAGACTCTGGGCGTGCCGTCGCGCTCATGGCAGGGCTGGCAGATCCCCTTTCGCACGGATGATGCTCATGGCAAGGCCCGCATCGGCGATGTCGAGGGGGCGGCTCTGATTGCCTGCATGGAGCGGGGCGAGGTGCCGGTGATTGCCGGTTTTCAGGGTGTGGCGCCGGGCGAGCGCATCAGCACGCTGGGGCGCGGCGGATCGGATACCTCTGCTGTGGCTGTGGCTGCCGCGATCAAGGCCGATCGGTGCGATATCTATACCGATGTCGATGGCATCTACACCACCGACCCGCGTATCGTGAAAAAAGCCAGGAAGCTGGATCGTATTACCTTCGAGGAGATGCTTGAGCTGGCTTCGGTCGGGGCGAAGGTACTCCAGACCCGATCGGTCGGGTTGGCGATGAAAGAAAAAGTGCGCGTACGCGTTTTGTCGAGTTTCGAGCCCGAGACTGAACTCTCCGGGTCGCTGGTGGTGGATGAGGACGAGATGATGGAAAAGGAACTGGTCACGGGGATCGCCTATTCTCTGGATGAGGCAAAGATCTCGGTCAGCCGTATCCCGGACCGTCCGGGTATTGCTGCCGCCATTTTCAGCCCGCTGACTGCGGCGCGCGTCAATGTGGACATGATCGTCCAGAGCGTCGGCTCGGATGGTTCGACTAACATGACCTTCACCGTGCCCAAGGGCGATCAGGCCCGTGCGCTTGCCGCCCTCGAAGCCGCCCGTGGCGATATCCAGTATGGCGAGATCCACACTGCGAATGACGTGGTTAAGATCAGCGTTGTGGGCATCGGCATGCGCTCCCATTCGGGGATGGCCAGCACGATGTTCCAGACGCTTGCCGAGCGCGGGATCAATGTTCAGGTCATCTCGACCAGCGAGATCAAGATCTCTGTGCTGATCGACGCGGAATATATGGAACTTGCCATGCGCGCGCTGCACACGGCTTATGGTCTGGACGGGGAATGAGCATGACCGACATCGATCAAGCCCGGCAGAACGCACGAGTAACCCTCGACCGCCTTTGGGCGCCGGGCCGCGAATTTCTGGGCACGCCGACCGCCATTCTTGGCGGCGCCATGTCATGGGTGAGCGAGCGCAATCTCGTATCGGCGATCTCGAATGCCGGCGGGTTCGGCGTCATTGCCTGCGGCGCAATGATGCCCGATCGCCTGGCTGATGAAATTGCGGCGACGCAGGTTCTGACAGACAAGCCTTTCGGCGTGAACCTCATCACCATGCATCCCGAGCTCGAAAAACTTGTCGATGTCTGTCTCGAGCACAACGTTGGCCATATCGTGCTGGCTGGCGGTGTGCCGAGCGGGGCGATCATCAAGCGGGTGCGTGACGGTGGCGCGCGCGCTGTCGGTTTCGCCCCGGCCCTGGCGCTCGGCAAGCGTCTGGTCAAGCAGGGTATCGAGGCATTGGTGATTGAGGGATCTGAAGCTGGCGGTCACGTCGGCCCTGTCTCGCTCAACGTTCTGGCGCAGGAAATCCTGCCCCATATCCATGACGTGCCGGTTTTCGTCGCGGGTGGTCTTGCGCGCGGTGACGCCGTGCTCGGCTTTCTGGAGCAGGGGGCTGCAGGAGCGCAGCTCGGCACGCTTTTTGCGGCCAGCAGCGAAAGCATTGCCCACGAAGCTTTCAAGAAGGCTTTCGTTCGGGCTGCGGCGCGTGATGCCGTCACCTCGAACCAGATCGACGAACGCTTCCCGGTCATTCCGGTGCGCGGCCTCAATAATGCGGGCACGCGCCGTTTCATGGCCCATCAGGCCGCGACGCTGGCACGATTTACCTCTGGCGAGTTGAGCAAGGAAGACGCCCAGCTCGAAATCGAGCATTTCTGGGCCGGTGCCCTCCGTCGCGCGGTGATCGAGGGCGATGTAGAAGAGGGTTCGGTAATGGCCGGGCAGTCTGTCGGTATGGTTAAGGCCGTGCGCCCGGTGGCAGAGATCCTGCATGATCTGGTCGAGCAGGCGGTCGATGCGCTGGTTGCAAGAGAAGCGCGTACCGGGCATCTTCACACCTCTGAGATCGCAATCGGGTAATCATGCCAGAGCAGACGACAGACCGTATTCCGGGATGGCAGGGCGGAGGTGCTGACGGCGCACGCGCTTGGTGCCGATCTGCGCGCCAAACGCGAAGAGCTGGGCTGGGCCTTGCCCGATGTGGCAAGCTGGCTGCGCATTCGCGAGAGCTATCTGCGTGCTCGAAGAGGGGGATACGGGCGTCTTTCCGGGCAGTGCCTATGCGCTCGGTTTCCTGCGTAGCTATTCTCAGGCTCTCGGGATGGATCCCGATCAGGCTGTGTCCCGCTTCCGGCAGGACGCGCGCGGTGCACTCGATCGCAAGCCCGATCTAAGCTTTCCGGAGCCTGTTTCCGAACGTGGTGTGCCGGTCGGGCTTTGGGTTGGGGCTGGGCTCGCCGTACTGGTCGGTACCTATATCGGCTATTATCATTTCTTCGGTGCCGATCCGGCGCCCACCCATCAGATGCCTCCCGTGGCCGAGATCATGCCGGGCGTCACCCAGCATGGCACGCCATCGCCGCAGATTGCCGCAGTGATGCCCGATCGCGGTCTGGCGCCGTCGCCACAAAATGCCCTTTCTGCCGCGCCTGCCACGGCACAGACCAGTCAGGTGGCGAGTAGCGCTCAGGCGTCTCTTCCGCAAAGCCAGAGCGTTACGCCGGCCTCGCCGACCGGTAATGCACCGGCCACCACCACGGCTGCGACGCAGAATGGGCAGTCGGATCAGTCGCCGCCTCTGCCGTCAGCATTTACTTCCCAGCCAGGCGCGACCCAGTCGGCTCCCCCCAGCTCGATTCAGTCCGCGTCTACGGAGCCCGGGTCCAGCCAGTTAGCGGCGCCGCAGCCTCCCGCTACTGAGACCGCCTCGGCTGGTGCGACGGCACCTGCCGCCCCGGCAGCTCCGGCGAATATGATCGTGTTGCATGCTGGCGCCGATGCCTGGGTGTCGATCAGGGACAAAGCTGGGGCCACCGTTTTCAGCCGCGTGTTGAAATCGGGCGAAACCTGGCAGGGGCCGGAAGATGCCGGACCGTATCGCATGACACTCGGCAATGCCGGAGGTCTGACGCTGAGTGCGGGCGACGTGACGACATCGGCGCTCGGGCGTGTTGGCGCCGTACGTCGCGGTCTGGTCGTCACCGCAGATGCGATCCGCAACGGTCAGCTCAGTCAGGAGGGAGCGGCTGGCAATCCGGTTGCTCCAGTTGCTCCGAGTAACGCCGCTCTGACCGGCGAGGCGCCCTCGGGCCAGAATGCGCCACCGGTCTTGAAAAAGGCGCCTGCGCCCCCAAGAATTACGGCAGCGACCCATGAGTCGGAAACCGACCGTCTGAACGCGCGCCAACTGGAACAAACGGCGCAGCCGCGCTAAAGCCTGGCTCCTGTCGAAGATCAGCTTCGGCTGGGGTCGCAGGCCTGGGAAAAGATTACGGCCCCTGAATGCCGATTATTTCGGTAAGTCAGGGTTTGATTGAGACGGGCAGGGCGCTTCGCAAACGGAGTGCACTGGCCAGCATGACACAGACATGGGTGAGCGACACGGGACTGGGTTCCGGCGCTTTCCCCGGAAAACAGGGCAGTGCACGCTCTGGTTTTCCGTTACGGAGACGAGATTATGAGCGGATATCGCCCCTACCAGTATATCGAACGTCGCAAATCCCGTCAGATTCATGTTGGCAAGGTGGCAGTCGGCGGGGATGCGCCAATTTCTGTCCAGACCATGACCAACACCCTGACGTCGGATGCCAAGGCGACGATCGAGCAGATTCGCCTTTCGGAAATCGCAGGTGTGGACATCGTTCGCGTTTCCTGCCCGGACGAGGAGAGCACAGCGGCTCTCGCTGAGATCGTACGTGAAGTGAACGTGCCAATCGTCGCCGACATCCATTTCCACTACAAGCGCGCCATCGAGGCAGCGAAGGCCGGGGCCGCTTGTCTGCGTATCAATCCGGGCAATATCGGCAGCGCGGAGCGTGTGCGCGAGGTCGTGAATGCGGCCCGCGATTACGGCTGCTCGATCCGTATCGGTGTGAATGCCGGTTCGCTTGAAAAGCATCTGCTCGAAAAATACGGCGAGCCCAATCCCGACGCCTTGGTCGAGAGCGCGCTCGAACACGCCAAGATCCTGCAGGATCACGATTTCCATGAATTCAAGATCAGTGTGAAAGCGTCCGACGTCTTCATGGCAGTTGCGGCCTATCAGCAACTCGCGGAAGTCTGCGATCACCCGCTGCATATCGGCATTACCGAAGCCGGGTCGAAGCGCGCAGGTACCGTCAAGTCCTCGATCGGTCTGGGCAATTTGCTCTGGGCCGGCGTGGGCGACACGATGCGTGTTTCGCTTTCGGCGCCTCCGGAAGAAGAAGTGCTGGTCGGTTGGGATATTCTCAAGTCGCTGGGCCTGCGTCATCGCGGCGTGAAGATCATTTCCTGCCCGTCCTGTGCGCGTCAGGGTTTCAACGTGGTCGAGACGGTGCAGACCCTTGAAGATCGTCTGCAGCACATCAAGACGCCGTTGACGTTGTCGATCATCGGCTGCGTCGTGAATGGCCCCGGTGAGGCGCTTATGACCGATCTGGGCGTCACGGGCGGCGGTGCCGGGCGTCACATGGTCTATTCGGCGGGCAAGCAGGACCATCGCCTGAACGAAGGCCAGGACATGATCGAACACATCATCGATCTGGTCGAAGAGCGCGTGGCGAAGATCGAGGCCGAGAAGGCCGATCTCGCCGAGCAGGAAGCGGCTCAGCAGGCCGAAGCTGCCCTCGCATCGGCAGGCGTCTGACCGTATGAGCCAGCTTCAGCCGGTTCGTGGCACGCATGATCTGATTGGCGACACCGCACGTCGTCATGCCCATGTTGTCGACACGGCGCGTGAGGTCACGCGGCGTTACGGCTACGAGGAGTGGTCGACTCCGATCTTCGAGGACACCCGTGTTTTTTCGCGCACGCTCGGTGACACTTCCGACGTCGTGACGAAGGAAATGTACACGTTTGAAGATCGTGGCGGCGACAGCCTGACCCTGCGTCCCGAGGGTACCGCGGCAATTTGTCGTGCTTTCGTGACGAATGGACTGACGCAGGCCCTGCCGCAACGCGTGTTTTATAACGGGCCGATGTTCCGCTATGAGCGCCCGCAGAAGGGCCGCTTCCGTCAGTTCCATCAGATCGGCGCCGAGCTGCTGGGTGCGACGGACGCCTGATGGATGCTGAAACCATCGCTATGGCGCATGCCATTCTCGAGGCGCTGGGTCTTGGTGAGGCGGTAACGCTCGAGATCAATACGCTTGGCGATCTGGAAAGCCGTCAGGCCTGGCGCGAGGCGCTTGTGGCCTATTTCCAGTCTCACGCCGACGCGCTGTCGGAAGAGAGCCGTGCGCGTCTTGAAGCCAACCCATTGCGTATTCTCGACAGTAAGTCGGCGCAGGATCGGGTATTGCTCGACGAGGCTCCCAAGTTTGGAGCCTATCTGAACGAGGCTTCGCAGAATTTCTGGGACGATCTGCGTCGCAAGCTCGATCTGTTCGGCGTCGGCTTCGTCGAGAATCCGCATATCGTGCGCGGTCTCGATTATTACAGCCATACAGCTTTCGAGTTCGTGACCGACCGTCTTGGTGCACAGGGCACGGTTCTGGCTGGTGGCCGCTATGAAGGGCTTGTGGCCAGATGGGCGGCCCGGCAACCCCCGCCATTGGCTGGGCCGGTGGTATCGAGCGTCTGGCTCTGCTGATAGACGGTGCTCCTGAGCAGGCGCGGCCTATCGCCGTTCTGCCCACGGGCGAGTCCACCCTGCCTGCCTCTATCACGGCAGTTCAGGCGCTGCGTCAGGCCGGTTTCGCTGCCGAGCTTGAAACACGCTCGTCGCTCAAGAAGCGTATGGAGCGCGTGGTCAAATCGGGCGCGGCTCATATGGTTCTGGTTGGCGAAGACGAGTTGGCACGCGACGCCGTGACGGTGCGCGATCTCGGCAAGCGTGAGCAGATCGAAATTGCCCTCGATTCTCTGGCGGATCATTTCCTGAAAGCTGTCTGATCGTGGCTCTCGACGACAGGCTGGAGCGTATTGTCGCCCGGTCGGATGAATTGCAGGCGCTGATGTCCAGCGGTGAAATCCAGGGTGATGAGTTCGTGCGGGCTTCGCGCGAATTTGCCGAGCTGGAGCCGGTTGTCTCGTCCATTCTCGCCTATCGTTGTGCCGATACAGCCCGCAATGAGGCTCTGGCCCTACTCGACGATCCGGAGATGCGCGAGCTGGCCCAGAGCGAGATCGACGAGATCGAGGAGCGGCTTGAAGAGCTGCATCAGCAGGTTCGACTGGCGCTTCTGCCACGCGACGAGGCCGATGAGCGTAGCGCTATCCTCGAAATCCGCCCCGCCGCGGGGGGAGATGAGGCCGCGCTTTTCGCCGCCGAGATGTTCGGTGCCTATAAACGCTTCTCCGATCTGCATGGCTGGCGCTTCGAGATCATGGAATATGACGAGAGCGATCTGTCGGGGCTGCGTGAGGGCGTTGCGACCATCTCTGGCCGGTCTGTTTTCGCTCGGCTCAAATATGAGTCAGGTGTCCATCGTGTGCAGCGTGTGCCTGCAACAGAGAGCCAGGGGCGTATTCATACCTCAACGGTGACTGTTGCCGTTCTGCCCGAAGCGGAAGAGGTGGATGTCGCGATCGACGAGAGTGATCTGCGTATCGATGTCTATCGTGCCTCGGGCGCGGGTGGGCAGCACGTCAACAAGACGGAGAGCGCGGTGCGGATCGTGCACATGCCCAGTGGTATCGTGGTGGCAATGCAGGAAGAAAAAAGCCAGCACAAGAACAAGGCCAAGGCGATGAAAATCCTGCGCGCACGTCTCTATGAGAGGCAGCGCGCAGAGGCCCATGCCAGTCGTGCCGCAGATCGCAAGTCACAGATCGGGACGGGCGACCGCTCCGAGCGTATCCGCACCTATAATTTTCCGCAGGGGCGGGTGACCGATCATCGTATCAACCTGACCCTGCACAAGATCGACCGTGTCATGCTTGGCGAATTCGACGAGATCGTCGATGCGCTGGCTCAGGAGGAGCAGACAGCGCTCCTTGCGGCAGAGGGGCTGAGCTGACACAGGCTCTTCCTGGCGTTGGTCCGCCCGGTAACTCAGCTCACCGGAGAGGCGCAGATTTCCGCATGGCCCGGATGGTGTCTGGCGACACCGGAATCGGTCGGATCGCGCAGGAAGAAATCGGTGAACCCTTCATCGCCGAGCGCCACCAGATGATGCCCTTCAGGATGCGTCAGGGTGCCTTCACTGCTTACCTGATGTGTTTCGGCACGACCTTCGGCGTTGACTACCGTTATCTGGCCGCACAGCGCGTAGCTGTGATTGACGCGACCCTGCGGTATTTCGATTTTCCTGGTCAGGCTCGGCGTCTTGTCATCGAGTCGGAAGGTAGCGGCGAGTGTTCCGTCGATATAGAGCCGCGATATTTCGGACACCTCGATCGGCGCACGGTCATCGGTAACAGTGAAGCTTTCGGCAAGGGCAATGCCTGGGCTGATGCCGCTCATGGCAGCAAGCAGGAAGAGAATCTGTCTCATTCCTGTTCTATAAGACGTTTCAGGAGAGAGTGGTGAGCGGTAATCGACGGGCCCTCAGGGATGTGCTGATCGAGACGGCAACGTCTTTGGAAAAATCAGGCATAGAGGCGCCTCGTATGGAAGCGCGTCGACTCGTCTGCTGGGCGATAGGCTGCGAGGCGTCGCGACTGCTCTCGCTCGACGCGCTGCCAGAAGAGGCCGCGTCACGGCTCGCCGCAGGCCTCGCACAGCGCTGTGCACGCCGACCTCTGGCGCTGATCGAGGGCGAGGCCGGTTTCTGGACCTGACGCTTGCGGTCTCTTCGGCCACGCTCATCCCTCGCGGTGATAGTGAAACCTTGATCGAGGCCTTGATGAGCCGTCGACCTGACAAGGCGCGTGTGCGCTCAATTCTCGATCTCGGGACGGGAACGGGGTGTCTGCTTCTGGCGGCACTGACTGAATATCGTCATGCGTATGGCGTTGGTGTCGATCTTTCGCCCGACGCCGCCACCCTTGCTCTTGCCAATGCTCGCCGCAACGCGCTCTTCACCCGTGCCGGTTTTCTTGCGGGGAACTGGTTTTCGGCACTCAGCGGGCAATTCGACGTGATTGTGAGTAACCCGCCCTATATTCGTGTGGGCGATCTCGCAGGGCTTATGCCGGAAGTGCGTGACCACGAACCGGCGCGTGCGCTTGTTGCCGGAGAAGACGGGCTTGATGCCTACCGGCTTATTATCGCTCAGGCCCAGGCTCATCTTGCCCCGGAAGGACTGCTGATTTTCGAGATAGGGCAGGGGCAGGAGACAGATGTAACCGCGCTGGCAGACAGGGCTGGCTTGACGCTTGTCGAAGCGAGAGCCGATCTCGGTGGGATCGTCCGGGCGTTGTGTTTCGAGCGATCTTTCGTTCGCGCGCAGTCTGACGCATGAAAACCATTGGCAGAATGGCGTAACCTTGCTAGTTTCCTTAGATCGGCTTGCTCGGGTCGCGGTGATGTTCACCGACACGGCAAGGCGTCTTCCGCCCCTCGCAATGATCTTGATGATTGAGCTGAGCGGATTACTGGCCTGATCTTGTAATCCGGCCGTCATGAGACAAACCAAGGGTCATTCATTCCCTGCAATCGCCTGGATTCCTCTAGTGATGGATCGGGATTGCGAATACGAAAGTGCTACGCGGATCCATGAACATGAAACGTATGAGAAGCCGTCACCATCGCCCGAGCGGTGGCGGATCGCGTCAATCCAATGGTCAGACGCCTCTGAATCGCAACCATGTCTTCGATAGCAATGGCCCTGACATGCGGGTGCGCGGCACCGCCCAGCAGCTTTTCGAGAAATATCTCCAGCTTGGTCGTGATGCCACGGGCACGGGCGATCGTATCCTGCAGAAGCCTATTTTCAGCATGCCGAGCATTATTTCCGCATTCTGAATGCGATGACGCAGGCCGCTCAGCAGAGCCAGATGGAGCGCCAAGAGCGCCATCAGCAGCGTGCGCGCAGCCAGCAGGATCCGGATGATCGTCGTCAGGGCGATGATGCGGGGGCTGAAAACGACAGCGAAGAGCATGTCGAAGAGACCGCTGAATAAGCTGCTACCCGATTTCAGAAAAGGCCCCTGAACCGCTCTGGCAGGGGCCAGAGCCTGTCGCCGGACAGGCCCAGATCGATCGGGTAGAAGCCTTCTGCCCGCTCCAGCCCCTCCCTGACAAGGCGCTCGCGCCAAGGCTTCAGGGAGGGATCATCCACAAGAAGCGTTACCTCTTCAGATCTCAGCCCGGCCATACTGGCCAGCATGTCACGCCAAGCCTTGTTGGTCATGCGTTGATGGGCACCAGCCTGTCTGCTGCACCACGCCTGCTTGCGTGTGCGGCCGAGCCGCTTCAGCCCCTCTTTCAGATCACTATAGCGCAAATGGAACAGCATGAGCGCCGGATCGGGGTTCGGCAGCGCTTCCTTTACGCTATGAAAGCCCGGTGACCAGGTGACGGCGTCCGGATCAGGCATGGCTTGCACATGGCGGCAGAGAAGCGCAGCGACCGGCGTTGCAGGGAAACGGGCCGGTCGAAATCAAGGTCGGGCTCCTGCTCGGCGTGATGGATCACATCAAACCCGGTGGCCGTCAGGCAGGGGGCTGCCCGGGCGTCAGCCAGTGCCTGAAGCGATTGAAAACAGGCAGGGTCCGCCACCAGAATTTCGTCGACGTCGCAATAGAGGACAGTCTCATACCATTCGAGAAGCCCGGCGCAGAGGGCGCTGATCGCACGCGTGCGCTGGGCATCGTTCTGAGGCGAGCGTGGGATGCGCAGACGGTTGCAGAGCAGGGCATCGGTCGAGCCGTCATCTGAACCATGATCGATGACATAGCAGCGTTCCAGGCCGACCAGACGGGCATAATGACGCAGCCAGACCGGCAAAAAGACCGGCTCGTTATAGACCATCGTCACGGCTGCAAGTGGCGCTCTCATGAACGTTCTTTATGCAGACGAAAGAAACTTGTCTATCTTGGTAGGGGGAGAAGAGCCGGTCGGATGGTAGCGGCGGACGGATTTGAACCGCCGACCAAGGGATTATGATTCCCCTGCTCTACCGCTGAGCTACGCCGCCATCGCGACCGGTGGGCGTGGAATTAAAAGGGTTGGGCTGATGTGTCAACACTCTGCAGAGAGGTTTTTGCGCGCATCATGTTTTTGAGCCTCTGGCACTCTGTGGCATTGTGCACCAATGGGTTAGACGATGCGTTGCTTGATACGCCCGAAAGGCCTCATCCCTCTCAAGGATCTGGATCTTAGATTTGAAGCAGCAGTTTCTCAGCTCCCTTTTCGCCCTGCGTTCCTACTTCGACTGGCTACCCGCGCAGCTCGTCTCCATTCTCATGCTCGTCGTGCTGGCCACCGTATCGTTCTACGCCAGCAAGCTCATCTCAGTGATCATCCTGCGTATCTTCGGCAACCGCGAAGATGCGGTGCTGCGCAAGATCATTCTCGCCATGCGTCGGCCCGTACGTGTCATGGTTGTGCTGGCGGTGCTTCTTTCGGCGCTGCCTGCAGCCTCGGGATTTACCTGGGAGACGACGCAGCTCTTGCAGAAGCTGCTGCTGTTTATCGGCATTCTGATGGTCGGTTATGCGGCGATCGTGGCTTTCAGGATCATGACCGAAGCCTATCTGCAGCGCATCACCTCACGCGATCACTCAGACGATATCATGATCAGGACGCATCAGACCCAGATCAGGGTATTACGACGTCTGATAGAAATCCTCGTCGGTAT
This sequence comes from Asaia platycodi JCM 25414, assembly GCF_000614545.1. Classification (GTDB taxonomy): domain Bacteria; phylum Pseudomonadota; class Alphaproteobacteria; order Acetobacterales; family Acetobacteraceae; genus Asaia; species Asaia platycodi. The sequence goes on along the minus strand of NZ_BAKW01000003.1, from coordinate 96,323 downwards.
CGTCACTGTCGCCGCAGCGCTCATGACGTTCGATTCCGTGCGGCAATATGGCGTGTCGCTCTTCGCTTCGGCTGGGGCGGCGTCGCTGATTGTCGGCCTCTCGGCCCGCGGCTTGCTGACCAATCTTCTGGCCGGGGTGCAGATTGCCATCACCCAGCCGATCAGAATGGAAGATCTGATCATCATCAATGGCGACTGGGCCTGGGTGGAGGAAATCACCTCGACCTATGTCGTGCTGCGCGTGTGGGATTGGCGCCGCCACATCGTGCCGATTTCGTATTTTCTGGAAAATCGCTTCGAAAACTGGACCCACAACTCCGCGGCTATTATCGGCGTCGTGTTTCTCTACGTGGATTATGAAGCGCCGATAGAGACGATACGCGGGTTTCTGGGCGAAATCATCAAGACATGTCCGCTCTGGGACGGAAAAGTGTTCGATTGTCAGGTGGCGGATTGCGATGCTCACACGCTGAAGATCCGTATCATTGCCAGCGCGCGCAATGCGCTGCAGAGCTGGGATCTCCGTTGCGATATCAGGGAGAAAATCATTCTGCGCATACGTGCCGAATGTCCGGAAGCCCTGCCGAGGTCGCGTTTCGCAGTCGTGCCAACGCGTCCCGGCGATGAGGCCTGGCCGAATGCTGACGCCATCTCGCCTCCGATTGATCGTCCACCACCTGGCTCTTATATGGGGCCAGGTACGGTCATGCCCCGGGGAGGCGCAGATCTCTGAGAGAAAAAGCGGTGCATAAGGGCTATGAAGCTGTGCCAGTGCAGTTCGAATATCGTCATCTATCTTGTCTCCTGAATGAAGATAGATACGCCAAACACGGCACCTCTATGGCATTTAATTCACGAGACTGTCATATTATTTGACGCTGATCAGTGTATCGCTCGACATGAGAGAGCGAAATTACTGGATAAAAATCATGTAGGAACAGATGTTTATCGTTTTTTCTGCATAATCAGGATCAAGCTCGCAGAGCGTTAATGTTCGGTTTACGGTGAGCGATCTTGCCGGATCTCGTTTGGGGAATAGAGGCACATGACTACCTATCTCGTTGTCTATGAAAAGAATGAGGGCGAGTCTTACGAGGCAGTTGAGCAGAAACTCGCAAGCTTCGGTGAGGTCTTTCATGACATTGATAATTTCTGGATCGTCTCGTCAAATCTGATCATCTCGGATCTACGCGATGTCCTGGCCAAGCTTTCGCCAGAAGGTTCAAAGCTGATGGTGATGAAATATGTGCCGCATAATGTCATGGAAATGGGCGCCGCCGCCTGGCACGGATTTGCCCTTCCGCAGGAGGCTGCTCGCCAAACGCCTCTGAAACCGGAAAGCGGGGCGCCTTACAGATGCCCCGCTTATTGAAACTCACGCAGCTGGGCTGAGTGTTCGGACGCTAGTCACGGGTATTCTGTTCCAGATGACGGGCGTATAGAGCGCCGATAGCAGCCGAAGCGAGCCGTGCCGTAGCGTCATCGGCACGGCTGGTCAGCAGAACAGGCACTTTTGCCCCCATGACAATGCCTGATGTCGCAGCCTTGCCGAGGAACGCGAGGGTTTTGACGAGAATATTGCCTGATTCGAGATCGGGGGCGATCAGGATCTGAGCGCGCCCTGCCACCGGGGACTCGACCCCTTTTATTTCTGCCGACTCGCGGCTGACGGCAACGTCCAAGGCCAGTGGGCCGTCCAGCACACCTCCCGTGATTTCCTTGCGGTCGGCCATCTTGCACAAGCTGGCAGCATCAAGCGTTCCCTGAATTTTCGTATTGATCGTCTCAACCGCGGAAAGCAGGGCAACACGCGGCGTGCCGAGACCGAGAGCGTGATGCAAATCGATCGCGTTCTGCACGATGTCGCGTTTTGTCATGAGATCCGGTGCGATATTGATCGCCGCGTCTGAGACAAGCAGCAGATCGGGATAGTCTGGCACGGCCAGGCAGAAGACGTGGCTCATGCGTCGCTTAGTGCGCAACCCGCTTTCCTGCCTGATGACGCCTGCCATGAAAGTGTCGGTGTGCAGGCTTCCCTTGGTCAGACCGAGCGCCTCCCCCTCATGCACAAGGGTGATGGCATGCTTGACGGCACCTTCTGGCTCGCAGCATGCTCAATGCGCAGCTCTTTGATGTCAAATCCGGCTTTTGCTGCGGTTCGTTCGATTTCTTCGCGGTCGCCTACAAGTATCGGTACGATGATCCCATGACGAGCGGCCTCTACGGCGCCGCCAAGTGCGTGGCTGCTGCAGGGCCATACGATAGCATAAGGAACGGGCCCCAGCCGGGATGCTTTGGCGACCAGGGCGCGCATCAGGGCATGCTGTTCGGGGAAGATTTCGGCGAGCGTGTCGCTCTCAGCAGCGCGCAGTGGTGTCATGGATGATGAGGGCATGAGCGCACAGGTCTCCAGGTTCGAGTTGACTCTCCAGAACCAGGTCAGCGCGGCATGATCATCTGTACCCGGCCTTGTGGGGCAAAGCATACCGGTCAGAGGCCTAGGAGGCGTCTACGGGCTGGCCTGAACAAGCAGATCCGAGCCCGCGTCGCTATCAAGGTCTCTCGCCTTCGACACTCTGTCTCCCAACGCATAGCAGAAGCCCGGCGAAGGTTGCGGATCAGCTTTTCTTGAGTGGTATCGGGTCAGAGCCGTGGAGTGGTCGGGGAGTCCCGCAGTATCACGCCTGCTTCTTTTTTATCGTGAAGCGCAGAAAGGAGCGATGGACTGGAGTCGTTCGGTATCGGAGCTTCTGTATGAGGAGAAGCCTCTCACGATCGTCCTCGCTCTGCGCGGTCGGCTTGATCCGGCTATCGCCTGCCGGCTGCACCATCAGTTCAAGGAGCGACGTTCGCGGTTTGGTCGCACAATGCCAATAGCGAGGCGAGCGAAGATGAGGAGTAGACCGCCGATGAAAATCGCCTCTCCAAGAAGATCCAGCATGTCCGTAAGCTGAGAAGTTTCTGGTGCAGAAAGTGTCGTCAAGGCTGAGGACGATGCCCAGATGCAGAGCGCGAGGAGGATGGGCAGGGAGTTTCGGAGCATGGCGATCTCGAACGTTATGTCATGTTTTTCACGCAAAGGTGTTGGGAATAGTTAACGTTGATTAACGGTCCTATTGCAAGAAATTTTTGCAATAAAAAATATTTTTCCCAGATGCAACTTTTTCGAAATGCCTAATTCCCCGCGTTTCTGAGTTCCTCTCGCTGTGAGGTGCTCAGAAAAAGCGTCATAGTGTTGCTGGATTTTTCTCTTTTCACCAGCTCTTGATGGCGATCATTAATGAGACGTTGACGATAGTATTCTTTAAGCGCCAGTGATTAACGAAAATTTGTTTACAGGCTGTTTATTTTATTTTCGAAATAACCATAACCGCAATAGAGCCGCTGTGCGTCGTGGCGGGCCGAAGGTGATCGCGCTTCGAATATAGCGGCAGCGCTACGCAACGCCATCGAGCGGCGTCCGATCAGTATCACCCCTGAGCACGATGGGAGTTTTCGCGCTGAGAGGCGCGGAGGTGTCGCGACAAATCGTCGCTGTACCGTGGTGATGCGCGGCAGGTATTTTTCAGATTTTGAGGGTTTTCGACGGACCGGATGGTGGGCGCAACAGGGATTGAACCTGTGACCCCTACCATGTCAAGGTAGTGCTCTACCGCTGAGCTATGCGCCCATCCGGTCCGTGAGCGGCGTTTTAGCGGGCGTTGACGGGGCTGGCAAGATAGGTTTTCTAAAAAAATCACCAAACCGGAAAAAAAATGAAACCTGGCGCTCCGGCGGAGCCAGAGCTCTGTCTTTCAAAGAATTTTCTGCTTCATGACGTTGCCGAGCCTGCCTCGCCGCTGGTGATGGCGTCGCCGCATTCCGGGCGCAGTTATCCTGCGTCTTTCCTGAAGCAGTCGCGTCTCGATCTCCTCTCCCTCCGTCGCAGTGAAGACGCTTATGTCGATGCACTGTTCGACGCAGCGCCACGATTAGGGGTACCGCTGCTCTGCGCGACGTTTCCAAGGTCTTACTGCGATGTGAATCGCTACGCCTGGGAGCTGGATCAGGGGATGTTTCGCGAGCGTCTGCCTGAAGGAAGCCTTACCAATACCGAAAAAGTGCGCAATGGGCTGGGTATGATGGCGCGCATCGCCGGGGCAGGGCGCGGTATCTATCGTCACCAGCTTTCGGTGTCGGAGGCCCGCGCGCGCATCGCCTCATGTTGGCTGCCTTATCATGAAGCTCTTGAGGCCATGATCGCGCGTGCTGTTGCGCGGTTTGGTGTTTGTCTGCTGATCGATCTCCACTCCATGCCAAGCCTTGCCCATTTGCGCCTGCCCGACATCGTGCTGGGCGATCTCCATGGGAAAAGCTGTGCCCCGCATATAGTGGACGGCGTATCTGCCAGTCTTGCCGGGGCAGGTTTTGCGGTAGGACGAAACCGTCCCTATGCTGGTGGCTATATAACAGCCCGTCATGGGCGCCCTTCCGAGGGGGTGCATGTCATTCAGATGGAAATCGGTCGAGGGCTCTATCTCGACGAACGGGCTGTGCAGCCCTCTGCGGCCTTCAGCGGCGTAAGGGCTCAATTCGAGGCATTTTTACCCGAAGGAGTCGCACTGGCACGCACGCTCGTGTCGGTGCAGACAGGATGTGTCTGCGCCTGATTGGCGTAACCTGACGATCAACTCCGGCTGATTCCGCAACAAGGGGGCTCGATTGATGCTACCAAGCTGTGTTTCAAGGAGTGTCTGACTTGCGGAACGACCTCACGTCACGTTGGTCAAGCATATGGTATTTCACTAGACTGGAAGACTTGCCTCATGACCGTTGCCCCAGAACAGCGCCCGGATATCGTCTTGATCGGTGCGGGTGTCATGAGTGCCAGCTTTGCCGCGCTGATCCGGTCTCTCGACCCGTCTCTGACGATCAGTGTGTTCGAAACACTCGATTCCTGCGCCAGGGAAAGCTCTGAGGCATGGAACAACGCCGGAACCGGCCATGCCGCCTATTGCGAGCTGAATTACACAACGCGACGCAAGGATGGCAGCATCGATATCGCCAAGGCGCTCGATGTGAACACGGAATTCGACCTGTCACGTCAGCTCTGGACGTATCTGGTCGAGAAAAACTGGATCGATAATCCCTCCGCCTTCATCCGCAACTGCCCGCATATGAGCTTCGTGCGCGGTGAGGAGAACGTGGCATTTCTGCGTGCCCGCTATGAAGCCATGGTGCAGCATCACTGCTTCGATACCATGAGCTACAGCGAGGATGCCGCAACGATTGCGCAATGGGCCCCGCTCATGATGGGTCGCCGCATATCGGGCGAGAAGCTCGCCGCGACGCGCGTGACTGAGGGAACGGATGTCGATTTTGGCACGCTTACCCGTCTGCTGTTCTCACGGCTTGAGCAAGAGCAGGGTGTCTCCGTGCATTACAGGCACAAGGTGACGGCGCTTACGCGTGAACCTGGTGGACGGTGGCGGGTAAGCACGCTGGATACCTCAACCGGAGAGACGAAAACCATCTCTGCCGGTTTCGTGTTCGTTGGTGCGGGCGGTGCGGCGCTCGACCTGCTCAAGCGTGCCGACCTGCCAGAAGCCCATGGCTATGCAGGCTTCCCGGTCAGTGGGCTTTTCCTGCATGCGGATAATCTCGATCTCTGCCAGCGTCACACGGCCAAGGTCTATGGCAAGGCGGCGGTCGGCTCGCCTCCCATGTCGGTACCGCATCTCGATACGCGTGTGATCGGGGGCAGGCCCTATCTGCTTTTCGGTCCCTATGCGGGATTCACGACCAAATTCCTCAAATCGGGAAGATGGACCGATCTGCCGCGTTCCATCACGCGCGATAACATCAAGGCGATGCTCGACGTAATGGTAGATAACCGTGATCTGGTGCGCTACCTGGTCGGTCAGGTGATACAGAAGCAGTCCTCGCGCTTCGCGGCGTTGCAGGATTTTTACCCTGCGGCGCGCGAGCATGACTGGCGTGTGGCAGTGGCCGGGCAGCGCGTGCAGATTATCAAGACCGAGAATGGTCGCGGTACATTGAAATTCGGCACCGAGGTTCTCTCTGCTCAGGATCGCAGTCTGGCTGCGGTGCTCGGGGCGTCTCCGGGGGCGTCGATCGCGGCTCCGTGGCCTTGCAGGTGGTCACGAAAAATTTCGCTCATCGTCTGCCGGAATGGCACGACAAGCTGAGGGCGATCATTCCCAGCTATGGCATCGATCTGCGTCAGGATGAGGCGTCTTGCCGCGCAATCAGGGCGAAGACAGGCGAAGTTCTGGGTATCTGAATTTTCGTCGGCGCTACCGGCTCTGCGAGAGCCGTGCGAGGGATAATACGGGTTGCCTCAGCTGGGCATAAGGGCGTGCTTCACAGCGTGATGCCTCAGGCGTATCTATCATGCTTTGTTTCGGCTGAGATGAAGGCGTGGTCCAGTACGTCGCGTCTCTGCACAGAAACCCTTGTCGAAAAAGCTGCCGTGTTTCCTGCGCGGTGCGCTTCCGAGTCTCGTTTTTCGGGCCTTGTGCAAGCGGAGCGGCATTTTCTTCAGGGGAGCCACGGCCTGCCGGGATAAAGTGCTTGCGTTCAGAGCGCATCGCACAACGCGCCCCCACTTGCCGTGCGTAGGACCCTGAAGTCGCCACGACATGCAAGTTGGTCATAGCGTTTTTTACCGATGGTCGTGACGCGTGCCATCTGGCGATCATGGTTATGATCGGAGCAATCCCGCAATGGGAGACGATCCGTTTGACCTATCTCACAACAGATCTTCGCGTTCTGGTGCCGTTGCATCGAGCCAGGATTGCAACGTGTAGGCCGCGGCCATTTTATCGACGACCTCGGCGCGCCGTTTACGGGTCATGTCGGCTTCCTTGATCAGAAAGCGGTTGACGGCGCTGGAGGAGAGGCGCTCATCCCAGCAGCAGGCGGGCAGGCCGAGCCGGTTCGAGAGTTCAGTCATCCAGTCCTGCGCTGCGCGCGCCGCAGGTCCGAAAGACCCGTCTAGCGAAAGGGGCAGGCCGCAGATGAGGCCGCCAATTCCTTCGCGCTGCACCATCCTGCCGATTTCCAGCGCCGTCTCGCCGAATTTGCCGCGCTTGAGGCTCTTATAGGGTGAGGCCAGCATGAGTGTGACATCGCTCAAGGCGAGGCCGATCGTCTTCTGGCCGGGGTCGAGCCCGAGTAGCCGAAGGCCGGGGGGGAGGGCATCGCGCAGGGCGTATGGATTGAACAGACTCATGGGAAGGCGTTATGATCTCGCTAAATTCTGGACCGTCGGGATTATCCGCTCACTTTCAGGAAAGTCGATCCTTTATGTCGTTGGAAACGCGCACAGTCAGGCGCATAGCAAAACTGGCCAGAATTGGCCTCAGTGATCAGGAATGTGAAGCCATGCGCCAGGAGCTGAGTGGCATCCTGGGTTGGGTCGAGCAACTGAACGAGGTTGATATCGCCGATGTGCCGCCCATGATCGGCACCGGTCTGGCCGTGCCACGCCTTCGTGACGACGTCGTGACCGATGGCAACAAGCGTGATGCCGTTCTGGCCAACGCGCCCGATAGCGTCGGGCCTTATTTTACCGTTCCGAAGGTTGTTGAGTGATGCATGATCTGACCCTCGCCTCAGCGCGAAAGGCTCTCAGGGAGCGTCGTCTCTCGGCTGTCGAACTAACCGATCATTTTCTGGCTTCCATCAAGAAGCTGGATGATGAGATCAACAGCTTCGTGACGGTAACCGAAGATCAGGCCCGCGCCGGTGCCCGTGCAGCCGACGCGCTGCTCGCGACCGATAATGCGCCGTCGCTTTGCGGCCTGCCGCTCGGTATCAAGGACCTGTTTTGCACCAACGGCGTGCGCACAACCGCGTCGAGCAACATTCTGCGTAATTTCGTGCCGCCGTACGAGAGTACGGTGACGTCGAACCTTCTTGCCGATGGCGCGATTTTCCTCGGCAAGATGAATCTCGACGAGTTCGCCATGGGCTCGACGAACATGACTTCAGCCTTCGGTCCGGTCACCAATCCGTGGCGCCGCAAGGGCTCTGACGTGAAGCTGGTGCCAGGCGGCTCGTCGGGCGGTTCGGCTGCAGCTGTCGCCGCCGGGCTCGCTCTTGGCACGACAGGCACCGATACGGGCGGCTCGATCCGTCAGCCTGCGGCATTCTGCGGCATCACGGGCATCAAGCCGACCTATGGTCGCTGCTCGCGCTTCGGCACGATCGCCTTCGCAAGCTCGCTCGATCAGGCCGGACCTATGGCGCGCACCATGGAAGACTGCGCCATTCTGCTCGAATCCATGGCCGGTTTCGACGCGAAAGACAGTACCTCGGTCGACCGCCCGGTCCCGCGCTATGAAGATGCGCTGGAGCGCGGCGTTAAGGGACTGAAGGTCGGAATTCCCCGCGAATATCGCCCCGACACGCTGCCCGACGATATCGCAGCTCTATGGGATCAGGGTATTGCCTGGCTGCGTGACGCTGGCGCCGAGATCGTCGATGTCTCCCTGCCGCACACGAAATACGGTCTGCCGACCTATTATATCGTGGCCCTCGCCGAGGCCTCGTCGAACCTGTCCCGCTATGACGGTGTGCGTTTCGGCGAGCGCGTCGATGCGGGCACGCTGGATGAGCTTTATGAAGCCACCCGTCACGCCGGGTTTGGCGAGGAAGTGCGTCGTCGTATCCTGATGGGTACGTTTGTGCTGTCGTCTGGCTATTACGACGCGTATTACCTGCGCGCCCAGAAGGTTCGCACGCTGATCCAGCGCGACTTCCTGAATGCGTTCGAGAAGGTCGATGTGCTGCTGACACCGACGGCGCCTTCAGCTGCCTTCGCCCATTCTGAGCGCCCGACCGATCCCGTGCAGATCTATCTGAACGACATCTTCACTGTGCCAGCGAGCATGGCGGGCGTTCCGGCTCTGTCGCTTCCTGCCGGGCTCGATCACGACGGGTTGCCGCTCGGGTTGCAACTCATCGGGCGTTATTTCGAGGAAGAAACCTTGTTTGCCGTCGGACGTGTCATGGAAAAAGCAGCGGGCTTTACGCACAGACCCGCCCTGCATGCGGGAGCGTTCGCATGAGCAGCTACCATATCGAAGGCGCCACAGGCGTCTGGGAAATTGTTGTCGGACTTGAGGTTCACGCTCAGGTCATTAGCCATGCCAAGTTGTTTTCAGGCGCTTCTGCCGAATATGGCGGCGAGCCGAACACGCATGTGAGTCTGATCGATGCCGGTTTTCCTGGCATGTTGCCGGTCATTAATGCCGAATGTGTGGCACAGGCCGTGCGCACGGGTCTTGGTTTGAACGCCCAAATTCATCTGATGAGCCGTTTCGACCGCAAGAACTACTTCTATGCCGATCTGCCGCAGGGTTATCAGATCAGCCAGTTCGCGCATCCGATCGTGGGTGAGGGGCAAGTCGAGATCGAACTCGCCGATGGTTCGGTGCGCCATATCGGCGTGACACGTCTGCATCTTGAACAGGATGCAGGCAAATCGATGCATGATCAGGACCCGGCGCGCTCGTTCATCGACCTCAACCGTGCCGGTGTGGCGCTGATGGAAATCGTCAGTGAGCCCGATATCCGCTCGCCTGAAGAGGCAGGGGCCTATCTGCGCAAGCTGCGCCAAATTCTGCGTTATCTCGGCACGTGTGACGGGAACATGGAAGAAGGCTCGATGCGCGCAGACGTCAACGTCTCGGTGCGCAAGGCGGGCGAGGAATATCGCACGCGCTGCGAGATCAAGAACGTCAATTCGATCCGCTATGTCATGCAGTCGATCGAGGTCGAAGCACAGCGTCAGGTCGAGATATGGGAGGCAGGCGGCACGGTCGATCAGGAAACACGTCTGTTCGATCATGTTCGCAGCGAGACGCGCTCCCTCCGTTCCAAGGAAGATGCGCATGATTACCGCTACTTCCCTGACCCGGATCTTCTGCCGCTTCTCATCGAGCGCGACTGGGTTGAAGGCCTGCGAGCCGCCTTGCCGGAACTGCCGGAGGCCAAGCGCGAGCGTCTGGAAAAGACGTACGGTATTTCACGCTATGAGTCGGGCGTTCTGACGGTCGAGCAGGGTATCGCCGATTTCTTCGAGACGGTAGCCAAGGGGAGTGATCCGCGTCTCGCCGTCACCTGGATGCTGGGCGATTTCTTCGCTGCGCTGAACCGCACAGGCGCTACTATCGAAACGAGCCCGGTCAAGGCAGAGGCTCATGGAGCTGCTGGCACTGATCACAGACTCGACGATCAACGGCAAAATCGCCAAGGAAGTGCTCGAAGACATGTTTGAGACTGGCGATTCGGCCTCCGTCATTGTCGAGCGCAAGGGGCTGCGCCAGGTCACTGATACCGGCGCGATTGAAGCCGAGATCCGCGGCATCCTGCAGGCCCATGCTGACAAGCTGGCCGAGTACAAGAGCGGCAAGGACAAGCTTTTCGGCTTCTTTGTCGGTCAGACCATGAAAGCCATGAAGGGCAAGGCCAATCCGGCTATGGTGAACGAATTGCTGCAAAAGCTTCTGGCAGAATAAAAAATCTGCAAAAGGGGGGTTTGACGCAAGTCGCAAATCCCCCTAGAAGCAGTTCTGCAAACGCCGTGAAAACTGCGTCCCTCAAGGCGGAGGGGTGGCCGAGAGGCTGAAGGCGGCGGTTTGCTAAACCGTTGTACGATGTCAAGTCGTACCGTGGGTTCGAATCCCATCCCCTCCGCCATTTTTTACAGCCGATACGACTTGTCCTCCTTTAGCTGACTTCGAGAAACCGTGTGTGCTTATTCAGAGGATAAGACGGTCCTCAGTCTGAGGGCTCGCAATCAGAACGAGCTGCTTGCTGCAAGGTAGTTAGCTCATAAGAATATGGTTCAAAATGTGTCGTGGGATGCCCTGACGTGCAGTCGGTCCTAAAGGCGCTTGATGATAATCTTCTGGAGCTACGGCTCTCATATTCTCTCTCGCCTGAATGATCGGCTTCGAGCGAGGTTCTCACGCTACATGCAGGATTGCCCTGGTTCAGGACCATTTGTCTGAGTTGGGAAACCTGAAGCATGCTCTGTGAGGATGCTGAACGCGGGTGGCCTGTATTGGCTGGAGGACGAACAGATGGCGCGTTTGGCGCCGTTTTCCCCCAAAAGCTAAGGCGAGCCGCGCGTCGATGACCGGCGCGTTTTGAGCGGGATCATCTTCGTGAACCGAAGTGGGCTGCGTTGGCGGGACGCTCCGCGCGTATATGGTCCGCTTAGAACGCTTTACAATCGCTGGAAGCGTTAAGGCGCCATGGGGCTTTTTGCCCAGATGACGGATACTCTGTCTGCGGGGCGGTCGGAGAACCAGACAATCGTGATAAACGCGACCTCGCTAAAGGAGCACCGTACGGCCGCAAGCCTGGACGCGAAAAAAGGGGGGACCGTCTGATCGGGCGGACCCAAGGCGGCACAACGCAAAGCGACATGCGGCAACTGACGGAGATGGCGGTCCGATCAGGTTCCTCATGACGGCAGGCCCGATCAGCGATTACACCGGGACCGCTGCCCTTCTGGACACTCTGCCGGCTGGAAAGTGGCTTTAGGCAGATCGTAGTTATGCTGCCGCTTGCTCGATGCAACCGTCATGGTTTAGCCATAGGTCCTAAGCCTAGGCATTCTTTCATATGATTAGCGATTTTCATGGCACCTTAGCATATCCATAGATTTTGAAGCGCCTCATCAGGACCGTTCTCCCGAAATGCAACGCATAGGCACTAAGCAGTTTAACCGAAAAAGACGATCTCACCGAAGACCAAGCAATCGTTAACTGAGGCGTCACCCCAACTCCTGAGAAGAAGGGGCGTAGCTGTTCCAGCTATGACTTGGTGCGTCAAAACAGATCGCTTACCCTCAATGGCCTCTGGTCTAATGAATTGTTTGCGAGTGCCCCGCTTGAGTGGGCAATGCAGTGCACGCATTCTCCACCTCGCCAAGCAAACACCTACGTATCAAATCACCGTGGTCGAGCAGGTTGGGCTCTTTCCTCGGCTAAATGGCATGGTGGGCTCCAGCTGGACACCATGCTGATGGAGGTACGAAATGCTCGTGATCGCCACCCTAAGGCAGCTACGTAGAATAACGCAGCTTCTGAGTTGCAACGTTTCAACCGACCGCTGGCATGGTTCCTACCTCTGTTTGCGAATGATCAAACGCTCCGTTCGGTCCAAATCCTCTGCGCTATCATCGCTACGAGCTAAGTCAAAAAGAAAACGATCTAACTTTTTTGAGCCAAGTATTCCTCCAAAACGTTAGCACGCGTTCTCGGGTCCAAGAGTGCCAACCAGCCAGCGGGCCACATCGAATTCCAGTACTGATCTAGAACTGAACTGCCGTCCACAATTTGGGCCGACACCAGCTTACCGCCAGGAGCATGACTGCTCGCGTCCATTCTGTGCGGGAAGCTGGCTAGGAATTCTGCTTCGTCCCGGCTTGGACTGGAGAGGATACGGTTCCATGCTTGCGCCAAGAGGGGCGAAAAGTCCCAAGTTGCGATATTGTCAGGCAGAAATTCGATGGCGTCTTCGGCGAATTTCTGTGCAGCGGTATGAGCTAGAGTTAAAAAATCTCTATGTTCGACACTATAACTCTCGGACGCACGCACTACGCCAAGTGTATCGCCGAGCGATGCGCGCACGAGACCAACGGCGCTCGTGCAATTTTCACTCAGCAATATCTCCATTAGAGACAAAGAGGCTCCGAATACGACATGGGTCTGCTGAGGAGCAGGAAGCTCGTAAGGTCCCCGCACTGTGGCCAGCTTTTTTCGAAAGCATAAGCGCAATGCGGCACATTCTTAGGTATTGTACCATCGGCTTTGGGTGTCAGCCCGAAGAAGTATGCTAGCACCTCTGCTTTGGGCGTTATGTCATTTATGATTTTCTGCAGCGGCTCAACTATCGTTCCTGACCAGCCAAGGTCAACTATTCCAATGCGTCTACGACCATCTAACCCCCCAGCATCCCGATAATATGTCGCCTTATCTCGCGACGCTTCTGTAGCCCTCCTTAAAATCAGGGGTGCTAGATCTTTTATAATACCATCCAGCCTGCGCCGTGCTTCAGATACGTCACCTGTGTTCGACAGTTGCTGTAATAAAGGCGCGTGAAGATCACTAACTCCAGCCTTGGCGGCGGCGACTCTGAGATCCTCAGGCAGGAGAAGGAAGATGTCAAAATACTCAGCTATACTTGTTGTGTGGGAAAAGCTAATGTTGCGTGAGGCGACATCTGCAATAGCGTCGGCCGATGTAAACAAGCTGTTGTAGAGCATTTTGCGTGATGCAGCGACGTAACGTGACTCAGGCAGATGAGGATGTCTCGCGCGAATCATCTCGTAAAGTTTGTGAACCAGAAAGCCATCACGAGCGAGAAACAAAATCCGGTCTAAATTGTCACTCTGCGCCTTAGATGCTACCCATCCGGCAAATGCCAATATGGTGGGGCCGATAATCTCGTATCCCAAATGGTGTGCAAAGCGCTCGGTTGGCTGCATTTCAGCAGATTCAATCTGCAGGCGATGGGTGTGAGATAAGCCACAGCTAACTGAAACGGCGACGTTCGATATATTCAAACCTACCGGTGTGGCCAGTTGTAAAGCATAAGGTTGCTCGTTGGCGTGCTCGGTGAAATGGAAACCTTTCCAGCCGGAAAGATCTGCATTGATCTTATCAGACTGGGCGTTATCACCCACGTGCAGAATATTCTCTGGCTTCGTCTGTAAGCGGTCTGCGACAACCTGGAACAGCTTTTTTTCCCACTTTCCGACACGCAGATCACACGAAACGTATACTTGTGGAGAGTCGTAACCTGCTTCAGCAAGAATCTCGATTAAAAAACTAGCGGGCAAATACATGTCACTAACGAAAATTACCGTTTTTCCGATAGACTTTGCATGTCGATACCACCTTAGTACATTTGGGTTTGCGACCAGTACTTCCTTCTCTATTTCACATTCGAGATTCTGGATAATATCTCGTTCTTCCGCTGATAGCTTCAGTTCGCGCTGGATTTCATCATAGATCTCGGAAAGCCCAATCTCCATTGTGCCACTAGTATCGCTTGATCTTTTGCGCGCGACACGCTCAGCCCAAAAACGAATATCTGCGAGCGTATGCATGCGGGCATCCAGCCGCTCGGCGCGGTTCGCCAAAATATCGAAAACGGTAGTAGGATGCGCCACTCGACGTACAAGCGCGGTATCAAAAATATCGAAAGAGAGAACATCTGAAGTTGCGAGTAGCGCATGGAGGCGGTGCTCATCCATGATAGCAAAGTTAGCCCGACCCGGAGGCGTGTAGAAAGCCGGCATGATTGTCGGGACATCGCCAAAATCGGTGGAAGAACGTAACCAGTTTCGAGGTATAGTCTTGCTAATTACAGGCGATCCCACATCTTGCCCAAGAAAAGCCTCAAGGGGATTGAGATCAGTCTGGAGAAGACGCGGATTATTCTTGACAAACCATTCAGTATTGAAGAGCGGATGCGGATCGTATCCCGCGCGCCACCCATGCGAAACATAGTGTGTGTATGGGTCCATACCGGTTTCGGCTAGCAGGGGAACCTGCTCAGCATAAAAATCCGCGTCGAACCAAACGTTGGAGGAAGCGCTACGGCCGATCCCGACGTCAAGCGTGCTTATTGCGGGAGCGATAAGGGTGGGCGGCGTCAAATGATTATAAGAGTTTGCCACAATTGGTGACGTCAATGTCTGTGCTGAATTGCGGGCTCTTATGAAGGCTATACGCTGAGGCAGTCGATGTGGTGTGGCTAGCCACCACATTGCCTTGGCAGAACGACGGAAATTCCTGCGGACAGGACTGGGCATTTTTTCCAGAATTTGTTTAAGCGGCTTCGTCATGCGCCAGAACGTACTACTCTCGATACTCTGGATATGATGGGTCAGCCCCGTGTGTTGAATTTCCAACCGAGAATAGGCACTTTGTCGTTCCGCAAGCCGAGCCTCTGCATGGGCCAACGCGTGATGGAGATTGGCGATTCTTTCAAGCAGTATCTGCTCGTTATCTTGGGGAGCACGCACTTCGTGCGAGGGGTCAAGGTTGATCGGCTCTTGAATTGAGCCATCAGAGACTGCCCCATCGATAGTTACGGTCTCGATCTCAGTCGCGCAATTATCGAGCTCCACGATATTTGATACTGATACGGCGCTATCAGCGACAAATTGGGACTCCAATCGAAGAATTTCTGCCGACATTTTCTCGATTGAGGACGATGAATAATTAAGTTCCTCATTGGCGATCGCAAGTTCTCGACATTTTTGATCGTATTCTTCTTGGAGGTCTGATATTTTCTCTAATAATGAAAGATCCTGTTCATTTTTTTGATCATTCAGTGACTTTAGCTTGTTGTTTAGCACGTCGACTTGACCAGAAAGAGCTGCCGCTTCAGCTTGCATGGCGTTTTTGAGGAATTTAGTGGTTACCGCTCCCCCGAGGGTGGCATAGGCCAATTGAAGGTTTCGGGTATCGTCGACATCGGCGTTCAGAAATTCGAGAATATGTTCAGGTAAGCTTTTCCCGACGCCAAGGATTCCGAGCCCGTTGCCGTGAGGGAATTCGATTGACGGATACAGCGGAGCTAGCTCTTGCCAAATTTTCCACACGCCAAAATTGTCACGGCGAACGTTTGTGTCGTGGAAAAGGACTATCGCTTTATCGGAGAGCTTGGGCTTCCAAAGTGTGAAATCCTCTAGAACATCTTCGTAAGTATGATGCCCGTCGATGTGTAGTAAATCTATCTCTCCCTCTGAAAAATAGGGCAAAGCTTGATCGAATCTGCTGCGAATTAACGTGGAAAACGCGCGGTAATGCTCTTCATTCAAGAGGCGAAGGTTATCATAGACTTCGTTCTCGTAAAAACCTGCTTGGTCGTCTCCTTCCCACGTATCTACAGCATAGCAGCGGGTGTCCAAGCCGCAGGCATCGACTGCCTGGCAGAATGCAAGATAAGAAAAACCGTGATGCGTGCCCAGTTCGACAATCTTTCGGGGCTCTAGCATTCGCACGATACTAAAAGCGAAAGGGGCGTGCTCAAGCCAGGCTGAGACGCTGATATGTCTTGGCACCCAAAATGCCGCAACAGGGAGTTTTCCTAGGGAAGCGCGAGGCAAAGGATCGATTTCCAATTCACGAGTGTTTATGATATCTTATAGAACTTTAAATTACGATAAAAGCCCTGCGGCTAGCTGGGGTTCTCGCGTGAAAGTCAAAACGATGCAAGACGATCTAACAGCAGCCGATAGAGCCAGTCCTCACCCGCTGATCGACCTCAGTTGGATCAGGGAGGCAGCGGGGGATGCCTCTCTGACCCTTTCCGAATGCTTGCAGGTGCAGGACATTGTTGGACCTAATGCCCTTGTCGACCCCGCGTTCTATCGGGAAAATTACGGTCGAGAGATTCCTAAGGGGATGAGCTGTCTTGAGCATTTTTGCAGGCAGCAACGGGAAAGGCCTCGCGATCCCAATCCCCTTTTCTCAATGCGTCAGTGGCATGAAACCTTGGGTTGGCGGGTATCGAGAGAACGATCATGGAAATCAGAATTTTTTAGCAGCTTCGGGAAAGAGGCGCGATTTGCTCGTAGGGAAATGGCGCGTCAGGCTCGTCGCGAAGCCATCCTGAAGCGGGAGGTTGTCGGGAAAGAACCCCTGCCTGGGCAAGAGGTTTGCCTTTTTGTACATTTTGATCTCAATGACAAAGTACAGCCATACGTTCACGATTACTTGGTCGCGCTAAAGGATCAAGGCGTTAGTACTGTATTCCTTACTAATAGTCATACCCTATCTCGTGACGCAATGGAAAGGCTATCTCGATCGGTCTGGCAAGTTGTTTGTTGCGATAACCGAGCTTATGATTGGGGACTATACTCTATAGGTGTCAAATTACTTGACGATCTAAACTGCACAGGGCATCCGATAATCTTTGCGAATGATAGCGTTATCGGCACGATGAGCAGTTTAAGTCCGTTGTTCGAAGAAGCGCGTAGCGGTCAATATCAGATTACAGGGGCTATAGACAGCCTTTTGCACGATTGGCATCTGCAGTCTTTTTTTATTTACTGCTGTGCGGAAGTGATTTCCGGGCCGGCTTGGGAAGGATTTTGGCGCGCATACCGGCCTGCTATGGATCGGTGGTTTGTTGTCAACGGCCAGGAGCTAGGTTTCTCACGTTGGATGACTCGCAAAGGCATCGCTATGGGAGCGGCATGGGAATACGAAACGATAGTCAGAGACGGTCAGGATAGAACCGGGTCAGAGTGGCGTCGTCAGCTATTAAACAACCGCGAAATTACTAACCCCACGATCGAATTATGGGATATTTTGCTGGAAGCCGACTTTCCTTTTCTTAAGAAAGCGGTTCTCACGACGCCAATTACGGCTGGGAACATCACAGTGTTATCAAATCTCATCGGCCCACGCGCAGCTCGCCTGCGCGACATAACGTAGGGATTTTATTTCTTTGTTGAGATGTTCGCATTTGAATGTGAAACTCTGGCACCCTGTATACGCGTGGTTATTGGCGGCCTTCCAAAAAATTTCAAGGCAGAAAGTAGCAGGGTCGCCCCGCATTTTTGTTCCTATTGGTTCACTTAGACGTAGCTCTCGCACCAGTAATACGCAGAAAATATACTACTAATTGGCGGTCGAAGGTTCGATATCTTTACGAAGGCCGGTATGCGCGGCTCTCAAATGTGCGCCTACGGTGCCGAATTCGAGCCTCATGCTGGGGACGCGAGTGACGTCTAGGAAGTAGACGATTTCGTCGAATGCGGTATGGCACAGCGGCTTGATACAGTCGGCTGCCGCGCTTGCTCCATTGCCGAGAGGTACCGATTTTCTCCCTGATTCGAGATTCTCTGCGGGATCACAATTTGACACCTTCACTGGCGGCGGGACTGAGTTTCTACAAGAGGGACGAACTTGGCGCGTGCTGTCTCGGCTTTTTGGATGAGATTCGTTTACGGCTTAGTGAAGATTACATTTTCGACATTTTAAGAGTGATCTGATATTGTAAGCGTATGATTCCGTTAACGTCTTTGAAAGCGGGGCTGATGCTCTGCAGTGAAAACCGAGCCCTCAGAACGAAGAGGAGGCTTGCCCGGTGAAGAGAAGCCCTCTTTCTCATCCTCATCTCGGATGGTTCAAGCACCGACGCCAGCTCGATCGGCGTGATATCACCGTCGTCGACTCCGACATGCTCAAACGTGCGGTCGGTGCTGCAGCGCTTGGCAACGCCATGGAGTGGTTTGACTTTGGCGTCTACGGCTACATTGCCGTAACGCTGGGCAAGGTTTTTTTTCCGACTACCGACGCGTCGACCAGTCTCATCGCGACCCTTGCCACATTCGCGATCGCGTTTCTCATACGACCCATTGGGGGAGCGTTCTTCGGTCCACTGGGTGACAGGTATGGCCGACAAAGAGTGCTCGCGGCCACCATGATCGCCATGGCGCTCGGAACCTTTGCGATCGGCCTCATTCCCTCCTACGCTTCCATCGGTATCTGGGCGCCAATAGCCCTACTCACCGCTCGCCTGGTACAAGGGTTCTCCACAGGTGGCGAGTATGGGGGTGCGGCAACGTTTATCGCCGAGTATTCGACCGATCGCCGAAGAGGTCTGATGGGTAGCTGGCTGGAGTTCGGTACCCTTGCGGGATATGTCGCCGGCGCAGGTCTTGTGACCTTGTTGCAAGTGAGTTTGGGCGAACAGACCATGCTCGCCTGGGGATGGCGGGTGCCGTTCCTCCTTGCCGCACCTTTAGGGCTCCTGGGTTTGTATGCCCGCACGAGGCTCGAGGAGACGCCTTCGTTTAAAGCCTATGCCCTCGAAGCAGAAAAGCGGGAACATGCGCGCCCAGGATGGCACTATCTGTTCACTGCGCACTGGCGGCAACTGGCGAAATGTGTCGGGCTCGTGCTGGTTTTCAATGTGACCGATTATATGCTGCTCGCTTACATCCCGAGTTATATGACTGTTTCTTTGGGTTACGCAGAGAGCAAGGGGTTGATCCTCGTCATCGTTGTGATGATCTTGATGATGCCGCTTAACATCGCTGGGGGTTTCCTGAGCGATCGCATCGGACGCCGCCCGATGATATTAGGGGCTTCAGCTGCACTGCTCCTTCTTTCCATCCCATGCTTTCATCTGATTCAGAGCCATTCTGACGGCCTTATCTTCCTAGGATTGATGTTGCTCGGCATTGCCTTGGCGGGCTTCACCAGCTCCATGCCGTCAACCTTGCCTGCCTTGTTTTATACCCCAATTCGCTACACGGCCCTGTCGGTGGCGTTCAATCTCTCTGTGTCTCTTTTTGGTGGGACCACGCCACTCCTGATGGCGTGGCTGGTCAGAAAGACGACCTATCTGGATACACCAGCATGGTACCTGATGGGCGCAGCGTTCATCGGAATCGTCACCATGCTGACCGTTCGCGAAACGGCAGGAATGCCCTTGCGAGGATCACCGCCAGCAGTAGGAAGTTCAGAGGAAGCGCGAGATCTCTTGCAAAGTGGAGCCGCAATTACGGTTGATCCGGTTCCTCCAACTGTTTCCTAGTTCGGGCCGAACAAGAGGACTCTCTACCGACGGTTCCGAGAGAACGGTCTGCTTTACGTCTCGCTGTCAGGACGATTGGGCAGGCCATACCGAGAGGGATAACACGGTTCGCATTGAGTGGCGCGCCTGGTGTTCCTTGGGGCACGGGTATGATTTGCCCAAGATCCAATTGCCGGCGCGCTCGCGGGCATGGCGAGCATCTGTCTCGCAGGGTGCGCCAGTAGGAGGCGGGGTATCGCCAGTTAGGTACGCGATAGAGAGCTGTCGTGGTGTTAACGGCTACGCCGCGCGGATCAGACAGGCGGCCCTAGATTTTATTCGAGAGACTTTCGGGCGACACATTGTCATCGGAAAACTCTAGGCAACCAGTTCAGGGCTTGGGCTGGAAGCATTGCTCCATATAATCGTTCACTGCTTATTTGCTGCGACAGGCTGCACCCAACTGTTCCGATTATAGCCAGAGAAACCAGTTCGAAGTGGGGCGTTCCGCCCACGCCTGCGACCAGGAAACTGATTCGAGAAGCCACGACGCATATGAAAAACGCAAAACGCCTGGAAAGAGCACCATGAAACTCCACGCGAATAACAGTATTCCAAGATTTTTCGGGGAATTGGAGGTCCGGGCGGGAATCGAACCCACATACGCGGATTTGCAGTCCGCTACATCACCATTCTGCCACCGGACCTTACCGGGTGTGAGCGCTATATCTCTTTACCGGGCGCCGGGGTCAAGGGGGTATCTCGTTGAGGCGCAAGAAATAAGAAGAAATTTCCGCAGACGGCCAAATATGCCATAGAGATGCTGCGGGACGCCTGATACCGAAGAGATGATCACTGTCATTACGTCATCTCAGCGCCGTCCTCATTCGAAAGGGCATCCATGAAACGGGATCAATCACGGGTCTATACTTCTCTGGGCGTTGGCCTGGTCGTTCTTCTCAGGAGCACGACTGCGCTTGCCCAGACCTATGACGGTAAAGGCTCGCCCGAATTCGTGCCCCATACGCTGCAGGAAGCCCTAGCAACGGCTTACCTGACGAATCCAACTCTCCAGCAGGAACGTGCAAAGCTGCGTGCGGCAGACGAGCAGGTGCCGACGGCGCTTGCAGGCTGGAGACCGAAAATCGAAGGGCAGGCGGCTCTGACCTATTATCAGGGCATCAACGCGTACGGAGCTCAGGGTGCTCAGCCCGGTTCGGCGTTCGGTACGCCTGCCTATAACCGCAAATATGCCACGCCTGGATATCAGGGCGGCGTGACGATCACCGAGAATCTCTATCAGGCGGTAAAACGACTGCCCAGTCTCATCAGGCCGTCAATACGGTCATGGCCGAGCGGGCCCAGCTGATCGAGACCGAGCAGGAAGTCTTTACTGACGTCGTGTCTGCCTATCTCGGCGTGGTGCGCAGCGAGCAGCTTCTTCAGATCAACATCAATAACGAGCATGTGCTCGAAGAGCAGCTCAAGGCGACACAGGATCGTTTCCAGCAGGGCGAAATCACGCGCACGGATGTGGCTCAGGCGCAGGCTGCTCTGGCGACGGCTAAGGCATCACGTCAGCAGGGCGAGGGCACGTTGCGTGCGGCGCAGGCTACCTATCTGCAGATCGTGGGCGTGCCGCCTGCACCGAATCTCGTATCGCCTCAGCCGCTCTCTCTGCCCGTCAAGGTTGAGCGTGACGCCGTTGTTGAGGCGACACGTAACAACCCGACGATCATCAACGCTCTTTTTACTGAAGCAGCGCAGAAAGATAATTTTTCTGTGCAGATGGCGACGATCATGCCGAAGATCTCGGCTCAGCTTGGTTATTCCTATGTGAAGAACCAGGGCTATGGCCGCATGGTCACTGATAACAAATTCGGCACCATCAATTTCGATGTGCCGATTTATCAGGGTGGCGCTGAATATGCTGCTGTGCGTCAGGCGCGTCAGCAATATCTCGCAGCACGGCGCGCCGTCGATATCGCCCGACGTAGTGCGGCGCAGTCGGCTTCAGCAAACTGGCAGCAACTGCATTCTTACACCGATTCGATTTCGAGCAATCGCGCAGCTATTGCGGCCAACGTCGTGGCTCTCGATGGCGTCGAGAGGCAGGCGATTGTCGGCACGAGTTCGACTCTTGAAGTGCTGCAGCAGCAGCAGACCCTGCTGCAGGCCCAAACGGCTCTCGTGCAAAATCTCAGCGGCCTCGTTCAATCTTCCTATGCCGTGGCTGCGGCGATGGGCCGTCTGACTGCGGCCGACCTCAAGCTCAACGTGCCGATTTACGACGAAAAAGCCTATTACAATGCGGTCAAGGATCGGCTCTGGGGCATCAATGACTATGCGGTCGGTCAGCCCGGCCGCTGATAGAGAGCTATGGTCTGAAGCGGCGGATCGATGCTCTCGTTGAGCTTTTGATCCGCTGACTGGCTTCTGCCTGCTGAATTGCATGGCGCTGCGCGGTCTGATTGCGCCTCATGGTATCCGGGCAAAACAAGGCCGCGCTGTTGTTCAGCCTTGAAACTTGCGGTTCATCTGCCATACGCTTCGAGTTTGAAATACGGTGCCCTGCCTTTCCCTCCGCGGTCGTCGATGGCTCCATCCGGTGACGTCGCATGCCCGAGGAAGCGAGAGAATTCGGCACTCTCAAAGCGATGTCTGCCGGGTTTTCGTGCCGGGCAGGATCTCATAGGTGACAGGAAGAAAATGCTCGAAAAGACCTTTGACCCCGCGGCATGTGAAGCCCGCCTCTACGCCCAGTGGGAGAAGTCCGGTCTTTTCGCGGCGCATCCCGAAGCGCCTGGCAATGCCTATTCAATCATGTTCCCGCCGCCGAACGTCACCGGCACGCTGCATTTCGGTCATGCGCTCGATTTCGTGCTGCAGGATATCCTGATTCGCTGGAAGCGCCTCGAAGGGGCCAATGTGCTCTGGCAGCCTGGCACCGATCATGCTGGTATTGCCACGCAGATGGTGGTCGAGCGCGTTCTCGACAAGGAAGGTCTCAGCCGCAAGGAAATGGGACGCGAGAAATTTCTCGAGCGCGTCTGGGCGTGGAAAGAACAGTCCGGCGGCCAGATCATTCAGCAGCTTCGCACGCTTGGCGCGTCGGCCGACTGGGAGCGCGAACGCTTCACGATGGACGAGGGGCTGTCGCGTGCCGTGCGTGATGTGTTCGTCACGCTCCATCAGCAGGGGCTGATCTACCGCGCCAAGCGCCTCGTCAATTGGGACCCTGCGTTCCGTTCTGCCATCTCCGATCTCGAAGTCGAGAACCGCGAGACCAAGGGGGCGATGTGGTATCTGCGATACCCGGTCGAGGGCGGTGGCACGATCGTTGTCGGCACGACACGCCCCGAGACAATGCTGGGCGATACGGCTGTCGCTGTGCATCCGGAAGATGAGCGTTATACCACGCTGATCGGCAAGTTCGTGACCCTGCCGCTGACAGGGCGTCGCATCCCGATCGTGGCCGACACCTATTCAGACCCGGAGAAAGGCAGCGGCGCGGTCAAGATCACGCCGGGCCATGATTTCAATGATTTCGAGGTCGGCAAGCGGCACGATCTGCCCATGCCGAGCATTCTCGATGAAGCGGCCGCCATCTGGCTGGACGAGATCGCGGATGAACTGCGTGATGTAGAGGGGCTGTCATCGACCGATTTCGTGCGTTCGCTGGAAGGCATCGACCGTCTCGAAGCCCGCAAGCGTATTGTAGAGGAACTTGAGCGTCTGGAGCATATCGAGAAGATCGAGCCCCATACGTTGCAAGTGCCCTATGCTGAGCGCGGCGGTGCGATTGTCGAGCCGCGTCTGACCGAGCAGTGGTACTGCGACGCTGCCACCCTGGCCCAGCCTGCCATCAAGGCGGTTGAGGACGGGCGTATCCGCTTCGAGCCGCAGCAATGGGAAAACACCTATTTCGCCTGGATGCGCGACATTCAGCCTGGTGCATCAGCCGTCAGCTCTGGTGGGGGCATCGCATTCCGGCCTGGTATGGTCCCGACGGGAGTGTCTTTGTTGCACGCAGCGAGGAAGAGGCGCTTGACCAGGCTCGCGCGCAGTACGGCGACGATGTAAGCCTGACCCGTGATGAAGACGTGCTCGATACGTGGTTCAGTTCGGCGCTATGGCCGTTTACGACACTTGGCTGGCCCGACAAGACGCCTGAGCTGGCGCGTTATTATCCGACGAGCTCGCTCGTTACCGGGTTCGATATCATTTTCTTCTGGGTAGCCAGAATGATGATGATGGGACTGCATTTCATGGATGACGTGCCGTTCCGCACAGTGCTTATCCACGGCCTGGTGCGTGATGAGCGCGGCCAGAAAATGTCGAAGAGCAAGGGCAACGGTCTCGACCCGCTCGAACTGGTTGCGGAATTTGGTGCGGATGCCACCCGTATGGCGATCTGCGCCCTGACCGGGCCGGGGCGCGATATCAAGTTCGGTCGCAAGCGCGTCGAGGATTATCGCACCTTCATTACCAAGATCTGGAATGCGGCGCGCTTCTGCGAAATGAACGGCGTGAAGCCGGTTGCAGGCTTCGATCCGGCCCAGGTTCAGAGTGTTCTCGGACGCTGGATTCTGGATGAGACCGCCAAGGCGGTCGCTTCGGCAAAAGCCGCACTCGATGCCTATCGTTTCGACGAACTCGCCGCTGCCGGCTACCGCTTTGTCTGGAACGTTTTCTGCGACTGGTTCCTGGAGCTGGCCAAACCCGCCTTCGCGGCAGAGAACACGCCTGAGCAGGACGAAATCCGTGCGGTTACCGCGCATGTGCTGGGCACGATCCTTCAGATCATGCACCCGGTCATTCCGTTCGTGACCGAAGAGCTCTGGCAGTCTTTCGGCTTCGGCGGCAGTGTCGCGCAATCGGCCTGGCCGGTTTCGCCTCAGCCCCGTGATGCGGCCGAGGCCTCGGCCGAAATGGACTGGGTCATCCGCCTTATCGGCGAGATTCGCACCATCCGTTCGGAAATGAATATCCCTCCCGCGCAGATGGTGCCGGTGCTTCTGCGTGATGCCGGTCCCAAGACGCTGGCGCGTGCCGAAAGCTGGTCTGCCGTGATCGGGCGTATGGCGCGTGTCGAGTCTGTGTCGGTCCTGTCGGGTGAGCCGCCGAAGGTCGCCGCTCTGACGGTAATCGATGAAGCTACATTGGTGTTGCCGCTTGAAGGCTGATCGACATCGGTTCCGAGATCCAGCGTCTCGAAAAGGAAATCGATCGTCTCGGCAAGGAGATCGACAAGGTTGAACGCAAGCTCGGCAATGCCGATTTTGTCGCGCGCGCCAAGCCGGAAGTGGTGGAAGAGAACCGTGATCGTCTGACGAGCTTCACCCATGATCGCGCCCGCCTGCAGGCCGCTCTGTCACGTCTCTCTGCCGCCTGAATACAAACAGTATTTTTAGATTTTCTACGCGAACCCGCAGGAGCGGGTGACGGGCTGGATGGAAGCGGGGGCTGTGCTGGCGGCCCCCGCTTTTGTTTGAACCCCGCGTGCAAAGTTGCGAAACGTTATCATCATCACTACACCGTCAAGGTCGTGCTTCCTCTTGGAAATTTCCTCCCGCTGATTGGTCTGGCCGATGTTGACGCGTCTTCTGTGCCTCTTGCTCTCTGTGTCGCGGCGTCGGCGCCTGCGTCGTGAGCCCCCTGCGAAGCTGCCTGAAATGATCGAGCAATCAGGGCCAGAGCACAGCAAGGTTACGTGGCAGAGCAGGTGCGATGGGGGGATATCCTCCTCGAAAGTATTTATCTGCCACCCGATCCTGCACGCGCACGTCAGTGGTACGAAATTGCGGCTTCTGCGGGCTATGCACCTGCGCTGAACATGCTTGGCCGTTGCCATCATTTCGGCTGGGGCGGACCGGTTGATTATTCGGCTGCTGCCGATGCCTACGGCAAAGCTGCCGAACTGGGTGATCTGTGGGGCAATTATAATCTCGCCATCATGGTCATGCGCGGCATTGGCATGGAGGCCGATCTGCCGCGCGCGCTGGCGCTGTTTCGAAACAGTGCCGAGCGCGGCCATGCCAAATCGATGAATTTGCTGGCCCGGTTCATTGAGGAAGGCTGGCACACGCCGAGCGACCCGACTCTCGCCTTCGACTGGTATCGACGCTCCGCCGAGGGCGGCGATTATCGAGGTCAGCATAATTACGCTACGGCACTATGTGCTCTGGGGCGTGAGGACGAGGCTTATGACTGGTGGGAGAAGGCGGTGGTCGATGCGACCTCCGATATTCTGCTCGCCATGCAGCGTCAGTTGCAGCCACTGCGATCAGCGCGGCGCGATGCTCTGCTCGGTCAGGCGGCGCATCGGCTGGTGCAGTTGGGCGTGACGCCGCAATAGAAAGGGGACGATCAAGCGGAATTCGTTGATCGGGCGACAACATCACGACCCGAAGGCTGCGATGGACGCGCGTTTGACCGACGCATCACGGTGGTGGACGAGACTTCTTGCGGCTGACGACATGAAGTGTCGCATTCAAGCAACAGATTGACACGAAGTCGTATGATGCGATTGCGAGCTGGTTGCAGCACTTTGTCATGGAAGATAGGAATTATTCTCAATTGCAAAGACTGATTCCTTCTTTTGCGTGTGGAGACTGCGTTTTGTCCGTGAAATGGGTTCGCCCTTCCTATCCCGTATCGCTGCTGGTCGGCATGACACTCGCTTGCACGGCTGCCCATGCCCAGTCGGCGCAAAGCGACGGTGGCAGCACGCATCGCAAGAAATCGAAGGAAGAGGCGCAACAAGAGGCGAAGAAAAAACGCGCTGACAAGGCTCAGACCACGCAACAGGACGGTGTGGATGAGCACCTCGTGGTTCATGGCGCGGCGATGAACATTCTGCATGAGCCGATCGGTCTGGGGCGCATGCCTGACGACATCATGCACACGCCTCAGACGGTCAATGCTGTGCCTCAGATACTGATGCAGCAGCAGAACGTGAAATCGCTCGATGAGGCGCTGCGCAACGTGCCGGGCATCACGGCCTCGGTTGGTGAGGGCGAGGGGGGCATGGCGGGCGATCAGTTCCTGATTCGCGGCTTTGCGGCCCAGAACGATATCTACGAGAACGGATTGCGCGATTTCGGTGTCTATACGCGTGACAGCTTCGATTACGACCATATCTCGGTCATCAAGGGCCCGTCATCGGAAGTATTCGGCAATGGCACCACGGGCGGTGCGATCAATATCGTGACCAAGGTAGCGCATCTGGGCGATACCTATAATGCGCAGTTTTCCGGTGGGTCTGGTGAGTATTACCGTGGCACGCTGGATGTGAACAAGCAGATCGGCGAGTCCAGCGCGGTGCGTATTACCGGCATGGGTAATGAGAATAACGTTGTCGGCCGTGACAATATCTATTCCCATCGCTGGGGGCTGGCACCTTCTATCGGCTTCGGGCTCGGCAAAAAGACCAGCTTCACGCTGGAATATTTCCATCAATCCGATAATCGCATCCCGGATTATGGCGTGCCGGTCGTTACCAAGCCTGGCAGCACGATCGGGCGTCCGGCGACCGAATACGGGCTGGACCGTCATAGCTGGTACGGCACGAATTACGATCAGGACGTGTCGAATGTGAACATGCTGACAGCGCGTTTGAATTCGGAAATCAGCCAGCATCTGACGATTTCCGATGATCTGCGCGGCGGTCTTTACGATCGTTATTTCTCTTCCTCGCAGCCGGGCTGCGATGCGACCTGCCAGAAGCTCTTTTTCACCAACCCGTCACAGGCACAAATCAATCGCCGCGGTCATCTCGGGGGGCCGGAGCCTTACCAGCAGAATGACTGGTCGGTGCAGAACGTGTTTTCCGCGCGCGCCAATTTCAAGACGGGCTTCATTCGCCATCAGGTCATCGCGGGCTGGGATGTCGAGCATATCTACGACCGTCGCACAAACTACGCCTATAATTTCAATGGTCAGAACGGGACACGCACTGACACGACCAGCATGATCAACCCGTCCCATACTCAGCCGGGACTATTGCTGGGGGGATTGGGCCAATATCAGTACGATCTGGTCAATCTGTCGGGCGGGGCAGGGCGCAAGCTCTATAAAACCGGCGATGCAACCGATGTGGGGGCTTTTCTGTCAGAGCAGATGTGCTGGCACCCTGGTTCTCGATCCGCGGCGGTTTTCGCTGGGATCACTGGAACAGTCATTATGCGGCGACCGAAGGCGCAACGGCAGCCGATACGCGTCTGTCGCAGCAGCAGAACACGATCAACCCGACTGTGAGCCTGATGTACACGCCGAGCGACAACACGATGGTCTATTTTAACTGGGCGCGCTCGACCACGCCGCTTGGGCTGTATGTGACCAACAGCTCGGAACCGCTCAAGACCTCGACTCAGGGTTTCAAGCCCGAAAAGGCGAGCCTGTATGAGATTGGCGTCAAACAGCAATTCCTGCACGGCCGTCTGGGCGCGACCGCGTCGCTTTTCCGACTGGAGAAAGGCAATGCGCTCATGACCGATCCCTCGACGGGGAGTGTTTCTTCTTCGAGCGACACGCAGCGTAATCAGGGCGTCGAACTGAGCCTTTCCGGTCAGATTACCCGAAACTGGAGCCTGATCGGCACCTATGCCTATTACGACGCCACAACGACAGGCTCGCTGACGGCGGCGGATATTGGCAAGCGCATTCAATATGCGCCCAAGAATATGGCGACCATCTGGAGCACCTATACGATTGCCCCCGACAAGCCCTGGAACCTCACTTTCGGTGGTGGACTGACATGGCGTGACTCTGTCTGGCTCGACGCCGCCAATACGGCACGTGTGCCGCACACGACGGAATGGGATGCCATGATGTCACACATGGTAGGGCATCGCTGGCGTCTGGCGCTCAATGGCTACAATCTGGCCAATCGTCTGAACTATTCCAATCTGTTCAGTGACCGCGCGACACCTTCCGTCGGACGCACTTTCCTGGGCAGTATTTCCTTTACCTACTGACGCTTCTGGTTTTTGTCCCGGCGTGGCCATATTATGTCATCGCCGGGTCGAGGCCCTAGTTCTCTCGGCGCCCGATTGTCTCTTCTGCCTCGTTCCAGACCCAGTCGGGAGAGCCGTATCCGACCCTGACGCCTCCGAGCCAGCGCTCTGCCGGGCCGAGAGAGTGCCATTGCCGTTTCCCGGCGAGAACGTCTCTGCCAGAATCGGTGAGGGAGACTATATCCCGCGCCCAGTTATTGAGATCCTCACCGGGCTCTATGATGATCGCTGGCTCTTTAGCAGAGCTGAGTGTAGCGAGCAGATCGCGAAACATCAGATCGGCAAGCCAGGGCAGGGGTTCAGCCTGTTGCGTGAGTGCCCGGAAAACGTCCCCGGCCCTGCGGGGTCTGCCGGCGATGAGTTGCAGAACAAGCCGCTGTGACAGAGCGAGCCTGTCATGCGCCCAAGGGTACTCGCGGGCAAACCTGGCGAGGGCACGCCCCAACTCAGGGAGAGGATCGGTCCCCTCCTGTGCGAGGCGCGACAGCGCGCTGGGATCGGGAGCGGAAATCGCGGCCCATGCCGCGCAACCAATGTTCAGCGCGGCGGGCGAGACGGGCTTGCGCTTCTCCCATAGAAGGATCAGCGCCTCGGGCGGAAGCTGCCCAAGCCCTATGAAACGCGCTGCACCCGGATAAGCACCGGCAGAGACCAGATCGAGATGACGCGGTCGATGGTGGGCAAGAACCGTGAGGATGCGCGCGAGAATAGCCTGATCGTAAAGATCATGCTCGAACCACAATACCACACGTTCATAGCGAGCCGCCTGGGCTATGGCGTTCTCTTCGAGATGAAGTTGGGTCGAAATCGCCGCACGGTCGAGACCGATATGGCGCCCGACGGAGTCTGCAATGTAATCGGCCCTCAATTCCAGCCAGTTCGGTGTCCGGGCTATGGGGCCGCCGCAAAGCGGATCGGTATAGCTCTGGAAATCTCCTTCGAAACCCGCCTCTCTGAGGGTCGGCTCGATGTCCGTTCCGCAGCGCAGATGAAGAGTGGCCAGTCGTTTATCCGGGGCAGGCCTGCCTCTGTCGATATGGCTTTGGTTGCGACAGAGGCCTCGATATGGCGCAAAAGGCGGGGCCAGCTGGCGAGACCCAGCTCTCGGGCTATGACGCATTGCGCATCGGCTAGTCGAACGCCGGAAAGGGTTGTCGGCCGCGGGTGAAAACGCGCCAGGCGCCTGGCAGCTTCAGGATCCTGTGCCTGCAAGGCCTTGAGAAGTTCCTTCGCCCTTTTGCGCTGTTGGGTGAGGTTCAGACGAAATGCGGCGTAACGGCTCGAGTGATCGGACATATTCCGGCCCTTTCCTGAGCCTGTGTCCGCCTGTCAGGCCAGAAAGGGGGGAGTATGAAAAGCATGTCTGTCTTGCTCTGGCGCGGGCGCAGCCCTTTCCGCGGACACGGCGGCTTCGACCGGGCCGGTACGTGATATTCGCTCGGCGCATTGCCCGAAGTCAATCCCGGTCACGCTCACCGTCAGACGACATGACGTATAGGAGGTTGGGCGCAATCAGCCTTTATGCTGGAGCGTGAGAAGCGGCGTGAACGCAAACATCGTCTCGAAACTGCAAAAGACCGGTTGCGGAAT
Organism: Asaia platycodi JCM 25414; assembly: GCF_000614545.1. Lineage (GTDB taxonomy): Bacteria > Pseudomonadota > Alphaproteobacteria > Acetobacterales > Acetobacteraceae > Asaia > Asaia platycodi. Next base: position 66,153 of record NZ_BAKW01000003.1, on the reverse strand, counting down.
GACGATGGTGCCGAGCTTGTCGGCGTTTTCACGGCGCCAGCCATGGACCTGTCGACGCAGCACGTCTTTCTGCGAGCGCGGGATATGGCGAATTTTATAGCCATAGGTCGCATGGAACATGAAGGTCATCAGATTATCGGGATGAAAGCCGATGGCTTCTGCAAGCTGGCGACGCAAATCGTAAAGCGCTGTTGCCATGGCCGCATTGGCCGGACGCAGCGGTACACCGACCAGCGGTGCGTGAAAGCGGTCGGCGTCGATTTCCATTTCGATTTTTTCGGGAATATCGAAGCGTATCGCAGCCAGTCGGTCGCGGATGATCGGCGCGGTATTGGCGATCGGGAGCGTCGTGCTGATGCCTGAGGGCCAGTTACCCTTGGCCTGCTGCTCGGGGTCGACGCCGCCGAGAATGGTCATGTGATAGCTTGAGGGCGGTGTGGGGGTGATGAAGTCACGCCATTCGCGCAGGATCAGCTGGTTCATGTCGAGCATCGCCTGCGCGAGCGGATCGGCGGCATTGAACGGGCAGATGATCGTGTTGCCCGGCCAGATCAGTGGCTGACCCTTGGCGTCGAATTTGCCCTGACGATCGCCCCCTTCCGGTTTGATCCCGGTGTCGCAGGCGGGTGCTTCTTTTTCCGGTGTTGTCGCGGCGGGGGCGGCGCCACAGGCCATCAGCGCACCGAGGCCGAGCAGAATATCCCGACGACGCGTCGTCGACACGGCGGCGGGCGGGAACAGACGATGCATCAAGGCCCTCGCAAATCTCAAGGGGCCGACAAGCACCCCGTTCTGAAAAGATACGGTTTCATGCCATGACAAAGCGCAATCGTGGGTGACATGTTTGCGACATCTCGCACAAGATCGTCACAAACTGGCAGGGCACTTGCTATTTCTCGTTCTTGTCGGTGTCAGGCGCGCGATTTTCCTGCACGCTCGTATAGCCTTGATGAGTTTCGTCGAAATGTAGCCCGAGATCCGGCTGAGAAACGTGAGGCGTGCCTGGTGCGAAAAGGAATTGACCGTCAGGGAAATCGAACAGAACGACATTATTCCTGAAGAAGCTCTCTCCCAGAGTGCCCTCATCGATATTTTCCAACACAAGAAATTCGGTCGGCCCAAGCTGCCTTTCACCCAGCTGAAAAGAATGGAAAACATGCCGCGCACCGCGCGTGATGGCGCCAAATCGGGTGACGACTTGAGGGTCGCGGGCCAGATCATCGGCCGACGCGCTGTTGGCCGGGTCTGAAACCGGCAGCGTGTTCATGCCGAGGTCGGGATCGAGCGTAAGACGTACTTTCCTGCCGTCGATCTGCGCCATGACCCGCGCCCGGTCATCCATCGCTAGGCTTTGAGGGATACGCGTGAAAATGACCGATGGTCCAGAGCTGCAATCCGGCTTTTACGCCAGATCATGATCCCCAGTTTCTCGTGCGGCACATCGAGCATAAGAAGAAGCCGCTTGAAGAGCGGGCGTCCGATCAGCCCGATAAGCGGTCGGCCCGAAATGCTATGACGCGCTTCGCCATCCAAGCGTTCAGCGATAAGATCATGGAGTGTGATCGGACCGATCTGCAGCGTGTCTATTCTGGTTGTCTCGCTCAGGACCGGCACATGATCCTGAGCGATCATCCGCCTGGTTATTCCCTGATCGAACCAGATATCGCCGGCATTATGCACGAAGAGGTGTCCGAATAACGGGCTGACAAACATAGCTGCAGGATGATTGTCGATCGTCACCGGGATGATCGGCGCATCGGCGGGACCGCCGAGGAGAGGCAGAATTGCGGCATCAGTCACGCAGCGCTCGGCCGCCTGTTCTGCTTCGGAAACCCGGGAATCTTCATTTGCCTGCGCGCCGCATGATAATGTCATAACGAAGAGCGCCAACAGATAGCGGGACATCGTGTTTTTCAGGGCCAAGATCGTATTCTCCCCTTATTGCTGTGTTGCAGCGTCCGCTCATGCTGTCCGTAAGACCGTGCCTGGTATCAGCGCCATAAAGTAATTCTATGCATTTATTTAAAACGATCTCAAATCGTAATATTTTCCTCCGGTCAGATGGCGCGTATCTGCACCCGGAGAGGGCTTGATGACCGAAGCGACAGAGAGCTTGTTGAATTCGTCCAAACGCTCCCTGATAGCTCAAGTAATCCTGCGTCGGATGACCGGTATTGGGTGGGGAGGTTATGAGCATGCCGTTGCCGTCACGCGGTGCCTGGGCAGCGATTGGGGTCACTCGCGCGGCAGAGCGATCCTTTACCATGCGGTCGGGATGAGGGGCCATTTACAGATGCAGACCCGTCGACACCTCCGCCGGCGCCTTATGGCGGCTGAGCGGCCGCGACGAGCAATCCGTGTGGGTCAGATGAGGCACTCGGACAAGCAGACGCGGGATGGTCTGGAAAGACAGGCACATGATTCGTCTCGATGTCGAGACGAATCATGTGCCTGCTAGCTGACGCCTATCCGTTCGAAGGAGGTTCAGCTGGAGCGCGGTAGGACCGAAGCGGGCGTTATGCTCCGTTTCGGTCTTGAGCCGCACTATCCGAGCATCAGGAGCGGCGTGTGATCTGGCTAAGATCGCGCACCGCGCCATTGGCGGCACTGGTGGTCAGCAGACCGTAGGCGCGCAGCGCGGGGGAGACCTCGCGAACGCGATCCGGCGTCCAGGCATCGACGCCGAGCGCCTCCATGCGTTCGCGGCGTTCGGCCAGAACTGCGTCGTCAACCAGAGCGCGCATCACACGGTTCGGGATGTCGATCTCGATCCGGTCGCCATCCTCGATTAGGCCGATCAGCCCACCCTCGGCCGCTTCCGGCGAAATATGGCCGATCGAAAGCCCCGAGCTGCCACCAGAGAAGCGGCCATCGGTGATCAGAGCGCAGGTTTCGGCCAGACCCTTCGATTTGAGATAGCTGGTCGGGTAGAGCATTTCCTGCATGCCCGGCCCGCCCTTGGGCCCCTCATAGCGGATCACCACCACGTCCCCATCGACGATCTTGTTGGCCAGAATACCGGCAACGGCGTCTTCCTGGCTTTCGAACACGCGGGCGCGGCCCGTGAAGGTCAGAAGCTGTCGACGACGCCCGCGGTTTTCACGATCGCACCGGCTTCGGCCAGATTGCCGTAAAGCACGGCTAGGCCGCCATCCTGCGAGAAGGCATGAGCGCGGTCACGCAGCACGCCGTTCTGGCGGTCGGTATCCAGCTCATAATAGCGGCTCGACTGTGAGAAAGCCTCTGTGGTGCGTACGCCGCCCGGCGCGGCGAGAAAGCGTGTTTTCGCCTGTTCGTCGCCAGAAAGCACGTCCCATTTCGCCAGCGCGTCTCTCATGGTCGGGGCATGCACCGTATGGGCCGTCGTATCGATCAGACCGCAGCGGTCAAGCTCGGCCAGAATGGCAGGAATGCCACCAGCACGATGCACGTCTTCCATATGCACATTGGCCTTGGCGGGGGCCACCTTGCACAGATTGGGCACCTTGCGCGACAGGCGGTCGATATCGGCCATGTGGAAATCGACCCCGGCCTCACGTGCCGCAGCCAGGAGATGCAGAACGGTATTGGTCGATCCGCCCATGGCAATGTCGAGCGTCATGGCGTTTTCGAACGCGGCCTTGGTGGCGATGCTGCGCGGCAGGGCCGTGGCATCATCCTGCTCGTACCAGCGGCGTGCAAGCGACACGACCAGACGACCGGCCTCAAGAAACAGCTCGCGTCGGTCGGCATGCGTGGCCAGGAGGCTGCCATTGCCCGGCAGTGAGAGCCCCAGAGCCTCGGTCAGGCAGTTCATGGAATTGGCGGTGAACATGCCAGAGCACGAGCCGCAGGTGGGGCAGGCCGAGCGTTCGATGGCTTCGGATTCAGCATCCGACACTTTCGGGTTGGCCGCAGCCACCATGGAATCGACGAGATCGAGCTTGCGATTGATGCCGGGGCCATCGAGCTTGCCCGCTTCCATCGGTCCGCCCGAGACGAACACGACCGGGATATTCAGGCGCAGCGACGCCATGAGCATGCCGGGCGTGATCTTGTCGCAATTGCTGATGCAGACCAGCGCATCGGCACAATGGGCATTAACCATATATTCGATGGAATCAGCGATCAGCTCGCGTGAAGGCAGGCTGTACAGCATGCGCCATGACCCATGGCGATGCCGTCATCGACGGCGATGGTGTTGAATTCGCGCGCGATGCCGCCGGCCTCTGCAATCGCCCCCCCCCACCAGCGCGCCCATATCCTTGAGATGCACATGGCCCGGAACGAACTGCGTGAAGGAATTGGCGACCGCGATGATAGGCTTGCCGAAATCCTTGTCCGTCATGCCCGTGGCGCGCCACAGGGCGCGGGCACCGGCCATGTTGCGGCCGTGGGTGGTGGTGCGGGAACGATAGGCAGGCATGACACTGATCCGGAACTGCTGGAGGAAACGGGCGAGTTGCGCATGAAATGCAATAGCAAGCGGCCCATGGGCGTATTTTTATTACCCTGTGCGAAATAACGTGGCCAATCGCTTGCCGCAAGGGGAAGTCTGTTCAATCATCCTCCGGATTGTAAAGCCGACCAAGGAAATGACTGCGTGCGCGTTGGAAATCTCACCCGATCCCTGTTGCTTATGACGTCCTGTCTTCTGGGGGCCTCCCAGGCCCTAGCGCAAGCCGCGAATGGCCCCGCCGTCACGCCGGATATGGTGCAGCGAGGCTCTGATATTCCGGCCCATGTACAAATGCCCGAAACGGGGCGCGATTACATCAAGCAGGATGTCATGATCCCGATGCGCGACGGGGTGAAGCTGCATACCGTGATCGTGATTCCCAAGGCGGCAAAAGATCACGAAGCGCCGATCCTGCTGACACGTACGCCTTACCACGCCTCCGAACGTGCCGATCGTGTGTCTGGCGCCTCTGAAATGCGTAATCTGCTGCCGCAGGGTGACGGCGTATTCGTCGATGGTGGCTATATCCGCGTTTTTCAGGATGTGCGCGGGAAATATGGCTCGGAAGGCGATTATGTCATGACGCGCCCGCCCATCGGCCCGCTCAACCCAAGCAAGACCGATGACACGACCGATGCGTGGGACACGATTGACTGGCTCATCAAGAACGTGAAGCAGAGCAATGGTCGCGTCGGCATGACCGGCTCATCCTATGAGGGCTGGACCGTCGTGATGGCATTGCTGAACCCGCACCCGGCGCTGAAAGTGGCTGCGCCCGAAAGCCCGATGGTCGATGGCTGGATGGGCGATGACTGGTACCATTACGGCGCTTTCCGCCAGGGCAGCTTCGATTATTTCACCATGCAGATGACGAAAAAGGGCGAAGGCGACGCCATCCCCCGTCATGACGCCGATGATTACACCAATTTTCTGCAAGCGGGTTCGGCAGGTGATTTTGCGACGAAGGCCGGGCTCGACCAGTTTCCGTGGTGGCAGCGCATGAAGGCTCATCCCGCCTATGACGCTCTCTGGCAGGATCAGGCGCTCGACAAGCTTCTGGCGAAGCGTCCTCTCACCGTGCCGACCATCTGGGAGCAGGGTCTCTGGGATCAGGAGGATATGTGGGGCGCCATTCATAGCTGGATGGCGCTGCGCAAGGACCATCCCAAAGTGCCCAACATTCTCGTCATGGGGCCGTGGCGCCATAGCGGCGTCAATTATGACGGGTCGAGCCTTGGCCCGCTGCATTTCAATGGCGATACGGCGCTCTGGTATCGGGCCAATGTCATGCGACCGTTCTTTGATCAGTATCTGAAGCCGGGCAGCGCCAAGGTCAATTTCGACGACGCCATTATCTATAACACTGGCGATAATCACTGGGATCATCTGCGCGGCTGGCTCGGCAATTGCGGTGACAGCTGCATTGGGACCGGGGAGCGTCTCTACCTGAGAGAAGGAAACGGGCTTGGTTTCGACCGTGCGAAACCCGGAACCGACAGTTATGTTTCAGACCCGGCGCATCCCGTTCCGTTCATGACGCGGCCCTACAGCTTTGCCGATGGCGCGCGCTGGAAGCCCTGGCTGGTTTCTGATCAGCGTTTCGCCGAATCTCGCCCCGATGTGCTGACCTATGAGACGCCGGTACTGGATCATCCCGTGCGCGTCTCGGGTGTGCCGACCGCCGATCTCTTTGCCGCAACCACGGGCACCGATGCCGATTGGGTGGTCAAGATCATCGATGTCTATCCGGGTATCACGGCAAACCGGCCCGAAATGGGCGGCTACGAGCTCTCGGTGTCGATGGATATTTTCCGTGGGCGCTATCGCCATGATTTTGCGCGCCCCGAAGCCATCCCGGCCAATAAGGTCGAGGAATATAAATTCACCCTGCCTGCGGTGAACCATGTCTTCCTTCCTGGCCATCGCATCATGGTACAGATCCAGTCTTCCTGGTTCCCTCTTTACGACCGTAATCCGCAGACTTATGTCTCGAACATCTTCGAGGCCAAACCCGGCGATTACAGAGCCGCGACGCAGTCGATCTCGCGTGGCGGGGCGCAGGCCAGCAGCATCTATCTACCTGTCGTGAACCAGTAAGTTCGCACAAATCGAGACCCCAGACGAAGCGAGGCCCCCATGAGCGAAACCCATCTCGAAAAAGCTTATCGGGGGCGGCTGCTTCTGGTGCACCGAGGCTATCTTCACGGGGCTGCGTGGCGTGAAATCCGCTCAGCCCGGCTACGCCGGTGGTAGGCGTGAAAACCCCAGCTACGAGCAGGTCTGTACTGGAGCCACCGGCCACGCCGAGGTGGTGCAGGTTGTATTCGACCCGCAGGAGATCAGCTTTGCCGACGTGCTGCGCGTATTCTACACGACCCACGATCCGACGCAGCTCAACCGTCAGGGTAATGATACGGGCACGCAGTACCGCTCGGTGATCTTCGCCCTCGATCCGGCTCAGGATGCCATTGCCCGTGAGGTCACTCAGGAAATCGCCGACTCAGGCATCTGGCCCGACCCGATCGTGACCGAAATCGCGGGCCCGGCTGTATTCTGGGAGGCGGAGGAAAAGCATCACGACTATTTCGCCCGCAACCCGGAGACCGCCTATTGCAGCGCCGTCGTGGCGCCGAAAGTGGCCAAGCGCGCAAGATGTATCGCGACCGCCTTAAGGCCTGAGAGTAGGGGGCAGTACGGCCGTGAGGCCGGAATGGCTCCGTGCTCCTCTTTTTGCCCTATAGAGCCAGAGCCCCGAAGCCCCATTCGATATAAAGCTCGCCGAGCGCCTTCAGAAAAAGTCTTATCGCTTCCGAAGGAGGCTCAGCGCGCATGTTGAGCGTAACCGGGCAGGTGATGTTCTGGCGCGTCGACAGAAACTGTATCTCCGGGTGGCCAATGGCGCGCGCGGAAACAGGCACGATACAGAGCCCCATCTTTGCAGCCACGAGTGAAAGCGCTGTCGTCATTTCCTGAACCTGGATCTGATTGAGCGGAACGACGCCGTGGCGCCTGAGCAGGGTGAGTGTTCTACGGGCATAGTTCTGGCCGCTCTCCCGGGGATAAAGGATCAGCGTCTCATCAGTCAGGCGGTTGAGATCGATGGGCTCGTTTTGTGACCCGGCGAAATCAGCCGGCGCAGCGAGCACCAGCCTTTCTTCTCTCAGAATGATGCTGCGTATCTCGGGTCGGTGATCTCGGTTCGATCCAGACCGATGTCGATGCGGCCATCGATCAGCGCCGCCACCTGTTCGGCCGAGTTCATTTCATGAATCGTCAGAGCGACATCGGGCGCGGCGTGACGATAATGTCGAATGAGATGCGGCAGCCGAAGATGAAACGCCGAAGCCACGATGCCGAGTGAAAGCCGGGGGCGACGCGACTGGGCGAAATCCGCCATGGTCGTTTTCAGTCGTTCATGGCTGCTGAGGATCTGGCTCGCCTGCTCGAAAAAAAGCTGTCCTGCACGCGTCAGTCCCAGCGGGCGTGAGCTGCGGTCGAAAAGTGCGACGCCCAGCTCGTCTTCCAGCTCCCGGATCTGCCTGCTCAGCGGGGGTTGCGCCATGTTCAGCCGTTTCGCCGCACCGGAGAAATTGCGCTCTTCGGCAATTGTCAGGAAATAACGCAGCTTGCGAAGCTCTATCACGGTTTCTTTACACCTCTGACGCTGGCGCTTCCAGGGCCGGAACCCTCGGTAAACGGGGCATTATACCCAAAAGGTTGGAAAAGCGACCGAGATGGTCTTTCCCGCAATATGGGTAAGACCGGCATGTCTTGCGACCAGAGAAGGAGACATGCCCATGACCTCATCGCATGAAAAAGAGTCGATGGTGTTCCTGAAAGCCGCGCATCTGGAGGGATGCCTGTTCACCGGAGAGTGGGAGAAGCGTGGATTGACCGCGCCTGCGGTCGAGCCGGCCACGGGAGATCATCTCGCCAGTTTCGCGCTTGCCGACCCCGATCAGGTCGCTCATTCCGCGAAACTGGCCAGTGCCGCGCAGAAATCCTGGGCTGCTACGGCCCCTGCGGAACGTGCCGCTATCCTTGCCAGAGCGGCTGAACTGCTCGAAGACCATGCCAGCCAGGTTGCGTATTGGCTGATACGCGAAGGTGGGGCTGCCCATATCAAGGCGAATTTCGAAATTGCCGTCACGATCAAGGCGCTCAGGCTTGCGGCAACGCTGCCGGAACAGGCGCAGGGTCTCGTTCTTCCGGGCACGGACGGGCAGAGAAGTATGGCGAGGCGCAAGCCTCGCGGGCTGATCGGGATCATCTCACCGTTCAATTTCCCGCTCTATCTGGCGATGCGTGCCGTGGCTCCCGCGCTGGCCCTCGGTAATGGCGTCATTCTCAAACCCGACCCGCGTACGGCACTATGCGGTGGCCATACCATCGCCCGTCTGTTCGAACTCGCCGGTCTGCCGAAAGGCTTGTTGCATATCCTGCCGGGGGGCGGCGAAGTGGGCGAAGCGCTTTGCTGCGACCCCCATATCGCCATGATCCAGTTTACCGGATCGACAGGGGCCGGGCGTGCCGTGGGGCAGCTGGCGGGTCGTCATCTGAAAAAGGTCTCTCTGGAACTGGGGGGCAAGAATCCTCTGATCGTGCTCGACGATGCAGAGATCGAAGCTGCGGCTGCCAATGCCGCCTGGGGGGCGTATCTGCATCAGGGCCAGATCTGCATGGCGACAGGGCGCATACTTGTTCATGAGAGTGTTGCCCGTCGCTTTATCGACGCGCTGGCTGAAAAGGCGCGCGCGCTCAGAGTGGGCAATCCATTCGTGGAAGAAAATTTCAACGGACCGCTGATCAATCAGCGTCAGGCCGATCATGTGCGCGCGATCGTCGATGAGACGCTCGTCCAGGGCGCCGTGCTGGAGGCTGGCGGCAAGGGCGATGGCCTGTTCTACCAGCCGACCGTGCTCTCGGGCGTGCGGCCAGGCATGCGCGCTTTCGATGAAGAGATTTTTGGCCCTGTTGCCGTTGTCACGAGTTTCAGCACCGAAGAAGAGGCTGTCACCCTGGCGAACATGACCGATTACGGGCTCTCGGCTTCGGTGTTTTCGAAGGACGTCGCCCGTGCCATGCGCATTGGTGATCGCCTTCATGCCGGACTGCTTCATATCAACGACCAGACAGTGGGTGATGATGTCGTGAACCCGTTTGGCGGGTTCGGTGCCTCCGGCAACGGAGCGTCGATTGGCGGTCCGGCCAATCTCGACGAATTCACCGAATGGCAATGGGTAACGTTGCGCGACACGCCGCCATCCTACCCGATCTGAAGCCTGCCCAGGGCACCCGATCCGTGACCGCGGGGTGCCCGTTTCTTTTTATCCCAAGGATAGTCTGATGCCGAAACTGGCAAAAACTGCGACGTCATCGTTATCGGTGCTGGCGCGGCAGGTTGTGTCGTTGCCGGTCGTCTGGCCGAGCGCTGCACGGCCTCGGTAGTTGTGCTCGAAGCCGGGCTCAATGATTTTGATCCGCTCATTCATATTCCAGCAGGATTTGCCAAGATCCTGCAGAAAGACTGGCATGTCTGGGCCTATGACACCGTTCCCCAGCCGCAGCTTGACGGCACCACGCGGCGCTACCGGTCTGGTCGCGTCGTCGGTGGCGGGTCTTCGATCAATGCCATGTGCTATGTAAGAGGCCAGACGCGCGATTACGACCGCTGGCAGGAGGCTGCGGGAAGCGGAGCGTCATGGGATTCCGACACCATGCTGCGCCATTTTCGTGAGCAGGAATGCAACGACACGTTCCATGATCGGTTTCACGGAATCGACGGTCCGCTCAGGATCTCGTTGCCCAAAGGCATCAACGCCCTGAATGCCGGTTGTCTGAGAGCGTTTCAGGAAGCGGGCTTGCCCTACAACCCCGATTATAACGGCGAAAGCCAGCGCGGCGTCTCACCGGTACAGGGCAATTATGCCGATGGCCGCCGATGCAGCGCTGCCGATGCCTTTCTGCGCCCGGCGCTACGGAGCGGGCGTGTCGAGCTGCGGACGCGCGCTACCGTGACCCGAATCCTGATCGACAAGGGGCAGGCAATCGGCGTGGAATATGTGAGCCGGGGCAAGCGCCATCGGCTCTACGCGGGACAGGTGGTCGTCAGCTCAGGCGCGATCCATTCCCCCAAGCTTCTGATGCTTTCCGGTATCGGCGCGGCAGATCGGCTGAAAGCCCTCGGTGTACAGGTGCATCATGATTCGCCTGAAACCGGACAAAATCTTCAGGACCACCCCATCGTGCCTCTCAAGGCCTTTTGTCGGGACGGCTTCGGCTATCAACGCTCAGCCCAGGGGTTCGGGGCGTTGGCGACGGGTCTGCGCTATCTGCTGACGAAAACCGGGCCTGCTGCCAGCAATGCGATCGATACCGTGTCCTATTTCGATCCGCAGGACCCGGCAGCCGCACCGAGCATCCAGTGCTATCACGCGCCGATCATCTCGGAAGACGGGTTAAGCCCCTCCGGCAAGCAGGCAGGGGTTACTTTCGAACTTGTGGTGCTTCAGCCACAAAGCCATGGAAGCATCACGATCGACACGCTCGATCCTCGTGCGATGCCACGGATCGACCCGAATTTCTTTGGCGAGGCGCAGGATCTCCAACTCGCCGTCAAAGCGGTGCGCTATATGCGCGACGTCATGGCGCAGCCGTCGCTGCGGCGCATTCTTACGGCGGAAGTTGCCCCAGGCATCGAGCGTCAGAGCGATGCCGAACTGGCGCAATGGGTGAGACGCGTCGCAACAACCATGTGGCACCCTGTCGGTACGTGTCGCATGGGGAGCGATGACCGTGCGGTGGTCGATAGCCGTTTGCGCGTGAACGGTATCGATAATCTGCGTGTGATTGATGCCTCGATCATGCCCAATATCACGAGTGGGAATACGAACGCCCCGACGATGGCGCTCGCCCGCCATGGCACAGATATGATGATCGACGATCTATGCCTTGCCTGAGGGTGGCCGGGCCGTGGGTTCAGTACCCCCCGGCCTCGCGATCGAGCATGAACTGGTCGGCTTCTTCATCGAAATCGAAGAGCTCGGTGTAGCGCGCCCAGTTCGTGGCGGTCATGAGCGTCTGCTCGGCATAGCCGGGTGACATGGTGGCTTCCAGCTCCTCGCGAAAGCGATCGGCGCCGGTGCGATGGCCGGAACGTTCGTCCAGAACCGCACGGATGGAGCGTATGAGCGGGATATGATGCAGCAGGGCGGTACGCATGATTTCGCGCCGTTCGTCCTGATCGGCCTGAACGAATCGAATGCCCGCCTCGGTCATGAGGATATCGCCGTCCTCAAGCTCGGCCAGTTCCAGAAGCTGGAGCGATTCACCCAGTGGAAAGAGATCGTCGAGCGCCATCTGCAGCCTTTCGGAGAGATGGGGCAGATCGGCGCGGCCGTTGAGCGGGGCCGCCGCGAGCGTCTCCAGCAGACCGACCAGCACATTGATCGGAATGGGAGGAAGCACCAGCGCCATGGGATGCGGCGCAGGAACCGGCACGCCGCTTTCCAGGCTGGCTTCGGAGACCAGCGGCGCGCGGCGTGTCATGAGCGTGTAGATGTGATCGACAAATTGTCTGAATGCAGCATCGTCGCGGTTACGTGGATGAGGGAAGGGCACGGTCAGTTCATGCGAGACCCGTCCCGGATTGGACGAAAACAGCAGAATACGGTCACACATCAGCACGGCTTCTTCGACATTATGCGTGACCAGCATCATGGCACGGGTCGGCAAGCGTTTTTCCGACCAGAGTTCGATCAGATCCGTGCGCAGGTTCTCAGCTGTCAGCATATCGAGTGAAGAAAAAGGCTCGTCCATCAACAGCAGATCGGGCTGCATCACCAGCGCGCGCGCAAGCCCGACACGCTGCTGCATCGAGCCGGAAAGCTCCTTGGGCAGAGCGTTCTCGTAGCCGTTCAACCCGATCAGATCGATCAGGTCGTCGCAGCGCCTCTCACATTCGATCCGAGGCAGACATTTGGCTTCGAGCCCGAGCATGATGTTTTGCTGCACGGTCAGCCAGGGAAAAAGCGCGAAGGACTGAAAGACCATGGCGATATCAGGGGTTGGCCCGGCGAGGGGATTGCCTTTCCAGATTATTTCGCCCGCGCTTGCCGGAATAAGCCCCGAAGCGATGCGCAACAACGTACTCTTCCCTGAGCCCGAGCGCCCGACGAGCCCTACGATTTGACCTGCATGAAGATCGAAGCTCACATCCTCAAGCACCGGCAGATCGGTGCTGCTCTGCTTCTGGTAGACCTGAAGGCAATTGCGGATCGAGAGCAGGATTTCCTGCATGTCAGGCTCCATGGTCAGTTCTGAGAGGGTTGGATGCGGCGACGGATCTGCACACGCAGCGGGTGCCAGACCAGAATTTCACCTAGCGCAATGCAGAGTGTCAGTACGGCAGCCCCGAGCACGACACGCGGCAGATCACCCGCTTCGATGGCGTGGGCGACATAGGCACCAATGCCACTGCCATCGCGGTTTTGGAGGGTCCATGACGATCGCTCCGCCAGGATCAGGATCGTCCAGCCGGTCATGGATGCTGCACTGACGGCGTCGAGCAAGGCGGGCGCCAGACCGGGGAGCAGGACGCGGCTCCACCAGAGCCAGCCCTTGATCTGCAAATTCTGCGCCGCCTGTAGCAGGTCGACAGGATAGCTGCGCAAGCCGCGCAGGATCTGGGCCAGAAGCAGACCCTGCACGAAAAAGAAGCACAGAATGAGCGGCCAGATCAACGGGGAGAAATGCAGCGTCGTCAGGGCGAGACAGAGAACGGGAAAAAGAATGTTCTTTGGGTAGAGTGTCAGGAACCGGGCAGCCACGCGCGCTATTGCCGCACGACGCGATGAGAGGCCCAGCCAGACTCCGAGAGGCAGCCATAGAGCGAGTGCCAGCAGCAAAGCGAGGGTCATGCGCAACGCAGAAATGAGACTCTGCGCTACCACGATCCCGAGATCGCCAAGATCGAGCGCGTGATGCCGGTAGAAGAATCCGACAACGATCAGAAGCAGGAAAATTCCCGATGAGAGCCCGATCAAGGGCGAAGGCGAGGCGGTGGGCACGACCGGACGAAAACCTATGCCGCCCCATCTCATATTGCCGAGCCTGGCCAGCGCGCGGCGCAGTCTTTCGCCCGCCCGCTTGAGCAAACGGGTCCGGCGCCAGAATTTGAGCATCCAGGGATCGGGCGCACCATCGAAAAGAGGGTGCAGTCGATAGCGATCCGCCCAGATCTGCCACGGAAAAACCAGACAGGAATCATAGAGAAACGCCAGGATACCGATAAGCATCGCTGCGAGGAGAGTTTGCCACAGCGAGCCGATTGCCGCCGCCTGTCCCGCGTGGGCGCCTAGCCCCGGGCGCGATGAGAGCGCCCCGTTGACGGGCAGCATTTCGGTAGCAATCAGAACGCACCAGGCGAGCGGCATGGCGCGTGCCAGCGCCGTCACGCCGTCGGGAATGGCGAAAGGAGCCTCCAGCCGCCAGAGGCGCTGCCAACCGGTGAGTCCGAGCCGCGTGTCGCCTCGTCAAGTGCGCGCGGTATCTGCGTCCACGCTCTCAGGGCTGCGGTGGCTATGGGCGCGGCAAAGCACAGGCATGTCGTGCCAATCGCTGCGATTTCGAAACCAAGCAGACGCAGAAAAGGCAGAAGGCAGAGCAGAGGCACCATGTGCATTCCACCCAGAGCCGTGCCGACTGCGCTGCGCAGCACAGGATCTTGGCTGCAAGAAGGGCCAGAATTGCTCCCAAAAGCGATCCGCTGAGCGTGGCGAATGCCATGCGCATGGCGGTATGGCCGAAATCGCCCAACAGCACCTGCAACCCCGCTAGCGAGCGAAAATGCGGGGCAATCAATCCGCCATGATGGAAAGGGGTCAGGCGTGCCGGCAGGAAGCGCGAGAACAGGGCCAGTGCAGCGACCACAACCAGCGTGCCGACGAGCGATGCCGTCAGCCCCGATTTTCGATCCGCTCCGCGTGTGCCGCGTCGCACCCGTAATGGCGACATGCGCTCCTTCCTTATATCTGGCTCTAGAGCCGTAACTCTCTGCGCCCTTCCGGTGGCAGAACAAGAAACAGCTTCTGGCCGTTCAGAGCTTGGCGCAACCTGTTCATATCGGTGGGTTCAGGCTCACGAACCCGGTTTGTCAAAAGCCTTGCTCTAAACGGTCAGAACCTGCCAGTTGCGAAAGGATTCAGGCATTGTAACTGCTCTCTCAGGGGGCGTTGGCGATGCCCGTGCTGCCAAATCCACCAGCGCCACGTGAGGTTTCATCCAGTTCAGAAACTTCCACCCATGTCAAACGAATGACGGGTGCGAGCACGGCCTGGGCGATGCGCATGCCACGGGAAATCATAAAATCTTCCTTTCCCGTGTTGAGCACTATGACCCCGATCTCGCCGCGATAATCCTCGTCGATCGTACCGGGAGTATTGGGCAGTGTGATGCCGTGTTTGAGCGCCAGCCCCGAACGGGGACGGATCTGCAATTCATATCCTGCAGGCAGGCCGATTCTGAGCCCGGTGGGGATCAGGGCGCGTTCTCCCGCCTTGACGATGATGTTTTCCCCAATGGCGGCGAGCAGATCCATACCCGCCGCACCACTGCTGGCGTAATGGGGAAGGTCGAGGCCCTCTGCATGGGGAAGCCTGACAAGTTCGACGGGGAGCGGTGACATGAAGCCTTACCTTGAGGAAGAAGAAAAATGGGCTGCGATACGCGCAGCAAGAGAGCTGGCAATTTCCGTCTTGGGCATCGCGGGCCAGGGTTCGACGGAATCGCCATTCAGAAAAAGGACGCGGTTCTGATCGCCACCGAAGACGCCGGTTCCTGTGCTGACATCATTGGCCAGTAGCCAGTCGCAACCCTTGCGTTGCTTCTTGGCGACAGCATGCGCCTGCAATGTTTCTGTCTCCGCCGCAAAACCGATGACGAGCGACGGACGCAAAGCGCCGGGGCGCGAGAGCGTGGCAAGGATATCGGGATTTTCGATCAGGCGAGGTCGGGAGGCGCGTTGCCCTGTTTCTTGCGTTTCTGCGTGGCCGTTTCTGCCACGCGCCAGTCGCCGACAGCCGCAGCGCAGATGGCGCAGTCTGCTGGCAGAGCCGCCTCACAGGCCGCAAGCATCTCGACCGCCGTGATGATATGGACACACGTGACACCAATAGGGCAGGGCAGGGCGGTCGGGCCACTCACGAGTGTCACCTGCGCGCCGAGCTGGGCGCAGGCGGCGGCGATGGCGTATCCCTGCTTGCCTGACGAGTGATTGGCGATGAACCGCACGGGGTCGATAGCTCATGGGTCGGGCCTGCGGTTACCAGAATATGGCGTCCTGACAGAGGTTTGCGCGGGAAGAGCGCGTCTTCGATGGCGTTGACGATGGTTTGCGGATCGCTCAGGCGGCCGGGGCCGAACTCACCACAGGCCATCTCTCCCTCATCCGGGCCGACGAACAGACAGCCGCGCGCGCGCAGGAGCCCGAGATTGTCCTGGGTAGCCGGATGCTGCCACATGCGCACATTCATGGCAGGAGCGATCAGGACGGGCGTGTCGGTTGCCAGAAGAAGGGTTGTGGCCAGATCATCAGCAAAGCCATGAGCCATGCGTGCCAGAAGATTGGCGGTTGCCGGGCAGACCACCAGCAGATCGGCACTGCGGGAGAGGGCGATATGGTCCATCTGGCTGTCTTCAGCCAAAGAGAGCAGCGCTGTATGTACCGGCGCGCCTGACAGGCCCTGAACCGAAAGCGGGGTAACGAAATGCGTTGCTGAGTCGGTCAGCACGCATTCGACGGCGATGTCGCGCTTGCGGAGCAGCCGGATCAGTTCCAGCGATTTATAGGCGGCGATACCCCCGCCTATGATCAGAATGACCCGCGCGCGCATGAAAGATCAGAGCTTCCAGCCGGAATGGATCGCCGCGATCCCGCCGGAGAGATTCTGATAGCTCACCTTTTCGAGGCCTGCTTCGCGCATCATCTCGGCCAGCACATCCTGCTCGGGGAAAGTGCGGATGCTTTCCGCAAGATAGCGATAGCTCTCGGCATCCTTTGCAATGATCTGGCCCATTCTGGGCAGAACGCCAAAAGACCAGGCGTCATAGATCGGTGCGAGGGCAGCGACCTGTACGCGGGAGAACTCCAGGCAGCAGAACTTGCCGCCCGGGCGCAATACACGACGGGCTTCGCGAAGCACGGCATCCTTGTCGGTGCAATTACGCAGCCCAAAAGCAATCGACACGCGATCAACGCTGCGATCGGGCAGCGGAATCGCCTCGGCATCGACGACTGAAAACTCGATATCGCTCAGATACCCCTTGCTGGCTGCACGCGAGCGCCCGACTTCGAGCATGGAGGCGTTGATATCTGTCAGAAGCGCCGGGCCGCCATTGTTCTTCAGCCAGCCAAAGCTGATATCGCCCGTGCCGCCCGCCAGATCGAGCAGCTTGAGGTCGCGCCTCGGTACGAGGGTGGTGATGAAAATGCGCTTCCACACGCGATGGATGCCAAGCGACATCACATCGTTCATGACGTCGTAGCGGCCAGCGACGCTATCGAAGACGGCGCGCACCAGCGGCTTCTTCTCGGCCCTCGGAACGGAGCGATATCCGAAATCGGTGGTCTCATCCTCTCGCCACTGGCAGATTCGGGAAGGGGAAATGATGCGTTGTCGGTCATGCTTCTCTGGATATAGTGTCGGCACCCAAGATGCCAGAGCTACCAGAAGTTGAAACTATTCTCATCGGGTTAAGAGCGGCTCTCGCCGACCGCCGTATCATCAGTACGGAGGTCAGAAGCGATCTGCGCTGGCCTGTGTCCGACGATCTCTCGATACGGGCTGATGGAAAAAAGATCCGTGCGGCCACGCGTCTTGGCAAATACATGCTGATTGCGCTGATGCGCGGGCCGACCCTGCTTATTCATCTGGGCATGAGCGGACGCATCCGCATTACCCATCCGCGGCGCAAGGGCAGCACTTATCTGCCGATGCTTCATGAACACGTCACACTGACGCTCGATAACGGTACCCGGATCGGCCTTGTGGACCCGAGGCGTTTCGGATGTTTCCTGCTTCTGGATTCGGGGCATGAGCGCGAGCATCCGCTTCTGGCCAGACTGGGGGCAGATCCACTCCTGCCGGGATTCGATGCTGCCTATCTCGTGGCGAAGCTCGCGGGCAAACGTTCGCCCATCAAGACGGTGCTGCTCGATCAGCATGTGGTGGCAGGGCTCGGCAATATATATGTATCCGAAATTCTTTTTCGTGCCCGGATCAACCCGGAGAGACGCGCCGCATCGCTTGTTGTCGATGAGGTGACACGTATCGCCGAGGTGACGCCTGCGGTGCTCGAAGAGGCTATCGGCGCCGGTGGCTCGACATTGCGCGATTATGTCGATTCAGAAGGAAAACCGGGGGCTTTTCAGGAATTGCATCAGGTCTACGGGCGTGAGGGAGAGCCTTGCCCCGATTGTCCGGGCTATCCTGTCTGTCATGGAATCCGTCGGGTTGTTCAGGCAGGGCGTTCAAGTTTTTATTGTCCACGCCTTCAGCCGCCACTTTCTTTAGAGGACGCTTGACTGGCAGCGTGAAACTGGACTAAAGGCGAGCCCTCCGCTGGCTCTGCGTCTCTTTTAGAGATGATTGGCTGGCATGCTTTATTGTTGTCGCAAGACAACCTAACAAGCCGAACAGAACAGGGCTGAAGAGTAGAAATGGCTAACACCGCCTCTGCGCGCAAGCGCATCCGTCAGAACGAGCGTCGCCGTGAGCGTAACGTTTCCCGCATTTCCCGCGTCCGCACCTTTGTGAAGAAGGTCGAAACGGCCATTCTTTCGGGTGACAAGAGCGCTGCAAATGATGCTCTGCGCGCCGCGCAGCCGGAAATGCAGCGCGCTGTTGGCAAGGGCGTCCTCGCCGCCAACACGGTGAGCCGCAAGCTGTCGCGCCTTTCGGCACGCATCAAGGCTCTGGCTTCGGCCTGATCGGACAGACAGACGCGCTTACCTTGTAGGAGCGTTTGGTCTGAGACTACAAGAAAGAACGGGTATGGCCATGATGCCATATCCGTTCTTTTTTTTCGCCGGTTGCCAGATTTTGTGCATGCCGGATAAGCTTGCCTCTCTCGATCCGTATGCCCTATCCTGTGCGCCCTCTACCGGGGGTCTTAAAGGGTCGGGTTCTCTGATCGTGACGGCTCCTGTCGTGTCTTTTGTTGAAACTCGGGGGAGTGATGGCAGACGAAGGGTCTCATACGGATCTTCCCGCAATGACGGAAACGGTATCCTGCACGTCGGGCACGGAGCCTGTGCTGGCAGCGCAATGGGTGAAGGTGCGCGAACGCCTCCGGGTCGAGGTCGGCGATGTCGAATATCGTACCTGGTTGCAGCAGATCGTGCTCGGCCCGCTTGAAGAAGATGAAATCACGCTTTTTCTGCCCACCCGCTTTTTGCGTGACTGGGTGCGCGGCCAGTATGGCGACCGCCTGCAGGAGTTATGGCGCAACGAAAATCGTGCCGTTCATCATGTTGAGCTGCAGGTTCAGCGCGTGGGTGACGGGCTTGCTGCGCCTGTCGCTGTAGAGGCTGTCGTTCCTGCCGTCGAGATCGAGGCACCTGTCGTCCAGGCAACCAGCGTCCAGGACGCGCGTCACGATCTGGCCGCACCGCTCGACCCGCGTTTTACTTTCGACAGCTTTGTTGTCGGCAAGCCGAACGAATTTGCCTATGCCTGCGCCCGTCGCGTGGCAGAGAAGCCTTCGAGCCCGGGGTTCAATCCGCTCTTCCTTTATGGTGGTGTGGGGCTGGGCAAGACGCATCTCATGCATGCGATCGGCTCCGAGCTGACCAGTGGCGGGCGTGTATCGGTTGCCTATATGTCGGCCGAGAAGTTCATGTACCGGTTTATCGCAGCCATCCGCTCGCAATCGACCATGGAGTTCAAGGAGCAGCTGCGCTCAGTCGATGTGCTGATGATCGACGATCTTCAGTTTCTGATCGGCAAGGACAACACGCAGGAAGAATTCTTCCACACCTTCAATGCGCTGGTCGATGCTGGCCGTCAGATCGTGGTCAGTGCCGATAAATCGCCTTCCGATCTGTCGGGCCTTGAAGACCGTCTGCGCACGCGTCTGGGTTGCGGCATGGTGGCCGACATCCATGCGACGACGTTCGAGCTGCGTATCTCCATTCTCGAGGCCAAGGCACTTGCTTCAGGTGTGGCGGTTCCTGCAAGGTGCTGGAATTCCTTGCGCACAAGATCACGTCGAATGTGCGTGAGCTTGAGGGGGCGCTGAACCGTCTCATTGCGCATGCCAATCTCTTCGGTCGCTCGGTCACGCTCGAAAGCACGCAGGATGTTCTGCATGACATTCTCAAGGCGCATGACCGCCGCGTCACGATCGAGGAAATCCAGCGCAAGGTCTCCGAGCACTGGAATATCCGCCTGACGGATATGTCCTCTGCCCGCCGTGCGCGCGCCGTGGCCCGTCCGCGTCAGGTGGCCATGTATCTGCCAAGCAGCTTACCAGCCGCTCTCTTCCCGAGATCGGGCGCAAGTTCGGCAATCGTGACCATACGACAGTCATGCATGCTGTTTCGCGCGTGCAGGAGCTCATGGAGCGTGACGTCGCGTTTGCCGAGGATGTCGAGCTTCTGCGCCGCATGCTCGAGGGCTGATCTCTTTGCTGCGACCTGCGGCTCTGCTAAAGTGATTTTTTGTTTTTCGGGTGTTCGAGGGTCTACGATCATATGAAATTCCAGGCTGACCGCACTACGCTGATCCGTGCCCTTGCCCATATCCAGAGCGTTGCCGAGAAGCGGAACACGATCCCCATTCTCGCCAACGTCATGCTGTCTATCGAAGGCAATCTTCTGCGCCTGACTGCCACCGATATGGAAATTGCGGTGGTCGAGGAAGTGGCGGCAGAGGGCGCGCGCGACGGTGCGGTCACGGCACCGGCAAGCGTACTTTATGAGATCGTGCGTAAACTCGCTGACGGTTCCATGGTCGAACTCGATCATGGAGGCGGCGACGCCCCGCTGGCCCTGCGTGCCGGGCGCTACGCGACCAGCCTGAACGTGCTGCCCGTCGAGGATTTTCCCTCAATGGTCGCGGGCGACCTGCCTTGCGAATTCTCCATTCCGGCCGCTGTGTTGCGTGGCCTCGTGGATCGTACCCGATTTGCGGTTTCCACCGAGGAAACACGATACTACCTGAACGGCATCTATTTTCACGTTGCCAAGGATGGCGATGCGCCCAAGCTGCGTGCGGTGGCGACTGACGGGCATCGTCTGGCCCGTGTCGAAACCGATCTGCCAGCAGGTGCTGGCGAGATGCCGGGCGTGATCATTCCACGCAAGACGGTGGCTGAGCTGCGCAAGCTGCTCGATGAGGGCGCGGGCGCGGTGCAGGTCAGCCTGTCAGAGACGCGCATCCAGTTCCGCGTCGGTGCGGTGATGCTGACGTCGAAGCTGATTGACGGCACCTTCCCGGAATATGAGCGTGTCATTCCAAAGAATAACGACCGCTTTCTGCGGGTGAACAAGCAGGCTTTTGCCGATGCCGTGGCCCGCGTCGCTGCGATCAGCCAGGAGCGTTCCCGCCCGGTCAAGCTGGCCGTGCAGACTAATCTGCTCACGCTCTCCGCGATCAGCCCCGATCAGGCATGGCCAAGGAAGAGCTGGACGAGACCAGCGTGTCCTATGATGGCCCGTCGCTCGAAATCGGCTTTCAGGCCCGTTATCTCAACGACATTACCGATCAGATCGATGTCGAGGCAGAGTTCGCATTCGCCGATAGTGCGGCGCCGACGCTCGTTCGCGACACCAATCTGCCGACAGCACTCTATGTGCTCATGCCGATGCGCGTCTGAGTGCAGGGAACGGCGGGCCTGATTTGCGTATAGACAGGCTCGTCCTCACTGATTTTCGTAATTACGAGCGTCTGGCATGGGCGCCTCAGAGTCGCCTGGTTGTTCTCACTGGTGAGAACGGCGCGGGCAAGACCAATCTTCTTGAAGCACTCTCTCTTCTGGCCCCTGGTCGCGGCCTGCGCGGTGCGGCTAATGCGCAGATACAGCGGCATCAGGGTAATTCCTGGGGGGTCGTGGCCCGTCTGGCGCGCGATGGGAATGACGCGATCGAGCTGGCAACCGGCGCCGATCCGGCCAATTCCTCACGGCGTGTCTTTCGTCTCGATGGTGACGTCGTGCGCAATCAGGGCCAGATTGCGCCGCATTTCTCGACCATCTGGCTGACGCCGCAAATGGATCGTCTTTTCAGTGATCCTGCCTCCGGACGGCGGCGGTTTCTCGACCGCCTGGTTCTCGCCCTTGACCCGAATCATGCGCGTGAGAGCGCCGCTCACGAGCGCGCGCTGACGCAGCGCAACCGTCTGCTTGCGACCCGGCCCGATCAATCTGCCTGGCTTGACGGCCTTGAGGATAGTATCGCCCGCCATGCGGTCGCCCTGACCGCCTCCCGCATGGCCCTGATCGATTCCATGAACCGTGTACCCGTAACGGATGGTACGTCCTTTCCTGTCGCCCGGTTGCGTCTTGTATGCGGTGTGGAACAGGATCTGGCGTCTCGACCAGCGCTCGCGGTCGAAGACACGCTGCGTGCGGCATTGAGGCAGTCTCGACGTGAAGATGCCCATAAGGGCAATACCTCGTTCGGCGCCCATCGTGCCGATCTGCTGTTGCAGGATGCGTTGACTGGACGTGAGGCGGCGTTGTCGAGCAGCGGTCAACAAAAGGCCATGCTGGTGCATGTCGTGCTCAATCATGCAGCCCTGACAGCAGGAAAGGCGGGAAGGGCACCTCTTATCCTGCTCGACGAGCCTCTCAACCATCTTGATGCAGAGAGGCGCGACGCCTTGCTCCGTTTCCTGCGTGATCGTGAGGTCGCAGCCTTCATGACGGGAACGGACGGCGAAACATTCAGTGTTCTGCGCGAGCATGCAGAATTTCGTCAGGTCACTTCAGGTCGCTTTTGTGGCTGATAGGTAAGGCGTTACCCATACGTCCTGAATGCATCTTGGGTCAAAGTAATGTAACTTATACGTTACAATTCTATCGCGGATATTGATGTCTTCAGAGGCATCACATGCTGAAATAACGCCCTGATGGTTGTCGGAAAAGTAATCGATACCCATGTCATGTCTGCAATCACGGTAGGTCGGTTTTTTATTTTAAGATATGGGCCGGGATTCCCTGATAAATTTGTTATATATTTAACAAAATCAATAAAAATATATATCTATTGATAATACCCTGTATGTGGGTAGGTCAATTTGACTGTTTCTTCCTGCTACTTCCAATCAATGTGGTTTCGTATTGAGTGAATTCGGTACGGTAACGCTGTGCAGTCGATCGCTGCATCTTATTGTTACTTATTGTTATAAAAGTTTGACCTATAAGGAAGCTTCATCAACTCAGAGGAAGAGGATAAGGCTCGTATGAAGATTGCGTTTCTCTACGTCGCAGAGCCTTATCAGTGTTACCACGTGGCAGCTGTCTCTTCGGCACTGTCACAATTTCCGAATGTTTCCGTCACCGAGTTCGTCAGTTTTCCGGAGACGGCCCAGCATCTGGAGGCCATCCGGCGTGATAATGATCTCGGCGGGAAGATCGAACGCGGCATTCTGAAAATGCCCCTGAAGGCAACCCTGCTTCGGCGTCTGCGTCGGCTCGATGCTGAACGCGAGGTCGTCATGCGTGAAAATGTGGCGCAGCTTGAGCAGTTCGATGCTGTGGTGGCGACCGAATATTCGGCGGGGCTTCTGCGTGAGATGGGTCTGGTTCGTCCCGCGCTAATTCTGATCCAGCACGGGGCTGGCGATCGTGCTGTGAATGACGAGCATCTGATTCGTCATTTCGATCTCTCCCTCGTTTCAGGGCCAAAGATAGCGGAGAGTTTTCTGGCGAAGAAGCTGGCGACAGCAGCACAGACACGGATTGTCGGCTACCCGAAATTCGATGCGGTTCTCAAGGACCGGTGTCAGGAACCAACGCACGCCGCCAGAAAGCCGGTGGCGCTCTATAACCCGCATTACAAGAAGGGTCTGTCGTCTTACGGCAGGTTTCTCCACCCACTCGTCAATGCGGTAAACGAACTTGATCATTACGATCTTCTGATCGCGCCTCATATCAAGATTTTTCACAAGGATTTTGGGGGCCGCCGCCGACTCTTCGAAAGTGTGGTGGGAGGGCGCGTCAGTCTCGATGCTGTCTCTTCGGCGCTGCTCGACATGACCCATACCGCTCGTGCATCGCTTTATATCGGTGACGTCAGCAGTCAGGTTTATGAATTTTTGATCCGGCCACGCCCTTGCGTTTTTCTTAATCCGCATGGCGTTCCCTGGCGTAATGACCCGCATTTCCGTCACTGGACACTTGGCGATGTGGTCGAACGTGAAGAGGATATCCTTCCTGCGCTCGCTCAGGCGGAAGCGCGGCATGTGCTTTATCGTTCGCGCCAGGAGCGGATGATTCACGAGACCTTCGGCTCGCAGCCCAGGCGCGGTGCCTCTTATCGCGCCGCCCAGTCGATACGCGAATTTCTGCGCGGTGAATTCAGCGGCGCGCCCCTTCACGCGGTCGCCTGAAAGCGATCTCCGAGAGTTTGCGGGCGCGGTCGATGGCTGTCGGACCTTGTCGCGCCTAACGCGTGGCAAATCGATGAAATTGCGGGCAGGAACGCAATCTCCTGTTTTCAACACAGACTTATTTGGTCTAAGAGGACGCGCCAACGGTAGGAAAGCCGCGGGCTTTCCTGATTGATTTGCGGGGAGGCAGCGGCAGATGACCACGACCAATGAAACACCGACCGGAATGGCTGGGGAACGTGTTGGTTCTTATGCGTCGCGCAGCGTGTCGCATGATCGCATCCGTGAAGCCTTGGCTTTTGACGACGTTTTGGTCGAGCCCGCGGCTTCGGAAGTGCTTCCCGCCCAGGCCTCGACTCGTACGCGCCTGACACGCTCCATCGAACTCAACATCCCGCTGCTCTCCTCGGCCATGGACACCGTGACCGAAGACGCGATGGCTATCGCCATGGCGCAGCAGGGCGGTATGGGCGTCATTCACAAGAACCTCTCGATCGAAGAGCAGGCCGAGCATGTGCGCCGCGTCAAGCGCTTCGAATCGGGCATGGTCGTCAACCCAGTAACGGTCGGCCCCGATCAGACCCTGCGTGACGTGCATGCCATCATGGCGCAGCATGGCATCAGCGGCCTGCCAGTTGTCATGCCAGGCACGGGTGAGTTGGTGGGTATTCTCACCAATCGCGACATGCGCTTCACCAGCGATCTCTCGACCCCTGTGCGCGACATGATGACGCGAGATAAACTGGTGACGGTGCGCCATGGCGCTGATGCTGCAACAGCTCAGGATCTGCTGCATCGTCATCGCATCGAAAAGCTTCTTGTTGTCGATGATCAGAATCGCTGCACGGGTCTGATCACCGTCAAGGATATGGACAAGGCAGAGGCGCATCCGCTTGCCATCAAGGACCAGTTCGGCCGTCTGCGCTGTGCTGCGGCCATTGGTGTCGGTGCCGATGGTCTGGCGCGTGCCGAGGCACTGGTGTCGGCGGGCGTGGATATTGTCATTGTCGATACGGCCCACGGTCATTCGCGCGGTGTGCTCGACACGGTGGCGACGCTGAAGTCGCGGCATCCAGGCATTCAGGTTATTGCTGGTAATGTCGCAACGCCTGAGGCAGCCATTGCGCTGGCTGGCGTAGGCGCCGATTGCGTGAAGATCGGAATCGGGCCTGGCTCGATCTGCACCACGCGTGTTGTGGCCGGTGTTGGCGTGCCGCAGTTCTCGGCGGTTATGGAGACCTCGGCGGCCTGCCACGAAGCAGGTATTTTCGGGATTGCCGATGGTGGCATTCGCACCTCGGGCGATATCGTCAAGGCCATTGGCGCTGGCGCCGATGTCGTGATGATCGGGTCGCTTCTGGCTGGATGTGAGGAAAGCCCCGGCGAGGTGTTCCTGCATCAGGGGCGCTCCTACAAGGCCTATCGCGGGATGGGGTCACTTGGCGCCATGGCACGCGGTTCGGCTGATCGCTATTTTCAGGCCGAGGTAAAGGACTCGCTCAAGCTTGTGCCTGAAGGGATCGAAGGTCAGGTGCCGTACAAGGGCAGCATGGCGGCTGTGGTGCATCAGCTCGTGGGTGGTCTCAAGGCGGGTATGGTTATACGGGTTCGGCCACGATCGCCGATCTTCAGGTACGCACGCGCTTCCGCCGCATCACCAATGCGGGCCTGCGCGAAAGCCACGTTCATGACGTGACCATCACGCGCGAAGCACCTAACTATCGCCAGGACTGATAAAAACTTGTAAGCGCGGGAGCATGACTCCCGCCGCCCGACTTTCAGCTGCCATCGATCTGCTTTGCGCCATCGAGGCTGCCCCCCGCCGACCCGCAGATGCGACGGCCAATGCCTATTTCCGCGACCGCCGCTATATTGGCGGCGGCGATCGCCGGGTCATTTCTGCCCGTATCTGGGATGTGCTGCGGCAGTGGCGCCGCCTGCACTGGCATTTGCGCGATATTCCGGGTGGGGCCTCTCCTCGTACGCTGTGCGCCGCCTCGCTCATGCTTGGTGGTGAGGAGATCGGCACGGTGCGTAGCCTGTTCAATGGCGAGCGTTTTGCCCAATCCCATCTGACCTCGCGTGAAGATGCCGCTCTTGCAGTTCTCGGCGGAAAAGCGCTGAACGACCCGGATATGCCGGGGCCGGTGCGCCTGGAATATCCCGACTGGCTGCATCCTTATCTAGAACGGGCTTTCGGCCCGGCGCTGGAGACGGAAATGGCGGCGCTTGATGGCGCTGCGCCGCTCGATCTGCGTGCGAACCTGCTCAAGGGGCATCGTGAGGATGCAATCCGTTCGCTACGCAACGAGCAGATTACGGCCACTCCGACACCGCTCTCGCCATGGGGGCTGCGTCTTCCCGGACGTCAGCCGGTAACGGCGACACAGAGCTTCCGCGACGGCATTATCGAGATCCAGGATGAGGGCAGTCAGCTCATCGTGGGAGCACTGGATGCGAAGCCGGGCGAGCGTGTGGTCGATTTCTGTGCCGGGGCGGGTGGCAAGACGCTCGCCATCGCCATGGGGATGGAAAACAAGGGGCAGATCGTCGCCTGTGACGTCTCCTCGCCGCGTCTCGAAGGGGCGGTCAAGCGCCTGCGTCGCGCTGGCGTTCACAATGTCGAACGTCATTTGCTGGTGAGCGGCGATAAATGGGTCAAGCGTCGCGCGGGCGCGTTTGATCGCGTGCTGGTTGACGCTCCCTGCTCTGGTACGGGCACCTGGCGGCGTAACCCTGATGCCCGCATCCGGCTGGTCGAGCAGGACATTATCGAATTGCAGGCCAAGCAGGCGGATATTCTTGATCGCGCCTCCACGCTGGTGAAGCCGGGCGGCCGTCTGGTCTATGCGACCTGCTCGCTGCTCAATGAGGAAAACGAAGCGCAGGTTTCTGCGTTCCTGGCGCGTAACGACCGTTTCGAGCGCGTAGCAGCGGGAGGCGACATGCTGCCTGAGTCCTTGCGCAGCGAGAGCGGGTTTGCGCTCACGCCGCATCGCAATGAAACTGACGGCTTTTTCGCTGCTATTCTTCAGCGCAAGGCGCAGTGAGCACGTCGCAAGGCGTTTTGTTTTGAACGGGCAGGGGTGAGGGCGGACTAATGGCGCTGGCAATGTTTATCGGGCTGCTGCTCACCCTTGGGGCGGGCATTGGCGCGCAATGGGTCGCGTGGCGTTTTCGCCTGCCTGCCATCGTCCTGTTATTTGCACTCGGCCTGATCTTCGGGCCGGGGCTGGGCATTCTTCATCCCTCTGCGGCGCTGGGCTGGATTTTTCGCCCGCTCGTCTCGCTTCTGGTTGCGATCATCGTGTTCGAGGGCGGGTTACTGCTCGATTTCCGGCAGCTGCGCGAAGCAGGCGAGGGCGTAACGCGTCTCACCATGCTAGCCTTGCCCATTTCCTGGGTGCTCGGCTGGTCGGCAGCGCATTATATCGCCCATATGGAGTGGGGGGTGGCGGCGCTCTTCGGTGCTATCATTACCGTAACCGGCCCGACCGTGGTGCTGCCTCTGCTGCGTCATAACAAGCTTCAGCCCCGTGTGGCGGCATTCCTGCGTTGGGAAGCGATCATCAACGATCCGATCGGCGCCATTCTGGCCGCCGTGGTACTCCAGGTCGTCGCAACCCGGGTGCCGATTGGCACCGATGTATTCTTGACCACGGTGCTGCCCGATCTGCTAGCCTCGACCGCTGAATCCCTGGCGGTGGGCATTCTGCCTGCTTATCTCGTGCGTTATCTCTTTGTGCGCGATCTCATGCCTGAACCGCTTAAGACCCCCTTGCTGTTGACGCTCGCGCTCCTGATTTTCAGCGTGTGCAATATGAGCATGGAAGGCGCCGGGCTTGTCGGTGCGACCGTATTTGGCATGGCGCTGACCAATCTGCATGTGCCGGGACTTTCCGAATTGCGACGCATGAAGGAATCGCTGGTCGTTCTCGTCGTGGCGGTTCTGTTCATCATGCTGACGGCCGATCTGCATCGCGAGGTGCTGGCCCATCTGTCGCTGCCGATCTGTCTGCTGACCGCTGCCGTCATGTTCGGCGTTCGCCCGCTGGCAATTTTTCTCTCGACCATCGGCACCGGGTTGAAATGGCAGGAGCGTCTGTTCGTCGCCTGGATAGCCCCGCGCGGCATCGTTGCCGCTGCGGTGGCGGGTGCCGCAGGGTATCGTATGACCGATGCCGGCTATCATAGCGCCGATCTGATCATGCCCGCCGTTTTCGCAATCATCGGCGGCACGATGATCTTCCATGGTTTTTCGCTGCGCCCTATCGCGCGCTGGCTCAAATTGACGCTTTCCAACGAGCCTGCACTGGCGATCGTCGGAGCCTCGTCCTGGTCGATCGATTTTTCGAAATGCCTCAGTGCCTCAGGTATTCCTATTTTGCTGGTCGATAATCGTTCTAACACGCTGATTCCGGCCATGCGTCAGGGTGTTCCGGTTCTGCGCGCTGAGCTGCTCTCGCAATTTGGTGAAGAGGCGCTGGAAGAGCGCCCTGCCGATTACCTCATCTCGACAACGGCAGACGCCATTTATAATGGCCTCGTCTGCGCCCATATGGCGCCGCATATGGGACGCCAGCGCGTATTCCAGATCAGCCCCGGCGTGGCGCGGCTCGATTTCTATCACGGTCTGTCACGCGATGCGCGTGGCAAGCTACTTGGCGACCCGTCCTGGAATTTCACGCTGATTGACATGCTTTTCGAGAAAGGCTGGCGATTTGCTACTGCAATGGCTGATGAAGCAAGCGCTGCCTCCTTCGGCGCAGTGCCCAACCGTCTGGATTTTCTGTCTATCCGCCGCGGTCAATCCATCTCCATCCGATCGGCAGAAGATCAGTTTCCGGTGACGCCCGCGATAGGCGATCTGCTGGTCTATATGGCGCCCCCTGTCGAACCTGCTTCTGAAGAGGAAGCAAAGAACGCAGAGCGCGAGCGTAGCTAGGGGTCACACGGCGCCACACAACCTTCCTTTGAAGTCGGACTCAGTCGTTACGCACCTCTATACCGGTCGCATCCGAGGCAATCAGCTGACGAAGCAGTAGCTCTGTCAGCGCGATGCAGCCTTCCGTAACGCCGCTATCGGGCGGCAGGTGCAGGAAGATGGCAGAACCACGATTGCGCATGATCGGATCGTCATTCCAGCCGAGAACTACGCAGATATCGTAGCAGTGATCGTCGCGCCAGAGCCGTTCATGCCGCGCTTCATGCGGCAGGGACATGTGTTTGTTGTAGTCGCGATGGGTGGGGTCGTCGCACCAGCCATCGACAGGGCTGAGCGCTTCGACACGCAATCTTGTCTGAGGGCGTGAAACGCGGTCTGCCCGGTAGAAAACCTGTCGAAAGGGGAGAAATCCCACGGGGGTGGCCTGATCACCTTCTGACTTGTCCGTTCTGATTCCACCCGCGCCAATCAGAGCCGGGAAGCGTTGATTGTTGACGAAAAGTGTCCCGGAACGCCCTTCACCATGTCTTAATATGACGATCATGTCACAAACCTCACGCCTGAACATTAATTTAAAGGTAAATTTCATCTAAACGCCGGTATCGGCGAGGGTGGCGGCTCCGATCGCATTGGCGTTGTCACGATATCCGTGTAAGTCTTCCGGTCAAAACAAGGCACTTTCTTGGTTATAGAATTGTGGTCTTGGCTCAGGGGTACTCCCCCAAAGATGGTGAGAGAAGGTTATACATGCCTGGTCCGCGTCCTGTCCTGATTGTTGACGATGACGATACGCTTCGCCAACTCCTGGTCGAACAGCTCAAGCTCGAGGGTGAGTTCGAGCCCATTCAGGCTGCCTCTGTTGCCGAAGCGAAAGAAAGGCTCAGTGTCACCGATGTGCGTGTCGATGCCATTCTGCTAGACGTAACCCTGCCCGATGGCGATGGTCGCGATTTCTGCGCCGAGCTTCGTCGTCAGGGTATTCGCATGCCGATCATCATTCTGACGGGTTCGGATGACGAAGCCGATGTGGTGCGCGGGCTCGATGCCGGGGCGAACGACTATGTCGCCAAGCCGTTCCGCATCGCCGAGCTTCTGGCGCGTCTGCGTGCCCAGCTGCGTCTGTTTGAAAACAGCGAAGATGCCGTCTTCCCGATCGGTCCGTACCTGTTCCGTCCTTCTTCCAAGATCCTGCAGGAGCCGGCAAAGAACCGCCGTATCCGCCTGACGGAGAAGGAAGCGGCGATTCTGAAATATCTCTATCGCGCCGGGCATCGCCCGATTGCGCGTCAGGTGTTGCTGAACGAAGTCTGGGGCTATAACGCTGCGGTTAC
Organism: Asaia platycodi JCM 25414; assembly: GCF_000614545.1. Classification (GTDB taxonomy): domain Bacteria; phylum Pseudomonadota; class Alphaproteobacteria; order Acetobacterales; family Acetobacteraceae; genus Asaia; species Asaia platycodi. The sequence continues at coordinate 35,829 of NZ_BAKW01000003.1, read as the reverse complement.
GACGCACACGCTTGAGACGCATATCTACCGTCTGCGCCAGAAGATCGAGCCCGATCCGGCAAATGCGTCCCTGCTTCTGACGGAAGGTGGTGGTTACCGCCTGAACCCGGAAGGCAGTGACGCCCTGATGGGCTAAAACGCCCTCAGGGACTGATTGTCAGAAAGCCCGGTCCGAAAGGTGCCGGGTTTTTTGTCTTCTGGCGTGGAGAGCGTTTTACTGTCTGGCGATTGCAGCATGATAAGAGGGGGGGGGATGCCCCTGTCTCCTCACTTGGCGGCGCCGGGGAAAAAGCGTCTCAGACAAGACCCAGATTGAGGTCGATGATCACAGGCACGTGATCCGACGGGCTGACCCAGTCACGCACGTCACGGAGCACCTCCATCCCCGTCAGCGCAGGAGCCAGATCCGGCGTCAGCCAGATATGATCGAGGCGGCGCCCTCGGTTGGAAAGCTTCCAGTCACGATTACGGTAGGACCACCATGTGTAGAGCTTCTCCTGCGCGGGTACGACGAGCCGCATGGCGTCGACAAAGCCGGTATCCTGCCAGGCCTTCAACCTCTCTATTTCCGGGTGGGTGTGACTGACCACGGTGGCCAGTTGCTTGTGGCTCCAGACATCATGTTCCAGCGGGGCGATGTTCAGATCGCCGACGACGATCGAGCGCATGGGCGGGTTTTCCCTGAACCAGCAGGTCACTTCCTCCAGGAAGGCGAGCTTATGGGCGAATTTGTCGTTCAGCGCCGGGTCAGGAATGTCGCCGCCTGCCGGAACATAAAAATCATGCAGGATGACCGGCCCTGCACTGGTCTCGAACTGGATGCCGGCATGGCGGGTATCGCTCTTGCCGCACCAGTCGGGCACGGCCTCAAGCGGGGTTACAGCATGGCGTGAGAGGATGGCGACCCCGTTATAGCCTTTCATCCCCAGAAAATGCTGGTGCGGATAGCCCAGTTCGCGCAGGGCATCCGTTGGAAACAGGGCGTCCGGGACCTTCGTTTCCTGCAGGCAGATGATGTCCGGGTTCTGTTCTTCCACCAGGCGCTGCAGGAGAGGCAGTCTCAGCCGCAACGAATTGATATTCCACGTCATCAGACGCATGGGACCGGACCTCTCAAATTGGTAGGAAGTGCAGGAATACCTCTTGCGGGAGCGTTGTAATAGACCATTTAGACAACCATGACTTCTGATATCCATGACCGTCTTCTGACGCTCGACTCCCATATTGACATTCCCTGGCCCGACCGTCGCGATTTCCAGTCCGGCTCACCCGAGCGTCAGGTCGATCTGCCCAAGCTTCGTGCGGGGGGGCTTAAGGCTGTCTGCCTGGCCGCCTATATTCCCCAGACCCGACTTGAAGCCGGGCCGTGCCAGCAGGCGTGGGAGCGTGTTCAGGCCATGCTCGACGTCATCAATGGCTTGGCCAGCGAGTCAGTCTCGGTCTGCTCACAGGTTCACGCGCTGCGTGAAGCCGTGGCGCAGGGACGCGTGGTCGTGGTGCCCGCAGTCGAAAATGGCCATGCGCTGGGGGGCGATCTCTCGCGTGTTGATCGGCTGGCCGCTAGCGGCGTGCGCTATATGACCTTGACCCATAACGGCCATAACGATCTGGCCGATGCCGCGATTCCGCTTCCTGCTCTGGGCAATGAACGCACCCTGCATGATGGGCTTTCATCGCTCGGGCGTGCCGTGATCGCTCGCATGAACGAGACCGGCATTGTGGTTGATGTTTCTCACGCGGCGAAAACTACCATGATGCAGGCGGTTGCCCTGTCTTCGCAGCCGATCGTCGCCAGTCATTCCTGTGCGCGTGCCCTTTGCGACCATCCGCGCAATCTGGATGACGAGCAGTTGCGTGCTCTGCGCGACCGCGGGGGCGTGATCCAGATCACGGCCATGTCGTCCTTCCTCAAGCCGGGTGCGCAGGGAAGGGCCTCGGTCGCCGATCTCGCCCGTCATGTGCGTTACGTGGCCGATCTGATCGGCATCGACCATGTGGGGGTATCGTCCGATTTCGATGGCGGTGGTCAGATCGAGGGCTGGGCGGATGCTCCCAGACCGCGTCGGTCACCGAAGCATTGTGCCAGGAAGGGTTTGCCGAGAGCGACCTCGCGGCCATCTGGGGCGGCAATTTTCTGCGCGTTCTGGAGCAGTCGGAGCCGCGCTGAACGGAACTTCGAACAAAACAGGATCGTTCTGTGTGACGGGATGCAAAATTTGTCCACTTTCCGGCCAGTTCCGGGATTGACACCCTGTGATTCCAAGGTCTTGACGCTGTTTCTTCCATACGGATTGGCAAAATTGTTAATTTTCAATGCCTTATCGTTCACTGCACAAAAAATAGGCAAAGCGTCGCAAAGCGCGCCAAACTGCGCCCGTCATCAATTTGTCACGCGATCCCCCACAGACTTATCCACATGTTCCGTGGATGAAGTTTGTGCCATGTCCATGCCAGGCCTGCAGCCGTGAGTGGCGCGGAGCAGGGGAGAGAAAGCGCTGCTGGTCTTGCCGGTCCAGAGGTACCCAAAGAGGGCGCAGACGCGATCCGCGAGGCGCTCAGGACCATACCATTGTCATCGGGTGTCTATCGTATGCTCGGCGCCAAAGGGGAGGTGCTCTATGTCGCAAGGCCCTCAGCCTCAAGAAGCGCGTTTCGTCCTACCTGCGTCTGAACCAGCTCCCTGAGCGCCTGCGCCGCATGGTCAGCCTGACGCGTTCGATGGAGATCGTCACGACGCGCACGGAAGCGGAGGCGCTGCTTCTCGAGGCGAATTACATCAAGAAGATGAAGCCGCGCTTCAACATCCTGCTTAGAGACGATAAATCCTATCCTTGGATCATGCTTACGGAAGGGCATGACTTTCCCCAGATCACCAAACAGCGTGGCAGACCAGTCAAGGACGCCACTTATTGGGGACCATTTGCCTCGGCATGGGCCGTTAACCAGACTCTCAATCTGATCCAGCGGAGCTTCCTGCTGCGCTCCTGCAGCGATTCTGTGCTTTCGACGCGTACACGCCCCTGCCTGCTTTTCCAGATCCGTCGCTGCTCGGCACCCTGCGTCGATCGTGTGACACCGGGGGAGTATGCCGCTCTGGTGGACGAGACGAAGCAGTTTCTCTCCGGCAAAAGCACAGACGTGCAGCAGGCACTTGTCGAAGAAATGGAAAAGGCTTCCGAGGCACTCGAATTCGAGCGTGCGGCAGCGATACGTGACCGCATACGCGGTTTTTCCAGCATGCAGGAATCGGGGATCATCAATCCGGCATCCATTGGCGATGCGACATCATTGCGTTGTGGCAGCAGGCGGGAAAGACGTGTCTTCAGGTCTTCTTTATCCGCAACAGTCGTAATAACGGGAACCGGGCGTTTTTCCCCGAGCATGCGGATGACGATCAGGCTGCCGATATCCTCACCGCGTTTCTCCTGCAGTTCTATGACGACAAGCCGCCGCCGCCACAGATCCTGCTCAATTGCGACCCGGCTGAGCTCGATCTGGTTTCGGAGGCGCTCAGTCTCAGGCGTGGGCGCAAGGTCGAGCTTTTGCAACCCCAACGCGGCGAGCGGCGAGACGTGGTGCGTCATGCTGAAACGAACGCGCGAGAAGCGCTGGAGCGCCGCTTGGCGGAGAGCGCAGGGGTCAGCAAGCTGCTTGACGGTGTCGCCTCTGTTTTCGGGCTTGAGGCCCCTCCGGCGCGCATCGAGATCTATGACAACTCGCACATTATGGGGCAGCACGCTTATGGCGTCATGGTAGTCGCTGGACCAGAAGGTTTTACCAAACGCGCCTATCGCAAATTCAGCATCAAGGGCCCGGTTACGCCCGGCGACGATTTTGGCATGATGCGCGAGGTTATGGAGCGACGCTTCGGCAGGCGCGATTCCGATGCGCCGGATGAACGCCCGCAGGACTGGCCCGACCTGTTGCTGATTGATGGCGGTCTCGGGCAGTTCAATGCCGTCAGGGCTGTGCTGGAAGAGCTGAATGTACGTGACATCCGATTGTGGCCATTGCCAAAGGGCCCGATCGTGACGCCGGGCGCGAGTGGTTCTTTCAGGAGGGACGGGCGCCGTTCCAGTTGCCGCCTAATGACCCGGTGCTCTATTACCTGCAAAGGCTGCGCGACGAAGCGCATCGGTTTGCGATCACGACGCATCGGGCCGGGCGTAGCAAGGCCATCAAGACCTCCGAATTGGACAGCGTGCCCGGTATCGGGTCCGTCAGGAAACGCGCCCTGCTGAACCGCTTCGGCTCGGTGCGTGGCGTGCGTGGCGCAAGCGAGGAGGAACTGATTTCGGTAGCCGGAATCAATTCGGAAATCGCACGCACGATTTATGCGTTTTTTCATCCGCAATGAGGTCGGAGTGACTATGATGGTGGGGTGACACCATCCTATCATGGGGGATGATTCCCACTTTGAGGTTCGGTAACGCCCCCGGCGGCTCCCCCGGCGGCTTCAGGAACGATTAATGCTGACAGACCTGCCCAACATCCTGACCCTGCTGCGTATCGCTTCGATACCGGTGCTGATCGTGCTGATCGCGTTTGCCAGCCCGGTGACGGATGGTCTGGCATGCATCGTCTATATCGCGGCCTGCATCACGGATTATCTCGATGGTATGCTGGCCCGGCGCTGGAAGCAGGGATCTGAACTGGGACGGATGATGGACCCTATTGCCGACAAGCTGCTCGTCGGGGCACTGCTGATGGCATTGGCAGGCTATGGCCGGTTGGTCGATGGTGCACTTTTCGCGGCGATTATCATTTTGATCCGTGAGATCATGGTCAGTGGCCTGCGCGAGTTCATGGCAAGCCAGCGCGCAACGCTCCCTTCGACGCGTCTGGCTAAATGGAAGACCGGTATCCAGATGGTGGCGATCGGTTGTCTGCTTGCCGGTGACGCCATGCCGCGCATGATCGGGCTTGGCGCCATTTCATTTTCCACGCTTGGCGCGGTGCTGCTCTGGTTCTCGGTCATCCCCACGGTGATGAGCGGCTGGGGCTATCTCGTGACAGGGTTGTCGCGGATGTTGGCCAACCGTCCAGACGGATCTTCTGCGAAAATTGGTCACTGATAACTCGAGTCCAGCGCTCGGGGTATTGAGAGAATTAGGTTATTCCTGTTGATAGAGGGGCCTTGCTATCCGCTGGCGCTGCTTCTGCGGGAACGAATGGAACATAACTTCAGGTCTGCCCTTCGAAGGCGATGCGCGTTCGAAAGGCGGAACGTCAAAGGAGAACCATCTCCTGCAACGGGTACCGATCACCTTCATTTCGCTCGGGCGCACTCACGCATCGCGTATTCTGGTCTTCGATCTGCAGTGGAAGCGATAGTGCAGAGGACACGAATTTCGACGCTTAAGGGCCGATTGGTCAAGTATTCCAGCCTATACATCTTCTGTATCTGGCCTTGGGCGATCTTAACGCTTAAAAGAGCAGGGCTGACATCTCTGGAGTAAATGATGCGAAAGGCCGCTCTTTTAGCGATTCCTCTCTTTTTGAGTGGCTGTTCCGGTTTTGGGAAATCTATTCAGGATATGGCGACCCTTCCAGGAGCTAATCCGAATATGCCTGATGGCCAGTCGGAGAATCTGGAGAAGGTTAAGGGGCACGCTTACCTCGCCATGCCGATCCTGCCGGAGAGCGGCAATATCTGGCCGGGAGCGCCGCAACCTTTGCCGACTGCGCGACGTCGAGGCGTCACCCAACGGGTTGCGCGATGCGATGTCAGATACAAACAGCTATTTCGGCTCTATGACCAAAGGGCTCGACGCCAGCGGGACCCAGCTTGGCGACGGTGGATCGCTCGCGATCGGTGAGCATGACGGTGTGGTCAACGGCGTACGTGGCGCGACGCGCCCGTCGCTGTCGTCCTCTGTCGAAGATAACGCGCATAAATATATTTCGCCGAGCCGTAGCGGGACGATTGTCATCCCTAATGGCGACGGCACCAGCACGCAGATCGACCCAGACGGGACGGTGCGTGTCACCAAGGACAAGCCTACGGTCCATTGAAGTCATGTAAGAGGTGGTTCTGTCCATGAATCGCACTTCCTTCAAGCGGCGCGTCTCGCGCCCAAGACGCAAAGCAGAACAAGGCAGGTAATGCCGACGAGTAGTGGCGGGATCGCCTCGTGCAGGATCAGAGCTGACAGCGCCAGGCCACCGAAGGGCTGCAAAAGCTGCAATTGACCGATACGGGCGATGCCGCCCTTCGCCAGACCGTGATACCAGAACACAAAACCCAGCATCATGCTGAAGAAGGCGACATAAAGCAGTGACCCCCACGCCGATAGGGTGATCTGTTCCCAGGTTGCGGGATGACAGGCGACGGCCAGCACCGCCATGAGAGGCAGGGCCAGAATCAACGCCCAGGAAATTACCTGCCACCCACCCAGATTTCGCGACAGTGAGGCGCCTTCGGCATAGCCGAGGCCGCAAACCAGTATCGCAGCCAGCATCAGCCCGTCCCCGGCGAGAGACCCGCCATGGGTCTGGGTCAGCGCGTAGAAGAGTACGGCAGCAGCGCCGCAAAGAGAGAAAATCCAGAAGCGAATTGAGGGATGCTCGCCGTTGCGCAGCACGGCAAACAGCGCCGTGCTCAGAGGCAAAAGCCGGTCCACATGGCAGATCTGACCGCATCGATATGCTGCAACGCACAGGCAGAGAGCAACGGATAGCCGATGACAACCCCGAGGGCGACAACCGTGAGAGGCAGTAGCGTGCTGCGTTGTGGCCGTTTTTGTCGGAATACGGACAGTAAAGCGATGCCGAGCAGAGCGGCCAGCGCGGCCCGTGCCGCGGTCAGAAAAAGGGGCGAGAAGCCTGTTTCTGCAAGTCTTGTTGCCGGAAGGGAGCCACTGAAGATGGCTATGCCGATCATGCCGCTGACATAGCCGCTCGATTGCTTCATTGATGATCTCCGTCCTTGCTCATGAGACGCTCGGCGTCTTGATCTGAACGGTCAGTGTCTTCTCGTCGGACCAAGGAGACCATGGACAGTTCAGTACAGTTGCATGAAACTGTATGGCATTCAGTATCCATACAATTTGCGGGTAATCATGCGCGACAAGACCCGGACCGAGACCGTCATCGATGCTGTGCGGATGCGTATTGCTTCAGGTAGTCTGGGGAAAGGCGAGCGCCTGCCTCCATTCGGCGTCTCGCTCAACAGCATGGCTTCTCGCCCTCGACCATAGCCGAGGCATATGAGCGCCTCGTGGCTGACGGGACGGTCCATGCGCGCCCCGGATCGGGCTATTTTGTCTCTGGTGGCATGTCTCCAGCTCCTGTGCCGGGGATGAGACGCGACCACGCGGTCGATCCGTTCTGGGTCTCTCGTCAGGCGCTCGAAGCCGAACCGGCTATCATGCAACCGGGATGTGGCTGGCTGCCGGAATCCTGGATGCCTCTTACTGCACTCAGGCAATCCCTTCGCGTCGTGTCGAGGGATGAGGGTGTTCTGCTGACCGGATACGGATCGGCCAGGGGCCTTTGCCACTACGCCAATTACTGGCGCGACGCTGGCTGAGGATCAGCTGCTTGTCACGCCGGAGCAGATACTTCTGACAGGCTCCGGCACGCAGGCGGTCGATCTGGTCTGTCGTCTCATTCTCAGCCCTGGCGACACGGTTCTGGTCGACGATCCCTGCTATTTCAATTTTCGTGCGCTTCTGGCCGTGCATCGCGTCAAGGTCATGGGCGTGCCGTGCAAGGCGGATGGTCCCGATCTAGCCTCGTTTGCCGCGCTGCTGCGACAGGAAGCGCCAAGGGTCTATCTCACCAATTCGGGTCTTCAGAACCCGGTAGGCAGCACCCTCACGCTGCGTAAAGCGCATGAGATGCTCTCTCTGGCCAAGGCACATGCTCTGACAATCATCGAAGACGACATCTTCGCGGATTTCGCGCCGCGACCCTTTGCAAGTCTTGCGCCGCTCGACGGGTTGGCGCGTGTGATACGGATCGGCTCTTTTTCCAAGACACTCTCGGCGTCACTGCGCTGTGGCTATGTGGCCGCTTGCCCCGAGATTATCGAGCGGCTCGGGGAATTGCAGATTGCGACCGGGTTCGCCGGAGTGAGCCCGGTCGCTGCCGAGATCGTAAGGCAGGTTCTGACAGGCGGTTCCTATCGGCGCCATATGGAAGCACTACATCGACGGCTGGCCAAGGCGCGCAGGGAAGGGGCCGCACAGCTGGCGTCGATCGGAATCACACCGGTTGTCATGCCTGAAGGCGGGTTCAGCCTGTGGTGTAAAATGCCTGAAGACTGTGACGTTACGGATCTGGCGCGCAGGGCTCTGAAAGAGGGACTCGTGCTGGCGCCCGGAGCTGTCTTCAGCGTGTCAGGCGCGGCAACGAGCTTCATGCGGTTCAACGTCGCCCAGATGACGGAACATCGGTTGATTGGTCACCTGGCAGCCTGATGGGACGGGATGCACCGGCAGGATAGATGCCGGAGACGATTATTTCAGCTCCGTATGTCCTGCAGCGCTCAATTATACTGACGGTAGAGTCCGATAAGGACGCCCTGGATGCGCACGCGGTTTAGAGGAAAGATCTGTGTCTCGTAGCTGGCGTTGGCCGGTTCGAGTGCGATCGACTTGCCCTTTTGACGCAGACGCTTGAGTGTGACTTCCTGATCATCCACCAGCGCCACGACAATCTGGCCGTTTTCTGCAGTCTCACCCTGACGGATAATCACGGTGTCTCCATCCAGAATTCCCGCTTCAATCATGGAATCCCCGGAGACATGCAGGGCGTAGTGCTGCCCGTTGGTCAATTGACCAGCCGGGATGTCGATCTGCTCACCGGAATCGCGAAAGGCCTCGATAGGCAGGCCTGCGGCAATGCGCCCATAGAGCGGCACGCCGACGACGGCAGTCTGCATGGTGTCGACGGAAGAAGGCGCTGTCCGTTCCTGACTATGGGCGAGGCGGGGAAAGCCGCCGCTGTCAGATGCTGGAGGCTGGATGATCGGCGTGGTGCTCGCCTCGGTGACTGGCAGGCGTACGATCTCTAGCGCACGGGCGCGGTGATGGTGGCGGCGAAGGAAGCCTCGCTCCTCAAGAGCTGAGATCAGACGATGGATTCCCGATTTCGAGCGCAGATCGAGCGCTTCCTTCATTTCGTCGAAAGAGGGAGAAAACCCGGTCCGCTTCAGATAGGAGTCGATAAAAAGCAGGAGCTGATGTTGCTTGCGCGTGAGCATGGGGTTCCTCTCTCCAGGGCCGGGGTAGTCTGTAACCGCGTCAGCCCGGAATCACTATGTTCTTATTAAGTTCTCGCTTCGATCTCTTCAAGATTTTTTCCCCGGAACATCAAAATTAATCCACCGTTTTACGGGAAACACTTGACCTGCGCGCGTAATCCACGCATTTAAGCCCCCAGCTTGAAAACGCTGCCGTTCATGTCGCGCGCAGCGACAGATCAGTTTGCGAGGACCACATGGCAAAGAGCAACGTCATCCAGATCCGTCTCGTTTCGACCGCAGAGACCGGATATTTTTATGTCACGAAGAAGAACGCCCGCTCGGCGACCGGCAAGATGGAAGTGCGCAAGTACGACCCAGTCGTTCGCAAGCACGTTGCGTTCCGTGAAGCCAAGATCAAGTAAGATCGGGTCTCACCAACAGAAAAAGCGGCCTGAGAAGGCCGCTTTTTTTATGTCTGAATCCAAGGGTCGAAGCGGGGTGCCACTCAGAGCTTGCTGCGTCATGATGTGAAGAAGCGGGTAACCCTCTTAGTAGAGCTTTTCATGCGGCCCATACGGAATGACCGTATCGCCGCTGCGCGCTAGATTTAGCATCGCCCGTGAGCGCTCATCGAGCATATCGGCATCAAGCGCGCGCTCGTTGAGGCTGGTGATCCGCCGTTTCCAGACGGCCTGCTCGTCATCGGCATCTTTCTGAGCCTGAACGGCCTGATCCATGAGCTTGAGCTGCTGGTGATAGGCTTTGAGCCCATGATCACCCTGAAGAGCATTCCATCCGAAATAGGCCGTCAGCCCGAGAAACAGGGCAGGGGGAACGACGGCACGCACGACGCGGCGGATGGCACGAACGATCTGCACGGAAACTCCAGGGTAGCAAGCGGGCTGATGGGGGTAATCTTACCCGTACGGCAGCACTGCTTACAATCGCGCATTTGAGGGAAGGAGCAAAAAACGCTCCCTCCTCGTCAAATCAGACGCGCGGCAGGATGGAGCGGCCTGCGTAGCGAGCGGCGGTCGCCAGCTCGTTTTCGATACGGATGAGCTGGTTGTACTTTGCAGTACGATCGGAACGGGACAGCGATCCGGTCTTGATCTGGCCGCAATTCGTGGCCACGGCAAGATCGGCAATGATCGAATCTTCGGTTTCACCCGAACGATGGCTCATGACGCATTTGTAGCCAGCGCGATGGGCAGTTTCCATGGCGCGGAGGGTTTCTGTCAGGGTGCCGATCTGGTTGACCTTCACCAGCAGCGCATTGGCCGTGTTGCTCTCGATGCCACGAACCAGACGCTCGGTGTTGGTCACGAACAGATCGTCACCGACGAGCTGCAGCTTGTGGCCGAGCTTTGCGGTCAGTTCTGCCCAGCCTTCCCAGTCGTCTTCTGCCAGACCGTCTTCGATCGACACGATCGGGTAGCGCGCCGCGAGATCGGCCAGATAGTCGATCATGCCCGATGAATCGAGGTCGCGGCCTTCGCCATCCATTTTGTAACGGCCATCGCGATAGAATTCGGTGGCGGCACAATCGAGCGCGAAGGTGACGTCTTCACCCAGACGATAGCCGGCGCCTTCGACCGACTTCGAAATGAAGCCCAGTGCTTCATCAGCCGATTTCAGACCCGGAGCGAAACCGCCTTCGTCACCAACATTCGTGTTGTGACCGGCAGCATGCAGGTTCTTCTTGAGGTGGGCGAAGATTTCCGACCCCATGCGCACGGCGTCCATGATCGTCGGTGCGCCGACCGGCTGGATCATGAATTCCTGGATGTCGATGGGGTTATCGGCATGCTGGCCGCCATTGACGATGTTCATCATCGGCACGGGCAGGGTATGGGCGAAGACGCCACCAACATAGCGATAGAGCGGAATGTCGAGTTCGATCGCAGTGGCCTTGGCCGTGGCGAGCGAGACGGCGAGGATGGAATTCGCACCCAGACGCGCCTTGTTCGGCGTACCATCGAGTTCGATCATCGCTTCGTCGATGGCGATCTGGTCGGAAGATTCAGCACCCTGCAGGGCGTCTAGGATCTCGCCTTCAGCGAAAGAGGCGGCCTTCAGAACGCCCTTGCCACCGTAGCGTGACTTGTCGCCGTCACGCAGTTCGACAGCCTCATGGGCGCCGGTCGAGGCGCCGGACGGAACCGCAGCGCGCCCCTTGGCACCGGAGGACAGTTCGACCTCGACCTCAACGGTCGGGTTGCCACGGCTATCCAGAATCTCGCGAGCAATGATATCAATAATGGCGCTCATTTGGGGGCTCCCTGTTTGAACGTTCGAACTTCGGGCATCACAAGGCGTCGAGAGACCGACGCTGTCAACTGGCGTTATGTGAAATGAGGATGGATATTCCGTGAGACCCCTGTCACCGCTCGTTATTTTCCTTGGTATTGCTGGTCTGGTGCCTTTCGTAGGGCTGGCCATGGCCGCTCTCTTCTGGGGCAGTCTGGGGCCGATTACCCATATCGGGGTGGCGATGCTGGCCTATGGTGGCTGCATCCTTTCCTTCCTTGGCGCTGTGCATTGGGGGCTGGCGCTTGAACAGCCCGCCATCATGCCGGCGCAGGGCGTGGGCGCGATCAATCGTCGGCGTCTGTTTCTTGGCGTGATGCCGTCGCTCTGGAGCTGGATCGCCATTTACGCGGGCGTCGTCTGGGCGCCGCGTGGCGGCATTCTGATGGAGATGATCGGCTTTGTGCTGGTATTGCTTGCCGAGCGTGCCGCTTATCGTCAAGGCGCACTGCCCGCAGGGTATTTTCCCTTTCGTGCGTTGCTCACCGCCATTGTGGTGTTGAGTCTGGCGGCTTGCCTGAGCGCGCCGCTTCAGCCTTATACGATCTGAAACACCGGTTCGCAGATAACCGGAAAATTCACCGAGCGTGAAATGAAGCAATGCGCATGGGCCTGATCGTGAAGGGCCTGTGCGCGGGCGATCGAACTGCCGCTGGCGAGGGTGATAACCGGTCGCAGAATAGCGCTCTCGAACTCGCCATCGCCCTGCGGGTTTTCCATCATCACGGCCTCGGCTGAATCGCGATAGGCAGTGACGACGATACCGGCCCCTGCACAGAGCCCCAGATACCAGAGCTTGTGGCAGGCACTCAGCGAGGCGAGCAGAAGCTCGCCAGGATTCCAGCCTGTCGGGTCGCCGTGAAAGCTCGGATCTGCAGAGCCATGGATCACGGGCTTGCCCTCGGCAGCAATGACATGATTGCGGCCATAGACATGCCAGGACTGCGTTCCGAGGCCGTGATTGCCTGTCCATTCGGTCTCGACCGAATAGACATGTCGTTTAGAACCCATTGGATTTGGAAAGCTTGTCGAAGGCCTGAAGAGTGGTGAGAAGGCTGCGCATTTCCGAGAGGGGCACCATGTTGGGACCGTCACTGGGCGCGTGATCGGGGTCTTCATGCGTTTCGATGAAAACCGCAGCGACACCAATTGCGACGGCTGCACGGGCAAGCGTCGGGACGAACTGGCGCTGACCGCCCGATGAACCACCGAGCCCGCCCGGCTGCTGCACCGAATGCGTCGCGTCGAACACGACCGGGTAGCCGGTAGCTGCCATGATCGGCAGGCCGCGCATGTCGCTCACCAGCGTGTTGTATCCGAAACTGGTGCCACGGTCGCAGAGCATGATTTTCTCATTGCCAGTCGAAGCGATCTTCGCAGCGACGTTTGCCATGTCCCAGGGGGCCAGGAACTGACCTTTCTTGACGTTGATCGCACGCCCCGTCTCACCTGCTGCGAGAAGCAGGTCGGTTTGGCGGCACAGGAAAGCCGGAATCTGCAAGATGTCCACTGCCTCGGCGGCAGGCTTGCACTGTGCAGCGTCATGCACATCGGTCAGGACGGGGCAGCCGAATTCCGCGCGAATGCCTGCAAGAATATCCAGCCCTTCGGCCAGGCCGATGCCACGCTCTGCCTTGAGTGAGGTGCGATTGGCCTTATCGAAAGAGCTCTTATAGATCCAGCCGATGCCGAGCGCACCGCAGATCTCTGCGAGACCCGCCGCCATTTCTCGTGCATGGGTGCGGGATTCGATCTGGCAGGGGCCAGCGATAAGGGTGAAGTTCTGGCTATTGCCGATGGTCAGCGAGCCGAGCGTAATATCCGTCATGCGAGGCGGGCTTTCTTGACCGCCGCTTCGATGAAGCCGGCGAAGAGCGGATGCGGTGCGAAGGGTTTGGACATGTATTCAGGGTGATATTGTACGCCCACGAACCAGGGATGATCGGGATATTCGACCACCTCAGGTAGAACGTCGTCGGGCGACATGCCCGAGAAGACAAGTCCGGTTGCTTCGAGCTGCTCGCGGTAATGGACGTTCACCTCGTAGCGGTGGCGATGACGCTCACGCACTTCGGTCGTGCCGTAGGTTTCGGCAGCGCGTGAGCCAGGCTTGAGCTTGGCCGGATAGGCGCCGAGGCGCATCGTGCCGCCCATTTCGCCATGCTCTCGGCGGCGTAGCATTTCATTGCCGCGTGCCCATTCTGTCATCAGGCCGACAAGTGGCTCATCGGTCGGGCCGAACTCGGTAGATGACGCCTTTTCGAGGCCAGCCAGAGAACGTGCACACTCGATGACGGCCATTTGCATCCCGAAGCAGATGCCAAGAAACGGCACGCCGTTTTCACGGGCGTAACGCACCGCCTCGATCTTGCCCTCGGACCCGCGCTCGCCAAAGCCGCCCGGCACGAGAATGCCATCAACACGCCCGAGAGCGGCAATCGATTCCGGGTTCTTTTCAAATGTTTCGGACTCGACCCATTCGAGACGAACCTTCACCTTGTTGGCGATACCCCCGTGAAGGAGTGCTTCGATAAGCGATTTATAGCTGTCGAGCAGGGCGGTGTATTTGCCCACTACGGCGATGCGCACTTCGCCATCGGGATGGCGGAGCGTCTCGACGATTTTCGTCCAGCGGCTGAGATCGGGCTCGCCTTCGACCGGCAGGCCGAAATAGCGCAGCACTTCATCGTCCATGCCTTCCTTGTGGTAGGAAATCGGGCAGGCGTAGATGGTATCGACATCGAGGGCCGCAATCACCGCCTCGGGGCGCACATTGCAGAAGCTCGCAATCTTGCGGCGCTCATTGGTCGGAATGGCGCGATCCGAGCGGCAGATCAGCATCTGCGGCTGAATCCCGACATTCTGCAATTCCTTGACAGAATGCTGTGTGGGTTTGGTCTTCAGCTCGCCAGCAGCCGGGATATAGGGAAGCAGCGTTAGATGCACGCACATGGTCTGGTTGTGGCCCAGATCGTTACGCAGCTGACGGATCGATTCGAGGAAAGGCAGGCTCTCGATATCGCCCACCGTACCGCCGATCTCGACCAGCACGAAATCGTAGCCATCGGTACCGGCAACGACGGCTTCCTTGATGGCATCGGTAATGTGCGGGATGACCTGAACGGTCGCCCCGAGATAGTCACCGCGACGCTCACGGGCGATCACTTCGGAATAGATGCGCCCCGTCGTCGCGTTATCGGCCTTGCGGGCATGAACCCCGGTGAAGCGCTCGTAATGACCGAGATCGAGATCGGTCTCGGCACCGTCATCGGTTACGAACACCTCACCATGCTGATAGGGCTCATCGTCCCCGGATCGACATTGAGATAAGGTCCAGCTTGCGCATGCGGACCTTGTAGCCGCGCGCCTGGAGGAGAGCTGCAAGGGCAGCAGAAGCTATACCCTTGCCGAGAGAGGAAACCACGCCACCGGTGATAAATACGAACCGAGTCATGGAAGGCTCTCCTACATTGGATCGCGTTCAGAGGGAACGAGAAGAATGCCGTCAGAACGCTTCTGACGGCAGAAATTTTACGTCCTGTTGCCTTACTGCTTCGACGGCACAGCCGGGGCAGGAGCCGGAGTGGTGGTGGAAGACGTTGGTGCGGCAGGAGTTACCGAGGCGGCGGGGGTGGTGGCTGCCGGGGCAGGCTGAGCCAGAATGTCGCTGCCGGTATTGGAGGATGCCCCGCGGTTGAGGACGGCGAGAAGCAGGCAGAGCACCATGAATACGCCAGCCAGAACAGCGGTTGTGCGTGTCAGCAGGTTGGCCGTGCCGCGGCCGGTCATGAAAGAGCCCATTCCCTGGCTGCTGCCAATGCCAAGGCCACCACCTTCACTCCGCTGGATGAGGATGACGCCGATAAGAGCAATGGTCACGAAGAAATTGAGAACGAGCAGAAGCGTGGTCATGTCCGGCTTTCAGGTAAACACGATAAATATGCCGTCAGGACGCCGACGGAAGCCCGGCCTGCGCAATGCCGAGAAATGATCTGGCAGACAGGCTGGACCCGCCGACGAGCACGCCCCCCACACCGGGAACAGCGAGGATGGACGCGGCATCTTCGGGCTTGACTGAGCCGCCATACAGGACACGCGTCGATTTGTCATCCGTTTCCAGATGACGCGAGAGCGCGTCATGCAGGAAAGCGAGGCGCGATTCGATATCCTGCTCCGTTGCCGCTTTGCCGGTGCCTATCGCCCAGATCGGCTCATAGGCCAGTATGCCATCGAATTCCGGCGGCAGGCATTCGACGATCTGCTTGGTTAGCCAGGATTCTGCGAGGTTCTCTTCCTTCTGGCGACCGCTCTCGCCAACGCAGACGACGGGGCAGAGTCCGTACTCACGGGCGCGACGCACCTTGCGTCTGATGAGCGCATTATATTCGTGATGATGCTCGCGTCGTTCAGAATGGCCAAGAATGACATGGCTCACGCCCAGATCGGCGAGCATTGCGGCAGAGATGTCGCCTGTATAGGCGCCTTCAATCTCTGCATGACAATCCTGGGCGCCAAGACCGATACCATTTTCGCTCAGAAGCGGGGCGAGGTGACCCAGAAGCGTGAAGGGGGGTGCCAGGACGACATCGCGCGTCGCAAGGATCGGGCCGATGGCTGCCGTGATCTCGCTTGCGAGATCGGTGCCTGCCTCGCGCAGGCCGTGCATCTTCCAGTTGCCCATAATCATCTGGCGCATGACGGTCTCTCCATTACCCGGCGATGGACCTGCATAGCTCAGGTCTTTGCGAGCCGGACAGGGGATAACCCGGTAATACGCATCATCTTCCTGTCAGTTGTATCACAGCTTTTGTGATGGCGCCGGGCGCGCGGCTCCTCGTGGGGTGACGATCAGGGGCGCCGTCTGGTCAAGGAGGGCGTCTGCTACTATGGTCCTGTCCTTCAATCTCTGGCGAATTGCGGATCTCAAGCGCGTATGATTTCGACTTTGCGGCATTTTGTTGTCGATTCCTGGATCGGGCGTCTTATCGCGCTCCTCATTTTTCTCGCTTTCGTGGGATGGGGTGTGGGCGACATGCTGGGAACCTATAATGGCAGCCAGGCCGACACGGTGGCTACGATCGGGACGCGCCGGATCAGCGCGCAGGATCTGGACCGCAGCATTCGCAATCAGCTCCCTGCAGTTGCCCAGCAGATGGGTGTGGCCGATCCCACTCAGCTTACGCCCGCCGTGCGGCGTGAAGTGGCCCAGAGCGTGCTGCAGCGTCTCCTGGCGCAGAACGAGGTTCTGGCTCTTGCCGATCGCAATGGAATGAAGGTTCCCGACGCGCTCGTGCGTCAGGAAATTTTCGGGTACCGCGTTTTCCAAGGGACTGACGGTCGTTTCGATCGCAAGATCTTCGACGCAAAGCTCAAGCAGCTTGGTCTTGCAGAGCGCCCGTTCCTCGACTCGGTGCGCGATGAGCTCGGCGCCCGCGATCTGCTCGAAGGGCTGGGTAAGACGATGGTCGTGCCCTCTGCGGTGCTCGATCAACTGCTTGCCTACAACACGCGCCAGTACAAGACTGATCTGCTGCGTCTGGACAGCGCAAGCGTGACGGTTCCGGCGGCTGCGGAGGAGGCTCAGCTTCGTCGCTTCTACGACAATCATCAGGCGCAATATCGCTCGGCTGAATATCGTCATGCCAAGATCATTCTGCTTTCGCCCGATAGCGTTGCCCGCAGTCTGGTTGTGCCCGATGCGCAGCTTAGGCAGCTTTATGATTTCGAGAGCCAGAAATATAATGTGCCCGAGACACGCGATATCGAGGTCCTGACCGTTCAGGGGCACGACGCCGCCCAGGCCTTGGCGGCGTCGTGGAAAAGCAACCCGGACTGGGATGCGATCCAGAAAAGCAATCCTGCAGCGGCCTCGGTTTCTTTCCCGCATGCCCGCGAAATCGATATTCCGAGCCCCGAGCTGGCCAAAGCGGCTTTTGCAGCCTCTGCCAATACGGTTGAGGGGCCTGTCGAGACACCGACAGGTTGGGTCGTTTTCCGTGTGACGGTCATCACCCCGCCGCACAAGACGGAGTTCGAACAGGCCAAGGGCGAGATACGTGACGAAATCGCCCGCTCGCAGGCGCCTCAGCTTCTGGCCCAGCGTTTTGCCTCGCTACAGGATGCCATTGCCGGGAGTGCCGATCTCGAGCAGGTGCCGACCGATCTGGGCGCTGTTCCTGCGCAGGGATCGCTCGATGTCCAAGGTCTGACGAAAGATGGCGAGGTGGCGCCGTTGCCGGGTGATGATGCCACGCGCAAGGCGATCATCGCTCGTATCTTCACCCAGAAGAAGGGCGAGAAGCCGACCCTTATCAACGGGCCAGCCAATAGCGGCTTTGCGGTGCTTGTTGACTCGATCGAGCCCGGTCACGTGAAATCTTATGAAAGTGTGCGCGAGCAGGTCGGGCATGACTGGCTAAAGGCCCAGCAGATGCATCAGGCCGATGAGCGGGCCACGACGATCATGCTCGCGGCACGTAAATCGGGCGGTCTCGAAAAGGCTGTTGCGGGCACGACCGATGCAGTCGCGATGCAGAAAGATCTTCTGATTTCGAGAATTCAGAACGAGGGCCTGCCCTCGGCGCTGCTCTCCGAGATTTTTGCAACGGCACCGGACAAGACCGGCATGATCGCCGTAGGTGACACAGTGTACGTCTTCACCGTGAAGGGTACCGAGGCAGCCAGCCCCGAGAGCACGAAACCACTGCGCGATAACATGCAGGGGCAGCTCGAACAGACGCTTCAGTCCGATGTGCCGCAGGTTTTCGTGCGTAGTCTTGAAAGCGAGATAAAGCCGGTTCCCAACATGGCGGTCCTGCAGCAGGTCATGAGCGATGTGGCAGGACAGCCATGACGACCGAGTTTCTCTACAGCATTGAGGCCGCCGATCTGCTTACGCCAGTCTCGGCCTTCATGAAGCTCTCGTCTCTTGTGCCGCAATCGGGTGAGGGGCGTCCCTATCGTCTGCTTTTCGAAAGCGTCGAAGGGGGGGCGACAAGAGGGCGTTACTCCGTCATAGCCCTGCTTCCCGATCTGGTCTGGCGCTGCGCTCATGGCGTGGCATCGGTCAATGCGGCACCGTTCGAGCCGGGCTCCGTGTTTGCGGAAAGCGCCGACAAGCCCCTGATCTCTTTGCGCCAGTTGATTGAGGAAAGCCGGGCTGACCTGCCGGAGGGCCTGCCGACCATGATCGGGGGCGTCTTCGGTTATCTCGGCTATGACATGGTGCGTCAGATGGAGGTGCTTCCCGACGCACCACCGGACGATCTGAACCTGCCCGATGGCGTGATGATGCGCCCGAGCCTGTTTGCCGTGTTCGATTCGGTGCGCGACGAGCTTTATCTCGCCGTACCGATGCGCGAGGGCGGATTATCGCGACACTCCGCTCAGGCATTGCTCGACCGGGCGCGCACGGCGTTGGTCGCGGCTCCGCTCGACAAGCCGCCATCTCTGGCCAAGGCTCAGAACTTGCCGCCCCTGTCTCGTCGGTTTCGTCTGAAGCGTTCATGGACAAGGTGCGCAAGGCGCAGGACTATATTGCTGCAGGCGACGCCTTTCAGGTCGTGCCCAGTCAGCGTTTCGAGACCGATTTCCCTCTACCGCCTCTGGCGCTTTATCGCTCCCTGCGCCGGGTTAATCCGGCGCCGTTCCTTTTTCTGGTCGAAATGGACGGGTTCTCGCTCGTCGGTTCCTCGCCCGAGATTCTCGTGCGTCTGCGCGAAGGAGCGGTCACCGTGCGTCCTCTGGCCGGAACACGGCCACGCGGTGTCGATCGCGAGGCCGACGAGCGTCTCGAAGCGGAGCTTCTGGCCGATCAGAAGGAGCGCGCCGAGCATCTTATGCTGATCGATCTGGGCCGTAACGATGTGGGTCGTGTGGCGCGCATGGGCTCGGTGACGGTACCGTCGTCCTTTGTGGTCGAGCGTTATAGTCATGTGATGCATATCTCATCGACGGTTCAGGGCGTGATTCGTCCTGAATGCGATGCTCTCGACGCGCTCTCTGCCGCGTTTCCTGCGGGAACATTGACGGGTGCCCCTAAGATCAGGGCTATGGAAATCATCGACGAGCTGGAAGTGACCCGTCGCGGCCCATACTCGGGCTGTATCGGCTATATCGGCGCCGACGGCGACATGGATACCTGTATAGGCTTGCGCATGGCGATTCTGAACAAGGGGCGGATGTATGTGCAGGCCGGTTGCGGTGTCGTTGCCGATAGCGACCCGGCGAGCGAGGAGATGGAGACGCGTCACAAATCGCGCGCCATTTTTCGCGCCGCCGAGCTGGCAGTTCAGCAGGCCAGCGATGGCGTCGGAATGTAACCGGATTTGACCTTCACCCCAGACGACGCCATCTTGATGCCATGATATTGCTGATCGACAACTACGACAGTTTCACGTTCAACCTCGTCCATCATTTCGGGGCGCTGGGCGAAGCCTGCGAGGTCTGGCGCAACGATGCGCTGAGCGTCGGGGAGGCGATGGCCATGAAGCCAGAGGCGATCGTGATTTCGCCTGGTCCGTGTTCCCCCAATGAGGCAGGAATCTGCTGCGCGCTGATCGAGGCTGCAGCCCCGACTATCCCGGTTCTCGGGGTCTGCCTTGGTCATCAGGCCATCGGTCAGGTGTTCGGTGCCAGTGTTGTGCGCGCGCCGCGCCCGATGCATGGCAAGGTCGATGCCATTTCTCACGACGGCACCGGCGTGTTTCAGGGGCTTGCGAGCCCGACCCAGGCAACGCGCTATCACAGCCTGACACTCGCTCCAGAGACGATTCCCGACAGTCTGATCGTCAACGCCCGCTCGACAGACGGCGTGGTGATGGGGGTCCGTCATCGAACGCTTCCCGTACACGGGGTTCAGTTCCATCCCGAGAGCATCGCTTCGGAAGACGGTCAGATGATGCTCGCGAATTTTCTCAATATCGCCCGGGCTGCGCGTCAGAAAAGGCAAGCGGCCTGAATGGAAACCAATGCAGGCAGCGTGACCGGGACGCTGCGTCATCTGGCCGAGGGCAGGCGGCTGACCCGGGAAGAGACCGAAGTTCTTTTTACCCAGATCATGCAGGGAAATGTTCCTGCCGAACAACTCGCCGCGATCCTGATGGCGCTCAGGCTGAGAGGTGAAACGGTCGATGAGTTGAGTGGCGCCGTGCGGGCCGTTCGTGCCTGCATGACCAGCCTGCCTTTTGCGCCCGAAGACGCGATGGATGTCTGCGGAACGGGCGGGGATGGGCTTGGTACGCTCAATGTATCAACGGCTGTGGCCTTTGTGCTGGCCGGGCTGGGCGTGCCGGTTGCCAAACATGGCAATCGCGCGCTTTCGTCTCGTTCCGGTGCCACGGATACGCTTATGGCGCTCGGTATTGCGCCCTGTGACGATCTTGAGGAGCAGGCCAGACGTCTGCGTGACGAGCATCTGGCTTTTCTGGCAGCACCGCTGCATCACCCTGCCATGCGCTTTGCCGCCCCGGTAAGAACGACCCTCGGCTTTCGTACTATTTTCAACCTCATCGGCCCGCTCTGCAATCCGGCGCAGGTGCGTCGCCAGATGATCGGGATCTATGACGAGCGCTGGCTGCGCCTGTGGTCGAGACCATGGCATCGCTTGGTGCCGAGCGTGTCTGGGCAGTGCATGGCGAAACCGATTTCGGCGGGAGCGACGAGATCACGCTCGCCGGCGTGTCTCATATCCGCGCCTGGGACGAGGGGCGCTTTCTCGAGCTTGTGCTGACACCCGATATGGCGGGCCTGGCGCGTCGGCCAATCGCCGACATTGCCGGGGGGGATCCCGCCCATAATGCCGGCAAGCTGCTCGATATGCTTTCCGGTCAGGAGGGGGCTTATCGCGATACCGTGCTTTTGAATGCGGCTGTCGCTCTGCATGTTAGCGGACGCTCGACCATTCTTGAAAACGGTACCATCGTCCCCACTCTTCTTTGCAGAAATATCGAAATCGCGGCAAACGCCATTGATAGCGGACTTGCTCTCTCAGCACTCGTTCATGCCCAGCAGGGGAGTTCTCTCCAGAGCACTCGTCTACCTGCCGAGCCGGTTCGCTCATCCTCTTTGATCCACACGTCAGGATTAACATGACCGATCAATCGTCCACACCGACTCATGACACGCCTTCCGGTTATCCGGATGTGCAGGTGCCGGGCACGATCGTGCAGGAAGATACCGCTCTTCCCGTATCGGGGCGCGACATGCCCGACGTGCTGGCCCGCATCTGTGCGCGTACCCGCATTGATGTCGAGCAGCGCTCGCTCATCATGCCCCTCAAGGAGATCACGGCGCGCGCGCGTGAGGTCAATGTCCCGACGCGTGGCTTCGGCCAGGCGCTCAAGCAGATGGCTGCCGATCAGCGTGTCGGACTGATCGCGGAGATAAAAAAAGCGTCGCCCTCTGCGGGTGTTCTGCGGCCCGATTACGATCCGGTTGCGATCGCGAAAGCCTATGAGGCAGCCGGAGCGATCTGTCTTTCGGTTCTGACCGAAGGGTCGTGCTTCCATGGCTCGATCGAAGATCTCAAGGCGGTCAAGGAAGCTTGCCCGCTGCCGATCCTGCGCAAGGACTTCATTCTGGACCCCTGGCAGGTGCATGAGAGCCGTCTGATTGGCGCCGATTGCATTCTCATCATTCTGTCCGCTCTGACCGATGCAGAAGCTGCGGAGCTGATTGCCCTGGCGCGCGGGCTCGATCTCGATGTGCTTTGTGAAGTGCATGATGAGGCGGAGCTCAATCGCGCGCTGGCACTCGATACCTCGCTGATCGGTATCAATAATCGCAATCTGCGCAGTCTTGTGACCGATCTGGAAACGACGGCCAGACTCGCCCCGCTTGTGCCCCCCGATCGCATTCTGGTTTCCGAGAGCGGTATTCGCACCCTCGAAGATGTGAAGCGTGTTGGCGAAGTCGGCGCCAGTGGCATCCTTGTCGGCGAAAGTCTGTTGAGAGAAGAAGATCCCGGCCATGCTGCCCGCCGACTTCTCGGGACGCTCTAACGCACATATTAACAGCTTAGGTTGTGGACTTGCGCAACGGGACTGGTAAATACCGGTCCCTGAATTGCGCTTGTCGCAGCTGCCAGGCTCAGGAGATACTCAGCATGTCCGGTAAAGCCCATAAGGGGGCGGCTCAGCCGCTCGCGGATCATAACGGACCGATCCTGCCATTGGAGACCGTTCGCACGGCATATCGCGATATGCTGTTGCTCCGCCGTTTTGAAGAGAAAGCCGGACAGCTTTACGGCATGGGGCTCATCGGCGGGTTCTGCCATCTCTATATCGGTCAGGAAGCCGTGATTGTCGGCATGTCTCTGGCCATGAAGCCAGGCGACAAGATTGTCACCTCCTATCGCGATCACGCCCATATGCTGATGATGGGCATGAGCCCGGTGGCGTGATGGCCGAGCTGACCGGTCGCAAGGACGGTTATTCGCACGGCAAGGGCGGGTCGATGCACATGTTCTCGCGCGAGAAGAATTTCTACGGCGGTCATGGCATCGTGGGGGCCCAGGTGGCGATCGGTACGGGTCTGGCATTTGCCAATAAATACCGTGGCACCGATGAAGTGGGCGTGGCTTATTTCGGCGAGGGTGCGGCCCAGCAGGGGCAAGTCTATGAGAGCTTCAATCTCGCCGCCCTGCACAAGCTGCCCTGCATCTATGTGATCGAGAACAACCGCTACGGCATGGGCACGAGCGTCGAGCGCTCAAGTGCTGCGGCTCATAATCTCTCCGAGATCGGCGCCCCCTGGAAGATCCCCGGCCGCAAGGTGGACGGTATGGATCTGTTTGCGGTGCATGAAGCCGCTCAGGAAGCCGTCGCCCATTGCCGTGCGGGTAAGGGGCCCTTCCTGCTGGAGATGGAAACCTATCGTTATCGCGGTCACTCGATGTCCGATCCTGCACGCTACCGCGACCGCTCAGAAGTCGAAGAGATGCGCCGCACGCGAGACCCGATCGAAGCGCTGCACAAGCTGCTGTCCGAAAAGGGCACCAGTGACGAGACGTTCAAGGAGATCGATGTCGAGGTGAAGCAGATCGTCAATGACGCTGCCGAGTTCGCCCAGAACAGCCCCGAGCCCGATCTCTCCGAACTTTGGACCGATATTCTGGTGGAGGCGTAAGTTATGGCCGCTCCTGTTCTCATGCCGGCTCTTTCGCCTACCATGACCGAAGGCACGCTTTCCAAATGGACGGTAAAGCAGGGTGACAAGATCAACTCGGGCGATGTGATCGCCGAGATCGAGACTGACAAGGCCACGATGGAAGTCGAGGCCGTCGATAGCGGCATCATGGCGAAAATCCTGGTGCCGGAAGGCTCTGAAAACGTTGCCGTGAATACGCAGATTGCGATCATCGCCGAAGAGGGCGAGGATATCTCGGCGCTCGAAAACGGTCCCGCAGCGGCCCAGACCGCGCCAGCCCAGACTGCTGTTGAGGAAAAGGCCCCTCAGAAGCCGCAGGAGCTGGTGGCAACGCCGGATCGTGAATGGGGAGAAACCTCGGTCATCACCGTTCGTGAGGCGCTTCGCGATGCGATGGCCGCCGAGCTGCGCCGTGACGACGATGTCTTCCTGCTCGGTGAGGAAGTCGCGCAGTATCAGGGCGCCTATAAGGTCAGCCAGGGCCTGCTCGATGAATTTGGCGAAAGGCGCATTATCGATACGCCGATCACCGAGCATGGCTTCACGGGCATGGCGGTTGGAGCGGCGCTGGCGGGTCTCAAGCCAATTGTCGAATTCATGACCATGAATTTTGCGATGCAGGCCGTCGATCATATCATCAATTCGGCAGCCAAGACGCTCTACATGTCGGGTGGCCAGATGGGATGCCCCATCGTGTTCCGCGGTCCGAACGGTGCAGCTGCCCGCGTGGGCGCGCAGCATTCGCAGTGCTATGCCAGCTGGTATGCTCATGTGCCGGGACTGAAGGTGGTGGCTCCCTGGTCGTCTGAAGACGCCAAGGGTCTGCTGCGCGCGGCCATTCGCGACCCGAACCCGGTCATCGTGCTCGAAAACGAGATCCTTTACGGGCAGAAATTTCCGTGCCCTGTCGATGAGGATTTCATCCTGCCGATCGGCAAGGCGAAGATCGAACGTGAAGGCAAGGATGTTACGCTGGTGGCGTTCTCGATCATGGTCGGTGTGGCGCTTGAAGCTGCGGCGAAGCTGGCAGAGCAGGGGATCGAGGCCGAGGTCATCAATCTCCGCACGATCCGACCGCTCGATACCGAGACGATCATCAACAGCGTGAAGAAGACGAGCCGCATCGTCTCCGTCGAGGAAGGCTGGCCCGTGGCCGGTATTGGCGCCGAGATCTGCACCGTGGCGTGTGAACAGGCATTCGATTATCTCGATGCCCCGCCTGCGCGCGTCTGCGGTCTCGATATTCCGCTGCCCTACGCTGCCAATCTCGAAAAACATGCGCTTCCGCAGCCTGACTGGGTAGTGGACGCGGTTCGCAAACTGTTCTGAGGGGCTGCGACCATGGCTACCAATATCCTGATGCCCGCGCTTTCGCCCACGATGACCGAAGGTACGGTCTCGCGCTGGCTGAAGAAAGAAGGCGACAAGGTGAAGTCCGGCGATCTGATTGCCGAGATCGAGACCGACAAGGCGACGATGGAAGTCGAGGCCGTCGATGAGGGCATTCTCGGCCGTATCGTCGTGCCGGAAGGCACCGAAGGGGTGAAGATCAATTCCCCCATCGCCATTCTTGTCGAAGAAGGCGAGGCAGTGCCCGATCTCGCCGAGACTGCTCCAGCGAAAGCGGCACAGCCCGCCCCGCAGACGGCCGCTCAGAACGAGGCTTCCAAGCGCCGGCACCTGCCACGCCATCATCGACGCCCGCCCCGGCTCCTGTAGCAGGCAAGCGCGTTTTTGCCTCGCCTCTCGCGCGCCGCATCGCCGCCAAAAAGGGGCTCAATCTGTCTGGCGTAAAGGCACTGGCCCGAATGGCCGTATCCTGCGTCGCGATGTCGAGAACGCTCAGATCGCTGCGCCTGCGAAGGCCGAAGCCGCAATCGCCGCACCGGCAGAGGTCAAGCGCGTTGCCAATTCGACCATGCGCAAGGTCATCGCGCGCCGCCTGAGCGAGTCCAAGCAGAATGTGCCGCATTTCTACGTGGCCGTGGATATCGAACTCGACGCGCTGCTCGCTTTGCGCAGCCAGCTCAATGCTGCCTCGCCGAGCGAAGGCGAGGGGCAATTCAAGATCTCGGTCAATGACATGATGATCAAGCTGTGGCGCTCGCCCTGCGTAGCTGCCCCGGTTTGAACGTGCAGTTCACCGAAGCCGAAACACTGCATTTCCCCGATATAGACATATCGATGGCGGTTTCCATTCCCGATGGTCTGATCACCCCGATCATCCGTCAGGCCGATCGTAAATCGCTGCGTGAGATCAGTGCAGAGGCCCGTGATCTGGCCAAGCGTGCCCGCGACGGCAAGCTGAAGCCGGAAGAGTTTCAGGGCGGTACGTTCTCGATCTCGAATATGGGAATGTTCGGCGTGCGCGAGTTCTCGGCCATCATCAACCCGCCTCAGGCCGGTATTCTGGCCATTGCGGCGGGTGAAAAGCGCGCTGTCGTGCGTGGAGATCAGCTGGCAGTTGCGACAGTCATGACGGCCACGCTCTCCGTCGATCATCGTGCGGTCGATGGGGCGCTGGGCGCCCAGTGGCTGAACACGCTGCGCGACATCGTTCAAAACCCCTATCGTCTGGTGATCTGAGCCATGGACAAATTCGATCTGATCGTCGTTGGCGGCGGTCCGGGCGGGTATGTCGCCGCCCTGCGTGCCGCACAGCTTGGCAAGAATGTCGCTGTTGTCGAAAGCACCCATCTTGGCGGTATCTGCCTTAACTGGGGCTGCATCCCGACCAAGGCGCTGTTGCGCGCTTCTGAGCTGAACCATCAGCTGCATAATCTGGCGGAATTCGGTTTCAGCGCCGAGAAGGTGACCTTCGATCTCGAAAAGGTCGTTGCCCGCTCGCGTGCCGTATCGCGTCAGCTTTCGCGCGGCGTGTCCGGCCTGCTCAAGAAGGCCAAGGTCAAGGTGTTCGACGGTCGTGCCAAACTGGCAGGACGTGACGGCAAGGACCATGTGGTATCGGTCAGCAAGGATGGCGCGGAACAGACGCGCATTGCGGCGCCCGATGTCATTCTGGCGACAGGCGCTCGCGCTCGTCACTTCCCGGGGCTCGAGCCCGATGGTGATCTGGTCTGGACCTATCGCGAAGCGATGGTGCCGAAGGAACTGCCCAAGCGTCTGCTGGTCATTGGCTCCGGGGCGATCGGCGTGGAATTTGCGTCTTTTTATCGCAATATGGGCGCGGAAGTGACCATTGCCGAAGTCGCCGACCGCATTATGATCGCCGAAGACGCCGAAATCAGCGCCATGGCACAGAAATCCTTCGAAAAGCAGGGGATCAGGGTGCTGACCGGTGCCAAGGTCGGCCCTCTGAACAAGAAGGACGGCACGGTCTCCACCCAGATCGTTACGGCCTCTGGCACGCATGATCTCGTGGTCGATAAGGTCATTCTTGCTGTCGGTATTGTTGGCAATGTCGAGGATCTGGGTCTCGAAAAGACCAAGGTAAAGATCGACAAGACCCATATCATCGTCGATGAGTTCTGCCGCACGGGTGAGCCGGGGTTATGGGCTATTGGCGATGTTGCCGGTGCGCCGTGGCTGGCCCACAAGGCAAGTCATGAAGGTGTGATCTGCGTTGAAAAGATTGCAGGCCATGATCCTGAGCCGCTGCATGCGCTCAATATTCCGGGCTGCACCTATAGCCGTCCGCAGGTCGCGTCTGTCGGTCTCACGGAAGAAAAGGCGAAGGCAACAGGGCGCAAGCTGAAGATTGGCCGGTTCCCGTTCATGGCCAATGGCAAGGCGCTTGCGATGGGCGAGCCCGATGGTCTGACCAAGACCATTTTCGACGCGGAAACCGGCGAATTGCTCGGCGCCCACATGATCGGTGCCGAAGTGACAGAGATGATCCAGGGCTATGTGATCGCACGGACGTCCGAACTGACCGAGGCGGAATTGAAGGAGACGGTCTTTCCGCATCCGACCATTTCCGAAACGATGCATGAATCGGTCCTTGCAGCCTGGGGTGGAGCACTCCACTTCTAGTCATGACCATGCAGCGCATCACCATCGATCATCGGAAGCCGGCCTCGCTCCGTCATCCTGAGAAGGCCAACCGGCCCGACAACCCGATCCAGCGCAAACCAGACTGGATACGGGTCAAGGCGCCCAACAGCCCCGTCTATCAGGAGACGCGCAAGCTCATGCGCGATAACAGGCTGGTCACGGTCTGTGAGGAAGCGGCTTGCCCGAATATCGGTGAATGCTGGTCGCAACGTCATGCGACCATGATGATCATGGGCGAGATCTGCACGCGCGCCTGCTCTTTCTGCAATGTCACGACCGGCATGCCCAAGGCACTGGATGGCGACGAGCCCCAGCGCGTCGCAGAGGCCGTAGCCAAGCTCGGCCTGCGTCATGTGGTGATCACCTCTGTCGATCGCGATGATCTGGCCGATGGCGGTGCGCTGCATTTTGCTCAGACGATCGCCCGCATTCGCGAGGCCTCGCCTGCGACCACGATAGAAATTCTCACGCCAGATTTCCTGCGCAAGCCGGGGGCACTCGAAGTCGTGGTCAAGGCGAAGCCCGATGTCTTCAATCACAACATCGAGACCGTTCCCCGTCTCTATCCGTCAATCCGTCCGGGCGCGCGTTATTTCCAGTCCGTCCGTCTGCTGGATGATGTGAAAGCGCTCGATGCGTCGATCTTCACCAAGTCCGGCGTAATGCTTGGTCTCGGAGAGGAGAAGATGGAGGTGGCGCAGGTCATGGATGATTTCCGCATCGCCGATGTCGATTTCATTACGATGGGCCAGTATCTGCAGCCAACGCCCAAACACGCCGGTGTTGCGAAATTCGTGACTCCCGATGAGTTCGATGAATATGCCCGCTTGGCGCGAGCCAAGGGCTTCCTGCAGGTGAGCGCCAGCCCACTGACGCGTTCTTCCTACCATGCCGATTCCGACTTCGCCGCACTCAGAGAGGCGAGGCAAAACAGGCTGGGGCTCGACCCGCTCCAGTCGGAGAAACAGTAAATGCCCACCCATGCCGAGCAACGGCTGATCGCTTACAGTCCTGAACAGCTTTTCGATCTCGTGGCCGATGTGGGTGCCTATCCGCAATTTCTTCCGTGGTGCGTCAAGGCGACAATCAAATCCAAGACCGAGCAGGAACTGGTTGCCGATCTTACCGTGGGTTTCGGGCCCTTTCGCGAAACCTTCACCAGCCGCGTAACGCTGGAGCGACCCAACCGCATTCGCGTGCGCTACGAGAAGGGGCCTTTTCGTTATCTGAATAATGTCTGGACCTTCACGCCAGACGCCCGTGGCTGTCTGGTGGATTTTTTTGTCGATTTCGAGTTCCGTTCGCGCCTGCTTCAAAACGCAATTGGTGTTGTCTTTAATGAAGGTGTTCGCCTGATGGTTTCGGCCTTCATCAAGCGTGCTCGCGATATCTACGGGGTGTCTTCCCAACTCGGTGCGGTTATTCGCGACTGATCACGCGCTCGTTTTTAAAAAGACGCGCAACCGCATCGGCTCCGTTACGTTCTGTGGTCGTTGAAAAGTTTCCTCTCGAGCGGTTTGCTTGGGTGGAGCTTTCAGATCTGAGACTATCGGAAGGAAGAGACATGAAGTTTTCCAAGCTGTGCGCCACCCTGATGGCTGCCACCTTCGTCGTTGCAACTCCTGCTTTCGCCAAGCATGCGCCGCACAAGGCTCATGCCAGCAAGAGTGAAATGCACAAGAAGGGCGCCAAGGCGGCAAAGGGCTCTGAAGCAACCGAAGATCTGAACGCCCGCAGCCTGCAACAAGCCCAGACGCCGGTTCCCGTAACGGCTCCGATGTCAGCGCCCGCCGCCAGCGCAACCGCGCCGGCACCGGCTCCTATGCCGATGGACCCTTCGATGAAGATGCCGTCTTCTACGATGCCAGCCAGCTCGGGCCAGTAAGGCACAATATCCTCTTTGGCAGCGGCTTCTGAAGTCGCTCAGAGATGCCGGGAAACCCCGTCGCTTTGCGTCGGGGTTTCTTTTTTTCGTGCCGTCTGTTTGATTTTCTCTCGTAACCAACGGCGCGGGAAGGCGGGGCATATTAGTCGCGCGACATGGAGTTCTTCGGTCAGGCAGATCCTGTACAGGTCGGAAAGCCAAAAAATGGCGGCGCATTGACACGGGGAGACGTCTAAATGTTCTGCAATCTCTCAGGTGAAACTCTACCGTTTCGTGCCCGGATTGCCTATATCCACCCATCATGAGCGGTGTAGACAAGAAACTGGTACGGGCTTGGGTCCGGCAGCAATCCGGCCCGGCCAGACGTGCGGCGCTGCCCGTCGTCGCTGTCGGGTCTTTCAACACGCTGATCGGCATCGGTCAGGCCTGGTGTCTGGCGTCTGTCATCGGGTCGTTGCTCCAGACACGCGGGGCTCAGGTGCTCGGTCTTGTCGCTGCGTTCGCCGCACTTTCGGCCTGTCGTGCCCTTTGTCTCTATTTTCAGGAAAATCTGGCCGCACGCGCCGGTATCGCCGCCAGAGAACGTCTGCGTCGTTCCGTTCTGGATTCAGTGATCGGTATCGGTCCCGCGCTGTTGCGTCGTCAGCATTCAGCCGAAATCGCCGCTCTTCTGGTCGATCGTATTGAAGTGCTCGACGGGTATTTTGCCCGGTGGCTTCCCGCCTCAATGACATGGATGGTGTTTCCTGCTTTCGTGCTGCTCGCTGTTTTCGTGGTTGATCCGCGTGCGGCGCTCATTCTGGCTGTGTGCGGGACGCTCGTACCGGTTTCTCAGGCTGTTTTCGGTATCGGGGCGGCTCTGGCCTCACGCAACCAGTTTCTCGCGATGGTTCGTCTGCAGGCGCGATTCCTCGACCGTATCAGGGGGATAGCCACGATCGTTCTCTCGAACGCGACAGATCGTGAAGCCAGTGCCTTGTCAGGCGCCGCCGACGATCTTCGTAAACGCACCATGAAGATCCTGCGCATCGCGTTTCTCTCATCGGCCGCGATCGACATCGCCATGGTGGTTGCGATCATCATGATTGTGCTCACACAGGGGCATTTCATTCATATCGACGCTTTTGCGGCGCCGAGCATCTATCCTGCTCCTCATTTCACCGAGACGCTCTTTGCACTTTTCCTCGTGCCGGAGTTTTTTGCCCCGTTCCGGGGGCTCGCTCTGGCTTATCAGGATCGCGCCCATGCGGCAGGTGCTGCTGAGGCCATGGAGGCGATCGAGAATGGTGAAACTCTGCTGGGTGAGGAAGACAGATCTGATCTCATCCCGCCGGTTCTGGTCGTGACCGTCAAGGCAGAAGGCCTGTCCTATCGATGGACCGAGACGGCGCCTTATGTTTTCGAAAATCTCGATTTTTCGGTCTCGCCGGGTGACATTCTCGTGCTCGATGGTCCGTCTGGCGCTGGCAAGTCGACGCTCATCGAGTTGCTGCTTGGCTTTATCAAGCCGAGCGCAGGGACCATCCGGTTCAATGACCGCGACATCGCAACATTGCGAGGCCGCGATATTGCGCGCCATCTTGCCTGGATCGGCCAGAAGCCAGTGCTTTTTGCAGGCAGCCTGCGCGATAATCTGCTGTTCGCGCGCCCTGACGCCGACGAGACCCGCTTGCAGCGTGCAATCGAGGCGGCAGCGATCGATCATTTCCTGAAAGATCTGCCAGAGGGCCTCGACACGGTTATTGGCGAGGGTGGGTTCGGGCTTTCGGGCGGGCAGGCCCAGCGCGTGGCGATTGCCCGCGCTTACCTCAAGGACGCACCGCTGCTGCTGCTTGACGAGCCGACCGCTCATCTCGACCCGGAAACCGAGGCTGAGATTATCGAGGCGCTGCGTCGTCTTTCCGAGGGAAGGACTGTCATTCTCAGTGCTCACTCTGCGGCGATGAAGGCGCTCGGGACGCAATCGCTACGGCTCGGTCGGTCTGTAACAGCGGAGCCTGGCGCATGAGCGACAGCATGAAGGCTAAACCCTGTACGACGGCGCGGCGCCAGGCCGAGTTGCACCGGAATAGTGGGGCATTGCGTCGCATTCTAG
Source organism: Asaia platycodi JCM 25414 (assembly GCF_000614545.1). Taxonomy (GTDB): domain Bacteria; phylum Pseudomonadota; class Alphaproteobacteria; order Acetobacterales; family Acetobacteraceae; genus Asaia; species Asaia platycodi. The sequence continues at coordinate 4,188 of NZ_BAKW01000003.1, read as the reverse complement.
GTGTCTGGCGACCGTTCTACGGCAGGCTTGGTTTTGGTCTGCTGCTTTCGGCTCTGGCTCTGCTGAGCAGCCTTGCCTGATGTGGAATGCGGGCCTCGGTGTCTCGGCACTCGCCATTGGCGCTACGCTTGCGTTCGGGGTGCTGCGTTTGTTTGGTGGGGCGCGTATTCTGCTGCGCTATGCCGAGCGCCTTTTCGCGCATGACGCCATGTTCCGTGCGCTCGCTGCGCTGCGTGTCTGGTTCTTCACTCACCTCGCCGGGGGCGCCGCAGCGGGGCTCGGCTTCCGTCGGGCAGGCGATTTGATGAACCGTCTGGTGGGCGATATCGAGCTTCTCGATAATCTCTATCTGCGCCTTGCCGTACCTGCGCTGGGTATTCTGGTTTCGTTGCCTGTTCTGACCTTCATGGCAGGCAGGCAGGATTGGCGTCTCGGCGCGTTGCTTGCCGGACTTTTTGTCATTGCGGCTGTGCTGATTCCGTTTCTGGCTGCGCATCTGGCCGCGAAGCGAAGCGGCGACATGCGTCATGCGGAATCCTCATTGCGTGTTGCGGCGCTCGATCTTGCGACAGGCTTGCGCGAGGCTCGCGCTTTTTCAGGTGAAGGTCGTCTGGCCGAGCGAATCACGCGAGAAGAAGCGCGATTGCATGGGGCTCAGCGCGCGCAGCAAAGGGCGATGGCCGGGGCAGGAGCGCTGTCCTATCTGTGCGGGCAGATGGCACTGTCGGTTATTCTGTTGGCCCTCGCCGGTATTGCCGGGCTGGGGGTGAGCTTTCTGTCCGGCGTCGCGCTGGTCTTTCTGACGGGTACGGTTTTTGAGTCTGTCGCCACCCTGGCGCGTACCAGCGTTCTCGCCGGGCAGGTCAGCCAGGCGGCGCAGCGCGTTGTCGCCATTGCGGACCAGGATGCTCCCGTTGCACAGGGATGCGCCGCGCCTGAGGGGGGAGATATTGTTCTGCGCGATGTTCATTTCCGGTGGGGGGGCAGCCGGGGGCCCGTGCTTGATGGACTTTCCATGACGATTCACGCAGGCGAGCATGTGGCGTTGATCGGCCCTTCGGGGGCAGGAAAATCCAGTCTCGCAGCCCTGTTGCTCAAGGTCACGACGCCCGAGCGGGGGGAGATCCTGTTTGGGGGGCATACGCTCGATACGCTTGACACCGAAAGTCTGCGATCGCGCATCGGCTGGCTTTCCCAGTCGACGCATCTTTTTGCCGACACCATTCGCAATAACCTGCTGCTCGGACGCAATAATGTGGATGATGCGAGTCTGTGGGACGCGTTGGAGCGAGCCGAGATCGCCGAAACCGTGCAGGCTCTTCCCGATGGGCTCGACAGCTGGATCGGTGAGAGCGGGGCGCGGCTCTCGGGCGGGCAGGGGCGGCGTATCGCCTTGGCGCGCACCCTGCTTCAGGATGCGCCTGTCATGGTGCTCGACGAGCCAGCGACCGGGCTCGATTCGGCGACCGAGCGCGCTTTTCTCGAGACGCTGGGTCGTACGATGCAGGGGCGCACGGTCATTCTCATCGCCCATCGCCTGACGGGGGTTGAGAGCCTTGACCATGCCTGGCGGCTCGAGGGCGGCAAGGCGCATCCGCTGCCGCTGTGAACGGCGTGAGAGCGGTCTGCTTGACGGAAAGAGTGTCACACGGCAGTGACAGAAATACGGCCCCGTGGATGTCACGGCGATTCGAAAAGGAAATAATGATGCGTCGTCTGCCTGTGATGTTGTCGGTCTGCACCCTCGCAGGTCTTTCGGCCTGTACAAGCGGGGCCGATCGCGACCGTTACCCTGTCTTTTTTGAACCTGCTTCGACCTCTGTTTCGCCAACGGCCCAGGCCATTATCGACAAGGCCGCGGCTGATGCGCGCGATAACCACGCCAAGACCGTCGAAGTGATCGGTCATTCAGGGGCGCATGGCAATCTCTCCGCCGATGAGATGCTTTCTGTCGAACGCGCGAAGGTCGTTGCGGCGGCCTTGACCAAGGCCGGTGTCGGCGGGGCGCAAATCACGCAGATCGCCCATCCGCCCAAGAATAACGAGGATGCCAGTGTTGCCTCGCGTCTGGTGACGATCGAAGTCGATCCTTCCACGCCCTGATTCCTCAGTCGCACGACAAACCCCGCTCTTTGACCGGCATTGACCCCTCTTCCTCAGGCATCGATGGATGCGAGACGCCTGACGCGGTTCTGAATCGCGTCTTCGGCTTCGACTCATTCCGTGGCCAGCAGGAAGACGTGATCAGTGCGGTCATGGCGGGTGAGGACGTGCTCGTCATCATGCCGACCGGCGGCGGTAAAAGCCTCTGCTATCAGGTTCCTGCGCTGTGCCGCCCAGGTATGGGTATCGTCATCTCCCCGCTGATTGCGCTGATGGACGATCAGGTTGCCGCCCTGCGTCAGCTTGGCGTCAATGCCGCAGCACTCCATTCCGAACTTCCTTCCGATCGCCTCGACCAGACACGGGCCGATCTGCGAGAGGGACGTATCGATCTTCTATATGTCTCGCCCGAGCGTCTCGTCTCACCCGGTACCGCCCGCTGGCTGGCGCGTAATCCGGTTTCGGTACTCGCCATAGACGAGGCCCATTGCGTCTCGGCATGGGGGCATGAATTCCGGCCCGAATATCGCGCTCTGGCCGATTTGCCGAGCGTCTTTCCGGGTGTGCCGCGCATCGCGCTCACGGCGACTGCCGATTCACGCACGCAGGACGACATCCTGCTGGCGTTGGGTATGCCTGAAGCGAGACGCCTAACGTCCAGCTTTCACCGTCCCAATCTTTTTCTCGCAGCGTCGCCCAAAGGGTCGGAGACGAAACAGGTTCAGGATGCGCTCACGCCTCATCGCGAAGATGCGGCAATCGTCTATTGCGGCAGTCGCAACCGGACTGAACGCATGGCGAAGAGTTTGAGGGAGCGAGGGTTCAACGCGCTGCCTTATCATGCCGGGCTGTCGTCTCAGGAGAAACACGCAACATTAATGCGGTTTCGCAGTGGCGAACCGATGGTGATTGTTGCAACCGTCGCTTTCGGCATGGGGATCGACCGTCCCGATGTGCGTTGCGTGGTCCATCTGGACATGCCCGCCTCGCCTGAGGCCTATTACCAGCAGATCGGTCGTGCCGGCCGTGACGGCGAGCCTGCGGATACGCTCCTGCTTTATGGCGGTGAAGACATGGCCCGTGCGCGTCACTGGCTCGAACAATCGACGGCGCCAGATACCGAAAAACGCGTCATGCAGGCGCGTCTCGAAAGCATGATCGCGCTGACAGAAACAGTCGGTTGTCGTACTCAGGCACTTCTGGCCTGTTTCGGTGAGGCGCTTTCGACGCCTTGCGGCCATTGCGATAATTGCCGCAGTCCCGCCCAGACTTTCGATGGTACTGAGGCGGCACAAAAAGTACTTTCAGCGATCTATCGCACTGGCCAGCGTTTCGGCGCCGTGCATCTCACGACGGTCCTGCGCGGGAAGCTGACCGAGGCCATCGAGCGCCATGCCCATCAGCATCTGACGGTGTTCGGTGTGGGCAAGGAGCATTCCGAGCAATGGTGGCGCGGCGTCATTCGCCAGTTGATCGCGCGCGGCGCGATCAGGATGAGCGGCGAGCATGGCGCACTTGGTCTGGATGTCGACGCTGCACGTCCCCTCTTGCGCGGTGAAGAGAGCCTGCGTCTGCGTGTGGATCCGCTCAAGCCTGCTGCAAGCGCAGGCCGAGCGGCGTCCGCCTCCACATTGGTAGACTCCCTTGACGAACAGGAGCGTCATCGCTTCGACGCATTGCGTCAGTGGCGGCGCGACGAAGCGCGAGAGCAGGAAATACCCCCTTATGTCATTTTTCACGATGCCGTTCTGACAGAGATCGCCCGCGAGAACCCGGAGAGTGTTGAAGAGCTGTCGTTGATCAAAGGCGTGGGGGCGTCGAAGCTCAAACGCTACGGTGACGCGGTCATCGAAGTTCTGTCTGAGACCTAGTTGCTTCTCGGTGAGCCCGCTCGACGTCTGACGCAAGGCGTGTCGTGTCGAAATGCCGACAATCTCGTCTGCCGTGCAATATCGGACAGCCAGACGGACATGACCGAGCTCGAGGAGACAGAAACGTAACCGCGCTTGTTACTTCCGGCATCATGCACGGTCGGGTCTGAGAAAAAATGTCCGGTCCTTCATCCCGTTTATTGGGTAGTGGCGG